>CAJTER010000012.1 GCA_910575405.1 Clostridia bacterium | reverse complement strand
AACTTCCATTTCTGTAAGGTGTTTTTCCTCGTGTCCCCTCTTTCTGTAATAGTAACCGCAACTCTCTTATCACGGCCTTTACAAGTGGAAATTATCTTTTCACTTCAGCCGTCTTTTTTTCCCTGCAGATAGTTTCGGAACTGTTTGCGCCCGCGCCTAAAGCTTTCCTGCCCGAGATTGACGCAGTACCCTCGTTCCATGTAGATACACTGATCTGCCATTCTGAGGATTTTGTCCATATTAAACAGATAGCTTCTGTGGCAGTCCAAAAATCGTTCATCCGTATACTGTTTAATTTCTTCCATTCCGCAGTACATGGTTATGTGCCTCGTTTTTGTGACCAAAATAGCTTTTCTCAGCTGCTTTTCAATATAGATGATTTCCCCCAGATAAACTCTGCCTGTTTCTTTCTTCGTTTCAATAGGAATATATCGTCTCATCATACATTTCTATCTCCTCTCTACTAAGCGTTTCTTACATTTTGACACAAAACGACAAACATTTCAGTCACTTCTTCTTCACATTAGGCGGAAGATTTGTGGCAAAATAGTCTCTAACATGACTATCTGATTTTTTCCACGAAAAAAAGCTGCCTCAGCGGCAGCTTTCCATCTAACATCAGTCATGCATTTTTTTATGCCAAAGTTCTATATTTCTTCTCGGCTGTAAGTAATCAGATCTTCTGCAATTTCATTTGCAGCAATGGACACTGGTTTTTCCACCTTAACCTCTGTCAGCTTTGGTTTTCCTTCGATAATGTCTCTTGCTCTTTTTGCCGCCAAAATCACCAGCGTATACCGGCTGTCGGCTTTTTTTCTTATCTCATTAATAGATGGGTACAACATTTACAATTCCTCCTTATATTGTTCTACAATTTTATGTATATCCTCCGAAATACGGGAATGCTCTGCAGTCATAATCGCCTTGACCCGCTGGATCGCTTTCTGCAGTTCATCGTTAATAACGCAGTAGTCATATTCATGAATGTAAGAAAGCTCATTCAGCGTTTCTCCCATTCGCCGGTTCAGAGACTCTTCTGTTTCTGTGCCTCTTTCTGTAATCCGTTTGCGAAGCTCAGCCATGGACGGTGGAAGGATATAGATAAGGACCGCCTCTGGATAAGACTTTTTAATCTGAAGGGCTCCCTGAATATCAATTTCAAGGACTACATCCGTGCCGCTTTTCAAAAGCCCCATTACTTCCATTTTGGGCGTACCGTAAAAATTGCCGTAAACTTCCGCATATTCCAAGAATCCCTTTTCCTCAATTGTTTTCTGGAATTCTTCTTTGCTGACAAAATAGTAACTTTTCCCATGAACTTCTCCATCCCGCGGCGTTCTCGTTGTCATGGAAATGGATAGCCTGACATTATCCTGTTCCAGTATCCTGCTGCAAATCGTACCTTTTCCTGCGCCGGAAGGTCCGGAAATTACAAATAATCTTCCTGTGTTCATCTGTCTCTCCTTAAACACTTGTGCGAATATTAATTATAGCATCTGAAAAATTGATATTCAATATAAAGTTTTTCCATTATCCGCTAATTTTACCCTCTTGTCCCCTGTTTTATTCAATATTCTGAACCTGTTCGCGTATTTTCTCAATTTCACTTTTAATTTCCAGCATCAGGTTCGTAATTTCAATATCGTTTGCTTTCGAGCCGATGGTATTCGTTTCCCGGTTCATTTCCTGCACCAGAAAATCCAGCTTTTTTCCTACTGGCTGCTGGCTCTTTTCAATAATGCTTTTCAGCTGGATCATATGGCTTCCTAGGCGGACCAGTTCCTCTGTAATGCTGCATTTATCGGCGAAAATAGCTGCTTCCAGTAAGATTCGATCTTCCGGAACTGTGACATTATTTCCGATGAGCTCCCGTATCCGCTCCTGCAGCTTTTGTGCATAAGCAGCAGCCACCTTGGGCGAACGCTCTTCGATCTGGCTGACAAAGCCCCGAATCAGCTCGCCTCGCATCAGGAGATCTTCCGCCAGCTTTCCGCCTTCCTCTGCCCGCATCTGATCTAGATTTTTTACAGCCTGGATCAGCGGTATCTCAATAGCCCGGCAGATTTCCTCCTCATCCTCCACATCCGGCACTGCCTTCATTACATCCGGAAGAGCTGCTAAAAACTGCAGTGTCACCTCTCCCTCCAGATGAAAAGATTCCTTCAGCTGGTTCAGATTTTCTATATACTGGCTGGCTACCATAGTGTTGAGCCTGACCGTAATATCGTCTTCTGTAAGATTTTCTACAAGAATGGACACATCCACCTTCCCGCGGCTGACCGTTTTTTTTACAATACTCTTTATCTTTTCCTCAGCAAAGGAATAGCGTCTGGGCATTTTTACATTGATGTCACCATACCTGTGGTTTACTGACCGGATTTCTACAGTAATGTTCCTTTTTCCATCTGAATGCTCGCTCCTTCCAAAGCCTGTCATACTTTTTATCATCGCTTATTTTTCTCCTCAATTTTTTCATCAGTATGATAATATATCTATTTTACCATTTTCGGCGGGCAAAGTATATGTTATAGTAGTAAAAGAGCAAAAAAGTAACAAACCGGGCCATCCCTTCAGATGTAGCATAAAACACATATGGGCAAGGGGATCGCCTGCCCGGATGATGCGCCAATGTATTGCCCGCTTTATCATTCAGCTAAATGGCGCAGGAGGAGGAACATATGGCTTTTGATGGAATTGTCACAGCAGCTATAGCCCGGGAGCTTTCGAGTACCCTGCTCCTTGGGAAAATTGAGAAGGTCTACCAGCCCGAATCGGATGAGCTGGTCTTTCACATACATACGAAAAAGGGGAACTACCGGCTGTATGCCTCGGCAGCAAGCGATCATGCCCGTATCCACCTGATTACGGAAAATCCGCCAAACCCACCGGCGCCCCTTGCCTTCTGCATGCTGCTGAGAAAGCATCTTCAGGGAGGCCGAATTATTGAAATTGCGCAAAAGGATTCTGAGCGAATCATTGAAATGACACTGGAAACCATCGACGAGCTGGGCTTTTCTGCAAACAAAAAACTCATATTTGAAATCATGGGAAAGCACAGCAATATTATTCTGGCGGATATCAATACGGGAAAAATTATGGACAGCATCAAGCGGGTTTCCATTGACGTAAACAGGGCTAGACAGATCCTGCCGGGAAAGCTTTATGAATACCCACCTGCTCAGGATAAAATTCCCTTTCTGACCATAACCCGTTCTCAGGCGGAAGGTCTGGATCCAAATCCAAAGGCTTTTCTCGCCGCTATCGGAGGGATTTCCCCAGCCATTGCCCAGGTTCTGGCAGACAGTTCCCGGCCATATGAAACGCTGGAAGAGATCCGCAGCGCCCTGGAGATGGGGACGCTTACACCCCGGGTTTATCTGAAGGAGGACAAAAGCCCCGGCGATTTTCACGTGGTTGCGCTGGATGCTTATGCGCAAAGGCTGGAATTTGAAACCGTCAGCCAAATGATGGACTACTATTTTGTAAACAAGCAGTCCTCAAACCGGGTAAAACAAAAGTCTCTGGATCTGACAAAGGCCCTGTCCGCTTCCTTAAACAAGCTGTATCTGAAAAAGCAGCGCCTTGGGGAGGATCTGATCAAAGCCCGCAATTCCGAGCAATACCGGCTGTACGGAGAACTTCTGACTGCCAGCATCCACCTTGTACCTCAGGGGGCCGACAAAGCGGTTGTCACCAATTACTATGACGGGAGCCAGCTGGAAATCCCTCTGGATCCCAAGTATTCCCCGGCTAAAAATGCCCAGCGCTATTTTAAAAAGTATGGCAAAGCAAAGACAGCTTTAAAGGAAAAGCAGATACAAATTGAAGAAACGAGTCAGGACATCTACTATCTGGAATCGACGGCAGCCTTTCTGGAAAACGCGTCTACCACTGATGAAGTGGATTCCATCCGTCAGGAGCTGATTGAATCAGGATTTCTCCGCAAACGGAAAAACATGGAGTTCAAGAAAAAGAAAAAAGCCCTTCCATATCAATATCGGACTTCCGAGGGCTTTTCCGTTATGGCCGGACACAACAATAAGGAAAACGATATCCTCACCTTTAAAATGGCAGGCTCTAAGGATTACTGGTTTCATACTAAGGATATCCCCGGTTCCCATATCATTTTGTTTACAGAAGGACGGGAGCTTTCGGAAAGCGCTATTTTTGAAGCTGCCGCTATTGCCGCGTATCACAGCAAAGGGAAATCTTCAGAAAATGTTCCTGTGGACTACACCCAGGTGCGGTATGTCAAAAAGCCGGCAGGCGCAAAGCCCGGCATGGTGATCTTCACCCATAACCGGACTGTTTATGTTACGCCAGGTGTCCCTGAATCCAGCGAATCATCGTCTCAATGACCTCGTCGCCGCTGCTTTCAGAGCCTCCGTTGTGGATTTCATGGTAAAGCCCCTGCCAGGGGATATAATCGCATGTTTCAAGGGCAGCAATTTTTTCGCTGCCTTTTATGCTGCAGATTTTATCTTCTGTTCCATGCATCAAAAGCATAGGTATGCCTTCTGCCCCTCCGTTATCCGCCAGATGCCCTTCTGCCAGAGCGCTGCCGATTTCAAAGCTCTCTAAGGCGCACAGCAGGCTGATTTTTTTGTGGGTAAGGGGATCCCGTTCATAGTCGCCTACGGTCTTTGGATTGCCCAGCTCCTTTGCGGAAACGCCCGATCCTATGGTAAAAGAAGGAATGATTTTGGAAAGCAACTTTACCGCCGCATACTGATAAGCCGGTATTTGCCGGACCAGCTGTACCCAGGGGGCTGAAACTACATAAACTGCCGGCTTGTGACTTCCGCCTCCCCTTTCTCTGTAATCCAAAACAATATTTCCGCCCATACTGTGGCCGTACAAAATCAGAGGTCTCTCCGGATACGCACCTTCTGCCGCGGAAATCAGCTCATCAATATCCCTGTGTATCTTCTCTCTGGGTGCGCAGTGGCCCCTTTTGCCTGCGGATTTTCCATGCCCTCTCAGATCCATGGAAAAAGCAGCATATCCTGCTTCCTGCAGCTTGCCCGCCAACCTGTCATACCGACCCGCATATTCGCCGATTCCATGGATGATGCAGACAATCCCTTTAGCACTTTTCAAATCCCAGCGGTAGCCTGTTATTTGCCCCTGCTGGTCCTTTTCTTTTTTCAAGCAAAATTCCTGATACATACGGTTTACTCCCTGCTTTGCGATTTTCCTAATCTTCGTAATATTACAGCAAAACCCTGTTTGATTACAAAATACTCACTTTTTGTATTTTTTGTAAATAACTGTTGTTTTTTGTGAAATTATGGTATACTATATTCATAACGTTTTATATAGAAGGCCAAAAAAAATGGAAGGAGGTGTTTACCGCATGCAAAAAAAGACTTATACAAATTGCTCTTCGCACAAAATGGATCAGAGCCAGGGCGCCTGCTCTTTATGCGGACAGCTATACCACAATTTTGCATTTAAAGGGGGTTACATCTGTGAAGATTGCCTGGACTCCATAAAAGATCAGGAAGCCTCTCCACAAGTAAAGCAAAAAGATGCTTAATTCCAATTTTTGAAGCCCAGACTGTGCCGTGCCTGATCGGCACACATGTAGTCAGGCACGGCACAGTCTGCATGTTCTGCAGGATCGGAGCTTTATTATCGGAACTACCTTGATTTGGGCCGCTTTTCTGCGGCCCTTCTTTTTGCTCCTGCTGCCTTCTTTCGTTTTTCTGCTGCAATGCGTTTTCTTGTCTTCGGCTTCATGACCGAGTAGCCGAACCGGCCCAGGGCTTCCTTTTTCAGTCCAAAGTATTCGCCGTGATTGTAACAGATGAGTCCCGCCTGATCCAGGCGGATACGCCCCTGTACATCTATGAGCGCCTTATCCGCCCTCACATTTACGATCTCCGCCACAAACATATCGTGGCTGCCGTAAGAATGAATTTCTTTTACTTTGCATTCCAGATTTACAGGGGATTCTTTAATGGCTGGGCAGGATACCGCCTCCCCGGGCACTGGCGTCAGATTTTGAGCTGCAAATTTATCCGCATCCCTTCCCGACTTTACACCGCAGTAATCCGCAGCAAAAGCCAGATGTTCCGTACATAAATTGATAACAAATTCTCCGCTTTCTTTTATAATGGAATACGAGTGCCGCTGTTTTCTCACGGAAATATAGGTCATAGGCGGATCGGAATTGACGATTCCTGTCCAGGCTATGGTTATAATGTTCGGATCCTGTTTTGTTCCGCAGGACACCATGACAACCGGCACCGGATTCAGCATGGCCCCTGGCCTGAAGCTTTGTTTTTCCATTCCTTTACACACCTCGTTTCAGTTTGTCCAGTACCTGCCGGAACTCTTCCGGCGGTTCGCTTTCAAATTCCATATATGCCCCTGTGGCAGGATGCTGAAAACCCAGAAGTCTGGCATGGAGAAGCTGGCCGTTTATGCCAAATGGATTTTTGGACGGTCCATAAAGGGGATCCCCCACCAGCGGATGCCGGATATGTGCCATATGCACGCGGATCTGATGGGTACGCCCTGTTTCCAGCCTGGCCTCAATATAGGTAAAGGCCCCCAGGCGCTCAAGTACTCTGTAATGGGTTACAGCCCGTTTGGAATTGGTCTGGGTCACTGCCTGACGCAGGCGGTTTTTCGGATCTCTTCCAATGGGCGCATCCACGGTCCCCTCATCCTCTTTGAAATTATTATATACAATTGCCCGGTAGGCCCTGGTAATACTGTGTTCTGCAAGCTGCTGAGCAAGGAGTCTGTGGGCCGCGTCATTTTTGGCGATCATAAGAAGGCCGCTAGTATCTTTGTCAATCCGGTGCACAATCCCCGGACGAATAATGCCGTTGATGGAGGACAAACTGTCCCCGCAGTGATGCATCACCGCGTTTACCAGCGTTCCACTGTAGTTGCCTGCTGCAGGGTGAACCACCATTCCTCTGGGCTTGTTGACAATGAGAAGATCGTCGTCCTCATAGCGGATATCCAGTGGAATGTCTTCTGCTTCCACATGAAGGATTTCCGGCTCAGGAACCCGGATTTCCACATTCTGCTGCTTCTTTAAAAGCAGTTTTTTGCTGGTGCAGACTTTACCATCTACTGTGATAAAGCCATCCTTTATGAGCTTTTGCAGAAAACTCCGGGAAAGCTCTGCAAAGGATTCGGAAAGGAGGTGATCGATTCTCCTCCCCTCCTGCTGCTCACTGATTATTACTTGATAAACCGTTTCCTTTTCCATTTCCATGCTTTTTTTCTTTTGCCGTCTTCCCATCCAAAAAGAGTATATATATAATAAGAAGCCCACATCCCAGGCATACAAAAATATCCGCTATATTGAATACCGGGAATACTCGAAAATCCAGGTAATCCACAACGAAGCTCCGCATTGCCCTGTCGATGACATTTCCAAGACCTCCGCCTGCAATAAATGATAGGGACAGCAATATCACCGGATGCGCCTTTTTTCGTTTCATATGGATATAAACCATTGCCGCCGCAATCAGGATCACCGGAAGCAGAAT
Source organism: Clostridia bacterium (assembly GCA_910575405.1). Lineage (GTDB taxonomy): Bacteria > Bacillota > Clostridia > Peptostreptococcales > Anaerovoracaceae > Hominibacterium. Next base: position 100,116 of record CAJTER010000012.1, on the reverse strand, counting down.
AAGAAGCCCGCGAAATCCATCCATAAGGCTGAATGCAGCTCCTGTATTGCGAATATAGGTAATATGGAACACTTCGTTTATGAGCGGAATGGTTTCATTCAACTCCATACTATCCACAACCATTTTTTTCACAACTTGATCCGCCGCAATAATGGCTGCAATTATAAGATAATAATACATCTAAAAATTACGGGGCATATCTGCCCCGCCTCCATTTTTCTTTATTTTACATGAACAATGGTCTTTCTTTTCTCATCTGCTCTAAATGCAGGCTTACCATTCTGCGGCTTTGCTTCTGGAAGTTCGTCCAAGTCTTCCACGCCCAGCTCAGGAAATAGTTCCGTCGAAAGGGTATCAAAGCGCTCTAGCTCTGACTCTAGCAGCTGTCTGAACTTCTGACGAAGCCCTGCTACCCGGCTATGAAGCGCTGCATTTTCTTCATTCATCCGTTCAGCCTCTTCCCTTGCTTCCCTCTGGATTCTCTGTGCGTCAAGCTCTGCATTTTTCAGCAGAATCTGCGCCCTTTTTTCCGCGCTTGCAGAAATGTCTCCCATTAGTGCTTTGGCAGTTTCAAGGGTTTCCAAAACCGAAGTTTCCGACTCCTTAAACTTTTTCAGTTCCTCTTCCATCTGCTGTTTTTCCGCTTTAAGCTGACGATTTTCCTCCAAAAGCCGTTCCAGATCCAAGGTGAGCTGATCCAAAAATTCGTTTACTTCATCTTCCTTGAACCCTTTGAGACCTCTTCCAAATTCTTTTTCCTGTATTTCCAAAGGTGAAATCATGTTATGCCTCCTTTATTTCCAGGGACTACTGTTTTTCTTATCGCTTTCAAATGCAAAGCTCTTGCCTTTCTGCTCAAGGCCTGCTGTAATATCCACATTTTCAGGCGCAAAGACAAAGATGTTGTTTGCTACCTTCTGTACATTTCCATTGAGTGCATAAGTTGCTCCGCTGAGAAAATCAAAGATTTTTCGCGCTGTATCGGATTCAATGCGCTCCAGATTGATAATAATCGGCTTTTTGCTCTTGAGGCTGTCAACCAGCTTCGGACATTCATCAAAACCGGAAGGCTCTATTACAACCAGCTTAAAGGCACTGGTAATGGCGCTGACAGTTCTGTTCTGCATCGGGATTACCTTGCCATCGTTTCTTGGATCTGGCTTTGGACTCTGAAAAGAAATCCTTGTATCCGCCCGCCTGTCCTGGGTCTTTGATACTGGATGAACCTCTTCATACTCCTCATCTTCATCATAATCGTCAATGCCCACTAAATCTTTAAACTTACCTAAAATGCTCATATAACCCTCCTGTTACTGTTTCTTACTGTAATCTCTCTCCCCAAATATGGCCGTACCTACTCGAATCAAATTCGAACCTTCCAGAATTGCCGCTTCAAAATCGTGGGACATTCCCATAGACAGGTATTGGAAGTCCAGTCTTTCATGTTCGATCTTAGCATACTGGTCGTAAAGCTTTTTCACTTCTGCAAAATAAACCCGGATATCCTCCGGATTATCGGCATAAGGTGCAATGCACATCAGCCCTCTAAGCCGAATATGCGTGCAATTTTCCAGAATTCTCCGAATCAGCTCTTCCGTTTCATCAGTAGAAATTCCGAACTTACTTTCCTCCTGTGCAGAGTTAACCTGAATCAAAATATCCATATTCATATTGTGCTGTGCTGCCCGCTTGTTGATTTCTTCCGCCAGCTTGTATGAATCTACCGAATGGATCATAGAAACTTTATCAATGATGTATTTTACCTTGTTGGTCTGCAGATGTCCGATCATATGCCACCGCACCGGCTTTACAAAGTCATACTTGTCCATAATTTCCTGAACCTTATTTTCACCGATATCCGTCAGCCCTGCGTCGATGCCTTCGTTGATTTCATCAACGCTCCTCGTCTTTGTAACGCCTACCAGCAGGATATCACTGCCGTCTCTGCCTGCTTTGGCAGCATATTCCGCCTTTTGTTTTTCGATCTTTTCGATGTTTTCTTTAATGGTCTGCATATTCACATCTCCTTATCAAGTTCCCTTTCCGGGCTTTTTTAGTATTTCATCGTAAACTTTAACGGTAGGCACTGTATTTCCTTCCTCGTCAGTAAACGATTCTTTCTGCATTACCGAGTATTCTCCTGAACGGGCAAGTATTTTTACCCTAGTAAACACATATTCTCCATCTGTCTGGCGCACCATGACACCTGGCTGTCCATCTTTTGTCGTAATGCTGCTGTTCTTTGCAATAAGGCCGCTGTAATCACCTGTAACGATTTGGACTTCCTCCATTCTAGCCTTTGAAAAGTCCTCGTAATAGCGATTGGAACGGAACACAATCTTCCACTGTTCGCCGGCCTGAGTAATATTTTCTACCGTTGCTTTGATATCTCCTGCCGCAAGCTGAATGGTCACGCTGTTTCCTATCTCATACCTGGCTACACTTGCTGCCTCTACCCAGCAGAGCAGATACCAGTTATCATTATCGCTGATTTTGAAAATTGGCTCATTTTTTAATGCGCTCTTGCGTTTTGTATCTTCTGCCTGGATTTCCAGCTCTTTTACATCTTCATACTCAAGCTTCGCCATTCTGTCAGGTGTAAAAAAGGCTTCGTACCCATCTACGTAGTAGCTGACAATGCCGCTGGACTTGGACTTACAGTCCGATGTTCGGATAGCCTGATTTCCCAGTCTGCCCATCACATCCTCATATTTGGAAGCTTCCTCAGACTTTTTCTTATTGTCTTCCCCTGCGGATGCACCGGAGTTCGTCCCTGTAAGCGATGCCACCTTCGTGCCGCTGCGAATATGGGTTCCTTCCTCAATATGATACTTCAGCTTACCCGCTGCTCCTGCTTCGTAAACCTGTTCATCCCTGACAAAATAGCAGATCGTTTTTTCTGTTTCCTGCAAAGAGCCTGCCGTCAAAATTTCGGTAGTTTCAAAGGCTCCTGTGACCTTTGGGACAACATAGATGATTATGTACAAAGCGACCAGGACCAAAATAAAAAGATATACATATCTTCGGTTCTTTTTCGCCATAATTTTTCTCCACTAGTACATTCTACACTAAATGCCTGTTTCTTTCAACTTGCTAAAGGTCCAATTCCAATATTTTCTCCAATATTCTTTTTTCCTCTTTCGGCAGGTTCTGCGCTTGATTTACAAATTTTTCAAAAAGATCCGGACGTCTGTCTTTTGTAAGAAGCAGTGAGTTCTCAAACTTCCACAGATGAATGAGCTTGTGATTGCCGCTTACCAGAACCTCCGGTACCTGCATATTCCTGTATTCCCGAGGCTTTGTGTACTGCGGATATTCCAAAAGCCCTGAATAAACGGACTCATCTAAAGCAGCATGTGTGCTCTTTAAAACTTCCGGTATCATCCTTGCCACAGAATCAATGAGCACCATTGCCGGAAGCTCTCCGCCTGTGAGAATATAATCGCCGATTGAAATTTCTTCCATATTCCAATAATCCAGTATTCTCTGATCCACGCCCTCATAGTGGCCGCAGAGGATCACCAGCTCCTTTTCTTTTGCCAGCTGCTGAATGGTCTCCTGATCCAGGATTTTCCCCCGGGGGGACATATAGATAGCCCGTTTTCCCTCCGCTCCCACAGCTTCCATAGCGCGAAATACCGGTTCCGCCATCATAACCATCCCCGCACCGCCGCCAAAAGGGTAGTCATCCGCCCGGTTATGCTTATCCAGCGTATAGTCCCGAATATTGGTCATAGTTACGCTCAGAAGGCCCCTTTCCTCCGCTTTGCCCAGAATGCTGCTTTTGACTGCGGTGAACATCTCCGGAAAAAGAGTCAGAACATCGATCTTCATAGTCCTCACCTACAGTTCTAACAGCCCGTCGGGCAGCCGGACAGTCATAGTTTTTCCTTCCATATCAATGGCAAGCACAAATTCCTTTACTGCAGGAAGCAATATGTTTTTCCCATCTTCCATCCGAATCTGGTAAAGATCCTGAGAGCTTGACTGTATTACATCTGTCACCTTTCCCAGCACATTTCCTGATTCATCCATTGCCTGAAGACCCACCAGATCCCGCACATAATAAGAATCCTCCGGAAGCTGAGGAAGATCCGACTCTTTAATATAGACACCCTTATTTCTGCATGCTTCAGCGGCATTGCGGTCGTTTATGCCTTCCAGCTTTAAAATGACCACGTTTCCCTGATAGCGCACATTGCGGATAGCATACGTCTCCTCATCCAGCCAAATCTGTTCCAGCTCCTCAAACTGCTCTCTTTTATCCGTATAACAATATACCTTCAGCTCGCCTTTCAGCCCCACTACATTAACGATTTTTCCGATTAAAATCTTTTCCATATTACTCCCTATTACAATTGAGGCACATACTTCCGCCCTGCAGAAATATGTGCCCTTTGCAGCTATGTGTTTGTCATTATTGAACGATTTCTACTACGACTTTCTGGCCTGCTTTTGTCGCCGCCGCCTTAACGACTGTACGGAGCGCTTTTGCAATCCGCCCCTGCTTGCCGATCACTTTGCCCATATCTTCGGGCGCAACTTTAAGTTGGATAACAGTAGCCTGTCTTGCCGAAGATTCTGTAACCTCTACGGCTTCAGGATTATCAACAAGTGACTTTGCAATTGTGCTAACCAATTCTACCATTAAACCTCACCGCTTTCTTATAAAATGCCAGTCTTTTTGAACAGGCTTCTAACGGTTTCGGTCGGCTGCGCGCCGTTTCCTAACCACTTTTTAGCCTTTTCGTCGTCAATTCGAATGTCAGCCGGATCCGTCAGCGGGTTGTAGTATCCGATTTCTTCGATAAACTTTCCATCTCTTGGCGCGCGTGAATCTGCTACAACCACTCTGTAAAAAGGCTTCTTGTGTGCTCCCATTCTCTTTAATCTGATCTTTACCATTTCTGTTCTTCCTCCTGCTTTAAGCATTTAATATATTTTTGTATTGAAACTCAAGTTTTCCCTGAATCAATGAACGATTTTATTAAAACCCGCGAAACATGCGGTTCATCCTGCTGGCGCCGCCTTTTCCCGAGAATTGTTTCATCATTTTTTTGGACTCATTATACCGTTTTACAAGGGAGTTTATTTTGCTTACTGGCTGTCCGCAGCCTGCCGCGATCCTCTTTCTCCTGCTGGCATTGAGTATGGACGGGTTTTCCCGTTCAGCCTTTGTCATGGATTGGATGATGGCCTCCATTTGGGCAAATTCCTTTTCGCTCTGCTGGATGTTGACATTTTTCATGGCCGCTGAGTTCATCCCCGGAATCATATCCAGAAGCTTGCTGATGCCGCCCATCTTTTTGATCTGTCCCATCTGCTCAAGGAAATCTTCCAGTGTAAACTGGTTCTTTCGTATCTTTTTTTCCAGCGCGGCTGCCTGCTCATCGTCATAACTCTGCTCCGCCTGTTCAATGAGGGTGAGCATGTCACCCATTCCCAGGATTCGGCTGGCCATTCGCTCCGGATGAAAGGGTTCTAATGCATCGAATTTTTCGCCCATACCTACGAATTTAATGGGCTTTCCTGTTACCTTTTTGGCGGAAAGAGCCGCGCCGCCTCTGGAGTCGCCGTCCATTTTGGTCATAATAATGCCGTCGATACCCAGTTTTTCGTTAAAGCCTTCTGCCGCGTTAACTGCGTCCTGTCCAGTGAGAGCATCTACTACCAGAAGGATTTCATGGGGCTTAACTGCTTTTTTGATGGTAACCAGCTCTTCCATCAGCTCCTCGTCGATCTGAAGCCGTCCTGCCGTGTCCACAATGAGTACGTTATAGCCCTTCAGCTCCGCTTCTTTCATTGCTGCCAGAGCAATTTGTTCCGGTTCCCTGCAGTCCCGCATGGTAAAGACCGGCGTATCCACCGATTTTCCCACTACCTCCAGCTGATCAATGGCAGCCGGCCTGTAGATATCGCAGGCGCATAGCATTGGTTTTTTGCCGTTTTTCTTCAGATAGTTTGCCAGCTTTCCACAGGTGGTCGTCTTACCAGTACCCTGCAGGCCAACCATCAAAAGGACGGTAAATCCTCTGGGGGAATAGGTCAGTTTGCTACCTGCTCCTCCCATGAGCCCGGTCAACTCTTTGTCGACAATTTTGATAACCTGCTGCGCGGGGGTCAGGCTCTTCATTACCTCTTCGCCCAGGGCTTTTTCTTTTACAGATGCGACAAACTCTTTTACAACCTTAAAGTTTACATCCGCTTCCAGCAGTGCAAGCTTTACTTCCCGCATGGCGTCATTTATATCCTTTTCCGTAAGAGAGCCTTTTCCTTTCAGGTTTTTAAAGACACCCTGCAGTTTTTCCGATAATCCTTCAAATGCCATTTGGTTCCTCCTACTGTTCCAGCCCGTCGATAATGCCCTTTATCCGTTGCAGCCGCTGTGCCAGCCTGCCCCGCTCTTCCTGCTGCGCAAGCCCCTTTAAGGCTGCCTCTATTTCGTCATCAATCCGGCTGATTGCCTGCCTGCTCTTCTGAAACTTTTTTACCAGCCCCAGCTTTTCTTCGTAATTCTGAAGCGCTTTTTCTCCAGCTTTCAGCGTATCATGGACGCCCTGCCGGCTGATGGAAAATTCGTCCGCGATTTCGGACAGGGAGAGATTTTCTTCATGATAGAGCTCCAGTACCTGCTGCTGCCGGTTCGTAAGCAGCTGTCCATAAAAATCGTAAAGCAGGCTTACCTGTGCAATATTGTCGAAATTCATAATATTCCTTCTTCCTGCCGCTGCTTTGCGTCCTTCACATTTTGTTCTCTGATTCTGCTCGACAAGTCCTTTTCCTTGACACTTCGTTAGTTTACTGGAAACAGCAGGGCTTGTCAAGTGTTTTTGGTTGACAAATCCGATTTTTTTCCTTTCGCATTTTACCCCCGCATTTTACTTGGTTTTTATGCGTTTTACCTGACTGTAGGCGCCCATATATTTTTTTCCTCCTATGGTTTTGTACGCGCAGACTTTTACTTTATATCTTTTTTGGGATTTCAGACCGCGGATGTTTTTTTTGGTCGACGTAGTATTTACACCTTTTGCCTGACCTTTTTTCAGCGAGTAAACGATACGATATCCCGTTTTACCGCCCCGCGCTTCCTGCTTTTTGTATCTTATGGTAAACTTGTTTTTTCCCGCCTTCAGCCCGATAATTCGTTCTTTTGCCGGGACAATGAGAAAGGATGTTCGAATCGTCCCTTGGTAGCTTCCTTTTCCCTTTATGACTGCGGCTGCTTTGCCGATCTTTGTATTATTCTCATAGCTTACTGTATAGTCGGTTCCTTTTTTCAGTGTTTGATTTCCATATTTTACTTTGGCTGTCGGCTTGATGGCCTTTCCTGTGTAAGCTTTGTCGGCAATTTTTATGGAAACCGCATCAGGTCTCAGATCAACGGGCTTTTGCTCCAGCTTCAAAAGCGCTGCTTCAATCGCTGCTGCCATTTGGTCCACTTCCTCCTGCTGCGTAATATTTTTCCTTCGATCTACGCTTCCTATGGCAGCTTTCACCTGGGAAAAATTGCTGTAGCAAGCCGGATCCAGGACACTTGCCTTTGCTATGGCCTCATCGACTTTCGTGTAATCCGCATCCCTGTATTCCAAAGCGCCTATGGCATTTTCGATTGCCTCGGCCATGGAGTCCACCTCCTTTTGCCAAATGGACAGTTTCCCCCAGACAACTGCCTTGACAGCAGCCTCCACTACGGAGCAATCTTTATAAAGGGTTTTATCCAGGGCATTTGCTTTTTTTATTGCTTGATCCACTTTCGTATAATCCGCATAGGCTATGGCGCTTCCCCCTCCGCTTCCTCCGCCTGATCCGGCGGATTCTATTGGTTTAAGGGCCTGGATTGCGGCCTCAATAGCGCGGGCCATCTCATCCACTTCCTCCTGCTGCAGCACGTCTTTGTTTCGTTCAACGGCGCTAACAGCGGCTTCCACCCCGGAAAAATCTTTGTAACTGGCCGGGTTCAAGGCCTCTGCCTTTGCTATGGCTCCATCGACCTTTGTGTAGTCAGCTGTCCGGTTCTCGCTGTCTCTTGTCAGGAGGACTGCTGTCTCCTCTACCTTTGGCTGACGCTCTTGCGTATTCCAATTGGTCGGTGTAGTATCAGGGTGGTGGATCAGTATGACCCTGCTATTTCCCAGAATTTCAGGCTGGTCATAGCTGTAAAGCGGGTACGGGGTCTGTTGTCTGTACCCTTCATACGTATCCTCTACCACTACTTTGCTGTCCTGAATGATAACTTTGCAGTTGGAATAAAGGCCAAATCTGCATTGCAGGCAGCTAAGGGTCACATCGCTGCCCCCGCCAATTACAAGATCGCCTGATTGTGCGGAAAAAGCGCCCATTACATCTTCTCCTGTAACGTCAGCTTTGAGCGTGCTGCTTTCAATCCTGATGCCGGATGATCCGCCCATCCACAGCGCCTCATTTTTTGTCGCAAACTCAAGCTGCGCATTTGTAACCGCAAGAGAGCCTTTATCCAGGTAGATACCATAGTTTCCCGCAGGTTCGAGGGGCTCGATGGACATATGTCCGCCGCTTATGGAGCATTCTCCATTCTTCAGCCTGATCCCGTTTGCGAAGTTCCCTTTTGTTTTAATGCGCAGGTCCGTATGTTCCACCTTCAGATCCCCGCTTTCCAGCTGGATGCCTACCTTGTAAGCGCTGATGTCCAGTGTTCCCGTTCCGCAGATTTTCACCGCCTGGCCAGCTCCACAGGAGCCATAAATTCCCCTGCCTTTCATATTGTTGCTGTCGCCTTCGCCAAGAGAAGAAAGGCTGCTGTTTCCAATCAGCTCGATATCAAGGCAATAGCCGTCGTCACTGCCATCCGGAAGGTGTATGGCGGGCTGTCCCTCCGCCTCCGGCGCTGTCACAGAGGCATTGTCCAGGGTCAGCCTGTGAACGCTGCCCTCCGCGGCCGGGGTATACGTAATGGTGCCTTCCCCTGCCCGATAAACGGTTTCTACTTGAGGAAATCCGCCTGTAAAGTCAAGACCTGTATTCGTAACATCCTCTGCGGCTTGTGCAAAAGCAGCTGATGCGCCTTCCGCCCACCCGGCAAACAGCAGGCATACTGCCAGCAGCAGGCTAAGCCCGCAAAGTTTTCGTTTCATCTTCATTCCCGTTCTTTCACTCCTTTTCCTGCACCTTGTAAATTTCCGGAGCATTCGCGCTCCTAACTGCATTTTATGTGTTCCGACCCTTCTCTGCAACTCCCCAAGTGGGTAGTCACCTGTTCTATGTCTGTGATGGAGTTTTCCTTTGCCGCAATTTTTCTTTTTTTGCGTGCAGAAGCCGCCTTTTGTGCTATACTTTTCATAGCCTCATTTTATAGCGGCCTAGTGAAAGCACTGCTGAGACAAAATGAAGAGCAAAAAAATGAAGAACAAAAATCAGAAATCTGGAAATTTAGAACTTGTATTAGAATTCACGAACATTCAGGAGGTACTTTTATGTTTGAGATAACACGGACAGTGGGCAGCAGCCACCTCGATGAAAAGGGAGAAATGCGACTTTCTGCTGCCGTAGACTTTATGCAGGACTGCTGCTGTTTTCAGCTGGACAGCGAAAAAGAGCTGACGGAATATTTTCATGCAAATCATGTGACCATGTTTCTCATATCCAGGCAGATCAATCTAGTAAAGCCTGCTCATTACGGAGATCGCATTTTGATTCGCACTTCCATTTATCAGTTCCGCCCTTCCTACGGATACCGGAACACCATGATTTACAATGATAAAGAAGAGCTCCTTGTTTCCAGCTATGCCGGCGGAGCCTTCATTGATCTTGATAAGGGATGCTCCACAGCCGTTCCCCGCCATCTGATGGAAACCGTTCCCATGGATGCCAAATTTGAAGGAATGGAATATCTGCCCCGGAAAATCCACCTGCCAAAGATGCCCGCTGAGCGAAGCTTTTCCCCTACCCCTGTCTTCCGGTATTATCTGGATCATAACCAGCACATGAATAATGCCCGCTATCTGGACATTGCCCAGGAATATCTTCCCGCAGGCTTTAAAACCGAAACCTGCCGCATTGAATACAAAACAGCCGCCAAGTATGGTGACAGTCTCGTTCCTGTGCGCTATGAGATCCAGCCTGGGATCTGGCTCATTTCCCTGCAGTCAGAAGGCGGCAAAGACGGTGAAGACAGGCAGATCTTTGCCAATGCGGAATTTCGGGCAAAATCCGCCAGTCTGTAAGCCTTTTGGCACGTTACAGACTCCAGATATAGGCTGCTCCCTCTTTGATTAAAGGCACCAGCTTTTCACTGTCCATCACATAAGAGCTGTGGTTTTCTCCCTCCAGGATCTGAAGCCTGCTATTTTTGATATTTTCCGCAATAAATTTTGTATGAGGTTCCCGAATCATATCTTTTTCACCTGCTGTAAGATACACGGGAATGCGGATTTTCTGCAGATCCGTCCGCCTGATATCGGGTTCCTCAGCCATTAGAGGATATTTAGGATTGCGGGAAAACAGCGCCAACAGCTTGAACAACCAGCGATAACGGGTCTTCATGCCCCTTGGCTGAAGGTTTGCTCCGCTGACAATGAGCCCGGACAAAAGCTCCGGCATCTGCGAGGCGATCAAGAGACCGATGATGCCCCCGTCACTGAAGCCATACAGAAGCGGCCGTTTTAGTTCAAGAGATTGAATCAAATGGGCTGTATCCTCTGCCATATCCTGATAATGGAGTTCTTCTGCCCTCCCGCTCTTCCCATGGCCCCGGGTATCCATCCTCCAGACGGTCCAATCCCTTGCAAGGGCTTTTGCCGCTCGATCAAAAATATGGTGGCTTTCTCCATTCCCGTGGAGGAGAATCAGTGGAGGACCGCTTCCCTCTTTTTTATAAAACAGCTTCATACCCTTTCGTTCCAACTTCATCTTATATCCCGCCTTTCAGGGTCTATTTTACACGATAAATACTAAAAATGGAAGTAAAAGAAAAAATTCCTCTTGACAATTATCAGAATATTGTTATAATAAACCGTGTCAGAAATTATTTTACTTTTCAAAAAATAATGTCATATGTAACATCAAGCTGGCTGGACAAAGCCTGATGCAAGGTGATATCAGCAGTGCGGAAGGAACTGGCCAGAGCGGTGGAACGAATGTACATTTTTGACTTGGAAGCTTAAAAGGACAGCAACTGAGCTCGCTTTTTGAGACCATGCAGGTTTTATTTTGCATGGTCTTTTTGTTTGTATAAAAATTATGTTTAAGGAGGACAAAACGATGTCACAAAAGCAGCAAAGCAGCAGTGAACACAATGAACTGCAAAGAGGAATTAAAAGCTGGCAGGTAACGTTTATCGGCCTGGGCGGCGTTATCGGCTCCTGTTACTTCCTGGGGCTTGGATTAACCATTCAGACAATGGGACCCGCAGTACTTCTTGCATTTGCCATTGTTGCAGTTATTATTTATGCGGTAATGGTCGCTTACGCGGAATTACTAGTAAACCTTCCCAGAAAGGGGTCTTTTGTTTCCTATACCAAAGAGTTTCTCGGCCCTCAATGGTCCATTGGTATGGGATGGGCCTTCTGGTGCAACTGGGTTGCCTATGTACCATCCGAAGCAGTAGCCATGGCTACGGTAATTCAGTATTTATCCGGCTCAAAGAGCGTTGTCTTTTACATAGCTTGTGCAGTAGGCGCTATGGTAGCGATTACGATTATTAATATCGCATCTGTCGATATCTTTGCCAAGATCGAGTCCGGGCTTGCCATTACAAAAGTAGTCATTATCCTGATTTTCGTTGTCGTTGCCTTCGGTATCTGGGTAGGCCTGTGGGGAAGCGATGAATTCCTGGGCGGCAAGATCAATTTTGGCGGCGAGGTTGACTTTGCGCAGGCTCTGTTCCCCAAAGGCGCTCTCATTGTATTTACACAAATGACCTTAGTGCTGGTTACCTGTCAGGGAACGGAAATTGTCGGCCTGGCAGCGGCAGAATCACAGAATCCGGAAGTATCGGTTCCAAAGGCATGCAGAAGCGTTACCTGGAGGCTCATCGGACTTTATATGATCCCGATTCTCCTCATCGTACTGATTTACCCATGGGAGCTGGGAAATGACGAAAACCCAATTTTCGCAGATGTTATGAACCGCTATGATATGGGCTTCTTTGGCTTCGTTATGTCCGCCGTTGTAATCATCGCAGCATTCAGCTGTGCCAATACCGGATTCTATGGAACAGTTCGCGCAATGTACGGTCTTGCGGTAGAAGGTCTGGCGCCAAAGTTCCTGACGAAAGTTACAAGAAACGGAAATCCGAGAAACTGTGTGTGGTTTACTCTGGCCTGCATGTGGGTCGTCCTGGTTATCGGCCTTGTATCTGAAATCACGGGATTCCTGGAATCTCTATATGGAAGCCTTCTTTCCATCTCCGGATTTACCGGAACCCTGGCCTGGATTGGAATTTGTCTGTCACAGGTTGTGATGAGAAAGAGACTCAAAGAGCGGGGCTATGATCCAAAGAGCTGCCTGAAGGCAAAGGTTGCCGACTGGCTTGCATGGCTTCCTATGACTGGCGCTATTGTCCAGTGTATTGCGCTGATTATGCTGGTTCTGGAAGATCAGCTGGTCTTCGGTATCGCAACGGCATGTGTTGTCATTCCAATGCTGGTAAGATGGATCGGCGTAAAAACCGGCAAGGCAAGAGCTGTCAAGGTTTTGGAAGAAGGAGAAATAGCATTTGATGAAGCTTTCCCAAGGCTGAAATAGTTGTTATAAATTTAACGCCTGCCCTTAAACGAGAGGGCAGGCGTTTTGATTCTGAAGAAATCAAATCCTATGGCAAATATGGTCAGGTACGCACAGCAGCATGCTTTGCTTCCTCTTCCTTTGGGTGTTCCTTTTCCTTTAGGAGTTCCTTCTGGGGCAAACTGACTGTAAAGACCGTATGCTCATCGCTGCTGTTTACGGTAATTGCCCCGCCGTGGGCATCCACAATTTCCTTTGCAATCGCAAGGCCCAGGCCAGCGCCGCCTGTCTGGGTGGAACGGGAAGAGTCCAGCCGGAAAAACTTTTCGAAAATCTGCTCCTGCTGGTATTGGGGGATAGCGTCCCCCTTGCTGCTTACCGATGTAACAATACTGCCGTTTTCCAGCTTTGCTTTTATGGAGATTACTGTGTTGTCGTAGCTGTAGGATACGGCATTTTTTATAATGTTGTTAAAGACTCTCGCCAGCTTATCTCCATCTCCTTTATACAGCAGGGTTTCCGGTGTATCCACTTCTATGGACTTTCCTGCCGGTTCTACGAGAGGATAAAATTCATCTGCCATCTGCTGGAGCAGCAGGCGAAGATCCAGCTTTTGCTTGTGAAGCACGATGGTCTGGAGGTTAAAGCGGGTAACATCAAAGAACTCTTCTATGAGCTGTTCCAGACGATACGCTTTCTCCAGGGTAATGCCAACGTATTTTGCTTTCTGTTCTGCCGGCATCTCCGGCACTTCGTCCAATAAACTCAGATATCCGATAATGGAAGCAAGAGGCGTCCTCATATCGTGTGCCAGATAGGTAATCAAATCGTTTTTCCGCTGGGACTCCATCTGCAGCAGCTGTTCGTGCCGCTGCGCTTTCAGCCGCATAGCCTCGATGGTATTTTTCATTTCCATAGATTTGCGGTTGTTGGTATAGTTCATAATGAGGATGATAATGGTGCTGACAATGACAAGCGCGGCGATCATCACAGTAATAATAAAGTTTTTAAAATCCGCCCAATTGTAAAAAACCGGATAGTAGGCGCCGTCCAGTTCGGTCTGGCTGATAAACCTGTTGTAAAACCAGTCTTTGAAGACGCCGTTTCCAAAGGAATCCACAAATTGCGCGAGAAACAGCCCCGCAATAACCGTCACTCCGCCAATGAGGACTATCTTCAGGGCTATCTGCTTTTTATTTTTCAATTTTGTATCCGACTCCCCATATTGTCTTTATATATTTGGGCCGCTCTGCGGAATCCTTTAGCTTTTGGCGGATATGGCGCACATGCACCATAACAGTATTATTGCTGTTTTCAAAATATTTTTCCTGCCACACCTTTCCGAAGAGTTCTTCTGAAGTAATCACTCGTCCCTGATTTTCTGCCAGGGTCCACAAAATTGCGAATTCGGTCGGGGTAAGCTCCACCGCTTCCCCATTCAGCGTACATTCATGGGTATCCCGGTTCAGAAGCAGCCCTCTTATGGTCAGAATATCTTCCTCCTGTCCTCCTGTGTTATACTGGGTAAAGCGCCTGAGCTGCGCCTTCACCCTTGCCACCACTTCCAGCGGAGTAAAGGGCTTTGTAATATAATCATCTGCTCCCATGGTAAGGCCGGTCACCTTGTCCAGCTCTTCACTTTTGGCCGTCAGCATGATAATGGGAAAGTTGTGGGATTCCCGTATTTTGCGGCAGATTTCCAGCCCGTCGATGTCCGGAAGCATGATGTCCAGCAGCGCCAGATCGATTTTTGTTTCCTTTACACATGCCAAAGCGGGCGCGCCCCTGTAAAATTTGAATACCTGGTACCCGTCGTTTTTCAGATAGAGCTCCAGAAGATCCGCAATTTCTTTTTCATCATCTACTACTAATATGTTCATCTTCTTTCATAACCTTTCCTTCATTTTTGTCTTTTACCTGCAGCTATGCCCCTTCGTTCCCCACACAGCCTGCATTCACACCTTGCCCCATTACAGCAGCGTAACTTCAATTTCCTGTGCGCCTTCCCACAGAACTTTTTTTCCGAACTCTTCCAGTCTCTCAAGACCTTCTGTAATGGTCAGAAAGTGGTTGCCGGAAAGCTGCCCGTGCTGGCTGGCAAAGCAGCATCTGCCGTAAGCCATGATGATTTCCATTTCGCTGATTCCTCCCGGATAAAGGAGCATTTCCCCTTTTGCCGGATGGGAAGTATGATTCTCATAATCAAGCCCTGTCCGCAGATCTCCATATGGAATCCAGATTCCCTCACCGCTCCAGCGGACGTGGATAAAGCTGCTCTTTAATGGGAGCATGCTCTCAAATACTTTGCAGGTCTCAGGCGCCTCTTCTGTCAAAAGCGTTCCTGTAAAACAAAAGTCTCCTGATGTGATTTTTACTTGTTTCATAACTGGCCCTCCTTATCTGGTGTATCCTCTGGCTGGTACCATCAGCCGCCAGACAGCACACTCTTATCCTTCCTATAAAGCTGTTAAATCCATTATATACAATCTTGCCAGTCTGGACAACCCACAAATGTGCTGCAGACAGCTTGTCAAAATGCTCGCTTTTTGGCATAATCTCTTTGTGAAATATAGTAGCTGACATGGGCAGGTTTTGGTATAATCAGGATGTACTTTTACCGATACTGTATAGATGCGGGCTGAGGCAAATGCTTCGGTATTTGCTACAGTCTGCGTCAGATCATCGCTTAGAAAGGGGGATACAGTAAGATGACTGAACAGACATCAAAACAAATCAATGACCAGAAAAACAAAAAAATATTGATTCTGGCTGTAAGAGCCGGAGAAATCATGATGAAAAGCGGCGCGGAAATTTACCGAGTCGAAGATACGATTGAGCGTATATGCAAGGCGTGCAATATTCCTTATGTCGATGTTTTTGCCACTCAGACCGGCGGTATTTTTGTATCTCTGGATTCAGGGGGCGATAAGAGCGATATGTTCACATATATTAAACGCATCAAGGGCAGCGGAGATACGGATCTGACGAAGATTTCGGAGATCAACCGCTTTTCCAGAGAGTTTACTACTACTGATCTTTCTGTTGAAGAGGGCATGAAGAGGCTCAAAGAAATCGACCATATCAAACCCATGCCTTTTGCCATCCGCCTGCTAGGGGCAGCTCTTGTAGCCTCTTTTTTCTCCCTGATCTTTGGGGGAAATATCCTGGATTTTGTCTGTGCCTTTTTCATCGGAGGCTTCAGCTACCTTTTGTCGGGTTTTTTAAGCCGCTACTCCATCAACTATTTCATTCGGGGACTGTGCTGCTGTGCCGCCGCGGCGTTTCTCGCACTTCTGGCCTCAGCGGTGATCCCCGGGGCAGACTACAGCGCCATTATCATTGGTACTCTGATGATTTTCGTCCCTGGAGTTGCCATCACCAATTCCATACGGGATTTTCTCTCCGGCGACATGCTTTCGGGACTTGCCCGGGCAACAGAAGCCTTTATTATTGCCATATCTCTTGCAGTTGGCGCCGGTATGGTGCTGACGCTGTGGTATTCGGTGGGAGGTGTGTTCATATGATCCATCTTTTCCTGTCATTTTTGTACGCCCTGATGGCAACTCTGGGGTTCAGCATTATCTTTCATGTGCCTCTGCGCCATTTTCCCGTGGTTGCCTTCATCGGCGCTGCCGGGTGGACCATTTACCAGATCTGCACGGCATACGACATGTCCGTCGTCATGTCCTGCTTTCTCTCCTCTTTTGCGGTGGGGCTATTCAGCGATCTGGCTTCCAGGTTTTTTAAGGATGCGGCGACTATCTTTATCATTCCCGGTATCCTGTGTCTGGTTCCCGGCTCCGGTATTTACAACTCCATGCTGCAGCTGGTAAACGGGAATTTGAAGGGCGGCGCTTTGACCTGCGGGCAAACTCTGGCCATGGCGGGGAGCATTGCCCTGGGGCTTTTGGTCGTGGGAGCCGCTATCCGGATCATCGTGGCCATTACGCGCAAAGCGGTCAATATTGCCAGCAAGCTGTAGGAGGCAGAAGGATGGCGGCAGGCGTCCGAAGGGAAAATCTTTGATTTGTGTATAAATTTTCGGAATAAAATCATTGATTTATGTTAAAATCCACTTATAAAAATCTTTGATCTGTGTTAAAATTGACATAATAAAAACCTTGATTTGTGTTTTACCCTTTATATAGGGAGTGTTTTTGACCGGATTTTGAAAGGAAACAATCAATGCGCAGAAAAATGTATGATCGCCTGCTGGAATGGAAAAAAAACAGCAATGGCAGCA
This sequence comes from Clostridia bacterium, assembly GCA_910575405.1. Lineage (GTDB taxonomy): Bacteria > Bacillota > Clostridia > Peptostreptococcales > Anaerovoracaceae > Hominibacterium. The sequence goes on along the minus strand of CAJTER010000012.1, from coordinate 83,174 downwards.
GTGCGCTGTTATTACAGGGAGCCCGCCGCGTAGGGAAAAGCTATATTGTCGAGGAATTTGCCAAAAAGGAATACAAATCCTATCTTTTAATTGATTTCAACAGAGCGGATCAGCAGGTCAGGGATATCTTTCTTCACGATCTAAATGATCTGGATACCCTGTTCCTAAAGCTTACAACCCTCTTTGGCATTACGCTGTACGATAGACAGTCCCTCATCATTTTTGATGAAGTACAGCTCTTCCCAAGAGCCAGAAGCGCGATTAAATATCTGGTAGCGGACGGGCGCTATGACTATATCGAAACCGGCTCTCTCATTTCCATCCGGGAGAATGTACGGGATATTCTCATACCCTCTGAGGAAGATCATATCAATATGTATCCCATGGATTTCGAAGAATTTCTCTGGGCTATGGGTAATGAAACGATTATGGATTTATTTCAGACCTGCTTTGAGAGAAAAAAGCCCCTGGGTCAGGCTCTGCACCGGAAGGCGATGGATCTGTTCCGCCAGTACCTCATTGTCGGCGGCATGCCGCAGGCTGTGGAAACGTATGTCTCCAGCCGTGACTTTAGCAAGGTGGATCGGATAAAACGCCGGATCCTGGCTCTTTACCGGGATGATATCCGCAAACATGCCCAAGGTTATGAATTAAAAGTGTCCTCTATTTTTGACGAGCTGCCGTCTCAGCTAAAAAATCAGAACCGGCATTTCAAGCTTTCTTCCCTAAAAGCCGGAGCTCGCTTTGACGAATATAAGGACGCGCTCTTTTGGCTGTCCGATGCCATGATCGTCAACAATTGCTATAACTCTACAGAACCAAGCCTGGGTCTGAACCTGAACCGGGATCGCACGCTGCTGAAATGCTACATGGGCGATACTGGCCTGCTCATCAGCCACGCTTTTGATGAAAACGGAATTGTACGTGAAGAAATTTACAAAAAATTGCTGCTGGACAAACTGGAGGTCAATATGGGAATGGTGATAGAAAATGCTGTTGCCCAAATGCTCACTGCCTCGGGCCGCAAGCTTTATTTTTATGCCAATTCATCCCGCACCGACACTGCTTCCCGCATGGAAATTGACTTCCTGATTGCGAAAAACAAAGTCAGCAGCCGCCATAACATTTCCCCTATTGAAGTGAAATCCGGCAAAAATTATACCCTGGCCTCCCTGAAAAAATTCATAGCCAAATATGCGGAGCAGACACATATTCCCTATGTCCTGCACACAAACGATCTGAAAGAAGAAAACGGAATCCTCTATCTGCCCCTCTATATGACTCCCTTATTATAAGCTGTCACGGCACAGGCTACTGGCTACTATCAGCCTTCAGTTCTAATAAATCCTCCACCTGACAGCCCAGAACATGGGCAAGTGCGACGACAGCCTAAGCCGAGGCTTTGCCAATATCCTTTGGGCACATCTTTTATTTTTTGTTATTAAGCGACTAGCCTGACAATGAAAAACCAGGAGGCCTCATCTCCTGGTTTTCCTTTTTCGTGTTCGTCATGGGACGTTTAGCGTTTCTATTGCTAATTAGTTTATCACAGATTTTGAAAATGTCAAGTGGAAAAATTTAGTTTAAAAAAATAATCTGCTAAATATGCTGCCGCTTGCCCTATTATTTTATTCTAACTGTCTTCGCCTTACTCCAAGAGGAATAGTATTTTGCTTTGCCGATGGTCCGGTAAGCACGAGTTCTTACATAATAGGTTTTCTTTGAGTTCAGCTTCTTGAATGCCGTCTTAGACGCGTTTCCAGTTTGAAGATTTACTGTTTTCTTTCCTTTCGTAAATCTGCTGTTCTGAGCAATCACAATCTGATATCCGGAAGCTTTACGAACCTTCTTCCAGCTGGCCGCTTTTTCTGCTTTTTACACTGGTCAGAGCTGGCGTGGCAACTGTCACTTTGGCGGCGCTTTTTAGATTTGATTTGCCGGTGTAAATGTATTGGGAGCCGTTATGTGTGTAGGCTTTTATATAGTAGGTGTATTCCCTCTCATTTCTGACATTGGTGTCTGTCCAGGAAACGGTATTACGGTTGGAGATGGTTTTTATTTTTGTATAGCTGCCGCTTCCTTCTTTGCGGTAGATAGCATATCCGAGGGCGCCGGATTCCTTTTTCCAGGAAAGCTTAATGCCGGAGGATGTATTTTTGGCATATTTCAGTTCCGGCTTTTTGCTGATGGGTTCTATCGTCTGGCTGAATGTCCCATAGTAATATCCAACTCCGATAATTTTCGGCGTATAAGCGGCGCAGCCGTCTACATCCTCTTCTCCCTCAGACTCTCTTATCACACAGTCTCTGTCCTCTTTCAGAAAAGCATTATCATACCAGAGCCCAAAGTATGCTTCGGTATCATCATACAGCATTGGTCCGATTTTAGTAAAAACCGGCATTGCCTTTTTGATGGTTTTACATCCAGTAAAGGCAGCCGCAGAAGAATTCAAAGTTCCATTCTTATCAACCGTATAAAATGTGATCGTGTCCTCATGAATGACGTGCCAGAGAGCGTTTCCTCCTGCAGCAATGGGCTGGCAGTCCGACAGATAACCTTTTTTTGTATAAACTGAGCTGGCCGGGTTTCCCCTTCCATCTAAGAAGACATATGAAATCTCGCCACTAGGCATGTACTCTTTCATATCCTCCCATTCTCCGGTATCCTTCATTTTTTCCCAGAGCAGAAGAAATGTATCTGCTCCCAGTTTTACTAGCTGAGGCGTTGATGCGGAGACGGCTCCTCCCTCCGGATACTTTGTAATCCACTTGATTGCTGTGTCCTCAGGGGAGAATCTATTTCGCTCTGTATTCGTTACATAGATATTATCTGTTTCGGTTCCTTCCCCAAAGCCGCTATTCCGCTCAACAGAGGAGCCTGCGGTCAGATAGCCGGAAGAAGACCAGGAAAGTCCGCCAATCGTTGCCCCTGTATAATTGTCCCTCTTTCCTGCTACGTCATCCAGATAGATTTGAAAGTTGCTTTCAAATCTGACTTACTTACTCAGGCCCCTTGCCTGCAACATTTTTTTATAAGCTTTGACTTTACCCTGGGGTACTTTGACAACGACTTTTGAGCTGATACCTTTAAAGGCGTTCTTACCTACGGACTTTTTCGTAAGCTTGCCTGTCTTGATGGTAATACTCTTCAAGTTCTTGCAATTTGCAAAGGCTCCCTTCTCTATTGTAGTCACCTTATATGGATTTTTTCTCCAACCAAACTGGTGAGGATGGGATCAATAACACCGATCTTCTCTCCCTGCAAATTCTCATGCAGGTCCATGCCTGTACGGAGGAAGAGAAAAAAATCATATTAGCGCTGATCAAGGAGGCCTTAAAGCTTTCCCACAATTTCTGCAAATAAAAAACCGAAAGCATGTTATCTGTATGAACCATGCTTCGGTTTTATTTTTTGTTATTAATTTACATTTTTATTCATTTTTGTAAAATTTTGTGTTATAATAACCATGTTGCCGCTCCATACCTGGTAACAGGAAGGAGGTGAGCATTATGGAATACGTTATAACGTTCCTAACGGCTGTTACGGCACAGGTAGCCGGATACTACCTGTGCAAATGGTTAGACAGCCACAAATCCGGCGACTAGCCTGACAATGAAAAACCAGGAGGCACCATCTCCCGGTTTTTCTTTTTCGTGCTCATTATGGGACGTCTAACGTTCCTATCATTAATTAGTCTATCACAGATTTTGAAATTGTCAAGTGGTAAAATTTCGTTTTTAATCACACGCGCATCCACCCATCTCCCGGCAAGGGGCATTCTGCAGCAGTACTTTAAAGCAGCTGCCGCTTCCCCGGCCCGGTGAAACGGTAATATATCCGTTTTCCTTTTCCAGGATGAGTCTTGTTAGATAGAGGCCAATGCCGGAGCCTTCCGCCAGCTTCGCGTTTTTTCCCCGGTAAAAGCGTCTGAAAATCGCCTGGTATTCGGCCGGAACGATGCCTGCTCCCGTGTCGTAAAAGGCGATTTCTGTGTACAGCTCAAGAGGCGTAATTTCAATCGTTATGCTTCCTCCCGGCTGCGTGTATTTGACCGCATTTTCAAGCAGATTTTCAAAGACTTCCCTGGTCCATCTCCTGTTGTGCAAAAGCTTCAGGCTGTCCGCTCCCTTCAGCTCGATGGCAATCTGTTTTTCCTTCGCTTTTTCATATACGCTTCCCACAGCGTCGAGAATGGTTTCCTTTACTGGCAGAGGCTGTACCTGAAATTCGATTGCGTTTTGTTCCAGCCGCACCATTTTAAAGAGGGAATTGAGGATCCAGTCGATCTTTTCTGACTGACGGCTCATTCTCTGCAGGAAGTTGTCCCGCTGCTCTCTTGTGAGCTGCTGGTCTTTCAGCATTTCTTGGTACATCATAACGTTTGCCAGAGGCGTTTTCAGCTGGTGGGACATGTTGGAAATCAGCTGCTTTACCTGTTCTTTTTCTTCCTTTGCCTGATGAACCTCCAGCATGAGGGTTTCCTGCAGCTGGTTTGCTCTGGCTGAGAGGGCGGACAGCGGCCCCTCCTCCAGATCGGATTGGGGGATTTCCTCCTCTTCCAGGATCGCGCTCAGGATGCGGTGGATTTTGCGGCAGATATTTTTTTCTCTGAAAACCAGATATACGATAACGCCCAGCTGCAGGAGGCACAGCAGCAAAAGGCCGATCCACAAATATTCCATATTACCCCCTCTTTGTTATCCCTCTTTCCAGATATAGCCCAGTCCGTAGACGGTCTGCAGCAGCTTTGGCTCTGCCGGATCTTCTTCGATTTTGGTCCGCAGGCGGCGGATATTGACCGCTACCGCACCTTCATCCACAAACCTGCCGTCCGCATCCCAGACCTGCTCCAGGATCTGTTCCTTTGACAGCACCTGATTTTTGTGCTCCATAAAACAGAGCAGCAGCTTGTATTCGATGCGGCTGCAGGCAAGCTCTTCTTCTCCCCGGAATACACGGCACTTGTCCTTATCAAGGGAAATCGCGTTTGAGGTCAGGATATGCGGCTGCTTCTGATGCTGCAGCAGCTTTTTAATGCGTGCCTTCAGCACGGCCAGGGAAAAGGGCTTTCGCATATAATCCGATGCTCCCAGCTCTAGGGCCTTTACCTCGTCCAGCTCCGTGTCCCGGGCAGTCAGCATCAAAATGGGGATCCGGCTGTCCGGGCTTTGGCGGTGCTCCCGTATGCTCCTGCAGCAGTCAAAGCCGCTGCCATCCGGAAGATTGCAGTCCAGCAAAACCAGCTCAAAAGCCCCTTCCCGCAGCAGCTCCATTCCCTCTCTCATGCTGCCGGCGCAGACGGTTTCGTATCCTTCTGCCTGCAGGGAAAAGGAAAGCCCCTCCTGCAGATCCAGATCATCCTCAATGATCAGCAGCCTGCTCATCTTCTTGTTTCCCGTAGAGCCTCTCTGAAAAATCGGCCATGGCCTCCGCGATTTTCAGCTGCTGGGGACATACGGCCTCACAGCTACCGCATCCGATACAGGCGCTAGGACGCTCTTCCTCCGGCACAGCGGACAATGCCATGGGCGCAATAAAGCCAAAAGTCGTTTCTGTGGAGCGATGCTCGTTATAAAGGGCGAGAAGCTTTGGAATATCCAGCTTTTGCGGGCAGTGGCTCACGCAGTAGCTGCATGCCGTACAGGGAAGTCCGATCCGTCCGATCATATCGTCCGCCACTTGCAGCAGTGTTTCATATTCCTGATCATTCAGAGGCTTTTCCTCTTCATAGGTAGCGATGTTTGCCTTCATCTGCTCAAAGCTCGACATGCCGGAAAGCACGGTGACTACGCCGGGAACTGTCTGCAGAAAGCGGAACGCCCAGGCGGGAATCTCTTCTTCCGGTCGCAGGACCTTCAGCTTGGTGGCGTCGGCTTCTTCCAGCTTTGCCAGGATTCCTCCTCTGAGAGGCTCCATGACCCACACTGGGATATCGTATTCCTGCAGCAGCTCAACCTTTGCCTTTGCGTCCTGGAATTTCCAGTCCAGAAAGTTAAGCTGGATCTGGCAGAATTCCATTTTATCACCGTAGGTTTCCAGGAAACGCTTCATTACATCGTAGCCTCCGTGGGCGGAAAATCCCAGGTGGCGGATCCTGCCGGCTTCCTTCTGCTTCATCAGATATTGAAAGATTCCGTACTTTTCATCCAGATACTGCTCGATATTCATTTCACATACATTGTGGAAGAGATAGAAATCAAAGTATTCGGTCTGACATTTTTTCAGCTGTTCTTCAAAGATTTCTTCCACCTTGTCCATATTAGCCAGATCGTAGCCCGGAAATTTATCCGCCAGATAATAGCTTTCCCTGGGATATTTGGAAAGCAGCCGGCCTGCTGCCAGCTCCGACTGACCCTCGTGATAGCCCCAAGCAGTGTCAAAATAGTTGGCCCCATGCTCCATGGCATAGTCCAGCATTTTTGCAGTTTCTTCCTCGTCAATGGGCGTTTCACCTGTTCCCTTTACCGGCAGTCTCATCATTCCTACACTCAGGGCAGGCAGTTTCAGATCCTGAAATTCTTTCACTATCATGCTTGTTACCTTCCTTTCTCGTTTGTGAATTATAAGAACTTTTGGAGCATTTTCTATGTTATCCTGCTTATTATAATATGAAATCTTCCTGATCGCAAATTGTTAAGAAGTATCGCTGTCCATGCCTAAAAAGCATACCGTATTTTTCTTCTCCTGCGCCCGGCTCATCCTGCGGCCCAGTTGACCATAACTCCAGTCCCCCAGGCAAAGGCCATAATAAAGGTCAGATACAGGAGGAAATGCTTCATCCCGAGGACAATTTTTACAGCGCCCAGGTTGGTGGTTTTTGTAGCCGGTCCCGTAATCATAAAGGCTGCCGCAGACCCCAGGCTCATACCGGCGGAAAGCCACTGTTGCAGCAAGGGAATCGTTCCTCCTCCGCAGGCGTAAAGGGGCACTCCTATGGTTGCGGCCATGAGAACTCCAAAGCCTTCATTTTTTCCAAAGAGACTGGCAAAGGCCTCTGCCGGAACATATCTCTGAAAGGCTGCTGCCAAAAATATCCCCAGCAAAAACCAGGAGCCTGTAGCTTTCACGTTTCTGCCGAAATTTTTGAACAGACGCAGAAGCAAACTAGGATCCGTATCCCTGTTTTCCGGTTCCCCAAAGCTGGAAAAGCGAAAAAATCCCTCTTTCCCTGAGCCTTCGGACTTCTTCCCGCCTCTGCCAAAAAAGAAATAGACCAAAAGTCCCGCCCCAGCTCCGCACAAAAAACAGGAAAGAATCCTTACTGCCAGAGCCTGATAGCCCAAAGCAGCACTGTATATCATGAGCTGAGGGTTCAGGAGAATGGATGCCGTCATAAATGCCGCCAGCCAGTCCTCCCTCATTCCTGTGCGGGCAAAAGATGCCGCAATGGGGATGGTTCCGTACATACACAGGGGAGATGCGATCCCCAGAGCGCAGGCGGGGACAATGCCAAGGAGCCCCAGCCGTTTGCCGTCAAGCCGCCGAAAGCAGCGATTCAGCTTTTCTTTTCCCAGTACGGATATCCCGGTTCCCATGACCATGCCAAGCAGCCAGTAGGGAAAAATCTGCTGTATCTGGATTGTAAGATAGTACCACAGATAGATAGCCTCCCGCTGAAGCACCTCCAAAAGCTCATTCATCCAGCATCACCAGCTTGTATTCCCGCTTCCCCAGTGCTCAGCTTGACCGCAGCCTTTGCTGGTGGCTGCCAGTTCAGCGCCTCATAAGCTCTCATAAGTCCCTCCGGACTGATATCCTTTGTCATATACACGACAGATTCCGCCTGCTCCGACTGATGCGTCTGAGGGCTGCTGTTTCGCTCTGCTTTCCCGGTCCCTGCTTCAGTCCCTTCCTTCTGCCCGCAGCCCCACAAAGCAGGCGCGCAGAACAGCAGCATGAGAAGGCAAAGCCAGCCAATCCATTTTCTTTTCATAAGCTTCCTCGATTCTTTCTCTCTTCAGACATTCCATAGGCATTCCATTTCCCATCCGCCTCAAATCCTTTTCAGACATCCAGATATTTGATTACCTTCGCAGGCACTCCGCCCACTACGGCATTTTGCGGCACATCCTTTGTGACAACGGCCCCTGCCGCAACCACCGCTCCGTCTCCGATTGTAACGCCTCCCAAAATCGTCGAATTAGAACCGATCCATACATTTTTTCCAACTATGATAGGCGCCGGGTGCATGTCTTTTCGCTTGGCCGGATCAAAATCGTGGTTCAGCGTAGCAAAGACCACATTATGGCCGATGAGCGCCCCGTCCTTAATTTCAACGCCTCCCTGATCCTGAAAGTGGCATCCTGAGTTAATCACCACCTCTTTGCCAATGGTCAGATTCTTTCCACAGTCCGCGTAAAAAGGCGCAAAGAGAAAAAAGGATGGATCCACCGGTTTTCCCGTAAGTTCTTCCATCATTCTGTGAAGCTCCTCCTGAGTATGGTAAGAAGCATTCATCTCCATGGTGATCCTTGCCGCCTCTTCCGCCGTCTCATGCATAAAGCGGTGAACCTCCGATCCGCCTTTAATCGTGTCGTCTTCCTTCATATGCGCTAAAAATTCACTTAAATCCATTTCCGCTCCTCCTTACATTCCACATGCTGTCTGCCGGTCCTGAGATGCCGCCGGGCAGTTTTGGGAAATTTTTTAAGATTTTCTGAACTTCTGAATTATAGTTTATCAGGAATATTCTCCCCGATCAAATACTTATGTCAAATGGCTAAATATGCTTTGTAAGCATATATCCCCTGTGGTAAAATAGGAGCATACAGGAGGTGAACCATCATGGAAATACGCGTTTTGGAATATTTTCTCGCAGTAGCAAGAGAGCAGAGTATCTCCGGTGCAGCTGAAGCGCTCCACCTCTCCCAGCCCACCCTGTCCAGACAGCTGAAGGACATGGAGCAATCCCTGGGAAAACAGCTCTTTATACGAGGAAACAGAAAGATCGCTCTGACGGATGAAGGCCTTCTCCTGCGCAAGCGGGCAGAGGAAATCATCGGCCTGGTTCGAAAGACAGAGACCGATCTGTCCGGCTGTGCAGAGACTGTTTCCGGATATATTGATATTGGGACTGGTGAAACTGATGCAGTACGGCTCATCGCCAGGGTTGCCCGGGATTTAAAGGTTCGCCACCCGGATATCTGCTACCGCATTTCCAGCGGCGATGCAGTCGATGTAACAGAACACCTTGATAATGGGCTCCTTGATTTTGGAATTCTTCTGGATCCGGTGGATATTTCAAAATATGATTATCTCCGTTTTCCCATGCAGGATGTATGGGGCGTTTTGATGCGCAAAGACAGTCCCCTTGCTAAAAAAGAAGGCATTTGCCCGGAAGATCTGTGGGATAAACCCCTGATTCTTTCCAGACAGAATGAGCTTTCAGCCTGGCTGAAAAAGCCTTCCTCTTCCCTTCATGTAGCAGCAACCTATAATCTCATCTACAATGCTTCCCTGATGGTGGACGAAGGTCTTGGATATGCCTTAACTCTGGATAAACTCATTAACATCACAGGCGAAAGCTCTCTTTGTTTTCGTCCTCTCATGCCGCGGCTGGAAGTCGGCATCAATCTGGCCTGGAAAAAACATCAGGTCTTTTCCAAAGCCTCAGAAATCTTTTTAGAAGCATTTCGCTCTTTTCTTTCCTCACTCGAATAACAAGTACGCTAGTCTTTCAACATTTTTTGTTTTTTTTCAAGTTATTTTTACTATTTTGATTAAAAAGATACAATAACATCTTAAATTACTACGGTGACAAAAAAAATTTCAGAAAATAAAATATATTTGTCTTTATAAAGCAACTTTATAAAGGAGAACAACAAATGAATAAATATACAGGTCTATTCAATATCAGAGCCGAACGTATTACTTATAAACCCTTCCATATAAGCGAGAACCTGCAGCTGCTGTATGTTCTCAAGGGCAGCCTTCATTTCCGTATAGTGGCGGGTATACATAAACTACAGGAGGGAGATATTGAAATACTCAATATTAATGAACCCGTCAGCTTTGAAAAGACCGATGAAGACAATTTGATCCTCATCTTTGAAATTGATAAAGGTAAAGCAAAAGAATATTGCGATTACATTGATACCGCTCTGTTTAACTGCAATACAAAGCTTTTCTTTTCCTCCAGTACGGACTGGAAAAATTTAGAGAATTTAAAAGAAAAAATGCGGACCCTTTACCACTATTACATCAGTGATATCAGCGATATCCTTCTGGAAAAAATGGTAAAAGAAATTGTTGTTTTTATCGGAAATCATTGCCATGATCTGCGAAATATGTTCCAGGAAAATGGATCGGATGTCCGGTCTGAACGATTTTATCGAATTTTCACCTACATGTTTACGCATTACTATGAAAAAATCAATTTAAAGGAAATTGCAGAACGGGAATATATGAGTCAGCAGTATTTGTCCAAAGAGTTTAACGATCGGCTGCATATGAATTTTAAGGATACGTTGGAATATTACAGAGTCATCAATGCGGTGCGTTACCTCATTACCACAAAAATGACTATCACCATGATTTCGGAGCACTGCGGCTTTTCTGCATCCAGATATTTTTACAAACACTTTTCCCTGTATCTGCAATGTTCGCCGCGTGAATTCCGAAATAAGTATCTGTCGCGTAAAGAAGAATGTCAGGAAATCATCGTCAGCGATCCATACATAAAGGAACGCCTGCTGCTGCTTGAAAAGCAGACTGCTCAGAGTCTGGAGTCCAGCAAAACAAACAGAACGGTTCAAAGCCGGACAGGCATTTTCCAGCATATTAATTACAGTGGCATTTACAGTAAAAAACGAGTGTGCAAAGAAGTTGTAAAAGAGCTTTTGGAGCAAACCCAGCCTCTCCTTTGTCAGGGAATCTTTATTGCTGAAGCCTGGTCCCGTGCCAAGCGTGAACAACTGGAGGCTCTGGCAGAACTGAACGGCAGCCAGAATATCGCCCCATGCGCCTTTGTCTTTTATACCTCCAGGCCTGCTGGAGATACGGATCAAAGGGAGCTGATTTTAAAGGTGGAAGAGGCGGCAATAGCAGCCTACCATATAGGGCTGTACGCAAAGGAAAAAGGCCTGGTTTTCAGTATTGCCAACGACATCCTGCACAACAGTGAAGAAATTCGTCAAGTGCTGAATCTGTCAAAAACAGACTTTCCTATCCTGCTCATTACCGTAGGATATGCCGCTTGATTGAATATATAATGAAAAAAGGAGAAAGAAACATGCAAAAGAACAAAAAGAAACTGGCCGTACTGCTGGCAGCCCTCGTACTGGCTCTCACATCGGCACTGACCGGATGCGGCGGCAGCGGCAGCGGAGAAACCGGCGGTGACAGCAAAACACTGGTTATCGCAATTCAGGATGAAATCGAAGGAACGGATATTCAGCAGATTGGCTGGGAAAACATCGTTCATCAGCTGATTTACACGCCGCTTATCATGTTCAACCGCGACCTGTCCAAAATCGAACCATGCTTTGCAGAAAGCTACGAGGTTTCCGACGATGGTCTCACAGTCACCTTCCACCTCTTTAAAGACTCGAAATTCTCGAACGGAGATCCCCTTACTGCAGAGAGCATAAAAAAATCCGTAGAAAGAATGAAGGAAATCAGCGAATATGCAGGCGATATCGAAGCAATCAAAGAAGTTGAAGCAGTCGATGACACGACGGTCGTATATCACCTTTCCGAACCTGCCGCTTATATGTGGGCGAGTCTTACCAGTACTTACGGCGGCGTAGTACATGCGGACAAAGCGGCTGAAATAGGAAATGACGAATACAACCGGGTGGCTGTAACAAACGGTCTGTTCATGGTGAGCGACTGGCAGGCAGGCTCCCAGATCGTTCTGGAAAAGAACCCCAACTACAAAACAGCAAACCCGGATGTAAAAAATACGGGAGTTGCCGGATTTGACAAGATCATCGTCCGCTTTATCCCAGATGAGTTTACCAGAGTCAGCGAGTTGGAATCTGGAAATGTAGATATCGTGTTCAATGTGCCTGCAGGCAGCAGAGAAGACCTGAAAAAGAACGAAGCGATTACCACCTACGAGTATGAAGAACCGGGCGTAAGCTACATGATGATGAACTCGGATAAGGCGCCGCTGAACGACCTTAAGGTCAGACAGGCCATTAACCTCGGTATTGACCGGGAAACACTGGCAAGCACAATGAACAACGTAGTCTCTCCGTCTTACGGCTTCCTCTCTCCTGCCCAGGCAGGCTACAGCGCTGAAAAAGAGGCTTCTTATGCAAAGGAATTCAAATACAATCCTGAAAAAGCAAAGGCTCTCCTCAAGGAAGCTGGTTATGAAGACAAGGATGGCGACGGTTTTGTAGAAAAAGGCGGCAAAAAGCTGACATTCGAATTCTGCTCTGCAACGGACCGGGCTACTGCAAAATCCTCCGCACCAGTTCTGCAGGAACAGCTGAAGAGCATCGGCATTGATATGCAGATTAAAGAATACGAAACCGCTTATATCAAGCAGCTCATCAGAGAAAACAACTATCAGTCAGCTTGCAGAAACTACGAGTGGAACGATGCGGATATCCTCTACTATGTATTTACAGAAGCCTCCGGCTATCCATGGCATGATGCTGCTGTAACAAAAGCTCTGAAGGAAGCACGTTACATTACCGATACCGACAAGCGCGTCAAAAAATATGAAGAGTTCCATGACGCGATCTTTGCCAAGACACCGGCAGCCGCCCTGTTTGCCGATATACACTGTATCGCAACCAGAAGCAATGTCAAAGGGCTAGTTGTCACAAATGATGGTAAATGCTGGTTTAACGATGTCACAAAGGAGTAGCGCATGATTCGTACAAAGGATTTAGAAAAAAGACTTGACCAGCTCATTGCCCCGGTTATGAATAACGAGACTCCAGGCATGGCGCTCCTGATTGCGGAGGATGACCATATCATCCTCCGCAAGGCCTACGGGCTGGCAAATATGGAATCCGGCAGGAAAATCTCGCCGCAAGATAATTTCGTCATCGCATCCAATACCAAGCAGTTTACCTGTATGGCCATCCTCATGCTGCAGGAACAGGGCCTTTTGGAGCTGGACGAGCCCATCTGCCGCTTTTTCCCGGATTTCCCCGAGTACAAAAACAAGGTGACCATACGTCATCTGATGTGTCATCAATCCGGCATTAAAGAATATTTTGAAGATAATCGCTGGGCAAAGTGGGATGCTGCTGCAACAGCAGCCACCGAGGATATGATCAAAATTATTAAGAATTTCGGTGAACTGGACTTTGAACCCGAGACGCAGTTTTCTTATTGCAACTCTTCCTATGTAATGTTAGGAAGTATCGTAGAGCAGCTTTCTGGCATGGCCTTTGGCAAGTTCCTGGAAAAAAATATACTGGGCCCTGTGGGAATGACCCGCTCCTTTGCTCCGGACTACATGGACGAGAAGCCTGCGTCTCTGATTGAAGGCTATATTCTGCAGGAAGACGGCAGCTTTGCAAAAGCCGTCTACGATATGGCTCTTGTCGGCTATGCAGATGGCAATATTCAGTCCAATGTAGACGATATATGGACCTGGCACAAATATTTATATCAGAGCCAGGACGAGCTTTTCCTGCCTCGCAGCGTTATGGCGGAAGCCTTCCTGGAAAACCACCTGAAGGACGGTTCACCTACCGGATATGGCCTGGGTTTTTTCCTCGGAACGTATAAAGGACATAAAGAAATCTGGCATACCGGCGGAACTATGGGTTTTATTTCCCGATGCTCCCGATATGTGGATGATCACTTGTCTGTCATTATGCTTACCAACTATGAAGGTCTCCCTAAGAATGAATTGTACGAAACGATAATAGCTGAAATTTTGGAATAAACGATGCAGTAAAGCTGGAGGGAAAGGGGCGCTGCTCCTTCTCCCTGCTGATTGGAGGAATTATTTTGAATGATATTATACGTTATATTGCCAAACGCCTAGTGATCGGTGTGCTGGTGGTGCTGTTTGTTACAGTACTGATCTTCGCCATCATGCAGGCTATGCCCGGTGATCCGGTGGATCTGATGGTCGATACCCGGGTTTCCGCAGAAAAGGTAATGGAAATCAAAGCGCAGTGGGGACTCGACAAGCCGCCAGTTGTGCAGTATTTCTACTGGCTGGGCAACATTTTTCAGGGAGACTTCGGCACCTCAATTTCGCTCAAGCAGAATGTTACGGATTTAATTGCGCAGCGTCTTCCCTATACACTGATGCTGACCGGTGCGGCGCTGATTATCGAATACCTGCTGGCAATCCCTTTGGGCCTGCTTGCTGCTGTACGAAAAAACAGGCTCACCGATAAAGCCCTGACAATCACGACTGTCGTTTTGTGGTCCATGCCGCCGTTCTGGCTGGGCGTACTGCTGATGATGATTTTCAGCATCAAGCTTAACGTCCTTCCACTCTCAGGCTACAGCGGATTCATATCCCTGATCCTCCCTGCCCTGACCCTCGCCCTCCCGGCGCTGGCACAGATTTTCCGTCTGACCCGCTCCGAAGTCCTGGATGTTATGGATGAAAAGTATGTCACCACAGCCTATGCCAAAGGAATTGACAATCGGAAGGTCCTCATTAAGCATGTACTGAGAAATGCTTTGATTCCAGTAACCGTCATGTTCTTCCTCTCACTGCCCTGGCTCATCGGGGGCGCTGTTGTGGTGGAAAACGTTTTCGCATGGCCCGGCATGGGACAGCTCCTGTGGAAAGGCATTGCAAAGCAGGATTTCGTCATTGTACAGGGCATTATCTTTGTTATTACCATATTGACGGTAATATGCAATATTATCGGCGATATGATTTCGGGGATTCTGGACCCCAGAATTCGATTGGAATAGGGGGAGGCGTGTACCATGAGAAAAGAGAAATTGCGATTCATATTAAACAATAAAATGTTCATCATCGGCTCTATCCTGTTTTTCGCAGTCGTGCTGGTGGTCATCTTCGCGCCCCTTATCGCGCCTCACACCTATGCGGAGCAGAGCTCCATGAGGCTTGCAGCTCCCTGCAGCGAGTATCCCTTTGGTACGGATCAGTATGGCAGATGCATCTTCAGCAGAGTGATCTACGGTTCCCGTATTGCCCTCAGCGTAGGTATCGTTGCCGTTATCATCGAAACATTAATCGGCGTCACCCTGGGCATTGTAGCAGGCTATTATGGAAAAGCCATTGATAAAATCGTGCTTTTTATTACAGATACAACCTGGTCTATTCCGCCCATTATTCTCGCCATGGCCATTGTCCTCATGATGGGCTCCAGCGCGCAGAACGTCGCCATTGCCATTGCAGTCGTCAGCTGGGCGCAATTTACGAAAATCGTACGGGCAAAGGTCCAGTCCCTGAAAAACTTATCCTATATTGAAGCAGCAAAAATTTACGGGGAAACGGATTTGTCCATTATTCTGCGCTATATTCTGCCAAACCTGGTATCTACCATTATCATTCTGGCAACACTGGCCCTGCCATCGGCAATTCTTTCTACAACCTCCATGGGCTTCCTTGGCTTAGGCGCACAGCAGCCGCAGCCTGACTGGGGTATGATTTTATCAGATGGTATCCAGTTCATCAAAAATGCTCCCTGGATCACTATGGCGCCGGGACTTGCCATCGTTTGGACAGTATTAGGCTTTAATCTGTTAGGTGAAGGTGTTAAGGAAATGCTGGATCCGAGACTCAAGGTGTAGGGAGGTCAGAAATGAAGGACAAAGTAATTGATATTAAAGAGTTATGTGTTGACTTCCATACGCAAGGCGGCATTGTCAAGGCAGTCGATCACGTCAGCTTTGACATCCGCAAAGGAGAAGTCTTTGCACTGGTTGGGGAATCCGGCTGTGGGAAATCCACGACTGCTATGGGAATCATGCAGCTGATCCGTTCTCCCGGAACCATCAGCGGCGGGGAAGTCCATTTTGAAGGAAGGGATCTGCTGCGCTTATCTGCGGCAGAAATGACAAAGGTCAGGGGCCGGGAAATCGGCATGATTTTCCAAAACCCTCTGGATTCGCTAAATCCGGTATACACCATCGGCGGGCAGATGATGGAAGGCCTGATGGTAGAAAAGATGGACAAAAAAGAAGCTTACCAGATTGCCTTTGATATGCTGCGGGATGTAAAGATTTCCGATGTGGAATCGAGAATGAAATCCTACCCCCATGAAATCAGCGGCGGTATGCGCCAGAGAGTCATGATCGGCATGATGCTCTGCAGGAATCCCAAGCTCTTAATCGCCGATGAACCTACGACAGCCCTTGATGTGACCATCCAGGCGGGTATCATCCAGCTGATGAATGAGCTGCGTCAAAAATATGGCTCTGCAGTCTTAATTATCACCCATGATTTTGGTATTGTGGCGGATATTGCGGATCGGGTCGGCGTCATGTACGCGGGTAATCTGATTGAAGTTGGCGAAGTGACGGAGATCTTCGATCATCCAAAGCATCCGTACACCAGGCTCTTAATGAAGGCTCTGCCAACCATCACCAAAGAAGAAGGCCGTCTGGAAACCATTAAAGGAACAGTCCCTAATCTGGCTGAGGAGCGTCAGGGGTGCAATTTTGCGGATCGCTGCCCAAGCTGCCTGCCTCAGTGCAGGGAAAAAAAGCCAGTCCTGCTGGAAGTGGCATCAGGCCACCTCTGTGCATGTCACCTAGAAGAAGGAGGAAGTAATCATGCAAGATAGCAAAGCAAGCGCTGCTCTGGTACATACGGAGCATTTAAAAAAATACTTCCCGCTTCGCAGAAACAAGGAAAGCGCCTTTGTCCGCGCGGTAGACGATGTGTCTTTGGACATTTATCAGGGAGAAACTCTGGGGCTTGTAGGTGAAAGCGGCAGCGGAAAAACAACCCTGGCAAAAATGATCCTGGGACTTTTGCAGCCTACCGAAAGCACCATTTATATCAGCGGCCGGGATGTCTGGGATAAACGGAATAAAAAGGAGCTCCGCAGCAGTGTGGGCGCTGTTTTCCAGGATCCCGCATCATCCCTGAACCCAAGGAGCAGTATCTACCGCTCCCTGGAACGGCCGCTGCAAGTCAACGGCTACAGCAAAGAAGACGCTAGGCGTCTGATCTACGAAACAGCAGAAAAGATCAACATCGGCAGGGAGCTTTTAACCCGCTTCCCCCATGAATTATCCGGCGGACAACAGCAGAGAGTCAGTATTGCCAGAGCCATTCTCCTAAAGCCCAGGCTGCTGGTTTTAGATGAACCTACCAGCGCGCTGGATGTATCGGTGCAGGCACAGACCCTCAACGAACTTTTAAACCTGCAGCAGGAGCTGGACATGACGTATCTCTTTATCACCCACAACCTTTCGGTAGTTCGCTATATGAGCGATCGCATCTGCGTTATGTACGGAGGTAAGGTCATGGAAATCGGAAAAAACGCAGATATCTACAGGGATTGTGTACATCCGTATACCTTCAGCTTACTGTCCTCTGTACCGCCTCTCCATCCGAGAGAACGAAACAGGAAAAAGCATCTGTTAAGCGGGGATATGCCCAGCCTTGTAGGTGAAATACAGGGGTGCAGATTTGCCAGCAGATGCAGATTCTGCCGAGATATCTGCAGTCAACAGGAACCGGAAATGCGGGAAGCTGCGGAAGGCCATTTTGCAGCCTGCCACTTTGCTGGTGAATTGGAGTTCTAAAGGAGATAAAAATGAAGGATCTGAAAATTTTAAATGGGAAAATTCCCTGTTTTGAAACAGAATGCTGGCAGACAGCAGACCTTTTAATTCATGATGGCGCCATTCAGAAAATAGGAACCGTCCTTGAGGATACAAAAGAGACAATTGACGCAGAGGGCAAAATCGTGTCACCGAGTTTTATCGATATTCATGCTCATGAAGATACTTTTACAGGTAGTGAGTGGGATTTCTTTACAGCCAGATGCGGCCTCAAAATGGGTGTCACGACTGCTGCTGTAGGAAACTGCGGTGAGCACTACAACGACTTGGGAACCTTCTGCCACAAGATTCAAAAGGGCGGAAGTCCTGTCAACTATATGACCTTTGTTGGACAAAATACACTGCGCAGTCTGGCAGGAGCAGACCGTTACCTTCCTGCTTCAAAGCTGGAGATAGACAAGATGAAAGCCTTGCTGAGTGTAAGCAGGAGCTATAAGCCTATAGGCCTGTCCTGCGGTTTTGAATATGCACCGGGCGTCACCCTTGAAGAAACCACCAAGCTGCTTGATGCGCTGGAGGAGGAAGGGTATCTGGTTTCCGTCCACTTTCGCTCAGATGGACCAGGAAGCCTTGCTTCCATTGATGAGCTTGTACAAATCCACAAAAAAACGGGTTATCCTGTGCAAATGTCTCACATCGGAAGCTGCTGCGCTACCGGCTATATGGAGCCTGCGCTTGCAAAGCTTCGCCAAGCCAGAAGCCAGGGCATTGATATTATGGCAGACTGTTATCCTTATGATGCATTCTGCACTGGCATTGATACTGCGGTATTTGATCCGGAAAGCTTTGAGAAATGGGACTACAGCGATCTGATGATTACAGACGGTCCCTATAAAAACCAGCGCTGCACAAAAGAGCTTTTTATGAAGCTCCGAGAGGAAAAGTCCAACATGTATGTCGTTGCTTTCGTAATGAATGAAGATGAGCTGTGTCTTGCTTATCAGGAGCCGTATGTTATGGTCGGAAGCGACTGCGGCTTTATCCGGGGAAGCGGCCATCCGCGAGGCGCCGGCACGTTTCCCCGAGTTCTCAGTCGTTTTACAAAAGAAAAAGGCTGCATGTCCCTGCTAGAAGCGCTCCGCAAGATGACGCTGCTGCCCGCGGCAAGACTAAAGCTCAAAACCAGGGGTCAAATCCTGGAAGGCTATGAGGCGGATCTGGTCATCTTCGATGAAGCCGCAATCCGGGATCGGGCCACCTTTGAAGAGCCGGCACTGTCTCCGGAAGGCATTGATTACGTACTGATCAGCGGCCGTACCGCTGTGCGCGAGAGCCGCATTATATGCGATAATCTGGGGACATATCTGCCTTATGACAACAGATAAATAAATGCAAAGAAAAGAAGAACTGCTCTGCCGGCTGGGCCAGTTCTTCTTTTCTTGTCACTTTTTTCGCAGGTTATATTTCGCCTGCAAGCTCTCCCAGCAGGCCGATCCGCTCCCTTATTCCGCCGCAGATGACCTTTCTCCGTTCTTCATCTATATACTCGGACCCTGCCAGAACAGCGGTGCATTCCTCCTCAATTCCATCCAGCCGCTCCAGCTCCATCCATTCAAAGGAGCTCACCAGCTTTATCTGCTCATGGTGGGTAGGTTTAAAGGGTTTGCTGGGCAGCTTGGGAGACAGCGGCCTTATTTTATCCGTCCGGGTGTTCAGCCAAAGGGATGTCCCGTTATCATAAATCGGAGCCATACCCATATATTCCAGGGACTCTGCGTTTCTGATGACTCCAAAATTATTGGTATGCCGGTCTTCGTTTGCGATAATAAAGTCCACCGTCAGCATCTGATCCACAAAGAGCCGCGGGTTTTCCAGACCCAGGCCTTCGCATATGCGGATAAAAAATTCCGCTTCCGACAGGTGGTTCGGCTGCTTTTCATTCCGCAAAAGATCGGCTGCCGTAATGAGATCCGTATCCGGCGTAATAAAATCCTCACAGACGGAGTAAACGGCTCCCTCCTGCTGCAGCAGGCTGTATGCTGTATGGGGGATTCCCAGCCTTTCCATGATCCTGCAGGCGAGGACTTCATTGTAAGGCTCCTGTCTGTAAACCCCGCTTCCACCCTTGATAAGTACCCTCTTTCCTCCGGACAGGGACCACTTTTTCCGCAGCCATCCGTCAGAGGAATTATCAGGAGACATAAGGCTGATATTTCTCGAGGGAGAAGTTCCTCCAAGAAGTATATTTCCAACGTCCTCTGAAAAATCGTGTTCAAAAAAATTGACATCATCCCATGTCAGACTGCTTCCTTCCGGACACATCCAGTACTGATCCGATAAAGAAAGACCCCAACACTTTTCAAGCAAATATTCTGGAGAGTCAATATCCATGATCGCAAAAGCCTCGCGAAGCCCCGCGCGGCTGGCAGGAATCGCCCGTCTGTGCCACCAGCGGCTGAGCCCTGCTCTGTCCAGCGTTCCCTCTGGTCCTGCCGCACCTACCGGAATGTGTTCAGGCGCGTATACATCGTAGATTTCCCGGATATAGCCTTCCGTTTCATCCAGACTGACCCTGGCGGTCTTTTTTCGTTTGTGCATCAATATATAGTCCATAGGGCTCCTCCTCTCTCAACGTTCTTTCAGTATACCATTTCAGCCTTGCTATTTCAATCCGTCCGGCATTCATCCGGCCTTTTGAAAAAGCCTTTCATACAGCCGTTTGTCAATCCCTTGCTGCAGCCCTTTGCCGGTTTTTTCAATGCCTGAACATCCTTAAGGGATTCCTAAGATATTTTTAACCGAAATAACAAATTTCTCTCATTGACATTGAGAGGAATCTGGCATAATATGAGAAGCATAGCCTTACAGGCATAACGATTTAAGAGAGGGGATTGATAATGAACGAAACATTTTCTGAGACACTGCGCGGTGCGGCCAGATCAGCTCTCATGCTGCCCCACAAAGGACTTTTTAACAAGGGAAACAGCAGGGAATATGCAGTAGCCTCCTGTATGCAGCAGGAGCATTCCGCATTAAGTGGAAAACGCATTTGCTTTCTCGGCTCATCCGTCACCTACGGTTTTGCAGCAAGAGGCGAGTCCTTTGCAGATTACCTGGCAGCTCAGGATGGAATTCTTGCTTTTAAATACGCGGTAAGTGGAACCACACTGGGGGATGTGGATTCTCGTTCCTATGTTGCCAGGATGGAGCGGATCGACACAAACGAAAGCTTTGATCTTTTCATATGCCAGCTTTCTACCAACGACAGCTCCTTTGGTGTGCCATTTGGCAGCATCAGTGCGTCAAAAAATCCTGCTGATTTTGATAAAAAGACGACCATCGGCGCCATGGAGCACATTCTGGCATATGTGAGAGATACTTGGGGCTGCCCGGCTGCATTCTTTACCTGTCCCAGATATCCAAGCGCACCTTATCAAAATCTGGTGACCCAGCTTTACAGGCTGCAGGAAAAATGGAATTTTGAAATCCTAGATTTGTGGCAGGATACAAAAATGGGGGAATCCATATGCCGCAATCGGGACATCTATATGACCGACGATATTCATCCCACCAGGGCATGCTATCAAAAACTCTGGACGCCCTTTTTCCGCAAACGCATTAAAGAAATTTTACTGGAAGCTGCTCCAAAGCCAGAGGAACCCTCCGAAGCTTAAACCGCTTAAAATGGAGACCCATCCGTTCCACTAAAACAACGAATTCATATGCCGCACGCTTATCAGTCCGTATATGCTGCGTCTTTTCCATAGAAAAACAGACCCACCATCGCAAGATGGCTGAGTCTGTTTTTCTGTATAAAAATGATTTTAGAGATTTGCAATAGTTATGTATGACTAAAACCCTCCGAACATGGACAGCATTACGGACGCAGATACCGCAGAGCCGATTACGCCTGCTACGTTGGGTCCCATGGCGTGCATCAGCAGGAAGTTTGACGGGTTCTCTGCCTGTCCCACCTTCTGGGATACCCGAGCTGCCATCGGTACTGCAGATACGCCTGCCGATCCGATGAGAGGATTGATCTTTCCGCCTGTCAGCACGTTCATCAGTTTTGCAATCAGAACGCCTGCTGCGGTTCCTACTGCAAAGGCACATACGCCCAGTACTACGATTTTCAAAGTTTCTGCCCTGATAAAGGTGGTTCCTGTTGCGGAAGCCCCTACTGCCAGTCCCAGCAGAATGGTAACGATGTTCATCATCGCGTTCTGAGCAGTATCGGAAAGCCGATCCGCTCTTCCGCATTCTTTAAACAGGTTGCCCAGCATCAGCATACCGATGAGCGGTGCTGCGGAAGGCAGAAGCAGTACTACGATGGTGGTAACCGCGATTGGGAATAAGATCTTTTCCTTCTGGGTTACGACTCTCAGCTGATCCATCTTGATAACGCGCTCTTTCTTCGTGGTAAGTGCTTTCATGATAGGCGGCTGAATGATCGGTACCAGAGCCATATAGGAATACGCTGCAACTGCAATCGGTCCTAAGAGCTGCGGCGCCAGTTTGCTTGTCAGGTAAATTGCTGTTGGGCCGTCTGCTCCTCCGATAATACCGATGGAAGCGGCTCCCTGTGCATCAAATCCCAGTATGACAGCGGCAAACAGCGCGAAGAAGATTCCGAACTGTGCTGCCGCACCCATAATCAGAGATTTTGGATTTGCAATAAGCGGTCCGAAGTCTGTCATAGCCCCTACGCCGAGGAATATCAGCGAAGGGAAGATCGGCTTTAAGGCATAAAATACCGTCAAAAGCCCGATATCCGACAATTGGTCGGATGACGTGATTTCCGCATGTTCGATAAACATGCCGCTTACTGGCAGGTTCGATAACAGCATACCCATGGCAATGGGGATCAGAAGCAGCGGTTCAAAGCCATGTCTGATAGCCAGATAAAGAAATACAAATGATACTACGATCATGATGACATTTTGATATGCCACGTTTGCCAGACCGGTATCCTGCCAGAAATTACTGAGTGTCTCAATTAGCATTTTCTATCGTCTCCTTTTCTAAAATGACGTAAAGTGCTCCCTGCACTAATCGTTAAAATACTAACACATATGCCGTTTCATTACAAGCTTGTATAGGGATAAATACTGTATACAACTACAGCTTCATGGTGAGACCGATCTTCTGCTTTTCTTCATCAATTTTTATAATTTTAACTTTCACCGTATCTCCTACCGATACCGCATCCATAGGGTGCTTGATATACTTATTGCTAATTTCGGATATATGAACCAGGCCGTCGTTTTTTACACCGATATCCACAAAGGCTCCAAAGTCAACGACATTGCGCACGGTTCCCATCATTTCCATGCCGATCTTCAGATCGTCAAAGCTGCGCACATCATTTCGGAACACAACGGTCGGCGCATCCTCACGTGGGTCTCGTCCCGGCTTTTTCATTTCTTCGATGATATCCTTCAGGGTCATGGAGCCGACTTCCAGTTCAAGGGACAGCTTTTCAATGGCTTTCCCCAAGTTTTTCTTTGGGTTTTCCTTCGGTTTATTCAGCTCTGCCAGGGCCGCAAGGCCTTTTTTTCTCGTATCCAGCTTTTTCGGCTTTTCGGCTTCGCCGTAAAGCTGACTGATCTTCTCCTCAATGTCGGCAGCTCCGCCACGTAGGATTTCTTTTTTGTCGATGGCAAGGCGGCTCAGCATGGCCTCTGCTGCTTTGTAGGACTCCGGATGCACGGAAGTTGCGTCCAGCGGGTTCTTTCCGTCAGAAATGCGCATAAATCCGGCGCACTGCTTGAAGGTCTTTTCGCCCAACTTTGCCACCTTCTTCAGTTCCTTCCGATCTGTGAAAGCACCCTGCTCTTCTCGGTAAGCCACGATATTTTTGGCAATTCCCATATTGATGCCTGCCACATGAGAAAGCAGGGATGGGGATGCGGTATTCAGATCCACGCCTACCCGGTTTACGCAGTCCTCCACTACGTGATCCAGGGCTGATTCCAAAAGCCCCTGATTGATGTCGTGCTGATACTGTCCAACGCCGATACTCTTTGTGGGAATTTTTACAAGTTCTGCCAGAGGATCCTGTAGCCTGCGGCCCAAGGACATAGCGCCTCTGGTGGTTACATCCAGATCCGGATACTCTTCCGTTGCCAGCTTGGAAGCCGAATAGACGGAAGCCCCGGCTTCATTTACAATGGTATAGCTGATGTCCAGCTTGTTTTTCTTTATGAAATCAGCCACTACTTCTTCCGTCTCCCGGGAGCCTGTGCCATTTCCGATGACAATTACATTGATGCGGTATTTGTCCACCAGCTTTTTCAGGGTAGCCTCTGTGCCCGCGATATCGTGCTTTGGCTGAGTTGGATAAACAGTGGTATAGGCCAGCAGCTTTCCCGTTTCATTGAGCACAGCCACCTTGCATCCAGTCCTGTATCCCGGGTCAATGCTGATGATCCTTGCACCCTTTACTGGCGGCACCATCAGCAGCTTTTCCGTATTTTTAGCAAATACTTTTACCGCTTCCTGTTCTGCCCGATCGGTGAGCATATTTCGCATTTCCCGCTCTATGGAAGGCGCCATGAGGCGCTTGTAGGCATCGGCCGCCGTGTCCTTTAAAAGCTCTGTAAAAATGGATTTTTCGTTGGTAATGACCGCATTCTCCAACAGCTGCTGCATATCTTCTGCAGGGACGCTTACCTTTACCTTGAGCTTTTTCTCTTTTTCGCCCCGGTTTATGGCCAGTATGCGGTGGTTGGGAATTTTTTTGACAGCTTCCCCGTATTCATAGTACATCTCGTAAACTGTCTTTTCTTCCGCATCCACAGCTTCCGTAAGGAGGACTCCCGTATTCTGAGTCTTCTCCCTTACTTCTGCCACCAGCTCCGGATCGTCGGAAATCATTTCCGCCATAATGTCCATGGCCCCAGAAATGGCAGCTTTTACATCGGGAACCTCTTTTTCTTCGTTTACAAAAGGCTCTGCCAGCTCTTCAATACAGCCGTTTTCCGCTTCCTGGGCCCAGAAGGTCAGAGCAAGAGGCTCTAATCCCCGCTCCTTTGCCTTTGAGGCTCTGGTGGCTTTTTTCTGTTTGTAGGGCTTGTAGAGATCCTCCACCCTCTGGAGCACCTGGGCCTCTTTAATTTTTTTCCTTAATTCGCCTGTCAGCTTTCCCTGCTCCTCAATGAGGCGGATGACCTCTTCCTTTCGTTCCTCCAGGTTTCTCAGGTAGGTCAGCCGCTCATCCAGATCCCGCAAGGTCACATCGTCCATGCCTCCGGTGGCTTCCTTTCGGTACCTGGCGATAAAGGGGATGGTGTTGCCTTCGTCGATGAGGGCGACAGTGCTTTCTACCTGCTGCACCCGCAGGTTAAATTCACCTGCCAGTGTTTCGATTATGTTCATAGAAACTCGTTTACCTTTCTTTTTGTTTCAGCTTTTCGTTGATAAAATAGTCGATATCTCCGTCCATGACCGCAGACACGTTGCCCACCTCCGCGCCGGTCCTGTGATCCTTGACCATGGTGTAGGGCTGGAATACGTAGGAGCGTATCTGGCTTCCCCAGGTGATCTGGCTGTAGTCGCCCTGAAGCTCCTTGAGGTTTTCCTTGTGCTCCTGCTCCTTTAATTCCACCAGCTTTGATATCAAAAGCTTCATGGCCGTCTCCCGATTCTGGTGCTGGGAGCGTTCATTCTGGCAGGAAACCACGATATTGGTGGGGATGTGGGTAATGCGGATGGCAGAGTCGGTTTTGTTGACGTGCTGTCCCCCTGCTCCGCTGGAACGGAAGGTGTCGATCCTCAGATCGTCCGGATCCAGATCAATGGTGATATCATCGTCGATTTCCGGGATCACGTCCATGGAAGCAAAGGAAGTATGCCGCCTGCCGGAGGAGTCATAGGGCGATATGCGCACCAGGCGGTGGACGCCCTTTTCATTTTTCAGATAGCCGTAGGCGTTTTCTCCTTCGATGAGAGCTGTGGCGCTGTTGATGCCGCCTTCCTTGTCCTCCTGGTAATCGAGAATTTTAACCTTGTAGCCTTTTCCCTCGGACCAGCGGATATACATGCGAAAGAGCATTTCCGCCCAGTCCTTGGCATCCGTGCCGCCGGAGCCGCCGTGAAGGGATATGATGGCGTTATTTTTGTCGTATTCTCCTGTGAGAAGGGTTGCCAGCATCAAGGTTTCCAGCTTTTCCGCCGCAGCCTCATAGGCGTCCTTGATTTCGGATACCATGGAAGCGTCCTCTTCCTCCTCAGCAAGGGAAATCAGCACTTCCACGTCCTCGATTTCCGCGGCCAGCGCTTCGTATTCTTCGATCTTATTTTCCACAGACTTTTTTTCTTTCATCACCTTCTGGGCGTTTTCGTGATCATCCCAAAAGCCGTCCGCCTGCGTCTTTTTGTCAAGCTTTTCTAACTGTTCCCTCAGACCAGCCAGGTCAAAGGGACTCACCTGCCTCTTTGAGCCGGCCCTTTAAGGCGGGCAGTTCCGATTTAATCGGTTCTAATTCCACTATCATGCTCTAACCTTCTTTCTCGTTTGCGTTCTTTTGCCCCCGGTTTGGGGGCGCTATATTAGTATACCGTATTGGGGGGATTTTTCCAATGGAAAAATAAAAAGCTGCCTGAGAAATCGTTTTTCAGACAGCTTTTTTGCAGATTTTGATTAGGCGTGTTTCCTAAAGGAGGCAACCCTTATCTTGCAGCCGCCCTTTTCTGCCCCGCGATGGTCCTGATTCCGTCTACCGCCAGAATGATAGCCAGAATAACCAGCAGAGCTGCAAGGATCGCCCGAACGCAGCACCAGGTGACATCCGTGCCTGCCGCAAGGCCGCCGATGTTTGTTTTCAGGATAAGGAGCAGCGCCGTAATGGTAACGATGAGCATGAAAGCCATGGGGATATAAAACATCTTGTTGTTTTTTCCCACTTTCCCCAGCCAGGTAGCCACCGCTAAAAGGCCGATTGCCGCCAGCAGCTGGTTGGCCGCGCCGAAGAGAGGCCAGATATTGGAATACCCTGCAAGGCCCAGACTGATTCCGAGGACAACGGTAATCAAGGTAGCGACAAATGGATTTGTGAGAATTTTTTTGTACCCCACAGCGTCTTTGTAGGTCTGCCCCGGCTCCAGCCAGAATTCCTGGAACATATAGCGGGCAAGGCGCGTTGCCGTATCCAGGGATGTGAGGCAGAATACGGATACAGTCAGCACCAGCAGCGTATAGGCCGTCCCCTCCACTGCCGCGAGACCGGGAATTGCTCCCAGCATTTTGGAAAGTCCCACCGCGAAAACGACCGTAGGCGTTGCCGTTTCCCCGGAGGAATAGCTGTTCCAGATGTAGCCGACCGCGCATAGAGCAACAACTGCAAGGCCGCATTCGATGAGCATACCGCCGTAGGCGATAGGCCGGGCATTCTTCTCATTATCCAGCTGCTTTGCCGTAGTCCCGGATCCTACCAGAGAGTGGAAGCCGGAAATCGCGCCGCAGGCGATGGTTATGAATAAAGCCGGAAACAGATATCCCAGGGAAGCACCGGCCGGAGCCAATGTATCCTGAAAGCCTGTAAAGGCGGGAATGTCCATATGAGCCCCTCCGGAAAAGCTGCAGCCGATAATTCCCACCACGGAAACAATCAACATGAAGTAAAGCAGGAAGGAGCTGAGATAGTCCCTGGGCTGCAGTAAAATCCAAACCGGCGTTACAGAGGCAACCAGAATATAGATACCTACGATGACCATCCAGGTCGTATTGCTGAGGTAAATGGGATGCCAGTTCATGCCGATAACCATGCAGACAATAATTGCGAGAACGCCGATAATGGTGGATACCGCAAGGCCGGCGCCCCGGCGATATACCAGAAAGCCGAATGCAATTGCCACGATAATAAAAAGGATGGAAATCATGGCAGTGGTGGCATTAGCGGAGCTGGCCTGCAAATCCACAGCGCCGCTTTTCGTATACGTTGCCATAAAGGTATTGGCTACGATGGAGCCGAATGCCGCTACTACTAAAATCAAGGTCAGGTAGGCAAAAATGATAAACAGTTTTTTTGCCTTTCCGCCCATGGTGCTGGCAATGATCTCCCCGATGGACTGACCCTTGTGACGAATGGAAGCAAAGAGAGCCCCAAAATCGTGCATAGAGCCGATAAAGATCCCCCCGATTAAAATCCACAGCAGCACTGGAACCCAACCGAAAACCGCCGCCTGTATGGGGCCTGTAATAGGCCCTGCTCCTGCAATGGACGAAAAATGATGCCCCATGAGAACCGGCGCTTTTGCCGGCACATAATCGAGACCGTCCCTCTGGGCGTGGGCCGGCGTTTTTCTGGAGGGGTCGATTCCCCACTGCTTTGCCAGCCATCTGCCGTATGTAAGATAGGCGGCAATCAGAATTCCAATTGAAATAACTAATACAGCTATACCGTTCATTTTTGATTCCCCCAATTCTTTTTATAGCTTTTTACCTGCTGCTTTGCCGCCGGGTTTCCGAAGATTTTCCCGGTTTTCAGATCAAATACCAGAATTTTCGCCTCGCTGTACCCCCGGATGGTAAGCAGGTAATTTTTTATATATCGAAAGCGTTTTACCGCTTTTTCCGCTTCTCCTGACACCCCGTTTTCACAGATAAATATCGCGGTCATATACGTATACATGTGATCCTTTGGCGGATACGTTCTGCCGCTCCGCACAAGCTTTGGCTCTATATAGTCCTCTATTTGCTGTCGGAAGCGCTCGATGTCGCGGACCTTGAGCCGATCCGTCAGGCGAAAAAAAACATGCTCAAAACAGTTGGTCCGCCAGAGCTCTGCGCTTTGAACAAGGACATACTTCGCACTAGCCGCACGAAAGCTGGCGTACGCGTCATAAACATCCCCATTGATGCTGCAGGCTTCCTTCACATCATAGTCAGACCGAAAAAGTTCGAGCAATGCTTTCAATAGATTCGCACCCGTCATATTTAATTGTCCCTGCCTCATTCTACCTCCATTCGATCGTCCGTTCCAAAAAAACGCTTTGATTCGTTCTTTATATTACCACTTTCCGATATGTTGTGCAACCCCCCGTATGGGTAGCGCTTCAGGAAGATGTTCCAGAAAAAATCCCGCCGCAAGCTCCGTCACCCTTTCCGGCATTCCGGCAAGGGAAAGCCTGTGGTCGCCGCCCTCTAAAGCTGTAAACCTGGCTCCTGCAAGGCCCGCAAAAGCTTTGGCCGCTTCAAAGGAAGCCGTTTCATCCAGGCTGCCGTGTACCATATAAAGCTCTGTGCCTTCCGCGCAGCCTGCCTTGTACGTTTCAAAGACATCGTTTGCTTCCAGTTCATCAAAAAATTCCCCCATCAGCTTTAGGGGCCGCACGTAGTCTTCATCTGCCATCAGGTAGCCCTGTTTTTCAAGAAGCCCCCGATGTTCAAAAGCCCGCTCCCTCAGTATCTTCGGCATTTCCACCGCTGAGCTGCGGAGGAAGGCTTTTTTTCCGCCCGCTTTGCCCGAGGCCAGATGAAGGAGGGTCAGGTAAGCGCCAAAGCTGGATCCAAAATACAAGAGCTCCGCTTCCGGTGCCAGCCGTTTTATCTCCTGCTCCGCCGCTTTCATATCCGCCAGACAGTTGGCTAGAGTCAGGCACTCTCCGCCCACCGGACTTTCTCCGTGGGCGGGAAGATCCAGAGCCAGTGTACCGATTCCCTGCTTTGGAAAGTGCTCTGTCAGCATCTGGGCAGTAGGGCTTTCCTTGCTGCTGCCAAAGCCGTGTATCACTAAAACCGCTTTTTTCTCTGCCCCTGTCAGTGTATAAACACAGGGTATCTCATAGCCGTTTGTTCCTTTTATCGTTGTTTCTGTCATCGCCGTTTCCTCTCACAGCAGTACACTAATTCCTGCCGCAGCAGTTCTTGTATTTCTTGCCGGAACCACATGGACACGGGTCGTTTCTTCCGATTTTCGGATGCTCTCTTCTGTACGGCTCCTGCTTTTTCTCGCGCTGCGGAACCTGGGCTTCTTCCGGTATTTCACCGCCGCCCGATGCCACCGGACCTACCGGCCCTTCATCTACAAAGTCATCCTTTCGCTCCTGCCCGGTTCCCAAGATATCCTTACGTTCCATTCTGGTCTGGACGGTTACGCTGTAGCAGAATTTCACTGTATCTTCCTTGATGGACTGAATCATCAGCTCGAACATATCAAAGCCTTCCTGGGCGTAGGCGGCCGCCGGATCCTGCTGGCCCAGAGCACGCAGTCCAATACCGCTCTTCAGCTGATCCATGTCGTCGATGTGATCCATCCACTTGTTGTCCACAACTCGGATGAGGATCATGCGCTCGATTTCCCGCATTTTTTCCTCGCCGATCTCCACTTCCTTTTCCTGATACAGCTTTTCAAATGCTTCGTATACATCCTCCTTCAAGCCCTCCGGCGTCAGCTCCAGCAGCTGATCCTCCGTGTAGGTCATAGGTTTAAAGTTTGGCGAGAGCTTTTTCAGCCCCTCGTTTAAAGTGTCAAAATCCCATTCCTCGGAAAAACGGGAAGCAATGGTAATAGGCTCTACGATCTCGTCGATGAGCTCGTGGGTCATGCTGGTAATGTCCTCCCGCAGATCCTCTCCAAAGAGTACTTTTCTGCGCTCACCGTATATGATTTCACGCTGCTTGTTCATGACATTGTCGTACTGGAGCACGTATTTACGGATGGAGAAGTTGCGGCCTTCCACCTTTTTCTGGGCGCCTTCAATGGAACGGGTAATCATGCCTGCTTCGATAGGCTCATCGTCTTCCACTCCCAGACGCTTGACCACGTTCTGCATCTTTTCACCGCCAAAGAGGCGCATCAGCTCGTCTTCCAGTGAAATGCAGAATTGGGTGTTTCCCGGGTCTCCCTGTCTTCCGGAACGGCCTCGCAGCTGGTTATCAATTCTTCGCGATTCGTGGCGCTCCGTACCGATGATGCACAGGCCGCCAAGCTCTCGTACTTTTTCCTGCTCTTCCCTTCGTTCCTCTTTGTACTGGTCGTGAAGACGGTGAAATTCCTCTCTGGCATGCAGCATTTCCGGATCATCAGTCTGTACAAAGCCTGTGGCAAAGGCAATGGTGTCCGCGTCGTATCCCAGCTTGCGCATTTCCCGCTTTGCTTCGTATTCCGGGTTTCCGCCCAGAATAATATCCGTACCACGGCCCGCCATGTTGGTGGCGATGGTAATGGTATTCAGCCGTCCGGCCTGAGCGATGATCTCTGCTTCCTGCTCGTGGTGCTTTGCGTTGAGGATATTGAAGTTCTTTACACCGCACTTTTTCAGGCTGTCGGCGATGATTTCCGACTTTTCGATGGAAACCGTACCTACCAGTACCGGCTGTCCCGTTTCATGGGCCTCTATAACCTTGTCCACGATGGATTTGTACTTGCCCTTTTCCGTAGCGTAAACCGCATCCTGCTGGTCGTTTCTCACGATAGGCTTGTTGGTGGGCACCACGACTACGTCCATATTATAAATGTCGCGGAATTCGTCTTCCTCGGTCTTTGCCGTACCGGTCATGCCGGCCAGCTTTTGATACATACGGAAGTAATTCTGCAGGGTGATGGTTGCCAGTGTCTTGGATTCGGAGCGTACCAGCACGCCTTCCTTTGCTTCAATCGCCTGATGCAAACCGTCGCTGTAACGGCGGCCGAACATGAGACGCCCTGTAAATTCATCTACGATAACGATTTCACCGTCTTTGATGATGTAGTCTACATCACGCTTCATCATGTTCCTTGCCTTCAAGGCCTGAAGCACGTGGTGGTTGATTTCCATGTTTTCCGGATCGGAAAAGTTTTCTACATTAAAATAGGCTTCGCACTTTGCCACGCCTTCTTCGGTCAAGGAAACCTGCTTGTCCTTTTCCACAACCGTAAAGTCGGTTTCGATCTTCAGATCCTTTACAAAGCGGTCGGCTGTCTTATACATGTCCGTGGATTTGCCACCCTGGCCGGAAATGATCAGCGGAGTCCTGGCTTCGTCGATGAGGATGGAGTCCACCTCGTCCACGATGGCAAAATTCAGTTCCCGCTGCATCATGTCCTCCTTGTAAAGAACCATGTTGTCCCTCAGGTAGTCAAAACCGTATTCGTTGTTGGTTCCGTAGGTGATATCCGCATCATAAGCAGCTTTTCTCTCTTCCTCTGTAATTCCGTGGATTACGCAGCCTACGGTGAGTCCCAGAAAGCTGTACAGCTTTCCCATCCATTCCATATCTCGCTTTGCCAGATAGTCGTTGACTGTAACCACGTGAACGCCCTTTCCTTCCAGAGCATTCAGATAAACGGGAAGCGTTGCCACCAGCGTCTTACCTTCACCAGTCTTCATCTCCGCAATCCGGCCCTGGTGAAGCACGATGCCTCCGATGATCTGCACTCGGAAGTGCTTCATACCCAGACTTCTTACAGACCCTTCCCGGCATACGGCAAAAGCCTCCGGCAGAATATCATCCAGAGTTTCTCCTTTTTTGAGCCTTTCCTTGAATTCCTCGGTCTTTCCTCTCAGCTCTTCATCGGTCAGGCCCTGCATCTGCTCATCGTAGCCTTCCACCTTATCTGCAATTTTGGCAACCTTTTTTACTTCCTTCGCATTCAGGTCGCCAAAGATTTTTTCCATTAAACCCATACTATAATTCCCCCTTCTTTTCCTCTTCAGGCATTATTTCCTCCACTACGAGATTGATTTCCATCGCTTTGCGCTCATCTGCTTTTGTTACTCTAACTTTCAGCAATTTGTCGTCGATCTGCTGCTGGAATGTATCGTTTTTTACCGGCAGCTTGTCCAGCTGAACGACGACCCAGCCATTTACCGTCTGAACGTCCATTTCCTCTTCAAGATCAAAGAAGTCAAAGACCTTGGCAACGCTGGCATTGCACTTAATACGATAACTGCCGTTCTGCAGAGGGATAATTTCCTGCGATATGACAGCATCGTGCTCATCGTAAATTTCTCCTACCAACTCTTCAATAATATCTTCCATGGTCACAAGACCTTCTGTGCCGCCGTACTCGTCGATGACAATGGCCATGTGAGTCTTCATCTGCTGCATTTTCTTCAAAAGGGCGGAAACTTTAATTGCACCGGCGACAAAAACCACTGGTGCTACATAATCCGAAATATTTTTGTTTGTTCCCGCTATATAATTATGAAAGTCTTTTTGATTTAAAACTCCCATAATTTTATCAATATCATCTTCATAAACAGGAAGGCGCGAAAAACCCGTATCCTTGAAAAGCTTCGCAACCTCCTCCTTCGGCTCCGCAGCGTCAATGGCCTCCATTTCCACCCGGGGCGTCAGCACATCCCAGGCAGTCAGATCGTTGAACTCAATAGCATTCTGAATCAGCTCGCTCTGTTCATTATCAATGCCGCCGATGGTTTCCGCCTCCTCTACCATGGTCAGAAGCTCGTCCTCTGTGATGGTTCTGTCGTTTCCCAGTTTGAAGACGCGCGCCATCAGCTGCTTCCATTTTGTAAAAAGAAAGTTGATTGGAGTAAGGAGCACCATCAGAATTCGTATAATTGGTGCGGACATCATGGAAAAGCTCTCGGCTGATTCCTTGGCAATGCTCTTTGGTGAAATTTCTCCGAAAATCAGAACCACAACCGTAATTACAACTGTTGACAGCGTAGGCCCGTAGGCTCCGAACAGCTCTACGAATAAAAGTGTGGCAATGGCCGTCATGGTAATATTGACAATGTTGTTTCCTATCAGAATTGTCGTTAACAGCTTATCATAATTCTCTTCCAGCTGTAGAACCAGCTCCGCTCGTTTGTTGCCTTCCCCGGCCATGTTCTTGACCCGTATGCGGTTCAGCGAGGTAAATGCGGTTTCTGTTGCCGAAAAGTATGCGGACAGTGCAACCAGTATGACGATTGCAGCGATGTCCACAATTATGTGAGTTTCCATTTTGAAGTGTTTCCCTCCCAGATTTATGAAATTGATTGATATTTACAATATACTTAGTTTATTAGTATATCCTATTTGTGAGGAAAAGAAAAGGGATAATAGGAAAATTTTATAGAAGCGTATGTGCGAGCCGGGCGCTGATTGCCGCTACCAAATGCCTGCCATGTATAAGGGCAGATGGGTGACTCCATCCTCTTTTCGCAGATCCCTGGTATGCAGAATATATTTATCCTGCATGTTAAGATTGTATTTTTCTCTTAAAGACCATGTGTCCGCCTCCTCTGCTTGTTCTGATGGTATCATAACTGTCATTTATGTACGAAAATCGCAAATCTGATTCTATATATAGCAAAAAAGACCGCTGCCCCCATGGATCCGTCAGAGCAAATCCACCAAAGCAGCGGCCTTTTTATCTTTTATGTTTTAAGAAGCATTTCTACAGGATATGCCAATCCTTCTTCTTTTGTTCCCCTTTTGCTGCTGTTTTTTACAGTTCCTTTACCTTCGTATCCAAGGTGATGTTCAGCTCTTTCGCGTATTTAAAGTAGCAGTCCACCTGTTCAAAGGTCAGCATATCGGAAGAAATCAGGCCCGTCTGGTCGAACTTGTCGTTTACAAAGAGCTTTGTAAAGAGGTATCCGCCCTGGCCGGTCAGGTACATTTCCGCTGTGATGCCGGATTTTTCATAAGATTCTACAAGGCCCGGAGCGCTGACGTGAGTTTCTACCAGAACGTCTTTTCCGTCCTTCTTGCCGTAAGCTTCGATTACCATGCAGCCGGAGTCGGAAACAAGGCCTTCATCGATGATCTCTTTGATCTCATCTTTGAATTTTGGAGCTGGCGGAACGTGAGCCAGTACTACATCAAATGGGGAGATTTCCTTGCCGTTGATGACTTCTTTTTTGTGGGAAAGAAGTCCTGCTCTGTACAGGGGTTTTGCGAAGTCCACTCCTGCGCCTGCGTATTTGAAGTAAGCGTTCTTTGCTCCCTTAAAAAATTTTTCCGCGTTAAAGCTGTAGTGGATCGGTTCATCGTGGCAGTGCTCTACAAAGGTAATTTCCTCATCCATGTAATCGTACTGTCTCTTGATAGGGAGCTCGAAAGCAGGTGTGCGAACCAGTTTTCCGTCGATGAAAGCGTAGGCTTCTTCGCTCATGTCATGAAGGGCTGTTACCGGGGACCACCAGAATGGCTGGAATCTCTTGGCTTCCACGCCTTCCCATACGATATTATAAATGGTATCGCAGGTGTCCAGGTAGCGCATTGCGTCTCTCGTAGCCGCGCAGATGAGTCCTGGAGCGGAGCCGGTTCCTACGATGGCGGTTCTGCCGATTTCCTTGAATTTGGGGCCATATTCGTTGTACTGAATGCGGATACTCTCTACCCAGTCCTCGTGAAGGGATGTAGTTGCCGCGTAGTCCTGATAATTTGCCTTTACTTCCAAAGCCGCGTCCAAAACGTTTTTGGTGCATTCCAGAGGAAGCGCGTTGAGGATGAGATCCACGCCCTGTGCCGCTTCCACGATACTGTCCTTGCTGTGGGCATCCACCTGGGTTCCCTTTGCTTTTTTCAGGATCTTGACCAGATTGTCTACTGCCTTTTTATCGTAATCCGCGCAGATGATCTCCCCTACGCCCGGATCCTCGTCTAATCTCTGAGCTGCCGCAGAACCCTGTGCTCCAACGCCTAATACTAAAATCTTCTTTAATGCCATGTTTGTTACCTTTCCTTTCTATGTATCTCAATTTCATTTTTTAACGGTTTTGATGGTTTTATTATAGCAGAGGAAGGGCCCTTGGGAAATTTACTTGTTGCTTTCTTTTTGTTTGTTCTGTGCTGAAAATTCCGTCTGTATTTTCTGATTATTCTGCATGAAGCTGCCGGATCGCAAGATCTGTGATTTTTTTCGCAAGATCTGCATCATGCCGGCTGCCTGCAAGCGGCTTTTTCTGGATTTCTGAGCCGAATGGCGGTATAATGTCCATGAAAACTGTAAAAAGCGAATGCGAACAAACGTCTAAGATTGCGGACGTCTGATTTGAAAGTGAGGCCGTTTATGCTCTTTGAACCTGTTTCCTACCGGGGCAGCCTGCCCTTTGAACTGACCTTTCTCAATATTGGCGAGGAAAACAAGCACTGCCACAGGGAAATCGAAATCCTGCTGGTGCTGCGGGGTACTGCCCATTACCAGATTTATCATACGGATTACGAGCTGAGCCCCGGGGATCTGATTATCGCTGATGTAGAAGATCTACATCAGATACACGATTCCTCGGAGGATATCCTCATCCTCTCCATCCACGTGGATACAGGGCGCTTTGAGCATCTCTACCCCAATATCCGCTATATGTTTTTCGTGTGCGAGGAATGCATGGAAGGGCCTTCGGGAAACCGGCAACTCCTGGGCAGCAAGCTGAAGCTTTTAAAGCAGCACATCGCCAAGACGGCCTTTGACTATATGCGGGAGGAAGCGCAGGAAGCTCTGCTGATGGAGGATGTAAACGGCCTTGTATCCATTCTGGTGGAGCATTTTCAGGGGTTTTTTATGGAAGATTTTCAGTACAAGACCAGCCAGGAGGATTTGAGCCCGGAAGATCTGCAGCGCCTCTGCCGCATCACCCGCTTTATTATGCTCAATTACCGGAAAAAAATCACTCTTGATGACATTGCCCGCATGGAGCACCTGAGCACCTATTATCTCTCCCATCTGATCAAGGAAAACCTGGGCTTTA
Source organism: Clostridia bacterium (assembly GCA_910575405.1). Classification (GTDB taxonomy): domain Bacteria; phylum Bacillota; class Clostridia; order Peptostreptococcales; family Anaerovoracaceae; genus Hominibacterium. The sequence continues at coordinate 46,910 of CAJTER010000012.1, read as the reverse complement.
ATTTTCAGAATTTCGTCAACGGCATACGGCTGGAATTCGCGGAAAAACTGCTGGTCTTCAGCAATATGACCCTGATGCAAATCAGCCAGGAATGCGGCTTTTCATCGCCTAATTACTTTAATAAATGCTTTTCCGCTTGGCACGGAAAGACACCTTCCCAGTACCGGAAGGCCTACACGCCCTGCGACCGGATCTTTCGAAACGACTTTACACGGGAGGAAGCCCTTGAACTCCTCTCCCCCTATCTTCATGTTGTCAAGGAGGAAGCTGCCCCCCGCATCCTTTCCCTTGATCCGGATTTTGAAGCCGCGCCTTTTAAAGCCTTTTACCCTGCCTTTCACCCTAGGATTACCATCGACTCCGCGGAAAGCGCCCTGGCGGCAGCAGCCCTTGGCAAAAAGCTGGCGGCTATCCACCCTTCTCTCTTTTTTCTCGATGATCCTATCGTCAGGAGAAACCGGGATCTGGAACGCAGTCTGCAAAACGCTCCGGATTTTCCCCCTGTGCCGGTTTTACATGCTCAGGTTCCCTCAAAGGAAGATCTTCCCAAATGCCACACCCTGGCGGAGGCCTTTTCCTGCCTGCTCTCAGACAGAAATCGGCCCATTTTCCTCACCGGGGGCACCAGCGCCCTCTTTTCCCCCCAGGGCCTGGAAGCGCCCCTCTATACGGCTTTCCGCTTCTTTGCCTCACTGGGAGAGCCTGAAATCGCGGTTTGCGAAAATTACGCTCTGGTGAAAAGCGGACAGGCTCGCTATATCCTGCTTTACAATCCGGGGGCACAGGACTTGAAGCTTGCGATTTCGCCGGAAAAGCTGCCGGCGGGCTGCCTGTTTTTCTGCCGGGAAGTTTCAGCCGAGGACAGCTGCTATTCTGTTTTGCAAAAGCTGGGACAGCCGGAGACTGTTTCGCCCCTTTTGGCAGAGCGGATCCGGCGGCAGGCGGAAGGGGCATCCCGCTTTTTGACGCCGCAAGAGCTGGAATTTACGCTGGCAGAGGGGGCGGCTGTTATTTTGGAAATCCTTCCCCCCTGCTGTTAGACTGGCACCGGGTCTGATATTTTTCGTTGTTTTGCTGCCAATCCCGTAGTAAAATGAATAAAAAGTTATATCGCAAACATAGAGAAAGGATGGTATCAATATGGCACCACAGGCAGTCGTTCAAATGTTGGAAAAACTTGATGATTCAGCAGATACCTTTCCTTTATTGCTTAATATTTCTTCCTCATTGAATTCAAGAAATACGTCCAGTCTTTTCGCCCAATCTTCCATTGTCATGGGGACCTGCCGCCTCGCCTGTCTTTCTGCATAGTCAAGCTACATAGTAACAAACTGATTCAAATCCTGCAATTCTTCACTTGTTAGATAATTCTTTGCTATACTTACATCTGCTTTCACTATTTTACCCGTTGGGGCATTTTTCCAGGATGTCAATCCCATATGCTCTTTTCTATGGTCTGTACACTCTACAATCACTTCTGCAGCCGTATGTTGATGAATTGCATAGTGCAGCTTGTTATCTTACGTTCAATGAATTCACCTCCTGCTGGGCGGATGGAAATAACCGCATCATCAGCGACCTGCGGGATTTTACAAAGACCTTTTTTGCAAAGCACCGGAGGCTACATCTGGCACACCACGGGAAGCGGCAAAACCCTGACCTCCTTTAAGACAGCTCAGCTTGCGGCCCGGCTTTCCCACATCGACAAGGTGCTCTTTGTGGTAGACCGAAAGGATCTGGATTATCAGACTATGAAGAAATACGACCGCTTTGAAAAGGGAGCTGCCAACAGCAATACTTCTACTAAGGTTTTACAGAAACAATTGGAGGATTCCGCTTCCAGGATCATCATCACCACCATTCAAAAGCTGGGGCTTTTTATCAAAAAGAACAAGGGGCATGAAGCCTTCCAAAAGCATATTGTGCTGATTTTTGACGAGTGCCATCGTTCCCAGTTCGGCGAAATGCACGCTTTAGTCGTAAAGCATTTTAAAAAGTATCACATGTTCGGCTTTACCGGCACGCCGATTTTCGCGGCCAACGCAGCAGTCAGCGGGAACCCCCATCTGAAAACGACGCCTCAGGCCTTCGGGGATAAACTTCATACTTATACCATCGTCAATGCCATCAACGACGGAAATGTGCTGCCCTTTCGCATTGATTATGTCAATACCATAAAGGCCAGAGTGGGAATTGAGGATGCCCAGATAAGCACAGTAGATCGGGAACGCACTATGGCAGCGCCGGATCGGATCGCTTCTGTTGTCCGCTATATCCTGGAGCATTTTGAACAGAAAACAAAACGAAATGAATTTTATTCCCTCAAAGGCCAGAGGATAGCCGGGTTTAACTCCATCTTTGCCGTCAGTTCCATTCCGGTTGCCATGCAGTACTACGCGGAGTTTAAAAAGCAGCATGGCCTGATCCAGACTTACTCAAGAACCAACCGCATTTTGAACTCGGTAAAAACATACGGCAACATCGTCTGCTTCCGGGATTTGCAGAAAGCCACCGACGACGCCATATCCCTCTTTGGCGATAAGGACGCGGAAAGCATCGTGCTTCTCCAAAGCTTTGATGATTATTACCATGGCTATGAAGAACAGGGCAGGGACTATCCTGACTACAGCCAGCTGGTAGAACAGCTGCAGGCATACCCATTGGGCGAGCCCATTACAGGCGAGGAAAATCAGAAGGACTTTGTCCGGCTCTTTGGGACCGTATTAAAGCTCCGCAATGTGCTGACCTCCTTCGATGCCTTCAGCGGGAACGAAATCATGGCCGCATCGGAGCTTCAGGATTACCAGAGCCTTTATATTGATTTGTATAACGAATTTAAAAGCGACGAAAAAGCGGATAAGGAAAATATCAACGATGATCTCGTCTTTGAGCTGGAGTTGATCCGGCAGGTGGAAATCAACATCGACTACATATTGATGCTGGTTTCCATCAGCAAGGCCATAAACTCCAGTATGCAGCTGCGGAGCAAAAAAGAGCTGATTGAAGCCTTTATTAACACGGTCAATGCCGATACAAAGGTGGACGAAGACTGGAAAACCTTTGTCACCCAGCAGAAGGATGAGGATTTGGACACTTTGATTATGGAGGAAAAGCTAAAGCCTGAAGAAGCCAGAACCTATGTCAACAATTCCTTAAGAGATGGAACGCTGAAGACTACGGGCACGGACTTTGACCGGCTCATGCCTCCTGTTTCCAGATTCGGCGGCGGCAGAGATGTAAAGAAAGAACGCATCATTGAAAAAGTAATGAAGTTCTTTGAAAAATATCAGGGAATCATCAGTGGGTAGCCGGCCGTTTCAGCCGGCTCATTTCTTCCCCTGCCGCCATGTAAAGGGCAGCTCCCTATATTTATTTTTCTTTTGCTATTGCGAATAAGGTGTCTTGTAAAAGCTTCGAGAAATTGATATTGTTTTTTTCAGCAAACGTATTCAGCCACGCAGGAATCGTAAGGTTTTTCCTTACGGCTTTTTCACCATATTTTTCTTCATAGGAATCAATATCCAATAATAGCATATTTATCATACACCCCTCTTCAGCAGTTATTTCAGAATAGTCAGAAGCCGGTGGGATTTTCTCCCCATCTTCAAGTTCTCCTAATATCCAGCCACTGGCTGCGTCGATTCCCATTTCAATGGCCTGTTCCAGATCCTTCCCTTCGGTTACACAACCGGGTAAGTCTGGAAATTCTACCACATATCCACCGCTTTGATCGGTAAAAGGCTTAAATACTGCCGGGTAAATTAATTTCAATATATTCACCTTCCTTTATTATAAAGATTGTGCAAATGGCGCTTAAAGTCCCGCTTGCTTCATAATTGATTTTACTGTATCGGGATTTAAATCCTCTCCATGCTCTGGGATTGTGACTTTCCCAGGCTTAATCGGATGTTTGTATTGGTGATGTGAACCTTTTTGCTTCACTTGATACCATCCGTTTTTTAGTATCATATTCTCAACTTCTCTAAATCGCATTCAATACCTCCTTATTCATCCATGGCATCTCTCCCTTCCGATTATTTGATTTTATTATAATGTGTATTATGCGCATCGTCAATAATTTCATTCTTTTTTAATGATCATATGTAATTTTATCGCAGCATCAGATCAAGCCGCTCATCACTGCTGCGGCTCCCTCCCATTCAGCCGCCTATAACCCTGCAGCCACGCGTATGTGGCAAAGACGCTGATAAAGAACCAGATAGGGCAAAATAGCGTATACGAGATAATCACCCATATAAGATCCGTTACAATCAGCGCCACATAGAGAATACAGCAGATTACATAAACGCAGAACTTCCAGATGAGCTTTTTTACAAAGCGCTCATCCCCGCAGGCCCTGGCCATTTTTCCAAGCTTCCAAAAAAAGAGCCCGTTTACTGCCATGACGTTGACAAACATCAGCACCCGACAGATCAGCAGAAATGTCGAAGGCGGCTCCATTGCGGAAATTTCATGCCAGATTCGAAGAATTTCTTCTCCTGACACCACCGTCAGAAGAAATCCGATGCCGGAAGCGATCACAACAGGCTTCATATTGAGCCCTCTTCGGTGTATCCGCACAGTCCCTGCCAGAATCAGGAGCCAGCTGGCAAGCAGGCCGCAGATTTCGATGATTGAAAAGGGGAAGAGATCCATATATTCTGCCACGAAGAGATGCAGAAATGCGCCCATATACAGAGTATAGCCGAAGACGCCCTGCAGGATCATGCCAATGGCCGCGGATATCAGGCCTTTGAGCCGGTAACCGTTTCCCGTCACATTGAGGATCGAGCCCGTCTGCATGGCAGTTCTGGCAATGCTTTTTTCCATGGAAGGGATCCTGGCCCAGAAGGTTACACCGTCCCCTTCATTCATGCAGCCGTAGGTTCCGCCGTGGATGAGGCAGGCGTTTCGCACAATGGCAAGGCCCAGGCCGCTCCCGCCGTCTCTGCGGTTTCTCCCGCTGTCGCTGCGGTAAAAGCTGTTCCATATCTTTTTCAGATCCTTTTGGGAAATCGGCGCTCCCTGGTTATGGGCGCTGATGCGTACCTGCTTTCCTTCCGGCTTTACGGAGACGGTGATGCGGCTGCCTTCGTCCGCGTGGAAAATGGCATTGCTCATGAAGTTTGAGAGGATGTTCCCCACCAGCTTTTCGTCGGCCAGAATGCGTGGCGTTTCTTCCAGCTGCAGATCCAGCCGCAGATTTTTTTCGTTTTTGAGGACGTCCATCCGCTCCGCTGTTTTCTCCGCCAGCCGGGTTACAGACAGGCTGCTCAGCTCCATGGGATAGGTCCCTGCTTCCATTTTGGAGAGATCCAGCATGCTTACCACTACGCTGTTCATATAATCCGCCTCTTCCACAATGGTTCTGGCGTAAGGCCGCCCTTTTTCCCCGCTTTCCTCTTCAATCAGCATTTCGCCGTAGTTTTTCATAATGCTGAGAGGGGTCTTCATCTCGTGGGCCATGGCGTCCATCATGCGGCGGCGTCTTTCTTCGTTTTCAAACCTGCGCTCCAAGACCTTGTTGTGGCCCCCCATGAGAATGCTCCCCAGGAGGAAAAAGATCAGAGCTGCTACACAGTAGAACTTTTTGAAATGAGAAGCTACGTATGGCAGGGGCTTCATTTCCGCCCCGTACTGCAGCACGTAGTTTTCCGATTGGGATGCGATATTTCCGTAACGCGCGGCATTCAGCCATCCACTGCGCACGGAGCTGCCATAGATTCTGACATTGGTTTCTTCCCCGCTTTCATAATTTTGCCGGATCTTGCTCTTTCCCGCCTTTTGTCCATCCCCATCGCCGACAAGCCGTTCCCCCGGTCCAATGACCTGGACATCCTGGAAATTTTTCTTTACTTTCTTTTTACTCTCATCCCTGTAATCGGTTTGTATAGTGACTTCACTTTTCCCGTCTGCAGCCCATCCTATGGTGATTTTGGTAGGAAGAAAAAAGCGGCCCTCCTGGTAGCCTTCCGCATCCTCAATATAGGTGTACAGATCATCCCGCTTCAAAACGTCCTCCAGCTGTTTCATCTGCGCTGCGTTAAAGGTATCGGCAAAGACGATAATGGGGCTTTTCTTGGAAAAGGGAGCGGAAAGGAGCACCGGAGTCTGAGGCCGTACTTCTTCCAGGGAATAGATATTCCCCTGCTGATCTTTTATGGTTCTGTAAAAGGTAGCGTCAAAATCCGCTCCCATCTTTTTCAGCTCCAGCTTTTTCATATACAGATGGTGCCGCATGACAGCCGCCGCCTGGGCCACCTGAAAGCCGTTTCTCGACTCCACGCTCTTTGGATTTACTCCCGTGCATTCCCGCAGATCCCGCGCTATCTCATCCGCCTCCTTGCGCACGGTTTCCAACACCTCTGTCTGGTATTCCATAGCGCAAAATACGGTTGCCGCAAACATAGTGAGCCCGTAAATCACACACAGAACAGCAATGGTCCGCACCGCAAAGGCTCCCTTTCCGACTTTTCCGTTCATCTTCTTTTCCTCCTTTTATGCTTCGGCCCGGCACTTTCCCGTTTTCCGGTCAGAGCTTCACACTTCGTTCCCCTGGTCGCTGAATTTGTACCCTACTTTGATGATGGTACGGATACATCCGGCCCTGTCCCCCAGAGCCTGCCTCAGCTTTTTGATGGCTGTGTCCACCGCCCGGTCATAGCAGAAGGCATCTTTTCCCCAAACCTGATCCAGCAGTTGCTGCCTGGTGAGGATGCGATTTTTGTTTTCCATAAAATAGACCAGCAGATCGTAGACCCTGGGCGGCAGACTGACCGGCTCTCCATCCACCCGCACCTCCCTGGCCAGCGGATTCACCTGAATTCCTTCCGCCTCCAGCAGTCCTCCGCTGCAGAGGTTCCCCGCCTTTCGCTCCAGCAGAGCGCAGACCTTTGCGTGAAGAATGGGAAGGGAAAAGGGCTTTGTAATATAATCATCCGCCTTGAGCTGAAACCCTCTCAGCTGATCTTCCTCTGCGGTCCTGGCGGTAAGAAACATAATGGGTGTATCCTTTTGGCGCCGAATGGCCCTGCATACGGAAAAGCCGTCCATCTCCGGCATCATAATGTCCAGAAGCACGATATCAAACTCCCGCTCCTCCGCCAGCTTTAAGGCCTGTACGCCGCCCGCCGCTTCCCATACGTGAAAGCCCTGCTTTACAAAATACTCCTTGATGATGAATCTCAGCTTGTCTTCATCCTCGGCGATTAACAGATTATATTCGTGAGACACTGTTACACACCTCCCTTCCCTGCCGGAGCTGCAGCCCCGGCCTGATTTCTTCCTGTATCTTCTATTTTACACATTCCTTTGTCCTCTTTATGTCCATTTCAAAAGTTTCATACATAACCTATTCTTTTTTAAGTCACAATAAAAGAAAACATTCCAGCCCGGCCCAAAGCCCATGTGCTGGAGAAAGGAGCCTTTCCATTGCCTCTTATGGAGTCCCTTGTTTCCATTATCATCAGCATGTTTACCGGTCTTTTGTCAGGTGTGATTTCCGGCGCCATGGTTACGCGCCACTACCGCAAAATTGATGAAAAGCACGAGCTGCAGTTCCTCCATATTCAATATCTGGAAAGCAGCACAGTTCACCTTTCCAAAATCCTGGGCGAAATCGATCTCTTAGAGCAAAAGGATGATCCACCTGACTATGAAAATCTCCTGCGGGAAATCGGCGTCATTCAAATTCCGGAGGGTAAGCTGGACGAGGCACATCCATCTGCCTCTATTATACAGGAAAAGGATCAACTCTTGTCGGAAATGGAAAAGAAAATAAAAGCGGAGGGCATCGATCTCCGACAGGCCGCTCTGCAGCTCATCCGGCTATCGGTAAAGCTCATGATCGCTACAGAGGACTACCGTCATGAGATCGGGCTTTGAGCGGGAAAAGAACCGGCACTCAACTGTACCAGTTCTTTAAAATACGTTCCTTTATCAGGATCCTGCTATTGATCCTGATTTTGTACTTTTAATGCTGCCTCAATTGTCTCCGGCACACCCCACAGTAAGATAGAAACTGGAGTGAGCCTGCTGAAATAGTCTTTTCCCATAATGCAGCCAATAACGATTACTCCGAAAGGAAGCGCTGCTACCGGGATACCCAGCGGCAGGAAAACCGCTCCCATAGCTGCCGTCAACACAACGGAAAACAGCGCCATTATAATGGTAAGTACTACCGAATATCCGCTCATGCGGAAGGCCCGTCCAAAGAGTCCCATTCCCGTCAGCGCCGCATTATAGCCGTAAAGCCCGATGAGGATATTGTCCGTCGGAAGCCCCAGCAGCATGGCAAAGCCGGTTCCCAGAGCCGCGCAGATCAAGGCCACCGCCGCATCCACTCTTGAGGATACCAAAAGCGCCAGAATCAGGCAAACCCCGGAAGGAATCCCCACCTGAAAGCAGATTTCCCCCACACCTGCGATGGTTGACTCGAAAAAGGCCTCAAAATCCAGCATGTAAAAGGCATCGGTCACCTGAACGGTCTGCGGAGCCAGATAAAGCTGGGGGGCCAGCTTTCCCGTCAGAAAGAGAGCCGGAATCAGCATCATCAAGGTCACGCAGTAGGGAACCGACAGGGACGGAGCTTCCCATTTGCCGAAAAAGGCGTTGAGGGCTGCAGTTACCAGAACGCTTACTACGGCTCCCATAGCTGCATAGAGCAAAATCTGCGGATAAACCGCCTGGTTCGTATAGCCCCAGAGGGAAATTCCCAGTCCCACAATCGCTCCACTGAAGGTATACAGCCCGTGCCGGACTAAAAATGGATCGATCCCAATGAAAAAGGCAAAGGCAGAAGCAATGCAGGCTGCCCAAACTGCGGTCAAAAGTTGAGAAGGCGATCCCAAATAGATGCCCAGCATAATCAGCAGCCCGGTTAGCGGATTGTCGCTGAGAACGATCTGCCCGAAGCCGGATAAAACCGAGTCAATAAACCCAACTACGGGATTCTTTTCCCCATAGTCTTTAAATCGATCCACCATGGGAAATTTGCAGGTAGCAATAGCTGACATAATCTACCTCCTTTTTATACTGCCGAATATGTAATAGTGCCCTTGTTTAAGGTCATAAGCGGCTTCATATTGAATAGTTCATCACTGTCCTGGTATTCATACGGGTTCCTGTCGATAACCGTCAGATCGCCATCCTTGCCGATTTCAATGCTTCCCTTTCTGTCCTCCAGCTTTACGGCATAAGCCGCATGCGTTGTAAACATTTTCAGAGCTTCTGTCAGGGAAATGTTCCGCACCGGATTTGCTCCCCGGACGCAGTGGGCAATGTCGATGAGAGGTGTCATCATGGTAACTGGACAATCGGATCCTGCGCAGACCATATTTCCGCCTTCAATAACTGCTTTGAATGGATCGATGCGATCCCCCCGTTCTCTTCCTAGAACTGCCGCAAAGTCCTCATCCCACAGATAGCTGAATCCCGGCTGCATGGAAATAATCAGCCCCAGCTCCTTTGCCATCCTGATCTGCTCTTCTGTCGGCAGGCAGAAATGCTCAATGCGGTGCCTTAAGTCCTTTGGTCCCTGCTCCGTTATAACGCGGTGATACGTATAAATCAGCTGGTCAATTGCCCGCTCCCCTACTGCATGCATGGCACACTGCATATTTTTCTCATGGGCCGTTTTTACAACTTGGTATACCTCTTCATCATTGTGATAAAGCACGCCACGCAGCGCCGGAGCCGTTACATACGGTTCGAAATTGGCCATGGTGTATTCAAAAGCCGCGCCATCCAGGGTAAGACAGCCACCTACCCGCGGAAGCCCCAGCTCTTCTGCCTGTTTCACATCCCATGTCTGATAAAATACGCTGATATCTACAGGAAGCGTACTGCCTCTCTCCAGAATCAAATCCATGTCCCGGTCATCCTTTACAAACTGTCCGAACAGGCCGTGTATGCTGGTAAGCCCCTGTGAAGCACCGTACTCTGCGCAGTCCGCAATAAACTTCCACAGAGCATCGTCATCAAGAGAACCCAAAATGTTGGAGGTTGCCAGGAAGGAAGACTCGTCCGATCCATAGACTCCCGTGGCTTTCCCATCCGCTTTCTCAACCCCTGGAAAGTCCTCCGGTACCTGCGCGATTTCCATTCCCTTGCTGTTGCAGCAGCAGGCATGAAGTGTTGCCGCAAATATGACTACCAGGTGACTGCCGGCGATGACATCCAACTCCGCAGCCGTCGGATAGCGGTTTTCCTTAATAACCTGGGGAACGTAATTCATACCGTAAACATAGGCTCCCGGCTCTGCAGCTTTGCAGGCCTTTTCCATACGTTCCAGAACGTCCGCAATACAGCCTGCATCTGAAAGATCCACACTGTTGAGGCAGAGACCTGCCAGCAAAACGTGGTTGTGACAGTCAAAAAGTCCCGGCAGCACGGTTGCGCCTTTTAAATCAATACATTCTGCAGCATCCTGTTCGTAATTCTCGTCATCACCTAAAGCGCAAATTTTCCCATCTTTGATCCCAACCCACTTTTTTGTAGATAAGGATTCATCCATCGTAAGAATCGTACCGTTATATAACACTTTATCCAATTTCATTTCGTACCTCCTGACTCCATTTGTATTCGTTTCCCTCATTATACGCTTACGGAAAAATCGCCACAATAGTCCGAAAATTCATTTAACTAGTCAACCTCAGAGAGTTCTTCTCAATTTGAGTAGTTTTAATATTTTTTGATTATTGCGATAATTATAAAACTGCATTATTATATATAGTAAGGAACTATTAAGACACAAACGGACGGAGGTGGCAGCATGGATTCACTGGAAAAAATCGAAAAAAACGAGGTACAGTTGTTAAGCCATATTATTTATACCATTTATAACACAAAAAACAGGAAACAAATGCGCAAAGAAGTCCTGGAGCTTCTGCAGTATGCCATTCCTTTTGATACAGCGAATTTCTTTCTTGTAAAAACGGACGCCTCCGGTAAGGACTGTCTGACGGATCTGGTGAATGTAAATTGCCTGAAAAACCCGGATGTCAGCGCAGTATTAAACCGCTATATGAACGAGTGCTCTACGATTGATGCGACTCACTGGCTCTGCAAGACAAATAAGGCTATTACCTATCGAGTTACGGATTTTCTTTCAGAAGAAACCCTTGAAAATACCGATTATTATAAGGAAATGTTCGTTCCCCACGGGCTCCATTACGGGGCGCAAACGGTACTTGCCCATAACGGGCGCTGTCTGGGTCTTTTGACCTTATTCCGCACAAAAGAAGGACCTAATTTTTCCGATAAGGAAATCTTTTATCTGGACAACCTGAAAGATCATTTGTCCGTACAGCTGGATCAAAGAGAAGACATTCACACCCCCTCTCATGACCCGGCTGCTCTGGTAGAACGCTATGAGCTTACCCGCAGGGAAGCGGAGGTGCTGGAGCTGCTCTATGCTGGCTGCCCAAACGAAGTCATTGCCGATAAACTCTATATTTCCGAAAATACATTGCGGCGGCATCTGTACAATCTCTACAGCAAGCTGCACATCAAACACAGGTGGGAGCTGTTTTTTCTGGAATAAAAACAGCCCTCCGACATATCTTCTGTGCCGGAGGGGCTGTAAATTTTTTACAAACGTTTTATCTTGCTGCTCTAAGCGCTTAGTTGAGGCCCAGATCTTCCATTACCTGTTCATTGCCTGCCTTCGGGAATGCAACGATGAAGTTGGTATAATCCGATCCGCTGCCGCCAGCCTCTGTATTCAGCTCAAACTGAGAGTTCCAGCCATATACCAGACGTTCAAAGCTTTCCACAACATAACCATCCTGATCGTGGTCTGTGGTGTCGTAGGAATCTGCCAGAATCAAAACATCGTCCTGAGACTGGGGAGTACCCATGTCATCATAGCCGATAATGGTCTGCCAGTGGCCACCCCATTCATCCCATCCGATCATCATCGGAATGTTGTGCTCAATAAGATAAGGGATCAGACCGCCGTCGGATTTACCCCATTCCAGACAGTAATCGCCAATAAAGGACGCATCCGCTTCTTCATTGTACTTCAGATCGCTGCTGCTGAAGAATACCCAGTCATCGCTGTTCTTTGCGTTCAGCTTTGTAAAGATTTCCTTCATGCCAGAGAGGAATGTCGGGCCTGTTTCACCTTTCTGTCTGATGTGTGACAGAGACATATCTGTTTCGTTATTTGCATTCTTCTTAAAGTGCTCCAGAACCATAGTTGCGGAAGTGCAGCCGCATGCCCACTCTGTGGACTGCTGAATGGTTCCGTAATTGTCTAAAATATCCAGGGTCTTAGTCGGTCCCTGTCCATTGTAGTAATCATAGAATTTGTAGTATGGGGAATGGTTGTAGTCGCCATTTGCTCCTGCCAGCCGCTCAATTCCTGCAGGTCCGCCCAGACCGGTTTTTTCATTATAAGGTCCGATCCAGTAATCTGGAAGTGTTGCTACCGGGTAATACTGAGCCAGATCCTTTGCTGTCTGTGCGTAAAGCTTGCTGTTGAGCTTATTTGCATCATTGGATTTCCAGGTGTTTGTATTGTCGTTTGGAATTCCCTCTCCCATAACTGGCTTGTATGCCTTTTCGTTCTTCGGATAAGCTACCATATATCTGGTGGCGGAAATGCCGTCTGCCTCTTCATCAGACAGGCCATAAGCCAATCTTTCATAGGACTGAATGATATAGCCGTTGGCATTGTGGTCCGTGGAATCATACGGATCCATCATAATCAGCACATCGTCGCTGGTCACTTTGGTTCCCATATCATCATAACCGATGATAACCTGTCCATGTCCGCCGTAAGAGTTCCATATTACCATAATCGGATGGCCTGCTGCCAGATGGCCTTTAACCCATTCTGGATCGTAAATCTTTTCATATGCATCCTCGCTGTCCAATGAGCTTTCATACACCCATTCGCCGGTCAGCTTCAGCTCTCCCAGCTTTTCAAAGACGTTTTCCAGCTCCTTGAGGGAGGTTGCTCCCGCGCGGCGGGATCTGGTATCGCTTCTCAGGGAAGCCAGGTCCTGTTCGTTCAGATCGCCTCTTTCGCCATACCATTCCAGTACGGACAGAGCCGAAGACAGCACGCATGTCCAGCCCGTTGTCTGCAGCTGCGTTTTATATCCAGTCAGCATGGTCAGGGTATCGCTGGAGGTTGTCTTATAATAGTCGTAATCCGGCCAGTATGTAGTCTTGTCCAGATTTGAGAAATCCGTAGTTCCGCTGTAATCTCCAAGGCCCCATCCGGTCAGAAGCCGTTCGCCCATTGGAATGCGATAGTCCGCGCCTACGAACATCTTCTTTCCTACTGCGTCTGATACAGCCGGATCCGCATCTTCGCCAATGCCGTCAATCCATTCCATACCTGCGTCCCACTTAGCTGCTCCATCCTTAAACTTAACAACCTCAATGAGATCTGCCTTATTGTCGTTATCGCGGTCCGTCAGCTGAACGTAATTTCCCAGGATGGTAGCTTCATTGTTCTTACCGTCCTTGTAGGTTTTGGAAGCTGCGTCCCATACTCTTACATCCGCATCTGCCGCAACGTCCGTATAATTCAGCTTTGTCTTGTTGTAAAAGCCTACCATACAGTAAGGCATCAGAACCTTTTCGTTCTTGGATTTTTTAACGGTTACTGTACATTTTGCGGTTTTGTTATTCTCTTTTGTCTTTACCGTAATAACCGCAGTTCCTGCTTTTTTCGGAGTTACAACGCCTTTGCTGCTTACTGCTGCAACATCCTTTTTGCTGGAGGAATACGTTACACCCTTATTGTAAACACCTACCGGGTTTACGCTTGCTTTCAGGGTCAGGGGTTTGCCCTTTTCGTAAAGAGTAGCCTTTGTTTTGCTGAGCTTTACGCTGCTGGGCTTGATGTTCTTTACAGTCAAAGTAATGGATTTTTGGATCTTTTTGTTTGCTTTGGAAGTTGCGGTAATCTTTACTTTACCCGCTTTCTTCCCAGTAACAACACCCTTGCTGTTTACTGCCGCAATTTTTTTGTCGGAAGATTTCCAGGTCACGCTCTTGCTGGCATTAGCCGGCTTTACGGACTTTACGGAAACATTCACTTTGCCCTTTACATCCACAACCTTCTTTGGTGCATTGGTCTTAAGTGTTATGGCTTTTGGCTTTACAGTAGTAGCGCTTACTGTTTCAGTCGATATCACTGCTGTTGTAAATACCAGTGCAAAAGCCAGGAAAATCGAAAGTATTTTCCAGCCTTTTCTTGTTTCAAGCATCATCTGTTCTCCACTTCCTTTCTTCAATGCTAATTAATACCAGTTTATCATAATTTTCAAAAATTTCAACCGGATTTTGAAAACATTTTCATTTCAATGTGATAAATATTTGAAAAGCCCCTGAAAATTTTGCGTTTTTTCAGAGGCTTTATGGATACTTGATTGATATCTATATTCTTGTTTCGTTGCTGTTCAGGGCCTTTCCCCTGCTACATCTGCCGCTCTGCTACTCCTGTATCCCTGGAATTACAGGGATTGCGTCGATAGAGGGCTGCAGCTCTTCATCCGTTGGAATGTGATCGCTCATAGTTCCTTCATTAAAGGACGCGTATGCCACCATATCAAAGTAACCAGTTCCAGTCAGTCCAAAGAGAATGGTTTTTTCCTCGCCGGACTCTTTGCACTTCAGCGCTTCGTCGATGGCGCTGCGGATGGCATGAGCTGATTCGGGAGCTGGAAGGATGGTTTCGTACTTGGCAAAGAGGGTTGCAGCTTCAAAGACTTTGGTCTGTTCAACTGCGACTGCTTCCATGTATTTGTCGTGGTACAGCTTTGACAGGATGGGTGACATGCCGTGGTATCTCAGGCCGCCTGCGTGGTTCGCGGAGGGCTTGAAGGTGCATCCCAGCGTGTACATCTTTGCCATTGGCGTAATTTTTCCCGTATCGCAGAAATCGTACTTATATACGCCCCTTGTGAAAGATGGGCAGGATGCTGGTTCTACTGCGATAATCCGCGGATCGGCTTTTCCTGTCAGCTTGTCCCGCATAAAGGGAGCGATAAGGCCGCCCAGATTGGAACCTCCGCCTGCACAGCCGATTACCAGATCCGGGTATTCATCCAGCAGTTCCATTGCCTGATGCGCTTCCAGGCCGATAATGGACTGATGGAGCAGTACCTGATTCAGCACAGAACCCAGCACGTACCGGTATCCATCGGAGGTAACGGCTCTTTCCACTGCCTCGGAAATGGCGCATCCCAGGCTGCCGCTGTTTTGCGGATCTTCGGCCAGGATCTTTCTTCCTGCTTCTGTACGCTCGCTGGGCGAGGCAAATACCTGTGCTCCAAAGGTTTCCATGATGTTTTTTCGGAAGGGTTTCTGGTTAAAAGAAACTTTTACCATATAAACTTCCAGTGGAATATTAAAATAGGAGCATGCTTCTGAAAGGGCGGTTCCCCACTGGCCTGCGCCGGTTTCCGTAGTCAGCCCTTTGAGGCCCTGTTCCTTGGCATAGTAGGCCTGGGCGACTGCTGAGTTCAGTTTGTGGCTTCCAGATGTATTGTTTCCTTCAAATTTATAGTAGATCTTTGCCGGAGTATCCAGAGCTTTTTCCAGATTGTATGCCCTGCACAGAGGGGATGGACGGTAAATTTTATAAATGTCCTGCACTTCCTCCGGTATATCGAAATATCTCGTTTCATTGTCCAGTTCCTGTCTTGCCAATTCTTTGCAAAAGACCGGGTAAAGATCCTCCAGCTCTGCCGGCTTTCCCGTAGCCGGGTTGAGCATTGGATCATGCTGCTCCTTCATATCCGCTCTCAGGTTGTACCATTGTTTTGGCATCTGATCCTCTGTTAAATATAATCTGTGGGGTATGTTCTTTGTCATTGCGAATTCTCCTTTCCTATCTGTACAAAACCGTTTCGCTTCTCCTCTTTATAGAGACAAGGGCTACTATTCCACAACTATTATGAAATATAATGAAAACAGAAAAAAGCGCTCTCATCCCGCTATGGGACAAAAGCGCCTGCTTTTGCTATGCCACCCATGAGAATGGAATCTTCGAATACAATTCCTTCTCTCCTTTCGCGTACAGCTGTTGATACGCGCTCCCTTTGTAACAGGCGGAGCTCCTGTCAGGTATTACTCGGCAAACTCGTCTGCCTTTCTCCCTGCCCTCATAAGTCCATTCAGCCTGGTCGTCCCTGCTGCATTCCCACCGTCCGCAGTTCTCTGTGAAGTCCCAATTCCAAGCCTACTACTCTCAATCATCGGTTTGTATCTGAACTTGTGTGTTAAAAATTATGGTGTTATTATAGGGGATACTTTGTGAATTGTCAACTGTTTTTTCGGTTTTTTAGTGGATTATCCACAATTTTTTTGCAGATGTCCTGGTGTGGTTTCTTAAAACTGCTCCATCTGGCACTTGCACATTTTGTGGCTCTTTCCTTCACTGTCCACCATCGTACAGGCCCCGCAGATGCCTTCACCGCAGCACATGTGAAAATTGTTGCTGCAGACCTTCCTGTCTTCTGGAATATAAATGGATCTGAGAAAATAATCGGATGCCAGCAGCAAGACGACATCGTAGTCCTGGGGACAGATAAAGTCGGGACTCAGTTCCATGTAGCGGATACTGTTTACGGGGCAATCGGCCAGATAATCGTTTACCAGCTCCTGATTGATTTTATCCGGGTCAATGATCATATCCACTGTATCCTTGCCATAGGCCCAGCGGTTGTAATTTGCTGCCGGGGCAAAGCCGATGCCTTTTGTGATGCAGAGAACTTTTTGTGGTTTTTTCGTAAAGATTCCGGAAACGCCCAAAAGCCCATTTCGGTAAACGCCTCTGATTTCAAGCTCTCCCTCTGCAGCCGCCAGATCCTTTGTCTTTCCTGCCACCACTTTTATGGCCAGGTGAATAGCGCCTTTTTCCGGCTCCGACCGCATGACGGAAATGGGGACGCTGTAACAATCGCTCTGGCCGCACTTTTTCAGAAATACATAGGAGCCCGGGCGGGATGCTTTCAGCGCAAATCCCTTACTCACCTGTACGACCAGCACCACCAGATCATCGCCATACCAGATTTTTTTCAAAATTTTTGTTTTGCGGTTTGTCCGCCGGTTGTTAATTTTTTTTCCATTTTGGATGTACTCGTTATAGATGCATACGCCTCGCCAGTTGCAGTCGCAACAATCCTTTCCCTGCAGACGGCTGCAGGTTATGCAGTCGCCCGATTCGGCCAGCAGACAGGGACAGTTCTCTGAGCCTGCATCAATGCATAACTCTTCTTTATATGTCATGGTTATTCCTCCAATCTTTTAAAACCATACTCCATTAATGTATATGCATCATTGAACCAGTTTGGTGCGCCCATGACAACGCAGATCAGCTCCTTTCCATCCCGTGCAGAAGATGCTACCAAGGTCCTGCCAGAGGCCTTTGTAAACCCGATCTTAATCCCGGTTCCTCCTTTAAACTGGTGGACTGTCTTATTTTTATTATAAAAATGCTCAAATTCACTTTCCTCCCGCTTTGCATCCCAGGAGGGTGCTGATACAATGCTGCGAAAGGCCTTGTATGCCATGGCTTCTCTCGCGATAACGGCCATATCTCTCACAGTCGTGTAGTGGTCTTCATCAAAGAGTCCGTTGGGATTGACAAAGTGGGTATTTCTGCAGCCTAACTCTCTGGCTTTCTGGTTCATGCGCTCCACAAACAAATCTGTGCTGCCGGAGCTGATGATGGAAAGGGCCACTGCCGCATCGTTTCCCGATTGGAGCATGAGGCCGTAAAGCAAATCTTCAAGGGAAATTCGCTCCCCTGCTTTCAAATAAAGAGAAGAGCCTTCAATACCCTCCGCTTCTTGTGGAACCCTTACCTTCTGATCAATGGGGCTGTCGTATTCTTTTAAGGTTTCCAATACCAAAAGCGCTGTCATAATCTTAGTGGTGCTTGCAGGGTAGGCCTTTTCATCCGCATTTTTTTCATACAGGACTTTGCCGGTCTGCCCATTTACCAAAATCGCCTGGGCAGCGGAAACGCCTGGAACAGCCGGAGCTGCCGTCTGGCTTGTTTGCATGTTTTTCACTGTAATAAGAGCTGCTGCCAGCAGGATTACTACCAAAGCAGCAATACCAATTTTTATCTTACTCATAATCATCAAAATCTCCTACAGAACATCTTACTTTCCTGCAGGAGATTTTATTCTCTCAAAATCAATATTTGTTATTTCCCGATCCATTTTCCTCTCCTGTATCGGACGGCAAAACAGATGGCCCGCACCAGCCAGTCGATGGTCATAGCCACCCACACGCCGAAGAGCTCCATATGGAAGTAGATCCCCAAAAGGTAGCTGAAGGCCACCCGGAATACCCACATGGAGACAATGGAAATGAACATGGTCATCGCCACATCGTTTGAGGCCCGCAGAGTATTGGGCAGGGTAAAGGATATGGGCCAGATGAGTACCGCGCATACTGCGTGATAAATGAGAATTTGTCTCGCGTACTGACTTGCAAGCTCCGAAAGCCCGTATACCTGCAAAATCAGTGGCAGAGCCAGCAGCACGATGGCGTTAAAACCGATCATAAAGAGATAGCACAGCTTAATCAGCTTTTTTGTATAATAACGCACCTGTTCGTAGTCCCTTGCTCCCACACACTGGGACACAACGGTGATAGTTGTATAGCCCATGGCCATTCCCGGCAGGATGGCGAACATGGCAACGTAATTTCCAATAGCATTGGCAGCAATGGCAGCTGTACCAAAGCCGGAAACCAGACTGAGTACGAGAATTTTTCCCAGCTGGAACATACTGTTCTCCAGCCCGTTTGGAATCCCTATATACAAAATCCGTTTCAACAGCATTTTATCGATACGGAAGACAAAGGGCCTGGGCAGATGCAGCAGCCGTTTTTCATTGCACAAAAGCTTTATAATGATGACAGCAGCAACGATCCTGGCGGTCAGAGTAGGGATGGCAGCGCCTTCCACGCCCATATGAAAGCCGAATATGAGAATTGCGATGCCTACCAGATTGATTCCGTTCATGAGAAGGGACATCTCCATTGCAATTTTTGAATTCCCCATAACCCGGAAAATAGCGGCTCCTGCGTTATACAGGGCAATGAAGGGAATTGATGCGCTGACAATGAGAAGAAAGGTTCTGCTGTTTTGCATAACATCGTCATCAATATCGCCGAATACATTGTGGAGGATAAATCCCCGGCACAAATAGCAGAGGGCCATGACTACGACAGACAGCATGCCGATAAACAGCAGCATCTGCCACGCGGCCCTGCATCCGGTCTCCGGATCCCTGCGGCCGATATACTGACCTGCTACGACTGCCCCTCCTGTGGCCAGGGCAGAAAATACGTTGATAAATAAAATAAAAACCGAATCCACCAGCGATACACCGGAAACTGCTGCTTCCCCAATGCTGGCCACCATTACCGAGTCCATCAGCCCCACGGAAATCTGCAGAAACTGCTCGACAATAAGGGGTATAATCAATTTTCTTAAATCTTTATTAGAGAATCGGTATTCCAAACTGCACCACGCCTTTCTTTTTTTGCTGCTCTCTATCTTTTTCTACAGGGCTCTGTTTTCTTCCTGCTGCCCTGCTCTATTCAGGAAGGTCCGATGCAATCTGCTGAAGCTCCGCACCTTCGGGCAAATCCTCCTCTCCGATGACACTGCCGATTTCCTCGATCTCCGGCAGCTCCTCAAGGCTTTCAAAGCCGAAATTTTTCAGAAAGCGATCCGTTGTACCGTAAAGCAGAGGTCTTCCCACTCCATCGGATCGGCCCACCCCCCTTACCAGATCTTTTTTCTGCAGACCATCCATGACCCTGTCGCATTTGATTCCCCGGATGGCTTCAATTTCGCTTTTTGTAACCGGCTGTTTGTAGGCGATAATTGCCAGCACCTCTAAAGCGGACTGGGAGAGGCGTTTTTGTTTCACCGGAGTACAGAGCTTGCGGATAAAGGGTGCGTTTTCCTCGGCTGTAACAAACTGAAAGCATTTGTTGACTTCCCGAATGCGGATTCCCCTTCGTTCCGTTTCATACTCCTCCTGCAGCTTCTTAAGGCAGGTATATACGTCCTGCCAGGGAGCTTCCAAAATTTCGGCAGCTGATTTTACATTCAGCGGTTCGCCCCACACGTACATCATCGATTCCAGTGCAGACTTCATTTGCTTTTCCACGGCTCGTTTCCTCCTTCCATCAGATGCCTCGTTGCCCGAACCGTAATATCACCATAAAGATATTTCTGTTCCGCCTCCAGCCTTTTTTCTTTCATCATTTCCAAAAGAGAGGAAAAGGTCAGCACAACATCATAGCTGCCCCCTTCCTGCTTTACCAGCTCATAAAAGCCCGCCTCCCGCAACGGATTTCTCTGGAAAAAGTCCCGTATTTCAGCCATTTTTGTTTCCGCTGTGATCCTCTGTTTTTCCGTGCGCAGATGATGCTTGCGGATTTCTTCTGTTTTTTTCTTTTTTCGCAGGAACAGATCAAAGGCTGCTACAAATTGTTTTAGCTCCAGGCTCAGATATTCATCCGGTTCATCCATATAGGCCGAAAGGTCTTCCTGCGGCTTTTCCATAATCTGCTCACACCGCTCCTCCTGCTGCAGCAACAGCTGTGCCAGCATTTTAAAGCGTTTATATTCCAACAGCTTTTCCACCAGATCGGAGCGGGGATCCTCTTCCTCGGTTCCCGGTTTGTCCGGATTTGTCCGTGGAAGGAGCATCTTGGATTTGATCTCAATGAGGGAAGCTGCCAGAACCATGAATTCCGCAGCCACCGGTACATCCATACGCTTGAGTTCTTCCACATATTCCAGATACTGCTTTGTAATCTCTGTAATTTGTATATCGTAAATGCTCATTTTAGCATTTTCAATCAGATACACCAGAAGGTCAAAGGGGCCTTCAAATACATTCAACTTTACCTTATATCCCATATCCCACCTTTTTCTTCCTCTTCCCTGCTAATCTCAGCATTTAGAGAAACAGCTTCGGCAGGTTTTCCGCAAAGGGCGGATAGACGATTCCCTTTTCTGTAACAATTGCTGTAATATACTGGTGATCAGTCACATCAAAGGATGGATTGTAGGTTTTGATTCCTGCCGGCGCCATAGGCCTTTCATACCACATTTCGCAGATTTCTTCGCCCTTCCGCTCCTCGATGACAATATCCGCACCAGAAGGCGTCTTCAAGTCAATGGTCGAGGTAGGTACAAACATATAAAAGGGAATTCCATATTCCTTAGCAAGGATGGCCACTCCGGATGTGCCGATTTTATTCGCTCCATCGCCGTTTGCCGCCATGCGGTCGCAGCCGACTACTACTGCATCGATCCACCCCTTTTTCATGACAGAAGAAGCCATATTATCACAGATAAGGGTTACATCCACCCCTTCCTTTGATAATTCCCAGGAAGTCAATCTGGCCCCCTGCAGCAGAGGCCTGGTCTCATCGGCAAATACCTTAAAGCCATAGCCCTGCTGCTGCCCCAGATAAACAGGCGCCAGGCAGGTGCCGTATTTTGCTGTTGCCAGTGTCCCAGCATTGCAGTGGGTCAAAATGCCCATACCCTTTTTCAGAAGAGAAAGCCCGTATTTTCCCATGGCCAGACAGGCATTTTCATCTTCAAGCCGGATAGCATCCGCCTCCTTAAGCAGCTCTTCTTTTATGTATGCCAGCTCCTGATTCCAGGATGGCTCAAAGCAAAGGCCTTCCTCCATGGAAAACAGCTTTTTTTCCATTCGCTCAAGAGCCCAGAACAAATTGACGGCAGTAGGCCTTGCTGTCGCAATATAGGATTTTATCTCTTTAAAGTCTTCGGCAAACTCGTGAAAGCTGCTGCTGTTCCGATCGCGAACCGAAACATAGAGCCCGTAAGCTGCGGCAACACCGATAGCCGGCGCACCTCTCACCTGGAGCTTTTTTATCGCGCTCCAAATTGCTTCTTTTGTTTGGATCTCAATGTACCGCTCTTCTCCCGGAAGCAGGCTCTGATCCAAAATTAAAAGCCTGTCATCCTCATATTTAACAGGGACAATCATAATTTGATTCCTTTCTATTAATGCCGGGGATACCTACGCTCCCCTATTTTGCTTATTTCATAACCGCTTTCTCTATTATAGCAAAAATCAGCTTTGACAAACAGGGACAATTATAATATAACTATATAGATGGAACGGATTTTACAAGTTTCAAGATAAACGTTCAAATCCATCTATATGACACAAAAGATTCGTCAGAAAAGAGGAATTTATGAAAACACTCACACGCGAGCAGACTACTATGCGGGTTTCATTTGTCAGTATCGGCGGGAACCTGTTTTTATGTCTGCTAAAGCTCTTTGCCGGTATACTGGGCCGCTCAGGCGCCCTGATTTCCGATGCAGTCCACTCTGCCGCTGATGCCATTGATACGATTATCGTTATTATTGGAATTAAGCTGGCATCCAAAGCACCGGACGAGCGCCACCCTTATGGCCATGAACGGATGGAATGTGTCGCGGCGATTATTCTCTCCATGGTGCTGGGAATTATCGGCGTGGGCATCGGGTATGCGGGCCTGGAGAAAATCATCTCCCATCAATATGAAGCTGCGGGAATCCCAAGCAGGCTGGCTCTGATTACGGCAGTGGTTGCCATTGCTATTAAAGAATGCCTTTACTGGTATATGCACCGCTCCGCAAAACGTATCAATTCCGACTCCCTCATGGCCATCGCCTGGCACAACCGTGCGGACGCCCTGTCCTCCCTGGGAAGCTTCATCGGCATTGCCGGCGCCCGTGCTGGCGTTGCACTGCTGGATCCACTGGTCAGCGTTATCATATGTCTCTTTGTTATCAAAGCTTCCATTTCCATCTTCAAAGGGGCAGCTGGCAAGATGGTCGATCGAGCCTGCTGCGCGGAAACCATCCTGAGAATCCGAAATACAGTGGCTGCCTGTGACCCCGATATTTCCATTGGGCAGCTCCGTACAAGACAGTTCAGCGATAAAGCCTACGTAGAGCTGGAAATTCTCCTTCCCGGCGATATAACCTTAGAACGCTCCTGCCAAATCTGCCAAAAGCTGAAAGCACTGGTGGAAGAGGATTTTGAGGAAGTAAAGGAATGTCTGGTAGTTCCCCGCCCCTGCCCTTTGTAAGGAAACGAAACGATCCGCACCGAAAAACTGCCGCACTAAGATTTCTTAGTGCGGCAGTTTTCTATCGTACATCCGACAAAAGTCATAAGCTTTTTATGCCGAACGCTTCTATCAAACTCATGCTGTTCACAAGCTGAAGGGGACTACATGAGTCCTCCGATCTGTACAAACAGAGGTGCAAATACTACTGCTACGATGGTCATCAGCTTGATGAGAATATTGATGGACGGGCCGGAAGTATCTTTGAACGGGTCACCAACCGTATCGCCTACTACAGTAGCCTTGTGGGTTTCGGAGCCCTTACCGCCGAAGTGTCCTTCTTCTACGTATTTCTTCGCATTGTCCCATGCGCCGCCTGCATTAGCCATCATGATAGCCAGGAGTACACCTGCTGCCAGCGCGCCAGCCAGCATACCGCCCAGAGCTTCAACGCCCAGGATAATACCAACTGCCAGAGGAGCAACGATTGCCAGAAGTCCAGGAGCAACCATTTCCTTCAGAGCTGCTGCCGTGGAAATATCTACGCATCTTGCATAATCAGGCTTGGAAGTACCTTCCATAATACCTTTATCTTCTCTGAACTGTCTTCTTACTTCTTCGATCATCTGATTGGCCGCTTTACCTACGGAATTCATGGTCATAGCGGAGAACAGGAACGGAAGCATAGCTCCGATGAACAGTCCGATGATTACCATTGGATCCAGCAGGCTGATAGCATCAATTTTTGCCACCTGTGAGAAAGAAGCAAACAGTGCCAGTGCAGTCAGTGCAGCAGAACCGATAGCAAATCCTTTACCAATTGCAGCGGTGGTATTTCCAACAGAGTCCAGCTTGTCGGTGATTTCTCTTACTTCGTGAGGCAGCTCGGACATCTCAGCAATACCGCCGGCATTGTCAGATACAGGACCGTAAGCGTCAACTGCAACTACCATACCAGTTGTAGACAGCATACCTACTGCAGCAAGTGCGATACCGTAAAGTCCTGCAAATCCATTTGCAAGGAAGATACCAACTGCGATGCAGATGATAGGCCAAACGGTGGACAACATTCCAACGCCAAGACCGCTGATAATCGTCGTTGCCGCACCAGTCTGTGACTGATCCGCAATTTTCTTTACAGATTTGTAATCTGCAGATGTATAAATTTCGGTAATTTTACCGATAGCAAGACCGACAACCAGACCTGCGATAATTGCAATTGCAGCGTTGAAGTTGCCCAGCATTGTCTTGCTCAGAACAAGAGACGCAATAATTACGATAACGCCGCTGATATATGTACCCATATTCAGGGCTGTAGCCGGATTTCCGCCTTCCTTACCGCGAACCAGCAGAATAGCGATTACAGAAGCCAGCAGACCGATTGCCGCTAATACCAGCGGGAATACGGATCCAATTACCGGATCCAGCTCAAAATCACTGCCGAACATCGGGGTTACG
This sequence comes from Clostridia bacterium, assembly GCA_910575405.1. Classification (GTDB taxonomy): domain Bacteria; phylum Bacillota; class Clostridia; order Peptostreptococcales; family Anaerovoracaceae; genus Hominibacterium. The sequence continues at coordinate 22,355 of CAJTER010000012.1, read as the reverse complement.
TGCGGAATAATAACAGCCAATGTAATAGCGGAAATAATGGAGCCTACATAGGATTCAAACAGGTCAGAACCCATTCCGGCAACGTCGCCTACGTTGTCACCTACGTTATCGGCAATAACAGCTGGGTTTCTCGGGTCATCCTCCGGAATTCCCGCCTCAACCTTACCTACCAGGTCAGCGCCTACGTCAGCAGCCTTGGTATAGATACCGCCGCCTACACGTCCAAATAACGCCATGGAGGATGCACCTAGACCAAATCCTGTAATAACCTCGGCAGAATCAACACCCATAATAACAAATATTAGTCCTACACCCAAAAGGCCGAGACCGGATACGCAAAGACCCATAACAGCGCCGGAACGGAAGGCTACCTTCAAGGCCTTGATCATTCCACCTTCATTGGCAGCATGTGCCGTTCTTACGTTCCCCTTTGTAGCAACGTTCATACCGAAATAGCCTGCCAGCACGGAAAGCAGTGCGCCAACTACATACAAAACTGCAGTAATCGGACTAATGAAGAATGCAATGAGCACGAATAATACAACGATTACGATAATCATCGTTTTGTACTCTCTTCTCAGGAATGCCATGGCACCTTCACGGATATAGCCCGCGATTTCCTTCATCCTATCGGTACCTTCGTCCACTTTTCCAATCCAGGACGACAGGGCGAACGCAACAATCAGCCCGATGACTGCTGCTATAGGAGCAATAACAGATAAATTGTCCATAAAAATAATACCTCCCTCTCACTCATAATACAACCAGACACAACTATAAGAGGCGTCTATGACACCTCTTATGTATCAAGCTATATAAATAGTGAAATATAAACCATAAAATATTAAACAAAATTGGTCTAAATCGCTAATCCTAACCCTCCAGCATAACGAGAACAAGAGACAGCACAATAAACAGAACGGCTGCAACAGTAGAAATTTTGTTCAGGATACCTTCATATCCCTGGCTTTTTTTCTTACCAAAGAGCTGCTCCGCACCTCCTCCGATAGAGCCTGACAAGCCGGCACTATTACTGGATTGCAGCAGAATGCTAATGATCAGAATAATACTTGCGATTGCCAGTACTACCATGAGAAATGTCTGCATTTCTTATACCTCCTTATAAAATAACTTCTAAAGTCTATCACAGAATATGTCAAAAATCAAGTTTTTTTTCGATTTACTTTAAATTATAGAAGGCTTCGGTTCCTGCGTATTTTGCAGATTCGTCCAGCATTTCTTCAATGCGCAGCAGTTGATTGTATTTTGCGATACGGTCTGTTCTGGAAAGAGAACCTGTTTTAATCTGTCCCGCATTGAGCCCCACTACGATATCTGCAATGGTTGTGTCTTCCGTTTCACCGCTTCTGTGAGAGACAACTGCTGTGTATCCGGCTTTCTTAGCCATTTCAATGGCATCGAAGGTTTCGGTAAGAGTCCCGATCTGATTTACCTTGATGAGAATGGAATTTGCGATTCCCTTTTCGATTCCGCTCTTCAGCCTTTCCGTATTTGTTACAAACAGATCGTCTCCTACCAGCTGAATCTTGCTTCCCAGCTTTTCGGTAAGCAGCTTCCAGCCATCCCAGTCGTCTTCTGCAAGTCCGTCTTCAATGGAAATGATGGGATATTTATCTGCCAGCATTTCGTAATATGCTACCATTTCAGCCGCTGTTCTGCTGACGCCTTCACCAGTCAGATTGTAAATATCTTTGTCCCCATCGTAGAATTCACTGGCAGCAACGTCCAGAGCAATTCTCACATCGTCTCCTGGCTTGTAGCCTGCTTTTTCAATGGCTTCGATAATTACCTGGATGGCTTCTTCGTTTGTGGAAAGGTTCGGAGCAAATCCGCCTTCATCTCCTACTGCGGTGTTCATTCCCTTGCCTTTGAGAACGGCCTTCAGGCTATGAAAGACTTCCGCGCCCATTCTCAGAGCTTCCTTAAAGGTCGGCGCTCCTACCGGCATGATCATGAATTCCTGAATATCAACTGTATTGTCCGCATGAGAGCCTCCGTTCAGAATGTTCATCATAGGCGTTGGCAGAACTTTACCGTTTACTCCGCCCAGATACTGGAACAGCGGCAATCCCAGAGAGTCTGCAGCAGCTCTTGCAGCAGCCATAGAAACGCCTAAAATTGCGTTTGCCCCCAGCTTGCCTTTATTCGGAGTTCCGTCAAGCTCAATGAGCATTTTGTCCAGACCCGGCTGGTCAAAGACATCGCGTCCGATGACATGATCGGCAATAATCGTATTTACATTTTCAACTGCTTTCTGAGTTCCTTTTCCCAGGTAACGGCTCTTGTCTCCGTCCCGCAGTTCTACAGCTTCATGAACACCTGTGGAAGCTCCGGAAGGCACCATAGCCCTTCCCGTGCTGCCGTCTTCCAGCATAATTTCAACCTCTACTGTTGGATTTCCTCTTGAATCTAACACTTCCCGAGCGATTACATCTTCAATAAATGGCATAGCTTTGTTCCTCCTTAAATTATATTTATTTTACTTAAAAATCAATAATTTCCATGAAGTCAGACGCATTCAGGCTTGCGCCGCCTACCAGCGCCCCATCGATATTGGGCATGTTCATAATTTCCGTTGCATTGGCTGGCTTTACGCTGCCGCCGTACTGAATGACGATTTCGTCTGCGACCTGTTCTCCGTAAAGGGCCTCAATCGCGTTGCGGATAAACTCGCACATATCCTCCGCCTGCTGGGGAGTTGCAGTCTTCCCTGTTCCAATTGCCCATACCGGCTCGTAAGCGATTACGATTCGCTGTGCGTCTTCTGCCTCTATCTTGGCAAAAGCGCCCACCAGCTGATCTCGTACCACCAGGTACTGTTCTTCTTTTTCGCGCTGCTCCAGATTTTCTCCCACACAGAGAATCGGTGTAATGGCGCCTGCAAGCAGTCTCTTCAGTTTTTTGTTTACGCTTTCATTAGTTTCCCCAAAGTACTGTCTCCGCTCCGAATGTCCGATCACGCAGTAGTCAACGCCTACATCTTCCAGCATTTTAACGGAAACCTCGCCTGTGTAAGCGCCTTCATCCTCGTAAAAGGCATTCTGCGCTCCAACCTTAATATTGGTTCCGGAAAACAAATTTTTCAGCAGGCTCAGGTAAACATAGGGGGCACAGATAGCTGTTTTTATGTCTGTACCTTTATACTTTTCCTTAAATTCTTCTGCAAAGGTAACGGCTTCCTGTCCGGTTTTAAACATTTTCCAGTTTCCTGCAATAAATGGTACTCTCATAGTCTCCCCTCCAGTCTTATTTGTCCTCAATGATTGCAATTCCCGGCAGTACCTTGCCTTCCAGAAACTCTAAAGACGCGCCGCCTCCTGTGGAAATATGCGTCATTTTATCCGCATACCCGAATTGCTCGACTGCTGCCGCAGAATCGCCACCTCCAATTATAGTCGCTGCACTGCTGTTTGCCAAGCCCTCCGCTACTTTTTTTGTTCCTTCTGCAAAGTTTGGCATTTCAAATACACCCATAGGTCCGTTCCAAACTACGGTCTTTGCTTTCTGCAGCTCTTCATTGATAAGCTTTATAGAGTCCGGACCAATATCCATTCCCATTCTGTCCGCTGGAATATCGTCCCGCTTGCATGTGATTTTTTCGCTGTTATTGTCGAATTCCTTTGCACATACTACATCTACAGGCAGCAGAATTTTTACGCCTTTTTCCTCCGCCTGCTTCAGGAGGTTTCCTGCCAGCTCCAGGCTTTCCTCATCCAAGATGGATGTTCCGATTTCCAGCCCCATGGCTTTAAAGAAGGTATAGCTCATGCCGCCGCCGATTACCAGAGTATCTACTTTGTTCAGCAGGTTTTCGATGACCGGGATCTTATCGCCTACCTTAGCGCCGCCCATGATAGCTACGAAAGGACGCTGCGGATTTTCCAGCGTATCTCCCAGGAATTTGACTTCCTTTTCAATCAGAAAGCCGGAAACAGCAGGCAGGTGATCTGCGACTCCGGCAGTAGAGCAGTGAGCCCGGTGTGCCGTGCCGAACGCATCGTTTACAAATAAATCCCCCAGACCAGCCAGTTCCTTTGCAAAGCCCGGCTCATTCTTTGTTTCTTCTTTCCGGAAGCGGACGTTTTCCAGCAGCATAATTTCGCCGTCCTTCAGCGCTGCCGCCTCGTCTGCCACGCTCTGATTTACGACTTCAGGAACACTGCGAAAATGCACGTCTTTTCCCAAAAGCTGCGAAAGTCTGTCTGCAACTGGTTTCAGAGAGTATTCCATCTTTGCCTCTCCCTTAGGTCTTCCCATATGGGACATGAGAATCACCTTTGCGCCGTGATCCACCAGATAGTTGATGGTCGGGAGGGCTGAACGGATGCGAATATCATCTGTAATTGCCCCATCCTGCATGGGTACATTGAAATCACATCTTACCAGCGCCCTTTTTCCTCTTACTTCTATATCTCTTACTGTCTTTTTCATGCTCATTACTTCCTTTCCACTCTGCTGTCTGATACAGCTTCTCTGCATACGGATATAAAGCGACAGCCGATAGCTCGGTTACCGGCTGCCCGAATCTTTACACAAGCTTCTTTGTCGCTTGCTGTTATTTAGTATCGACACTATTCATATGTTTTATAAGTGAAAGAACCTTGCTGGAGTAACCGTACTCATTATCGTAGAAGGCGATGAGCTTGAAGAACTTGTCGTTAAGCTGAATTCCTTCCCTTGCGTCAAAGACAGATGTATGAGGATCACCGATAAAGTCGCTGGATACTACCTCATCATCCACGTACTCAATAACGCCCTTCATCCTTCCTTCTGAAGCTTCTTTAATCTTTGCACAGATAGCTTCATAGGAAGCGGATTTCTTGGTCATAATGTTCAGGTCGATGACGGATACGTCTGCTGTAGGCACGCGGTAGGAAATACCGGTCATCTTGCCTACCAGAGACGGAATGACAAGCCCTACTGCCTTTGCTGCTCCTGTTGTGGACGGAATGATATTGTTGAATGCGGATCTTCCTGTTCTCCAGTCCTTTAAGGAACGGGCGTCTACTACTTTCTGTTTTGCAGTTGCCGCGTGAATGGTAGACATCAGTCCCTGTTCGATTCCCCAGTTGTCTTCTATGACTTTTGCCAGAGGGGCTAAACAGTTGGTGGTGCAGGAAGCGTTAGACACGATGTTCATGTCTTTTTTGTAGGTGTCATGGTTTACTCCCATAACAAAGGTCGGCGTTGTCTTGTCTTTTGCCGGCGCTGTAATGATAACCTTTTTCGCGCCCTGCTTGATATGTACCATCGCTTTTTCCGTTGTATTGTATGCGCCGGTTCCTTCTACAATGTATTCTGCTCCGCATTCGCTCCATGGGATGTTAGCAGCATCGCTTTCACTGTACACAGGAACCTTTTTTCCATTGATTACAATTCCGTTGTCATAAACGGATAATTCCTTGGGGAAACGACCGAAAATCGTATCGTATTTGAGCATATAGACCATATACTCCTTATCCGCATTACGCACATTAATTCCGCATATATCAATATCCTTATCGTCCATGGCTGCACGAATAACGACTCTTGCAATACGACCGAACCCACTGACACCAACTTTAATTGCCATTTGTAATCCTCCTCGATTAACTAAAAAATATATATTAAGCTTACATTAATAACGTCTTCGTTTGGACGATGACAGGATTTGCATTTCATCCCTGTATTTTGCAACCGTCCTTCTGGAAATATCAATTCCCTTTTCCTTCAGCATATTGACCATCTCCTGATCACTGTAAGGTGATTTTGGATCTTCGCTGTCTACCATTTCTTTTATGAAGCTTTTAATACTCTTAGAAGAAATTCCCTCGCCGCTCTGGCCGCCTGCAACGCCTCCGGAAAAAAAGTATTTAATCTCAAAGACTCCCATGGGACTCTGCAGATACTTTCCATTGATAGAACGGCTGACCGTAGACTCATGGATACCCACTTCTTCTGCAATCTGCTTTAAGGTAAGGGTTTTCAGATATTTGCTTCCCTTATCAAAAAACTCCTTCTGGTACTTTACAACTGCCTGGACCACATTATAAATCGTCTGCTTTCTCTGGTCGATGCTCTTAATGAGCCAGACTGCTGAGTTAAGCCTGTCCGTCAGGTACTTGGACAAATTTGAGTCCTTTTCCGCCTCAGTCAGAAGCTTTTCATAATAGGAGCTGACAATGAGATGGGGAGAGCTGCTGTCGTTGACCGTAACCACATAATCATCGTCCACCCGTTCCACCAGCACATCCGGCACAATATAGCGAGTATCGGTCTGCGCCGCAAACTGGCGTCCTGGTTTTGGCTCCAGACTCTTGATAACATCCGCCATTTCCTGAACTTCCTTAACCGTAATTCCCATTGATCTGGAAATTGCCCCCAGCCTGTTTGCTGCCAGATCCTCAAGATGCCTGCCCAGCACGGTTTCAAAGCCTTCATTGAGAATGCCCTTCTGCTCCAGTTGTATCAGGAGGCACTCCCTCAAATCCCTGGCGCCTACGCCTGAAGGATCAAAGGTATGTATGATATCCAAAACCTCCTCGATCTTTTCCGGCGGGGCTCCTGTCGCCTTTGCGATTTCTTCCACCGTCAGAGTCATATAACCGTTTTCATCCAGTGACTCAATGATATACCGCCCTACAACTCTGCACCCTTTTTTGTGGGAAGCAAACTGAAGCTGAAACATGAGATGCTCTGGAAGTGTCACATCTGAGGTTGTATACTGCTCGTAGGAATTCTCTTTTTCATCCGGATCCCTGTATTCCCACTGCCGATAGCTGATATCATCGTACTGGCGTTCTTTCAGATATTCCTTCCAGTCAATATCGCTTTCCTGACTGCTTTGATCGGATACGCCCGTTCCTTCCTCCCGCCTGCCGTCGGCATCCTGACTTTCCCGGGAGTCTGTGGAAGAAGGGCTCCCCTGTTCTAAAACCGGGTTGACCAGAAGCTGCTCCTGTACATAGGAATCCAGTTCCTGTGTATTAAACTGCAAAATCTGAATGGCCTGAATCAGCTCCGGAGTCATGACCAATTTTTGTGTTTGTTCAATTGTCAGATCGTATCCAAGTCGCATACTCATACCTTAATACCTCATTCGCATCAATTCAGAATCACCAGCCGTAGCCGGAAACCTCAGATTCAAATTTTTTACTTGCTCCTGTTGTTATTATATCAATAATCTTCCGTTTTTTCCAGAGCTTTTATTTTAAATCAGGAAAGTTGAGCTGGCGCAGCGCTTCAAAGAGGATGATATTGGCTGAATTGGAAAGGTTAAAGGAGCGCAGGCGTGTATCTTTGCTCATAGGGATCCGCACAGTCTGTTTTCTATATTTCTCAATCAGAGCTGCCGGAAGTCCTGCCGTCTCTCTGCCAAACAGCAGCATGTCCTCATCCTCATAGCATACATCCGTATACAACTTTTCGCCCTTAGTCGTTGCAAGGTACATCCTTTTTCCCTCATACTGCTCCAGAAATGCATCCAAATTTTTGTGCATTTCCACCTTTACGAAAGGCCAGTAATCAAGACCTGCCCGTTTAAGGCTCTTATCATCCACGGAAAAGCCCAGAGGTTCCACCAGATGAAGGACGCTTCCTGTAGCCGCGCAGGATCTTGCGATGTTTCCCGTATTAGGCGGGATTTCCGGTTCTACCAAAACAATATGAATTGCCATGTTCCATTCCTCCTTTATTCTGACACTTTTCATTTTGGAATGTTTTCAGGCAAAAGTCAATGGTCTCCTGCCTCAATCTGAAAAAAATACAAATTACTAAAGACAAACCAGCTGTTTTGTTATATAATTCTTTAATAGCGCATTAAAGAATGTCCCTTGAATGTTCCTTATTTAAGAGTATTCAGGAAATTGTAGGAGGTATATCTGAATGAAAACAGTAAAGGTTGGTCTGCTGGGCCTGGGCAATATTGGGACAGGCACCTATAAAACCTTAGAAATGAACAAAGAACAAATCGAAGCTGCCGCAGAATGCAACATTGAAATTACGAAGATCCTGGAGCGCGATGTGGATCGTGAACGGGATATTACGGTTTCTGCTGACCAGTTTACACAGGATCCGGACTCCATTTTTACGGATCCGGAAATAGATATCGTTATTGAGCTTTTGGGCGGAATTGAGCCTGCATCTACTTTTATGCTTTCTGCCATGAATCATGGAAAGCATGTGGTCACCGCCAATAAGGCAGCTGTTGCCGCCAATTTTGATAAGCTACAGCAGGCAGCTCGTGATAATAATGTAGAGTTTCGCTTTGAAGCCAGTGTAGGCGGCGGCATTCCAATTTTAAATGCCATTACAACTGTGCTCCGCTCCAATCAGTTTGAAGAAATTCTGGGAATCTTAAACGGAACGACCAACTACATCCTGACTCAGATGACCGAATATGGGCTCCAGTACGATGATGTGCTGAAAACGGCTCAGGAAAAGGGGTTTGCCGAGGCAGATCCGACTGCTGATGTGGAAGGAATTGACGTTGCCAATAAGCTTTCCATTCTCATGGCTCTGGCCTTTCATAAATATGTCGCGCCGGAGGACATCCCGACTACGGGCATTACGAAAATAACGAGAAAGGATATTACTTCAGCTGCGGTAAACGGCTGTAAGATCAAACTCATCGCTTCTGCCAAGCTGGTGGACGGAAAGTTGGAATACAGCGTGAAGCCGACAGAGATCCCTAATTCCCACCCTCTTGCTTCTATTAATAACGAGTTCAATGCTGTTTTTGTCAAGGGCAATGCGGTCGATGAACTGATGTTTTATGGAAAGGGCGCTGGCCCTCTGCCCACGGGAAGTGCTGTGATGGGTGATGTTCTTGAAATTGCAAAATTATGTAGGAGGAAATAAATTATGACTTTATATGAAGAATGGCGCGATTTAATTGAAAATCAGACGGATGCGACGTTTCAGGAGTTCTGGACCGAATACAGCGGCGCAGAGACGAAAATCTACAGCGATCTGTTGGACAGGCCCGGCGAAATAACCTCCGGTACTTTGGGGGAGCTCGCGGCAAAATATGAAGTGCGCCCTGTAATTTTCATGGGCTTCCTCGATGGAATCAACGACAGCCTGAGAAAAGCCAATGATTTTGAGCATTTTGATGAGAGCTCTTCTCTGGAGCTGGATATTGATCTGGAAAAGCTGTATTATAATATGCTGGATGCGGATGCGGATTATCTCTACGGCCTTCCCCAGTGGGACGATCTGCTGACAGAAGAAAAGCGCAAAGAGATTACAAAGGCTTATAAAAAATCAAAAACCGTTGTAAAGGGCGAAAAAATCGGCAGAAACGATCCATGCCCCTGCGGAAGCGGCAAAAAATACAAGAAGTGCTGCGGCAGGTAGGCTGCTTTACTTTTACGTACTCAATACTCGGTTCGAATACATTTGTTTGAATAGAAAGAAAACGTGCATATTCCCTCTTTCATCGCGGAGCATGCACGTTTTTTGCTGAGTTTTTCCATATTGCCCCTATGTTAGAAGCCTGCTCGTAAGTCTGACTGCCGCAGCGTCACCTGCTTTCTACTCCTTTTTTCTCACATATGTAACCGATTACACAATTTTCACAATCCGGCTTTCTGGCATGGCAGCAATTCCGCCCGTGAAAGATCAGGCTATGGTGAGAGCGAGACCAGCGATGCTCCGGCAAGGTATCCATCAGAGCCAGCTCTGTCTTTAAAACATCCTTTTCCTGCACAAGACCGATGCGGTTAGAAACCCTGAAAACATGGGTATCTACCGCAATTCTCTGATGGCCGAAACCTACGGCAAGAACGACATTGGCCGTCTTTCTCCCTACTCCGGGAAGCGATATGAGACTGTCGTAATCCTCCGGCACCTGCCCGCTGTACTGTTCCTCCAGCATCCTTGCCAGGGCCAGAATATTCTTTGACTTTGTCTTGTACATGCCGATTCGCTTGATGATCTCAATAACATCCTCCTGTCGTGCCGCTGCCAGAGCGTGGGCATCGGGGTATGCCGCAAACAGATCTTTTGTTACAATATTTACACTTTTGTCCGTAGTCTGGGCCGATAAAACCACGGAAACAAGCAGCTGAAACACGTCCTGATGCTCCAGCGCGCAGCCTGCCTCCGGGTACTGCCGCTCCAGCTTGTCCAGAATTTCATTCACCTGTGCCGTATTAAAGCTCATGGCTTACCTCCTTCTTGCATTCTCTGCTTCATTATACCGAAAACCGGACACCATTACAACCGAAACCATACCGAATCGCGCTGAATCAGTCTCAAAACAGGCCTTTGGTTCCGTTTATCAGATTTTTCAAAAAATATTAAAAAAACTAGTTACATTTCTGAAAATTTATTGTATAATGAATAATGTAATCATTATTTACATGAACAAATTTTATTATGGAGGTGTTAAAATGTCAACGCACACACAAGTAGTTCGCAACGGATTATACGAATTGACCGATGCGGCAAGGGCTGAGCTGTCGTCTTCTAAATATTATAACGAAGATCTTGCTCCGACTTCCGTGTCTCAGAGAACCTGGACTACATACAACATTTCAATGCTGTGGGTCGGAATGGCGATCTGTATTCCATCCCTGTCTCTGGCATCCGGACTTATTACTATGGGCGTATCGCCGTGGTTATCTATCATCAACGTAGCCCTTGGTAACATTATCGTGTTGATTCCGATTCAGCTGAATTCTCAGATCGGAACAAAATACGGAATTCCGTTTCCACTTTTTGCGCGGCTGACCTTCGGAGGTAAGGGCGCTCAGATTCCAGCTATTTTGAGGGCAATTACCGCCTGCGGCTGGACTTCTGTTCAGGCCTGGGTAGGCGGCGGCGCTGTAGCTGCTATTATTGGCTGCGTAATTCCTGCCTTTGCAAATGCAGAATGGACCATCGGGCTTCCTTCTTGGGGCGGAATGCAGACTGTGGCAGCCGGACAGTTTATCGGCTATGTTATCTTCATGCTCTTTATCGGCTGGGTTGCTTATAAGGGAATGGATCAGATCAAATGGATCCAGAATATCGGCGGCCCGCTGCTCATCGTCATTATGATCGCATTGCTGGCCTGGGCTACCTCATATGCAGGCGGCGCTGGTTATTCTTTTGGAGATGTTATCAACTCCGGAAACAACGATGCACTCATTGAATCAAACGGCGGCTTTACCCTCGTTTACCTGGGAGGGCTCATGGGCAACATTGCCTTCTGGGCAACCATGGCGCTGAACATTCCGGACTTTTCAAGGTACGCCAGATCCCAGAAGGATCAGTTCCGGGGTCAGCTCTACGGCATGCCGCTTCCAATGGCATTCTGTGCCTTTGTAGGCGCCTTCTTTGCAAGAGCAACCGAGCTGGTAGACGGAACGGCCATGTTCGATCCGACTGCAGTTTTCTATCACCTGAATAATAAGCTTCTCATTCTGATTGCAGCGCTGGGCGTTGCAGCAGCTACGGTAACGACTTGTGTAGCAGCCAACGTAGTAGCTCCGGCCAACGGATTTTCCAACATCAACCCGAAAAAGATCAGCTACAAGAAGGGTGTTGTCATTACTATGCTCATTGCCTTCTTTGTCCTGCAGGCTTGGTGGATCTACGGTTCCGGCGGCGCATACTTCACATGGATGAACGCTTACGGTACTGTCCTTGCTCCAATTGCAGCCATCTTTATCGCCGACTACTTTGTATGCAAGAACAGACAGATCGAAATCGCTGCTCTCTTTAAGGGAGAAAACGGAAGATACTGGTATGGAGGTGGCTTTAACTGGGCCGCAATTATCGCATGGATCGTCGCTTTCATTATCCCGCTGCTGGCATACTTTAATATCAGTGGAGGCCTTGGAACCATTATCGCTTACATCAATTCTGTCAACTACATCTGGTCCTTTATCCTTGGCTTCGTTGTTTACGTAATTCTGATGAAGACCAGCATGGCAAAGGATTCCAGGCTGAATGCGGAAGAATTTGCAGCAATTGAAAAAGCGGAATAATTCACACGTTTAACTTACACAGAAGGAGCCTTTGAGACCCAAAGGCTTCTCCTTCTATCATTTTATAAGCTACTGTTAAAATGCAACGAATAAGGAGGTTACATTATGGACTTATTAATCAAAGGCGGCACAGTTGTAACTGCTCAGGCAAGCTTTAAGGCTGATGTTGCCGTAAAAAACGGGAAAATTACAGCAATCGGCGCAAGTCTCAAGCCGGAAAAGGATGCTGAGGTTGTAGATGCAAAGGGAAAGCTGGTGCTTCCAGGCGCAATTGACGGACATACCCATCTGGCTATGCCTTTTGGCGGAACCATTTCCACCGACGATTATTATGCAGGAACCCGTTCAGCTGCCTGCGGCGGCACGACCACTGTATTTGACTTCGTACTTCAGGGACAGGGAGAGCCTATGCTGGATGCCATAAAACGGCGCGATGCCTTAGCTGCTCCTGACGCAGCGGTGGACTATTCCTTCCACGTTGGCGTAGGCGATGTGACGACAGATGAAATGCTGGACTCCATGGAAGATGCTGTAAAGTATGGCGTAACTTCCTTCAAGGTATTCATGGTTTACGATTTCGGCGTTGACGATGGTCAGTTTTTCAAAACGCTGAAAAAAGCCAAGGATATCGGCGCTCTGGTAGGTGTTCACGCGGAAAACCGGGATATCAACAATGTCCTCATCGCTCAGTATCTTGCAGAAGGAAAGACGGATGCCTGGTGGCACTATATGTCCAAGAACGAAGATATTGAAGGGGAAGCGGATGTGCGAGCCATCAACCTAGCTAAAATGGCGGGAACCTCCCTGTATATCGTCCACCTGGGCAATAAACAGGGCATGGATGCAGTTACAGAAGCAAGAGATCAGGGTTATCCGATCTTTGCTGAAACTTGCCCCCAGTATCTCCACTTTACCAGCAAGGTTTACAAGGACGGCATTCCAGAACAGGGCCTGAGAGCAAGAGACTTTGTATGTTCTCCTCCAATGAAGGGCAAGGAATCCCAGGACGCTCTGTGGGACGGCATTAAGAGAGGCGATATCGCCACCATCGCTACGGATCACTGCCCGTTCACCAAGGCGGAAAAGGACTGGGGAATCACCAAAAAGGACGGTACTCCAGGAAACTTTACAACGATTCCGAACGGCTGCGCTGGAATTGAGAACATGTATCCCTACATCCTGTCCGAAGCAAACAAGGGCAGAATCACCTTTAACAAAGCCGTTGAAATCTGTGCTACCAACCCGGCTAAGCTCTTTGGGCTGGATCATCTGAAGGGCGCTCTGCAGGTGGGACTGGACGCAGACATCGTCATTTACGATCCAAAGAAACCGTTTACTATCACAAACGAGGCAATGCATGGGGATACGGATCACACCATCTGGGAGGGCGCGACTCTCAAGGGTTATCCAGTTGCTACTTACAGCAGAGGAAATCTGGTCTTCAAGGATGGAGAATTCCTGGGCAAGAGAGGCAACGGACAGTTTATCAAGTGCAAGCAGATCAAACTGAAGACTCCGGAGCTGTAAAGAGCTTCCCGCCTTACCGGACTTGACTCGGGAAGGCAGGTGCAAATGTGCAGACAAAAACTGCCTCATTTGGGCAGTCTATGACAAGTATACAAAAAGCGGGTGGATCGTTCTGCCCGCTTTTTGTATGTCGTTATTCTGTATTACCGCTTGTTATGCGCTCTACTCTTCCCGGCTATCCTTTTGTGACAGGTGAAATTCCACTTTTTTCTCCCGCTTTACCCGTTCTTTATAAATGCGTATCAGCAGGGTATAGATCAAATCGTACAGCAACATCATCAGAATGCCCCCACCAAGGAGTATTCCAAGGGGCATATCCGGCACCTGAATGTCTCCCAACAGCAGCTCCCGGAAAACGGTCAGAGCCGCGGCCAAAATGGCACCGAAAAAGAGGATTTTTACTGCAATCTGTGCTGCCGGATGCCGCAGCTTTTCGATATAAAATTTCACCATTCCATACAGTCCGAAGAGGCAGACATAGGGCAGTATCCCCAGCTTGTTTGGAATGATCAAAAGCCCCAGAAGAACGGCGGCAGCATAGAGAGCCGCTCCGCCCTTTATACCGGATTCGATCATCATAACCGCTACAAAAAGGGAGCTCACAGCATAGAGCGTAAGTTCTGCTCCCGGTATAACGGAAGCTCCAAACAGGAATACCAACGTCAGAGCCAGGCAGATTCCCCCCAAAGCCAGCTTGTAAGTACGTTTACTGTTCACCGCTTCATCACCTCAAATCCCATTTCCCTGTAAGTATTATATGCAGTCGCAGCACATATCAGCACAGCAATAGCACTGGAGGGCTTTGCAAAAGGCATCCTCCGTTGAGCTGAAGCCCCGCCCGTAAGCTGTATTCTGATAGGATCGTCCCACGCTGAGCATCTGTCCCAGAGCCTGGCTGTATTCCGGGTTATTGGGATCCATGTTGACCGCCTGCTGCACCTTATTCACCGCATCGTCATACCAGCCTTTTTTGTAGGAAAGCATTCCGGAGAGGAACATCCATTCCGCGTTGCGGTTTTGGCTCCTGTTTAAAAGATCCTCCGCGCCCTGCAAGTTTCCGGCATCAATGTTGCGCCTTACCTGATTGAATTCCGGCGTGGTTGTCCTGTTATTCTGCGCCTGGCCGTATCCAGTTCCGTAACCGGAACCGCCATAGCTGCCGTAACTGCTGCCCGCGCTGTTTTTCATCAGCATGTCGTAGGCCTCGTTTACCTCCTGCAGCTTTTCCTCCGCCAGATCTGCCAGCGGATTGTTCTGGTACTTGTCCGGATGATATTTTTTTACCAATTCTTTATACGCTGCTTTGATTTCTTCTTCAGAAGCCCCTTGTCTGACTCCCAGTACTTCATATGGATCCATGTTCATCCTCCTTATCCTCTCCTCGGGTTACATGCTCTGTGTTCCTCAGCAGTCCCTTGTAAATAATATTTTCAATAACCCCTCTGTTTTTCTTCAGTGTCAGCAGATCCGCGGCCTTTCCAATCTCGCCCAGATAGTGAAACAGGTTGAACCTGCAGACGTCCATAATCCGCGCCCTGAATTCCTCTGCCGATTCCTTTCCGGCTTCGTATTCAAACCGGTACAGCAGCGGGTTGTAGGCCCCGCTTTCCATATTTTCCTCAATATCGTCGATAGCGTCCATCAGGTAGATCCACTTGCCCAGATGATAGCCGATGCGCCGCAGCACCTCCTGCTCCCGGAAATTCTCTGGAACCGGCCCCTCCTGGAAAATGGCCTCCATGATTTTGGCAAAGGTTTCCGCCGCTTCATCAAGGCTGCCGCACTTTTCCTCCTCCAGCAGAGTAAGCTGCCGGAGATTTTCCGCAATTCTTTCGCACAGAAAAGGTCTCGCTCTTTCCAGCTTCCTGTAAATTCCCCCCAGCAGCGTTACCGCCGTTTTGGCGTAAAGCCGCCCTTCATCGTGAGCATCGTCGAGAAGCTTGTACCAGGCCAGAATCAACATCACATCAGCCGCATAATCGATGGCCCTGTTTTGGACAACTGTTTTCTTTTTAAAGGGGTTTGCGATACAGCGCTCCTGCTCAGGCTCGTCCGCATCCTTTTCAAGGCCCGCTAAAAGCAGCGCCAGAAAAGCCGCGTCATAGCTGAGGACCATTCTGGGAAGCTGGCCGTAGCGCCTTGCTATGGATTTGCACACGCCGCAGTAATAGCCTCTGTAGACCTCAAATTCCCGCATCTTCAGTTCCGGTTTGTCCGCTGTTACGTAACCTAGCATTGGCGCGCCCCTTTCTGACCCTTAGAGTACCATAATGTATGGCGGAATTCAAATAGATCGGGGAAATTATCATAAAATCTTCATTAAATTTGGAGGAAGAATGGGTTCAGGTTCCACTGCCTCCTCCAATATACTTTCTACATTAACGCTCCGTCCCATACGGCGCTATGCTTTCTGCGGCCATGGGCAGGTTTTCTTCTATATGATGTTTGTAAGTCGCCGGCTTGTGCGGCTCTGTTACATTTCCCCTCATGTCCTGATTATCCGTCCACAGCTCGCACTGCAGCATAACCGTCTGAACCGCATCATCCATCCCCTCCGGAGGATAGCGGTGCTTTTTCAGCAGCTTTTTAATCATCATGCGCATTTTCGCCCTGGCGGAGTCCCGCTTTTGCCAGTCAATTGTGCGATTCTTGCGGAGGGTGTCTGCCAGCTCCTTGGTGATAGCGATAAGTTCTTCGTTTTCGTAGAAATCTTTAATGGCCTGGGGCTTTGTGAGCGCATCGTAAAAGGCCAGCTCATCTGCAGTAAGTCCCAGCTGCTGTCCCTCTTCCTGGGCGGCTTTGATCTGTTTTGCCAGATTCAGAAGCTCTTCGATGACCTGTTCATTTGTCAGCATGCCGTTCAGGTAGCGATTGATGGCATTCTGTATGATCTCGCTGAATTTCTGCGACTTTACCACGTTTGTGTGGCGGTATATCTGTACCTGCTCCGCAATGAGCTTCTTCAACAGTTCTACCGCAAGGTTTTTCTCTTTCATCTTTGCGATTTCCTCGAGAAAGCTCGTGTCAAACAGTGAGAATTTTTCAGAGACATCGGAGAACAGGTTAATGACGCCTTCACTTTTAATGCTCGCTTTTAAAAGCTCATTGATTCTTGAATTTATCTGGTGAAGGGAAAAATTCTGACCTTCGCCCTGATTCATAATACGGATCACACATATGCGGACAGCCTCAAAGAATCCCGCTTCAATCCGGAGGTTTTCTTCTGCCAGTGAGGAACACAGGGATAATGCCTGCTTCAGCATCAGAGCTTCTTTCAGAAATTGTTCCCTTTCCTGTTCTTTGCCCACTGCGATAATAAAATTAACGGCGCCGCTGATGGTCTTTGAACGTTCAAGATTCGTTGCCCCTGCGGTAAATTGGGAGTAATCATATCCGTGGAAGAAATCCCGGCAGATGGACAGCTTTTCCAGGAATTTGGGGAGTGCCACTTTTGAAACATCGGTATCACCGTAGTTTTTCTTATCGCGGGAAGTGTAATCGTTCATCGCTTCTTTTAGGGCAGAAGCGATACCCACATAGTCTACAATCAGACCTCCTTCTTTATCTCCAAACACCCGGTTCACCCGGGCAATGGCCTGCATCAGATTGTGTCCCTGCATTGGCTTGTACACATACATGGTGGCAAGAGAGGGTACGTCAAATCCTGTCAGCCACATATCCACTACAATGGCAATCTTCATAGGACTGTCGTTGTCCTTGAACTTCTTGGCAAGCTCCTCCTTGTGCCGTTTGTTTCCGATAACTCTTCGCCATTCTTCCGGATCTTTATTGTTTTCCGTCATAACGATGCCGACCTTTTCGATCCAGCCAGGACGCAGCTCCAAAATCCGCTCGTATATCTTCATGGCAATTGCCCTGGAATAGGCTACAACCATCGCCTTTCCGGTCAGCATATTTGCGCGGTAGTTTTCATAATGATCGAGAATATCGAGAACCAGAGAATTTATGGTCTGCTCATTTCCAAGCACTGCCTCCATCTGCCCCAGTTCCCGTTTGCTCCTCTGGATAACCTCCGGATCCGCATTGTTTGCCATGAGATCGTATTCCGCATCAATTAAGCGCATAGTTTGTTCATCTAGCTTGAGCTTAATCACACGGCTTTCATAATACACCGGCCGCGTAGCCCCATCTTCAACTGCCTGAGTCATATCGTAAATATCAATGTAATCGCCGAAGACTTCACGGGTGCTTCTGTCCTTCATGGAAACAGGCGTGCCTGTGAAGCCGATATATGTAGCATTTGGCAGACTGTTGCGAATAATGCGGGCTGTACCGATTTTTATCTTGCCGGTTTCGGCATCCACTTTTTCCCTTAGTCCATACTGACCCCTGTGAGCTTCGTCCGCCATAACAACAATATTGCGCCTTTCAGAAAGTGGCTCCTGAGATTCCTCGAACTTCTGCATTGTCGTAAAAATGATGCCGTTTGCCTGTCTGCCGTCGAGAAGTGTTTTCAAATGCTCCCGACTTTCCGCATGTATCGGCTCCTGGCGCAGAAATTCTCTGCACTTTGCAAACTGACCGTAAAGCTGATCATCCAAATCGTTTCTGTCTGTCAGCACGACAATGGTGGGGCTGTCTAAAGCTTCCTGCAGCAAATGGGCATAGAATACCATTGACAGAGATTTCCCGCTGCCCTGAGTGTGCCAGAATACACCGCCTTTTCCGTCTGTTACAATCGCCTTTTGGGTGGATTTTACGGCTTTGTTTACAGCGAAATACTGATGATATCCTGCCAGTATTTTAAAGCTCTGCAAGCCTTCATTTGAAAAGCATATGAAATTTTTAATCAGATCGAGAAGCCGCTCCTTCTGGAACATTCCCTCAAAAAAAGTATCAAACTGCGCATGCCGGGTGTTCTCATAGCTGCCATCCTTCGTTTTCCACTCCATAAAGCGGTCTTCACCGGAAGTAATTGTCCCTGCTCTGGATGTCACCTGATCGCTCATAACACAGATGCAGTTATAGATAAACATGGAGGGAATTTCCTGCATATAATTGCGGATTTGGCGGTATGCTTCGGAAGCATCCGTGTCTTCACGGGATGGGGATTTTAATTCTGCCAGAACCACCGGAAGGCCGTTTAAAAAGATCAGAATATCCGGGCGCTTTTTGCTGTTTTCCACAAAGGTCCACTGATTTGCCACCACAAAGGAATTGTTGCCCGGGTTTGCATAATCGGCAAGATATACCAGGCCAGAATGCTCCTCCCCTTTAACAACATAGCGCACTTCTATACCGTGCTGCAGATAATCCATAAAAACCGCATTTTTCTGTACCAGCTCGCCGTTCTCGAAATTTTTTAATTTAAACAAAGCATCAGCAATGGCATCCTCCGGCATGCCCCGGTTCAGGCGGTATAAAGCGGCTTTCAGCTCAGCTTCATATAAAGGGCTGCTGAAATCCCGCTCAAGCTCCGGGGCGTAAAGATGCTGATAGCCCATGTTTTGAAAGAGTTCTATGATGGAGTTTTCATAATCTGCTTCTGTGTAAAATTGTGACATGGTATCGCTCCTAACCATTTATTTCTTATCTTCGACCTGCTAACGGGCGCTAAACAACAATTTATCTGCTGTGAGAGATTCTCTATTGCCTAAGCTTATGTCTGGAGAACTAGATGTCTCAACCCTCGACCTCTAAGTCGCTAAATTGTTGTTTATTCTATTATTTAATTCTATTTTGTCATCCAAATTCTTTAATATTTCTGCAATTCTAACTTGCTCATTGTATGGCGGGACTTCTATTTCTAAATTCTTAACTACATCGGTTTGTACTCTTTGTCGCCCCGATGATCCTACCATAGATTTTATGGCTGGTTCACGGATGATCGGACTACAAATCAAATAGTAAATGAAGTCAGGGTGCGTTACTCCCTTTTTGGCTCTAAATACTATATACTCGGTAGAACCAAATCCAACTTCTCCATCATCAAGGATATTAACCTTAGCAGTTTTTCCATTTTCAAGACATGGTGTGATTCGCGCCATAATTGTATCTCCATTACGAAATTTTGTACCTCCCGTAAATTCTTTCATCTCATATTCAGGTATGTCTCTACAGAAGGGTTGTAATTTATCCATTGCCACTTTTTTTAACGTAGTTCCCTTCGTGACCGATTCTTTTGGATTAATCTCAACAATTTCCGCGAGTTGCTTCATCATCCATCTACAGTTCATATCCAATCACCTCTTTCCGTAACCCCAAATTATCAATACCCTTGTCTCACTTCCTCACAAGTCCCAGCTTTCCTGCTCCGCCTCCGCAAGCTTCTCCTTGAGCACTTCCGCCAGCGCAGCAAAAGCAGGCGCAAAACTGTCACGAATCAGCACAATGAGTTCATCAATGTCCTCTTCATCGTAAATATGCACGGAAAGATTTCTTTTTTTCAGCATAAGAAGCCACGCCTCCGCGTCATTTAAAAAGCCCGTTTTGTACCCCAGCTTCAAAATTTCTCTGGGGGATCCCGTTTCTGCCCCTGCCACAGAATGCAGTTGAAGTACGGCCTGCAATGCTTTCCAGGCAAGTTCAAAGGTCAGCTGAAACTGCCCTGCAATTCCAGTTCTGTAGATTTCATTCTCGGAAGCCATTTCAAAGTCAGCATTCTGCAGCACCTTGAGGCTTCCTAAAAAGTTATCAATTTTTTTCATAAATCACAACTCCATCTTTTGTTAATTCTTCTTCCAACTCATAGGGGATCCCCCTGTCCATCTCAACTATGTCAAAAGATAGTAAGCTCCATGCAGTCTCATTGATAATCCAATAAAACTCATCAAAATTTCCTCCTCTTACTGCAAGATCAATATCACTTCTTTCACGATGCGTTCCCCTGGCCCTTGAGCCAAAGAGAATGATCGTTTCGATTCCGCATTTTTTCGCAGCGGCGATAATATCTTTTAAAACCCTGTCGGGCAGATTATATGTCATAACCGATAGCCCCCAGTTTCCTGCGAATTTCCGCCTCCAGTTCATGGGACTTTGCGAACATATCGGAAAGCTCAGAGGTAAGCCTTTTCATTTTTTCATCAAAGGGTTCCCCATCGTCCTCTTGTTCTTCAATACCCACATAGCGGCCCGGAGTCAGGATGTAATCCTGCTTTGCAATGTCTTCAACCGAAGAGACAGCGCAAAAGCCCTTTCGCTCCTCAAGTGTCCCATTTTGGAAGGCTTCAAAAGTATCCACCAACTGCTGAATGTCCTCTTCAGAGAAGTCCCGATGCTTGCGGTCTACCATGTGTCCCATTTTGCGGGCGTCAATGAACAGCGTTTTTCCCGTTTGTTTTTTATTTTTGGTGATAAACCAAAGAGTAACCGGAATTGTCACGCTGTAAAAAAGCTGCGTCGGCATTGCCACAATTCCTTCTACCAGATCGTCTTCAATAATCTGTTTTCGAATCGTCCCTTCACCGCTGGACTGGGTAGATAATGCCCCGTTCGCAAGCACGAGGCCGATTTTCCCGTTGGGAGCCAGATGGTGAATCATATGCTGAATCCATGCGTAGTTGGCGTTTCCGGCAGGAGGGATTCCATATTTCCAGCGAATGTCATCCTGCAATTTATCCTGTCCCCAGTTGGAAAGATTAAAGGGCGGGTTTGCCATAATGAAATCTGCCTTCAAGGTTGGGTGCAAATCGTTAAAAAATGTATCTGCCTGATAAGCTCCAAAATCCGCGTCAATGCCGCGGATAGCCATATTCATCTTTGCCATCTTCCAGGTGTCCGCATTGGATTCCTGCCCGTACACGGAAATGGATCCCCGATTTCCGCTATGGGCCTGAATAAATTTCGCGCTCTGCACGAACATACCGCCGGAACCGCAGCAAGGATCGTACACACGGGAATTGCTGAAAGGCTTCAGTATCGCAACGATGGTTTTAACTACGCTGGAGGGTGTATAGAATTCGCCGCCCTTTACTCCTTCATACGCCGCAAACTGGGCGATACAATATTCATATGTGCGGCCGAGCAGATCTTTGCTCTCTTCTGTATCCCCCATATCCATATTGGTAAACATATCCACAACATCGCCCAGCACCCTTTTGTCCAGATCCGGGCTGGCATAATTCTTAGGGAGAACATTTTTCAGGCTCTTATTTTCCGCCTCAATAGCTCTCATCGCTTTATCAATAACAGTCCCAATTTCCGGAGAATGGGCGGCAGAGGAAATGGTCTGCCACCGCGCCTCTTCCGGTACAAAGAACACGTTTTCCATGGTATACGCGTCGCGATCATCTTCAAAGCCGTCGCCCTCTTCCACCAGCTCCTGATACCGCTTTTCAAAGGCGCTGGAAATATACCGCAGGAAAATAAGTCCTACGATGACTTTTCTATATTCTGCTGCCGGGATATGCCCCCATAATACACAGGCTGCATCCCAAATCTGCTTTTCAAAGCCAATACTCACATTGTTTTTCTTAGCCATAACGATAGCGTCCTCCATTTATCAAGTTTCTGTTTGTATCTACGCATACTCACGCATCTCCCTATCAATGTCCCTGCCGCCATAAAGCACACGGATTACTGTAACCGTACCTTTTCCATCATCAGGAATATAAAGCACTACAAAATTATCTACAGGCATGCTCCCCATTCTGCGTGAAAGCCATGGCTCTGATTCATAAGCCATATTTCCTGCGTATATCAGCAAAGGCCTTTTCAGCCGGCACAGTACGTCCCGCTTCCATATCCGCATATCCTTGTATTATAATCTCGTAGCTATAACGTACTCATTTGTACTTGATGCTATACTGTTTGAGATACTGTGGATTGGTTCGTTTCTCCTACCACTTGATGGTTAACGAAAGGCTCCAACCACAGCTCTCTGCATCATTGTTG
>CAJTER010000011.1 GCA_910575405.1 Clostridia bacterium | reverse complement strand
CAACAATGATGCAGAGAGCTGTGGTTGGAGCCTTTCGTTAACCATCAAGTGGTAGGAGAAACGAACCAATCCACAGTATCTCAAACAGTATAGCATCAAGTACAAATGAGTACGTTATAGCTACGAGATTATAATACAAGGAGAATACATGAACAGGGTAAAAGACAAAGTAGTACTTATTACAGGCGCAACGCAGGGCATCGGTGAAGCTGCCGCGGCTCTGTTCCTTGAGGAAGGCGCAAAGGTCGTTCTCTGCGCAAGGAGTGAGAAAACAGGAGCAGCACTCGCCCATGAATTGGGTGAGAATTGCCGTTTTTGCAAACTTGACGTTTCCAGCTATGAAAACTGGCAGAAATGCATCGACTATACGCTGAATGAATTTGGAAAACTGGATGTTTTAATCAACAATGCGGGAATCAGCGTTGTCGAAACAATTGCGGATACCACCCCTGAATCGTATGATGCGATTATTGATGTAAACCAAAAAGGTGTATTTTACGGCATGAAGCTGGCAATAGAAGCCATGAAAAACAATCCGGCCGCAGCGGATCGAAACACAAAATGCGCCATTGTAAATACCGCCTCCATCGACGGAGTAGTGGGTGATCCCCTGTACTTTTCATACTGCGCTTCCAAAGCAGCTGTGGAAGCGATGACACGGTGCGCAGCCATCTACTGCGGACAAAACAGGCTCAATATCAGAGTTAATGCTGTAGCGCCCGGATATATTATGACTCCCATGGCAAGGCAGGATGCGGAAGAAAAAGGGATGACTGTAGAGGAATACGAACGAGAAATGGCAGTCAGCCACCCTATTGGCCACCTGGGAAGACCGGAGGATATTGCCTATGCGTATCTCTACCTGGCATCGGACGAAGCCTCCTTTGTGACCGGCACAACACTGGCCGTTGACGGCGGATATACCATCATCTGAAGGGTATATAGGACAGGGAAGCATATCTGAAAAACGGATTTTTGAAAGAAAAGAATGGTTTGGCAAAACAAATATATAGGATCTTTATGAATCCACTGATTCGGCAATTCGGCCGGAACAGTGGGTTCTTTTTATTCCTGCAAAAATAAGGGGGAAAAGGTACAAACAAAAAATTTACCCGGACAGACAGGTGTCCAGGTGGTTTGCTAAGATAGGTATGAACGATTACAGAACGCGCGGAGGAAAGGAGAGCAGGTGTAATGAACGAACAGCAATATCATGTGTACGATCAGCTGCAGCAGATCAAGCAGCAAGTGGAAATTCTAAAGAGCACACTATTTGCCATTTATACAGCAGAACAGAAAAACATCTATGACGCAAGCATCTATATGGAAGCGATCCGTGGAAGTGTCCAGCAGGCACAGAAGGTATCAGAAGAATTGCAGAAGGTACTGCAGCTGGTTTCTGAGGAAGAAGCCGATTCTATGGCTTCTATCAAATCTCAATAATTTAATGATATGAATAGCCCTGTTTTGTCTGTGTAAAATAATTTAATATCTTGATTGTAATAAGGACGGAAGCATGGTAGAATAATCTGTATAAGTTAAAAATATAGTTATAGGCAAAACAAATGAGCAATTACTGAAATAAAAGAAAGGAGTAATAAAAATGGCAGAATCAAAAGCATTCAAACTAATAGAGGGGCTTGATGCAGCAAAGGTTGGAAGAGGAATTGAGCACTTTCTCAGAGATAAAAAGAATTTAATTGTTGAAGGAACACCTACCCCAGAAGGGTATTTCGTGCAGGCAAAAGAAGAATCCAATTGGAAAAAAGCTGCTGGAATGGACTTGGCAACACAGATCCAGATTATACAAATGAATGAGTTGGTAACCGTAGAGGTCGGTTCCGGCAAATGGGCTGATAAAATTGGAGCAGGCGCAATCGGAATGGTCGTATTTGCCCCATTGGCAATAACCGCAGTAGCAGGCGCCTGGGGACAGAAAAAGCTTCCTGGTGAAATTTTTACCTTTGTTGAGCAGTTTATCATGAGCGGGGGAAAAAATGTAACGGTTTCCATGTCCATATCCCGCGATAGCTCCAAAATCATATGCCCCAGCTGTGGAGCTTCCGTTGATAAAGGTACAAAGTTCTGTCCGTCCTGCGGCGGAAAGCTTGCCAACACTTGCCCATCCTGCGGAGCATCCATTGATCTAAATGCGAAATTCTGCCCGGAATGCGGAAGCTCAACAGTCGTAAAAAAATATTGCCCCAAGTGTAACCGCGAAGTTGGTGCGGATGAGAACTTCTGTCCAGGATGCGGAAGTCCGTTAAATGGAACGGCGCTAGAGGGTTAAGAAAAGGGTATTGAAATGAATGAAGAAAAAGTACTGCGAAATTTAAATTCAGCATTTGCAGTGATGTTGATTGTCATATGCTGTCTGCTTCCTGTATTTGATATGAATGCGTACGAGGTGGGATATACGAATACTTTAGGTATATCAGGTATGGAATCCTTAATGGGAATGACCTTTAGCGACGGAACGGAAATGGGAATGAACATATCCGCCTTGTTTTTATTCCTCTTTCCGCTGGCTTTGATCCTATCTCACCAGGTTGCAAAATTCCGAGTTTGGGAGCCCTACTATATTTTTATTGCGCCTTACGGATGTATCGTGAGCCTTTTTGTGACACATCTTCTGATAGATAAGCAGATGAACGCAAGTGTGTCAGCCGGTACGGGATATTGGATTTATCTGTTATTCAGCTTGATTATGTTAGGCGTAGGATACCGGCAATTTAAGCTTATAGGAAAAACACAGGAAAAACAACAAAAATTTACTGAGCAAGAGATAGGACATTTGCAGATCGCCCCACTGTCACCATTACAGGAAAAAACGGTGTGCCCATCGTGTGGGGCAGTAGTCGGAAAAAACAAAAAGTTTTGCGCAGCTTGCGGAGCATCTCTTGTGGAACATACGCGGCATTGTACACAGTGTAATGCAATTGTCCCAGAAGACGCAAAGTTTTGCAAAGAGTGCGGAGCAAAATACATAGATACCCAAATAAAGCCAGAAAAAAAGTGCCCTAAATGCGGACGCATTGTAGACGGTGAGGAAAAATTTTGTATGGAATGCGGTACAGCGATTTCCGAATGACATCTTGTATAGAAGTAGTATTACAGCCTTAGCGAGGGATGATATATGAAGTATTGTGAAAATTGTGGAGCAGAACTGGAAATAGGTGCGAGATTTTGTGGAGAATGCGGAGCTGCTATTGAAAATGAAACTGAAGCTGAGAAAAATGGGGATAAACAACAGGATCCCCTGAAGCAGCAGGAAGTAATCGTGCCAGAGACGAAACAGGAACTTGTTGCAATAACTCCTTCAGATACGGCACAGGATGCCTCAATAACCAAAAGCCCAAAAAAGATAAAATCAGGAGCTTCTCGAAAAAACATTATTCCTGTCATAGTGATCGGCATTTTACTGGTACTGGCAGGCGCTTTTGTCGTCCTGTGGCAGTTCGGCATATTTGGCGAACCGGCGGAACCTGCGGTTACAAAACCTGTGCAGACCGTGGATCAGGACAACTTATATGAAACACTGGAGTGGAAAGAAGATCAGGATCAGGAATATACCTTAAAAAGCTCTTTGATTGAAGGCAATTCGGATGCCAATATCAAGGAAATTTTTGAAGAAAGCGCATACTTTACACCAAAAGGGTACAAGTTTGCAATGGATGGAGGTCAAACCTATTACCAGATCAGCTGCCAGTATAAAAAGCAGGACAAAAAGATCCCATATACATTGATCTTTCAGGTAAATGATCAGGAGCATTTAGAACTGGCAGAGTTACATAACAAAGAAAACAAGGTGGACAGCGCTAAATTTGACAGCTTTTACAAAAAGCTATATAAGACCAAAGCGCAGGTAGAAGCGGCGAATGCGACAACAGCAGCGAAAAGCAAGGAAGATTATTATTTTAAGGAAAATGAATCGCATTTATTTTATAATGCTGAAAAAGATGCGTTAATGGAACTCACATATTATGGCGGAAATTGCATTTACGCGTGTATATGGGATGAACAGTATGATGAAACAACTGGTGAAAGCTATTCTAATTTCGAGTTTTCTGACCTGTATTTCATTTCCCATACATCAGGAAATGAAAACCATATTTTTGCAAATAAAAGCTACTATTATGAGGACGGCGATATACAATTAGATTTGGTGGTTACAACCAGCGATGATAAAATGGACAAGGACTTTCCGTACATGATCCTTGTTACTGATGAAATCTTATCTTACGACTCATCCTATGTTAGCGGCACATACTACGAGTTTTACCCAGACTGATTCATGAGCCGGGTAAAACAGCGACAGATAAAAATTTATAATATTGCGGCCCAATTGAGACAACTGAGATGCATCTATGCCCTGATGGTTTACATCCCAAGTATATAGATGCATTTTGGGCTATCCCGTGAAAAGGAGAGACATAAACTATGAAGAAATTAAGCAAATCAGGCAGCGGCCAAAAAGCCTTATCTCTGCTTCTGGCAGCCTGCCTGACAATCACAACCCTCGCAGTCCCAGCTGCCTATGCGGGAGAAGCTTCTCCACCCGTAGAAAAAAGCCATTCACAGAACCATTCCCAAAGCAAAGAAACAAAAGACATCCAGGCAGCCAAGAAAACCTCCCCAGGCAAAAGCCTGCCAACATCAGCAGGCGGAAAGCGGTCAGGCAAAGCGAAGGCCGCTAGCAATTCCTTTGACATCCACATCGCCGGAGAATACCATCAGGCCAAAGCCTATGAAATGCTCGGCTATGCCAACCGAAACAGGGATTACACTCATCAGCTGAAATGGGACAGCGAATTAGAGGCGCTCGCCATGACGCGCGCAGCGGAACTTCCTATTTATTACTCAGGAGAGACTCGCCCCAACGGAGAAGAGAATTATGCAACGTATATTGCGGTTAATTATGAATCTGCCTATGAGCTCTATCAGGCTCTTTATCGCGACTATTCTTATGAAGGATATTTTGACGGCTCTGCTTACACCCATTTTGCGGCGGCAGCTTTCAAAGCGGATAATGACAGCACATATTGGGCGGTAATTTTCCACAATGAAAGACTGGGAAACACAAATCCCATCAACCAAAACTACGAGGACGACAACGTATACGTCAACGTGGCCGACCAGTATCTGGACTGGGAAGCCTGCTTTTTAAATTCCAGTAAGAACGACTGCAGCGAAAAGAACCTGACAAAGGGCAAAACCTACTACGCCTGGATTGACGTATATAACTACAACAGTGAGCGATATTATGACGACGATCCGATTTTAATCCAGACGCAGGAAGCCAGCAGCAATAATACCAGCGTGCTCACCATCGACCGCTGGGGAACGATTCAGACCAAGAAGGCAGGAGCTGCCACTGTAAAGGTTTCGCCAAGTGAAGACTCAGGATATGAGACAACCTACTACTGCACAGTCCGCGGCGCTGCAGCCACCCCAAACAGCAAGGCTCATAAAGCCTATGTAAATCAGATCAAAAAAGACAAGAAAAAATATTGCTCCGGAGAAAAGCTTCAATATGCATACAAAGATCTCAATGGAGACGGAATCGATGAATTGATTACCTACCCCGGATTCGGTTATTGCATGGAAATTCTCTATACCTATACGAACGGAAAAGTAAAAAAATTAAAAGAACTTGGACAGAGGGAGTTTGAAAAATACTACCTTAAAAATAAAGTACTGCGCAGCAGTGGAGGACATATGGATCACTATGATACTACGTATTATAAATTCCAGGGAAGCAGGCTTGTAAAAAAGGCATATCAGACAGAAACGATATCTATCAAAAAGGGAAACCCAGTAGTTACCCATAAATACTATATAAATGGCAAGAAAGTTTCAAAGAGCAAATATAAGGCTTACGTTAAAAAGCTGACAAAAGGAGACAAGGCAAAATCCTTCTCAAAACTGAACTGGGAAAAATATTAAACAAGGAAGGTGGAAAAAATGTTACAACTACTGCAACACAAATGAAGCACAAGGCTCATCGTCTTCACATTACTGCTGACCATATCAGCCAGATCAAAAAATCGGGCGGCACCGTTACCTACGAAAAACCGTCGAATAAAAACAAAACCTCTATTGTAATTCCAGCAGCTGTAAAAGTCGGCGGGAAAACATACCAGGTGACCAAAATCGCCAGTAACGCATTTAAAGGCAACACAAAAGTCAGGAGCATCAAAATCGGCGCAAATGTCCAGACCATTGGAGCCAATGCTTTCAACAAATGTACAGGGCTAAAGAGCGTATCAATTCCGGGCAAAGTAAAAACCATACAAAAGGGCGCTTTTGTAAACTGCAAAAATTTGAAAAGCATTACCATCAAGACCACCAAGCTTACCAAAGCCTCTGTTGGCAAAAATGCCTTCAAAGGAATCTACGCAAAGGCTGTAATTAAAGTACCAAAAGGAAAAGCCAGCGCATATAAAAAGTTCCTGCAGGCCCGGGGCCTCAGCAAGAAGGTCAGGATAAAATAAGAGCAAAAAGCGAGAACGTTATGAAATAGGGAAAAAGAACGAACAGCAGCCTGCCGACACTGAGCACAATGATACCTTTGCGAAAGACGGTTATCATCGTATAAAAGGCTGCTTTCATTCTCCCCTACGTCTGTCCACGATTATGTGATATTAACCTAATTCACCGATTACGCAAGCTGCATAACCCGCTGAATGACACCCATTTCAATCCCAAACTTCAGATGCCTCGCTGTCTGTTTAAGGCGATTCCTCTTCCGATACCTTGGATGCCTGCTTCAGCTGCTTGATGGGAATATCGGTCAGCTCCGAAATCTCCTCATAGGATTTCCCCTTTTTCAGCATTACATCCACCAGCTCCTTTTTGCCTTGTTCAACGCCCCGTGCAATACCCCGGTTCAAAATGGTCTTGGCCTCGTATTCCAGGACTCTTCCTCCCATAACGGCTTTCACTCCTTCCTTTATATGGCTATATTTTTCCGCGATGTGCTCCAGCACGCGATTTGACATATCCAAAATGGCGCATTTGGTATATTCATCAATACGAGCTTCCCTGCACAGTCGTTCCAGCCGCCTGCGAATCTCTGCGTATTCCCGGCAGAGTACTTCCAGCTCTTCCCCGTCTGTTTCATACTTGGCAAACCGGCTTTCGTGGGAAAAGATATAAAAGGGAATCAGAAACAGCAGATCTTTCTCAAAGAGCTCCTCCAAGGTATAGTTCTGCAGCTTCATCACCGGTATTTCATAGTCCAAAGTCCCGCCCGGTGTTTCGATACAGATGGACATGGCCTCCGGCGTTTGCCTGCCGCAGCGCAGGAATAAAACCGCCGAATGTGGAAAGGTCACATGGAGCGCATATCCCCGGATATTCCCTTCATCCAGCGCGATCTGGCTGTCATATTCAAAAAATCGGATCAGCATGCTGCTGTCCGGAGTGCTCTGGCACTCCCAGTGGTATTTCTTCGTTCCCGTTTTTCCCTGTACGGCAAAGCTGCTGTCGGTAATGCGCTTTTCTTCTTCGCCATCCTGCTGGTTTTGAAAATGCTCGTTCTGTGAAAAGGTAATTTCCTCCCTTCCAGTGTATGCTTCCTGAAAGACCTCATTAATCATAGGAAGAATCAGTCTGCTGCAGTCGTTCAATAGGGTTCGAAACACATCATCATAAGGCGTCTGGCTCAGGTTCATACTTCCTCCTTTATTATATCTCGTTTTTTCATCCAATACAAATGAAATGATCGGGCTGCGTGTTTTGCTCAATGCTAATATTTGGTGAATCTTCATTATTATACCACAAAACAAGAAAAAGTAAATATATTCCATGTAAATTAATTCTATTTTTAAGCATTTTTTGAAAAAATATAGGACAAAATGGCAACGCCGCCGCAAGATCCGCTGCCCATAAAAATAAGAGGAACTCTTGCCATAAAATTCCGACTTATGTTAGAATGTAAAAAAGTAACTTAAATTTCATGGAGGGTAAACAATTATGGAAATAAAAAAGATTAACTGCGATTTTTCCGTATGTAAGCTGACAGACTATTCACTGGTAAATTTGGATGCGGAATACACCTTTACAGGGAAAACTGATGAAGAAAACTCGCTGGTATGTCCTACAGAAAATGTGCCGCCCAATGCAAGGGAACGGGACGATGGCTGGAAAGCCTTTCGCATCCAGGGAATTCTGGACTTTTCCCTGATAGGAATACTTTCTAAAATTTCCGGGCTCTTAGCGGACAATGAAATTGGAATATTCGCAGTTTCCACCTTTAATACAGACTACATTTTGACGAAAAAAGAAAACTACCAAAAGGCGTTGGAGGTTCTCAGCCACGCAGGATATCACATCGTCGAATAACGAGCTTTCGGGGAAAGGTGAAATGGAGAAATCGAGGTCCTGTTAAAAAGCGGCCTATCCGCATGCCCGATTGAGCGGATCAGCTGTAAAGCGGATCGGAAGTGCCTCCACAGGCAAAGGCTCCGCCTTGGAAACGTTAACCGTGCACTTGGCAGTATTCCCGTTGTGTGTCCGTGCGGTAATGGTACAAGTACCTGCGCCTTTTTTAGCACCATCAGATAAGCGACCGTCAGAAGCAGCAACGTTGCCAGTACAAACAGCAGAAAGGGATTTCTCATCCCGTGTTTTCTCTGATTTACATTTATTTCCAGGCGTAAAAATACAATCAAAAGAAGTCCTGTAAGGCATGTCAGAAAATATACAAAAAAAGAAATCTTTTCAATCATTTCAGCAATCCTTCATTCATTGCTCTTTTTTGTCATGGGGATCTTTTCCTGATTCCTGCCTGTCTGCAAGCATCGTAATTAGACAATTTAACGTAAAATCAACATATATCGCAAGTCAATTTCAGAGGTCGGATCTTCATAAAATCTCAAGAGCAGGGAAACCCGCCATAGATCCCAACCAGGAACTATGGTAAGATAAAAAACAGGAAACTTATGTAAGGAGGTAAACCAGTTGGATATTAGCAGCTATAAACCGTATCTTTCACAAGAAACGATGATGGGACCAAACAGTGTCCGAATTTTAGCGGAATTATTTGACAAACACCCTCTGCAGCCTGCCGCGGATGACTTGATTCTTGATTTGGGATGCGGAACGGGATTAACAAGCCTTGTAATCGCGAAAGAAACAGGAGCAAAGGTTTATGCAAACGACCTATGGATAAGTGCGGAGGAGAATGGGAAACGATTTGCCCAATGGGGAGTTGGCAAGCAAATAACTCCCATTTGCGAAGATGCGAATCATCTTCATTTTGAAAAAAAGCAGTTTCATGCTCTGGTGAGCATTGATTCTTATCACTACTTTGCAGGCCGCGAGGGATTCTTCCAGGAAAAAATTCTCCCATTTATGAAAGACGGCGGAGTTGTTTTGATTGGCATTCCTGGGGTGAAAGATGCGTACACGGACCGCGGGGAGGAGCTTCTTTCTGATTGGCTTGGTGAGGAGGCCTATATGCTCAAAAGCCCAACACATTGGGAAGAGCTGATTGGCAGCCACGACAGAATTGAGACAGTAAAAACGTGGGAAATGGATTGCTTTAGAAAAGCATGGAGCGAGTGGTTTGCAACAAACAATGTGTTTGCCTGCGGTGACAAACAGTACTTTGAAACAATCATTGAGCCATATACTTGTTTTGTAGGTATTTATGTAAAGCTGAAATAGGAATTTGATTTCTAAGGAAGAATCGGGCTTCATGGCCTCTATAAAATCTCAATAATCTTGAGAATTTTTTCTTTTGTTTCAAGATCACAGCGCTGTACCGCACGGAGAATTTCCTGATTCAGGGCAAGAGAAGGCTTATCGTATTGTTCGGAAAGCAAATAGTCAATGCTGGTATGCAGGGCATTGGCAATGGCAAGCAGAGTATTTAGGAAGAAAAAACTAGAAAATGTATAAAAAGACTAACTGCGATTTTTCCGTATGCAAGCTGGCAGACTATTCACTTGTAAACTTGGATGCGGATCGCATTGTTGAGTAGCAGGATCTGATTTACAGTTCGTTTACTGCAAAAGCGGAGGGCAAGCTGTTATTCATAGAGGAAGGAGCTGCCAATTATAGCTTTGTCCCGCTGGAGAAGGGCGCATCCTTCGTATAGACATCAGCGCCCCAATAGAAAATCCGCTACGCCTGATAAACCACCTGGCCGTCTACTACAGTCAGGAGCACCTGGGTATCCCGAATCCCGGGATCTCCACCCATGTCCAGAATATTCCGGTCGACTACCGTGATATCCGCCAGCTTGCCGGGCTCCAGGGTTCCAAGCTCGTGCTCCCGGCGCTCCGCATAGGCTGCTCCGCTGGTATACATGTCGATCATATCCTCCATAGCCAGGGTTTCCTGGGGGTTCCAGCCGCCCTGAGGCAAGCCGTCATAGTAAGTCCGCGTATTTCCAACATACATGCCCCAAAAGAGATTTCCCTCTACAACCGGACAGTCCGTGCCGCCTGCCAGCACCGCGCCTGCATCCCGCAGCTGACGGAAGGGCCAGGTAAAGCGCTCCCGTACAGGCCCCAGGCGATGGGGATAACAGTTTTCCGACCAGCTCATGGTTCCGGCAGCCAGATGCTCCGGCTGGATGGAGGCGATGACGCCTAATTTTCCAAAGCGGGGAATATCCGCAGGATCCACCAGCTCCAGGTGCTCTACCATGTGGCGGCTGCGGCTTTTTGGGAACTTGCGCAGAGCTGCTTCGTACGCGTCAAGAGCTGCCCGGCAGGAACCGTCTCCGCAGGAGTGAAGCCGCACGGAAATATCATGCATTGTAGCCTTTTCCACCGCCCGCTTCATGGCTGAAAGATCAATGGTCGGCGCTCCCCGCGTTCCTTCATTATCGCTATAATCCTTTAGCAGAAAGCCTGTATAATTGGCAGGCGTTCCGTCCACAAACTGCTTCATAAAGGGCACCCGGTACATCCCGCTGCCTTCCAGCTCTGCTCTTTGGCGAATGGAGTTAAAGACCTCTATATCCTCGAAGAGATTTCGGGCCGCATTGACGCGCAGTTTCAGCTCCCGATTTTTGGCCATTTTAAAGTAAACCTCAGGGAAGGACAGATCCAGGGACAAGTAGGGCGTCATATCGCTTATTGACGTGATTCCAAGCTTCACCGCCTTGTCCATATAGCCGCAGACCAGATCCCGAGCCGCTTCCTGGTCAAAATCCAGAGCATATCTGGCAGCCAGGGCAACGGCATTTTCCAGCAGAGCGCCCTTTGGTTCACCTGTTTCATCCCGGTCAATAATGCCCCCGGCAGGAGCAGGCGTATGCTTATCAATACCACATTCCGCAAGCCCCCTGCTGTTGAGCCAGGCCGTATGAAGCTCCTCGTCCATGAGAAAGACTGGCCGGTCGGGAATCAGCGCGTCCAGACATTCTTTTACAGGAAGGGAAGGATCCTTCCAGGAAGGCATGCGAAACCCTACGCCCCGAATCCATGCTTCATCCGGTATGGTTTTGGCGTATTCCGCCACCCGCCTGGCTGCGTCCTCCTGAGAAACCGCGTCGTACAGCTGAATATACTTTTCCAGAATTCCCGCCTGGATCAGATGCACATGATTGTCGTGCAGACCTGCCATGATCAGATTCTCTTTCGAAAAGGACAGAATCCGCGTCTTATCATCAATATATGGATCCATACTATCCCTTGTTCCCAAGGCAAGAATCCGGTTGCCGGAAAGCGCAATAAAATCTACCTGATTGTCGAGCCCCCTGCCGGGGTAAAAGCTGGCGCCTTCCAAAATTAAGCTCGCTTTTCTCTGGGTTGTCATAATCGTTCCTTCTTTCTGCCTCTTTCTGTATCGTTACTGCTTTAGGCTGCCTTCGCTTTTTCGTACTCCTGTGCGTAGTCAAATCCGCCTACATGCTTTTTCTGCAGGAACTTCCCATAGAGGAAGTAAGCGACCAGCGCAAAGGCGCAGGATGGAAGAATGGCGGAGGTCACAGGGAATATGGAAGCATACGCCCAGGTAGCTGGATCCAAAATAACGATATAGAGGGCTGTGGAGATGGCTAAAATCAAGATGCCGCCCCAGTTTCCGCCTCCATAATACCGCATTCCGCTGGAAGCCGTTGTATCATACAGAGCCCGCAGATCAATATGGCTCTTGCGGAAGTAATAGTAATCCAGCATCTGGATAATGCTCATAGGCCCGAAGATGGCAGCGCTGTAATTCATCAGCAGCTGATAATGATTGTACATGAAGTCCTGGAAAAAACAAAAGATTACCACAGGAACCAGGAAGCAAAGGGTTACAAAGATCCATTTCCTGTTGGCAAATACATTATAGTTTTTCAGGCCCAGACACGTATTGTAAAAGGCGTAAGAGCCGGAAGTCAGATTAGCCAGGATGACAAAGAACAGAGCCAGCGCGCCAAAGCCGATGCCGCCCAGAGGGATCATCCATTCCGTAGGATCCGAGCTGCCTACCATATAAGCGGAAGCTGCTGAAAGCAGAGCAACCGCAACCGGCATGATGGCAAGACCGATCATATTCCCCCACAGAGTGGAGCGTTTTGTTTTATTCAGCCTTCCCAGAGCGCCTACACCGGGCCACCAAGAGATTCCAGCGCCGATGTTCAGCTCTAGAGCAAGAAGAATATTGACGTTCTTGTCAGGATAAGGCTCTAACGGCTGGGCGTTCCAGATGTCAGACCAGGAATTTTTCGTAATCAGAGCTGCCGCCATGATAATGATGCAGATAATGAGCCCAGGAACCATGATGCGGTTCATGATCTTCAGAGCAGCCGGCCCTTTGAATACGATAAACCACATGATAGCCACGGCGATTAAGGTACAGATGGTAATCGCTCCCGGGGACATGACATGGCCGGTAAGAGCCGTGGACAGGCTGTTGGATGAACGGGCGCACATGGAGCCCAGAATAATAACCCACCCTACATTTAAGAAAAGGAAAATCGCGAATACGATCTTCATTCCGATCTTGCCAAAGAAAACGCCGATGGATGTGTAAGTATCAATACCGTACTTGTGTGAAATAATGGAAACTGCCAGAGCTACCAGCAGCGTTCCGATGAGATTTCCAGCCAGACACGTAATAATCGCCATCTTAAAGCTGGTAATGCTGGCCATCAGCCCTCCTGTCAAAAAGCACCAGGTAGCGATGCCGTAGCCGGTGTTGGCGAAAATAGAATCCCCCAGCCCGTACATTCGCTCTGATTTCAATAATGGCATAGAACTGAATTTCGCTTCTTTTGCGTAATTATCCATAAATGGTTCACCTCCTAAAATCTGCGTTCAAAACCGTTTCATGCTCTACATATGAATGGATACACCGTTCAATTAGAGCATGCGGTGATTCACAGTAATTAAAAAATACAAGGATTAGAAAAATGCGATGATGGCGAGGACAACGCCTAAAATGCCGGATATGGTCAGTCCCGCTTTATGAGAGCCGCTCAGCGGTTCGTACTCCTCCTGCTCCAGCTCTGTGGCAGCAACCCGGCGGATCAGTTCATCCTCAATATTCTTGTCAAATCCTGATTTCCCTTCTAGCGCATTCCTTACCTGCGCCTCGTTTCCAAGCTCTAACATGCCGTATACACCTCCTTTTGTTTCATCTTGCTTTTGAGCTATCTCAATGCTATCTCTATTTTATGAAACTGTTGTCAGAATTAACAGAATTGTCTTGCTGAAAAAGTGATTTTTTTATGAAATAATTCGATACTTTACAGAAAATGATTTGCAGTATAAAATAAACTATAGCAACTTAATCTGGTTTTTGAGCTAGGAAAGGAAAACCGCATGAACGATACGAAAAAAAGGGCTATGGCAGAAGCCCTGCAGTACGATGAAAATTTGTCCGTCAAAGTGCAGCTGCTGAATATCCGCAGCTATCCCATTCACAATCACCGGGATTTTCAGATCCTGTATGTGCTGGAGGGAGAGCTTTCCCTGCGGCTTTTTTACGCCACATACCGGCTTCATCCCGGGAGCATCCATATCATTCACTCCGAAGACGTCCACTCCATGGAAAGCATTACAGAGGAAAATCTGGTGTTGGCTCTGTCCTTTGACAGCGATTACTTTCAGAGCATTTTTCCCCATTTCATTACAACCGTTTTTATCACCAACATTGAAGAGGGAGCCTTTAAAAAGCGGGACGCCCTGCGGGATCGGATTTTCGCCATTGTAGCTGAGGAATACGACCGCTCAGCCGGATATGTTTCCCGCATCAACAACGAAGCCGTAGCCCTGATCAACACTTTGATGAACCACTTCCGGGGCTTTGTCATCGACCCTTCGGAAAAAGCCTTCATCCACAAAACCTCTCACGACTATATGCAGGTAGAGCGCATCAGCCGCATTATCCAGTATGTGTATGAAAATTATCCCTACAAAATCAGCCTCACGGAAATCGCCGAGCGGGAGCAGATGAGCCCTTATTATCTGTCCCATATTTTTCACAAGCTGGTAGGCATGAACTTCCGCAGCTTCCTCAGCATGGTGCGGGTGGAAATGTCCGAAGCCGCCATTTTGTCCACAAATAAGAGTATTTCCCAGATTGCCCAAGATGTGGGGTTTTCCGACGCCAAATATTACGTCAGCCACTTTTACGAACATATGGGCTGCCATCCAAAGGAATACCGGAGCAGATACAGCGGCAAAATTTACGGCCTCGCTCAGCCTGAGATAGAAGAATACCCCCTTTCCAGGCTAAAGCCCATGATCGGAAAATACACCCAGTATCCAGTGTTCAAGGCGGAAGTGGACAGAGTGGAGCGCATCGAAATCGACTGCTCGGAAAAACTGGAGTGTCCGGAGAAAGCGCCGGGAAAGCCGCAAGCAAACCTGCTGGGAAAACTGCCATCAATGGGCAGTATGCTTTCTGTGCTGGAGGATCTCTCCATCGATCTTGCGGAGCATGGGAGCACGGAAGAAGACGCTTCCCGCCTCTACCAGAACGTACTGCCCCAGCAGGCGGCCATCGAAACCCTAAAAAAGCTGGTAGAACAGCCGGAAACCTTTCATTTTCAAGCAGTATGCCTCTTTGACGGAAGCGAGTTTAACCAGGGGCTTCTGACAGCCAGGGGACTGAGAAAGCCCATGTATCATCTGGCAAAGCTGCTGGCAGCCCTCCCATCGGATATCGTGGATACAGGCCCCAATTACATCACCCTGCGGGGAACCACGCCGGGCGGAAAGCGGGAGCGCGACCTGCTGGTCTTCAACCCCAGTCCTGCGGAGCCTGTCACCATCGATCTGGTAGCGCGCGGCATTACCACCAATTACAAGATGACCAAGTACCATCTGCGGGCGGACAAATCCTGTCTCAACTACTGGGCCCAGCTGAATTTCAGCAGCTGCCTGGAGGCGGAAGATATCCGCAATATCAACTATATGTCCGGTCCTTATGTGGAATATGCGGTAGTGCCCCGCTGGGAGCAGTATTACACCTCCGTGGAGCTGGCCCCCCATGACATCATGCTGCTGAAGTTCAGCGGAAAATGAAGTGCCGCTTGCTGGCTGGCTGCGCCTTGAAACAGGCGGGCAATTGTGATATGATACATCTAGAGACTTTGCTGAAATGCGATTCAGTGAAAGACGATTCAGTAAAAAGAAAGGGGACGCGCCTGCGCGTGTATGCGGCGAATATGGCCGGACGGTGGGGCAGATGCGGGCAGGGAATAGAAAACGATGTTTATTGGAAGAGAGTATGAGCTGGAAGAGCTTGAAAAACTGTATCAAAAAACCGGGTTTCAGATGCCGGTCATATATGGAAGACGCCGTATCGGAAAGTCCACCTTGATTCGGGAATTTACAAAGGACAAAGCCATGCATCTATTATACGGCCATTGAAGCAGGAAACGCGAGAAATCTGGCGCTTTTCAGCAAAGCCATATATAAGAGCCTGCTGCTGGACAGAAAAGGCCTGCCGGATTTTGCCTCCTATGAGGATGCTTTTCGCTTTATTTATGAAGAGGCTAAGGAGCGAAGGATCATACTGGTAATTGATGAATATCCTTACCTGGTAAATTCAGAAAAGAGCATAGCCACGCAGCTCCCAGCGCTATATTGATGAATATTTTCAGCAGAGCCAGCTGTTTCTCATCCTCTGTGGCTCCTCCATGAGCTTTATGGAAAATCAGGTACTGGGATACAAAAGCCCTCTCTATGGCAGGAGAACCGCGCAATTTCTGATCCGCCCCTTTGACTACAAAACATCGGCTCAATTCGTTCCATCCTGGACTGCTGCCGATAAAGCGGTCATCCACGGAATCACAGGGGGCGTTCCAAAATACCTGGAATTGATCGATCCGGAAAAAAACCTACGGCAAAATATCATAGATCTGTTTTTAAAGGAAAGCGGATATCTCTTTGAAGAGCCGGGAAACCTTTTGAAACAGGAGCTGCGGGAAGCGGCCAGCTACAATGCGGTCATCGAAGCGATTGCGGCAGGGGCTACTAAGGTTTCGGAAATCGCGGGAAAGGCCAAGATCGATACTTCCACAACCGCACACTGCCTGGAGGTTCTGATTTCCCTAGGAATTGTGGCAAAAGAAATGGCGATTACAGAAGAGTCCAACAAAAGAAAAACCTATTATTCCATACAGGACACCATGTTCCGCTTTTGGTACCGCTTTATCCCGGGCCAGATAGATGCTATTTTGAGCAAGGAGGGTGAAATGCTCTACGATGAAGTCATCGAAAAAGAGCTTCCAATGTACATGGGCAAAATCTTTGAAGATATTTGCAAACAATATCTTATGGGAGCAAGCAGAAAAGGAACGCTTCCCCTCAAAATCCTCAAAATTGGCAGATGGTGGGGCAACAATCCCAAGAAAAAGCGGGAAGAGGAAATCGATCTGGTGGGACTGAACCTTTCCCGCAAACAGGCCATTTTCGGCGAATGTAAATACCGAAATGAGCGTTTGGGAAAAGAAGTTCTGGACAGCCTTCTGGAAAAGGCACAGCTGCTAAAAGGCTTTGAAGAGCGCTTTTATATTCTGTTCTCCAAAAGCGGCTTTACGCCCCATGTAGAAGCGGCAGAACACGTCCTTCTTGTGAGCTTGGAGGATATGTACTGACAGAATCGGCCGATAGCTGCTCTTCTGCAACAAACCAATTATCCACAACCGCTTTTCGTTTTCCAATTGTTGTACAAAAAAAGCCCATTCCAGCCGCCGTATTTTCGCAAAACAGCAAAAAAGGTTTTATATCGTCCAATGGCGATGCCTGCAGACCACACTTTTTATACAACAAATCGGTCACTTTGACCAAAAATGACCAACAGCTTCGTAAAATGCCCTCTGATAAACCTGAAAGGTCTGGTTCGTTCCCGCCAAACCCGCAGGCGCCCTACAAAAAATACTCCCGGAAAACCTTTTCAATGGGATCCAGATCAATTGGCTTTGCAATATGTCCATTCATGCCGGAGGCCAGAGAATTCTCCACGTCCTCCGCAAAGGCATTGGCCGACATAGCGAAAATCGGAATGGTTGCCGCATCCTCCCGGTCGGTTGCCCGGATCTGGCGGGTAGCGTCATAGCCGTTCATAACGGGCATCTGAATATCCATAAAAATCAGATCATAATAGCCACATGGGCTAGAGCAAAACATGTCCACCGCCTCCTGCCCATCAAAGGCCTTTTCGACTTGGGCTTCCAGGATGCCGATCATCTCTTCGGCGATTTCCATATTCAGCTCGTTGTCCTCCACCAGGAGGATGCGTCTGTGGGAGTAATCGGGCTCGCCCTGCTCTTCTGCCGCAGACACCTGAGGCGCTGCGGGATCGGATTCGGAATATGCCGCAGCGCCCGCCGCTGTATCGGCTGCCTCTGCCTCACCTGCTGCATCTGACCTATCCCCAAACTGAGTTTCCGGAGCATTTCCTTTTCCAGGCTCTTTACCGGCAGCCGCTATAGCCCCTCCCGAGCCATCCAAAGCATCTGCACGTTCGGGGAGCCTGAGGGGGAGCTCTACCCGGAAGGTGGAGCCTTTCCCCGGCTCGCTTTCCGCCTGGATGGTTCCGCCCATCAGCTCCAGCAGGCTTTTGGTTATGGTAAGGCCTACGCCTGCCCCGGCGACCTTACTGTTGGTAGTATCCTTATCCCGCTCAAAGGGCAGGAACATTCTTTCAAGAAATTCAGGACTCATGCCGATCCCCGTATCTGTGCAGCGAAGACGATACACGCCAAGGCCTTTCGGGCTCTGATCCACAGCCCCATCCGCCGGGAACACATTTTTCGAAGCAGCGCCTGCCGCAGTTCCAGCAGTTCCATCTGTAGATACTTTCGCCTGCGTCAGCTCCAGGGTGATATGACCGCCATCTGGAGAATATTTAATTGCGTTACTGATAATGTTGATGAGCACTTGCCGGATACGATCCGGATCCCCCATCACCGTTTCATTGTGCAGATGGATGGGCAGCAATTCCAGACTTAAATCCGCTTTGCAGGCTCTAGCCTGGCTCCGCATCAGCTCCGCAGTATCGGTGACCAGCCGTGCCAGCTGAACCGGTTCTTCCTTGAGCACCATAGTGCCGTTTTCAATTTCCGACATATCCAGAACATCGTTTATCAGCGTGAGAAGCTGAGTCCCGGATACTTCTATTTTTTGCAGACAGTCCGTTACCCGCGCCTGATGGGATAGATACTCCTGTGCAATCATCGTCATTCCCAAAATTGCGTTGAGAGGGGTTCGGATATCGTGGGACATATTCATCAGAAAACGGCCCTTTGCCCTGCTCGCCGCATCGGCAGCTTCCAGCGCCTGTTCCAGCTGAGCGGTATGCTGTTTGTTTTGCCGCTGCTTTGCTACATAAAAGTAAGTTACAACGATCAAAATGGCGAGAATAAACATTCCGGAAAAGAGAATGGCCTTCAAAAGAACCTCGTTGGTTTGATCCACGATAACATTTTCCGGCACAACGGAAACCAGCAGCCAATTGGAATCCGCACGGAGAGGCTCGTAACAGAAAATGGTGCTGTCTCCCTCGCATGAAAAGGCCGCCCAACCGGATTTCAGCTGGCGAATATTATCGCGGAACGAACGTATTGTGCGCGGCTCATTTTCTTCCGAAGAAATCATATCAAATAGATTGGAATCCGTTTTGTTGCTGTTTTTGTGGCTGGAACGAACCATGATATCGCCGCTGCGGTTTACAAGGTAAGAAAAACCGACATTATCATAAAAGGAGAGCGTAAACTATTCGGCAACCTCTGCTGCATGATATTCCTTCAGCAAAAACGATTCCATGCCATCGGCCAGGGAGATACGAAGGAACAGATCAAAGACGCTTTCCCCAGTTACCGTATTGAAGTGGGTGTCCAGAATACCCTGTTCCCGGGAAGATCCTTGCAATTGGCGGCAGGCGGCTGTGTCCGGCTTTCCAAATTCAGCGCTGCGCTTTTCACTGTGATGATGCAGCATGACGCCCGGATCCACGATATTATAGATGCCCAGCATATCCCATAGCCCAAAATGCTGCAGCTGATTGGAATTGGCCTTTGCCAGATTTTCTCCAATGGCATTGAGCTCGCGGAGATCCGCTTCAAACTGAAGGTTCAGAGCATTGGCTCCTTGCCGGGTGCTTTCCGTAATGGTGCGGATCGAATTTGTCCGAAACTGATCGGCGATCTCGTTGATAAACAGCCAGGTCCCCAAGCCCAGGGCCAAGAGCAGCAGCGCTAATGTAATTGTCAACCGTATTCCTCGATTATTCATGGTCAGCGGCCTCCGCTAAAGACGTTATTAATCCTTGACAAAAGGTAACCACAGTCTAGCATATTTCAGCGGATTTGTCCATAATTTGAACTGGTAATATCAGGATATTCCGAAGTGAAAAATTTTACTTTTCTCTTGCATTCCTAAAAAAATCATGTATAATAGAAAAGTATTGGTTTTTTCCAGTACATTCTCTGTGCCTGCAAAACGGTGCAGGCGCCATTTAGTCCATAGGGAGGTGAAACAAATGACAAATTATGAGGTTATGTTCATTATTGACCCAATGCTGGAAGATGATAAGAAAGAAGCGACAGTTGAAGCTGTTCAGCAGATCATCAATGCCGACGGCGAAGTTTCCAAGGTTGATGTATGGGGAATGAAAAAGCTTGCATACCCGATCCAGAAGAAAAACGACGGATACTATGTTGTGATCGAATTCAAAGCAAGCCCGAATCTGCCTAAAGAATTAGACAGAAGACTCAAGATCTCAGACAACGTAATGAGACACATGATCATCAACAATGATGAAAAATAAAGGGGTGCAGGTATGAATAATGTAGTACTGATTGGCAGATTGACCAGAGACCCTGAAGTAAGATACACTTCCGGAACCCAGATGGCTGTGGCCAGATTCAGCATTGCCATCGACCGTCCGGTAAGAAACGGCGGCGAAAAGCAGACGGATTTTCCAAATATCGTAGTATTCGGAAAGCAGGCGGAAAACTGCGAACGGTTTTTAGGAAAAGGCAGGCTGGTCGGTGTACAGGGAAGAATCCAGACTGGAAGCTATACCAACAAGGATGGCGTCAAAGTCTACACCACGGAAGTCGTTGCCAATAACGTAGAATTTCTGGACTGGGGTGACAGAAACGACCGCAGCGAGCGGCCGGCAGCTCAGCCTTCACCAAAGGATGACATGGGAATTCCAGATGGGTTCCAGGCCATCGAAGATGAGGACATCCCGTTCTAAAAGACTGTACTGTTTGCGGGGGGAAGAACCCCGGGCTGCAGATACGTGAAGCTTTACAGCCAGAGGCAGGAGCTTCATAGTAGAAAAGAAAGGAGATTACGTCATGGAAAGAAGACGCGGCGGCATGAGAAGAAAAAAAGTATGCCAGTTCTGTGCAGATAAGACAGAAACCATAGATTACAAAGACGTTGAAAAACTGAAAAAGTATGTAACGGAAAGAGGTAAGATTCTTCCAAAGAGAATCACCGGAACTTGCGCAATCCACCAGAGAGAAGTGACAAAGGCCATCAAGAGAGCAAGAATCGTTGCACTGCTGCCATACACAGCAGACTAATCTGTACACAGCAGAAGAATAAGAGGAACCGGGGGAATCCGGTTCCTTTTTGGTTGTACGATGGGCGAAACGATTCCCAAGTGGTTAGTACTACAGTAAGGTGTAAATTACTAAATCGTAATTGACTAAAAAAAGAGAGGATGATATAGTTAAGGCAGAGAAAGAAGGAGAGGGAGATTATGTTTGTAGGTAGAGAACGTGAGCTGGCTTCCCTGGACCAGCTGTACGCATCGGATCGGTTCGAATTTTCGGTTATTTACGGACGTCGGCGTGTGGGAAAAACAGCGCTTATCAACCAGTTTATCGAAGGCAAAAAGGCCATTTACTTTATGGGCGTAGAGAGTAATGCCAAACAGAACCTTGAAAATCTCAGCAGAACGATCATGGAATACGAGACGGGCATGTAGATGGAAACATCCTTTCTATCCCTTCAGGCAGCGCTGGAGCACGTATTTAAGCTGGCGCAAAAGGAGCGGATCGTGCTGGCCATCGATGAGTATCCTTATGTGGCCAGAGCTTCCAAAAGTCTCGCTTCCACCCTGCAGCTTCTCATCGATCAATACAAGGATCGCAGCAGGCTGATGCTGATTCTCTGTGGGTCGTCCATGTCCTATATGGAAGATCACGTGCTGGCTTACAAGGCTCCACTGTATGGCAGGAGAACCGCCCAGATGAAGCTGCTGCCCTTTGGCTTTGCCGATGCCTGCCGGTGCTTTGAAGGATTTTCCGACGAAGACAAAGCCCTGATCTACGGAATTGCAGGGGGGACACCCCAGTATCTGCTGCAGATGGATGACAGACTGAGTGTGGAAGAAAACATTAAGAAGACCTTCCTCAACCCTACCTCTTCCCTCTTTGAAGAGCCGGAAAATCTGCTAAAGCAGGAGGTGCGGGAGCCGGCCCTTTACAATGCGATTATTACAGCGATTGCGGCTGGAGCGTCCCGTATGGCCGAAATTGCGGCAAGGATAGGGGAGGACACCAGCGTTTGTGCGGCTTACCTGAAAAATCTGACAGAGCTGGGGCTGATTCAGAAGAAAACCCCTTATGGGGAAAAGGCTTCGAGAAAGTCCATTTACGCTATCAGCGACAACATGTTCCGCTTTTGGTACCGGGTTGTGCCGGAGAATGCCTCAATTATTGCCAGGGGCGCTGCGGAGCTTGCTTACAGGCGGATCGAGCCGCTGCTGCCGGAGTATATGGGGAAGATTTTTGAGGAAATCTGCGGTCAGTATCTCTGGCAGCTTCTGCTGGATGGAGAATGCCCGGTAACCTTCCCGGAGATTGGACGCTGGTGGGGCACGGATCCCGATTCCCGCAGCCAGACGGAAATCGATCTGATGGGTGTACAGGACAAACACACAGCCCTTTTTGGCGAGTGCAAATGGACAAATGAAAAGGTGGATCTGGGCGTTCTGCAAAAGCTGGAAAAGAGAAGTCAGATGTTTCACTACCAGGATATCCACCTGTACCTGTTTGCCAAAACAGGC
This sequence comes from Clostridia bacterium, assembly GCA_910575405.1. Lineage (GTDB taxonomy): Bacteria > Bacillota > Clostridia > Peptostreptococcales > Anaerovoracaceae > Hominibacterium. The sequence continues at coordinate 90,726 of CAJTER010000011.1, read as the reverse complement.
TTTACCAGCGGCTGTATTGATGCGGCAACGGCCATGGGCAATGTGACCCTGGTAGCTTATGGGGATATTTTGTAGCGTGCGACCCGCCGAAGCGAAAATGGCGCGAACACTGGCACAAAATAAAAGGAGAATCGATCACTATGAAAAGAATATGTAAAGGAATGCTCCTGCTGAGTCTGGCCCTGCTGCTGAACACCGGACTGGCGGCAGATACTTTCGCTGCTGCGGGAGATACAGAAAAGTTAAAATCAGAAACCATTACCCTGACTGAGGAAACCCGTTATGACTCCAGCTATTACAAACCCCTGCGGAGCCTTTGCGGGGAGCCATCAAAGGGGAACGCCGCAGCCGTTGCAAAGGCTGCTTCCTCTGCTTCGGTAGTGCTGGAGCAGACTCTGACCGAAGGGTGGAGCGAGCACCGGGCGGTTATCGACCTGACGGACTGCCAGATCCAGGTGAGGGACCTTGCCCAGCAGTATTTTCAGGTTCTCAACAGCCATGAGGAATGCTTTTGGGTAAGTGAAAGCTGTCCCTACAGCTATGATCCAAATACCGGCCTCGTCGTTTCCGTAAGACCTGTATATTCCATGAGCCGGGCAGAGGCGGAGGAGGCTTCCCGGCAAATTCGCGCTGCTGCGGCAGAGGCAAAAGCCCTGGTTCCCGCAGGTATGGAGGACTACGAAAAGGCGTTGATCATTCACGACTGGCTCGCCGTATATTGCGAATACGATAAAGAAAACTTGGATAGAGGCAATGTGCCCGAGATCTCTCATTCCATTGCCGGGGCGCTGGCGGAGAAGCAGGCTGTGTGCGACGGCTATGCAAAAGCCTATCAGTATATCATGAAGCAGCTGGGAATCCCCTGCCATATGACTAGCAGCAGCGCCATGGCCCATGCGTGGAATATCTTGCAGCTGGGAGGCGACTATTACCATGTGGATGTAACCTGGGATGATCCCACCTGGGATTGCATCGGAAGAGCGCGCCACGACTACTTCCTGCTCAGTGACGACACCATCCAAAGCAGAGGAAGGATGCATTACGGCTGGGATACGGAGCTGAGGGCGTCCGACAAATCCTACGAAAACACTTGCTGGAGCAATTCGGCCAGCAGTTTGATTTACAGAGACGGATACTGGTATTATACGGACAGCAATCAGAAAAAGCTGATAAAAACGCGAAACCTGCTGACAGGCGGCAGTACGTCCCTTTATGATCTGGGAAGCTGGAAAAATGGTATCGGCACCTGGCCGGGCGTCTTTTCTTACCTGCAGGCGGATCCGGACAGGCTGTTCTTTAACGGATCAAAAGCAATCTACAGCATGGACTTTGCCAGTGGCAAGGTAACAGAAGTTTACAGGCCGCAGGAAACGGTAGGGCTTTCCGACAATATCTTTGGCTTCAAAATTGACGGAACCCACATGTACTATGCAGTTCAGCAGGATCCTAACCTTACATCCCACCAGAGAGCTTATATAAAGAAGGCGGCAATACCGGGAGCCGCAGCGCCGCCGGAGCAGGAACCCCCGACAACTCCTGAAACACCGACAATTCCGGAAGAGCCGACAACACCTGCGCCCGAGGAGCCTTCTGAGCCCGAAAAGCCTGTAGATCCGGAAAACCCTCCGGCGGACAAGCCATCTTCCCCAGCTCCAGTAAAAGTGGGAAGCGTAATTCGGGATACGAAGACCAACGCCTTCTACAAGGTTACAAAGACAGGAAGCAAAGCCGCTTCCCGCACCGTCGCCTACCAGAAGCCAGTGAACAAAAACAAAACGTCCTTTGTGATTTCGTCTTCCGTGAAAATCAGTGGCACAATATATCAGGTGACCAAAATTGCGGACAATGCCTTCAAAAACAACACCAAAATCAGGAGCGTTCGCCTTGGCGCAAATCTCCAGACCATTGGAACAAACGCGTTCAATAAATGCACAGGCCTGAAGAGCATTTCCATCCCTGCCAAAGTCAGAATCATTCAAAAAGGCGCCTTTGCAAACTGCAAAAATTTGAAAATCATTACCATCAAGACGGCAAAGCTTACTAAAAAAACCGTAGGTGCAAACGCCTTCAAGGGAATCCCGACAAAAGCTTCCGTCAAAGTACCAAAGGGAAAAGCAAAGGAATATAAAAAGCTCCTGCAGGCCAAAGGTCTGAGCAAAAAAGTAAAAGTAAAGTAAAACGCTGCAATTTAAAATTAGAAAAATAAGGGTATATAGAATCTATAGAGTATGAAGAAAAACCATGTTGTTGAAGAATCAATCGGAGTAGCGAGGCAAGGAGTGTATATATGGAAAAAATATTGATTGTTGATGACAGTGCTGTGCAAGCAGCTCAATTAAAAAATATTTTAGCAGATGAGTACGAGGTTGCTGTCTCCAATACGGCAGAAGATGGTCTGCGCCGCGCAGGTAGTGAAGAATTTTCACTAATTCTGATGGATGTAGTGATGCCCAAAATGGACGGCTTTACCCTGCTGAAAAAGTTGCAGGAAGAAACCATTACTCAGAGTCTTCCGGTCATTTTGATCACCAGCCTTTCTGATGTAAAAAACGAACGGCGAGGCCTCATATTGGGAGCCGTTGACTATATTACAAAGCCCTTTGACCCACTGATCGTCAAGGCAAGGGTCAACACCCATGTTAAACTGTATCAATACCGCAGGCAGGTGGAACTGCAATCCATGACCGACCAGCTGACGGGAATTGCCAACAGGCGCAAGTATGAGCAGTACAGTATCACAAAGTGGAATGAAGCCATTCGGCTCCAGGTGCCGTTCTCGGTCTGTATGTTTGATATTGACCGCTTCAAAGTATATAACGACACCTTTGGCCACCCGGCAGGAGATAAAGTAATCACTGCTGTAGCCCAGACAGCGGCTTCCTACCTGCAGCGCAGCACGGACTTTCTGGCCAGGTATGGAGGCGAGGAGTTTGTGGCGTTTCTCCTGGGCGGCAGCTCGACTCAGGTATTCGAACATCTGAAAAAAATCCGCCAGGCAATCGAAGATCTCCACATCCCTCACGATCCTTCCGCATCTGAATGGGTTACCGTCAGTATCGGAGGCGTTACTGTCATTCCGGAACGGGAAAGCTCCTATGACTTTTACCTGAAAATCGCGGACACTATGCTCTATGACGCGAAAAAAAGCGGCCGCAATATGGTCGTTTGGGCAGATGAAAAAATGAAGCAGCTGTGGGAAAAGGAAAACGTCTCTGGTAGCGGAGCAAATAGTGACAGCTTCAAACAGAAGGCAGATTAGGAGGTGCATGATGAGCGTATTTAACCTGTTTGGAAAAAAGGAGCAGCCATCCCGCGCATATAAAGAGCAGGACGAAACCCTGGAAGCTGAAATTTATTCTGGCATGCGGGTGGAGGTAACGGATCAGGAGGGAAAGCTGCTGTTTGTGGCAAAGATGGAGTGTCTGCGAGGAAAAGAGGCGGAACTGCATCAATATTCCGAAAGCACACTTTCCAAGGAAGAACCTCTTCGCGCCAAAATCCGCGGATACAGCGACCACGACCGAAAAGCAGTCTACATGGAAGCCATCATCAGACCCAGAGCCAGACACGTATGGGATGTTGAAGAGCTGAACGTCGTGCGGGTGGCAAACGACCGCGCGTTTTTTCGCCTGGACACGGATCTCGACGCCAGCATCACCATGTTCAGCGGACTGATGATGGGAGAACGACCCTGCAAGATGCTGAACATTAGCGTAGGCGGGGCCCGCCTCATCTCCGAGTACCAATATCATGAAGGGGATAAATTTTTACTGAGAGTCAAACTGATAGACGATAGACCGGAGTCCGTCATGTATTGCCAGGTGCTGCGGGCTGTAGAACAGGAAGAAGGGCAATTTGAATACGGCTGCCAGTTCCTAGAGCTGACGGAAGACGACCAGGAAAGAATCATACAGAACATATTCGAAGCCCAGAGCCAGATTCAGCGTCAAAAGAAAGCAAATTCCTGAGTATTTGTGAAAATAATCTATTCCAGGCTAAAGGACATAAATACGTCCGAAAAGTCAAAAAAATCCTATAGACGGGAAAATTCGGATTTGGTATAATCATATCCTAACGCCCGTATTTTTTAGCGAATGAAGCCAATGATCGGACTGCTTCGGAGCGGGGATAAAACCGGGCTGCAGAGCCTTGGAATATAGAATGAGAGTAGAGTATGAAGGAAAAGTGCGGCAGGGCCGTCTGCATGGGAAAATACGGCCGGCACTGAGGCCCAACCAGAAGAAGTGAGAGGTGCAGATGAAAAAAGTAATTCGAAAAGGCATATGTATCTTGATGGCCGCGGCAGTTTTGCTGGGCACGGTACAGCAGCCGGTATCAGCTGCGGGAAGCGGGGTTACCGTTCGCACAAATGATGAGTTTATGGAAGCTCTGGAGCAGAAGAAAAGCCCAATTACAGTACAGGGGAGTATTGATGGAATAAACAACGGTGCAGAGAGCAGCGGCAGAATGCGCCCTGTGGTAATTCCGGGCAATACCGAGATCCGCGGGACAGCGGGGAGTGCGTTGAGCTTCTGGAGTCCGATTCAGTTGGAGGGAGACAACGTTTCTTTTCAAAATATTAAGATGACATTTGCCTCCAGTGACTCCATGGGAAGTGTTCCTCATCGTGAGATCTACCTTGCAGGCCATAGCTTGATGTTGGATAATGTGAACACTTATCGAGAAGGTGGAGGCGGCACGCCAGGATCGCTGGTAGGATCTGAAAAGGAACTCCTGCCAACCGTGTACGCAGGAGGGTATTCAAATACAACTATTGACAATCATGCATCTCTGACCATACAGAACTCCAATGATAAAACCATGTTTCAGGCCATTTATATGGGACATGATGCAGGGAGCGATAATAGCGACGATAATGTTCCGTACACAGGAAGCGCGGTATTAAATCTGGATGAAAAGGTCACTGTTCGGGATGAAGTGGATACAAGTGTGAACAGCCAGGCAGTAATCAATATTACAGGAGCAGAAGGCCGGCAGGCTAATGCGAAAGAGTTTTATGGAAATGAAAATACAACGCTGACAATCAGCGGAGTATCTGTCGGACAAATAACAAAAGCGGTTGATATAGAAACAAAGGCAACCGTAGAAGATGTAGGAAATATCGTATTAAAGGATAAGGCCTGTCTGACACCTGAGACGGAAATGTTTAATAATATTACCCTACAGAGCGGAGCCTGTCTGGATCTAAATGGTGTGATAGATACGGCAGTAGATGGTAATTTTACCGGAGAAAGCGGCTCAAAAGCGCGCGGAATTCTGGTATTGAATCAGGAAGGCTCACTTACCATTAGTGGAACGATCACGGGAACGACTCAGTTTCAGACATCCAGCCGCCTGTTCCCAGGAACTCTTCTGCCAGATAAATCGTATATTGTTGCAGAAAATGGGAGTGGTTCAGAACAGAGTTTTGTTCTGGCACAGGAAAAGATAGACCAGGGATATGAGCTCATACACGAGAATGACGCGTGGACCATACAGGGAACGCTCCTTTACAGAGACATTGGTAGCATTGAGATTTTATCAACGCCTTCAAACGTGGATCTGACAAAGATCCAGTACATAGACGACGAGACGGCTCCTGACGAAAGCGCTTGCTTTGAAATGATATGGTATGATGAGGATGGCCAAGCATTCAGCAGCAGTGAAGTGCTTGATGGGTATAATCTGTTTTATGAATGGGGTTATGTAGTCTGCATCCGAACCGATTATTGGAATAGCAATTCTCCTGATATTCTGGCAAAGACCGACTGGGGACCACCGATCACCTTGCTCGCTCCAACGGCGCATCCCAATAAGTATTATCTGGTATCCAAAGGTGAGGTGAACCCGGGGGATTATACATTTTTGTTCTGCTCTGAGATTTTTGACGACAAGCAGGGGGCAGCTACAGTAGCAGATGTAAAAGCATTGGAAGCTGCGGTCAAAGCAGAGGCGAATGTAAATTTCTATAACCAGACACATACCCATGACTATCAGGAAACTATTACGCAGGAAGCGACCTGTATGACATCTGGAAGTAAAACAACTGCCTGCACTATTTGTGGCGATGTGCAAAAAATAGAGACGATTAATGACCCGGAAAACCATTCATATCAGGCTGCCATCACAAAGCCGGCAACCTGTACGGAGAAAGGAATCCGAACTTACACCTGCAGCAACTGCAAGAAGCAATACACAGAAGAGATCGAGGCAACAGGCCTCCATTCGTATCAGAGAACGATAACGAAACCATCGACCTGTACGGAGGAAGGAATTCGAACGTACACTTGTAATTGTGGCGATACATATACGAGACCGATCCCGGCCACAGGCCACAAGGAAGTAATCGATCCGGCCGTAGCCCCTACCGAAACAACAGAGGGCAAAACAGAAGGAAAGCACTGCAGCGTGTGCAATGAAATTTTAGTGGCGCAGGAAACCATCCCGGCAACTGGAACTCCAGTGACACCGCCGGAAAAACCAGACCCGGATACCCCAGTAACGCCACCGGAAGAAAAGCCGGAAAATCCGAAACCGGAAACCCCAGTGACACCGCCAACGACCGATCCGGTGATCCCGCCGGCAGTAAATCCGGTTCCGCCAATTGTGACACCGCCGGAGGAACACGAGCACGCGTATAAAACAGCTGTGACAAAAGAGCCGACCTGCACGCAAGAGGGAATTATGGCCTACGCCTGCAGCTGCGGCGACGCATACACAGAGGCAATTGCTCCGCTTGGACACAAATATGAGGAAGAGTGCATCCCGGCAACCCTGAAAAAGAATGGCAGCATAAGGCAGGTATGCAGCGTATGTTCTCAGGCCGGCGATACGACGGTTATTGACCGCATCAGCAAGATCGTCTGGAACAAAACAGACTTTACCTACGATGGAAAGGCAAAAACACCGTCCGTAACCGTAAAGAACAGCAAAGGCAGAAAATTAAAAGAAGGCGCTGATTATCAGGTTCGCTACTCAAAGGGAAGAACAAACCCGGGAGTTTATAAAGCAATTATAGAATTTTGTGGGAGCTATGACGGCGTAGGCGTAGAAACCTTTACCATAAGGCCAAAAACTACTGCCCTGAAAAAGCTTACTGGAAGATCCAGAGGAATTCAGATAACCTGGGCAAAACAGGCTGTCCAGATAGACGGCTATCAGCTCCGCTACAGCACCAGCGGAAGCGGCAGAAACTTAACAAAGCTCGTTTCTGCCAGCAAAGATGCTTCATCAAAGACCATTTCCGGACTCAAGGGAAAAGCGAAATACTATGTCCGGATCCGAACCTACAAGACAGTAAACGTCAATGGAGAAAACCAAAAGCTTTATTCCGACTGGTCAGCCAAAAAAGCGGTGCGTACAAAGAGATAGCAGACTGAAGCAACACAAACTTATGACATTTTTTCAACTCTCCTTTATTTATATAAGGAAGTCACACTCAAAAGGGCCGGCAGAACTGTTCTGTACGGCTCTTTTACATGCCTGAAAATACGGCGGCCAGCTGCCATAACCCTCTTTCATTCCCCCAGCTTCCCGCGCCTTCGCCCAGGCCCGCACGAAATCCCTGTAAACAGCAAGAAAATAGCGCCAAATTGCAATATTTATGTTAAAATATACTATATCTAGTACGAGACAAACAGGAAAACTTGTGGTATAATATTAACCGATTATATGAAATTTCAGCTTTAACAAAGAAGGGGAGGAAGCTCTCACAATATGTATTTGTCACTCATTGTTTTAGCAGTCGCAGTGCTGCCGGTTCCTGTGATAATAAGATCCATCGGCAGAGGACAGCAGCCATACAGGACAGTGCTGGAAGGTATCATTTCTGCGGCAGTAGGGGCAATACTGCTCATGGTGATGGCTTCGGCATCCGGCACCAGTGTCTTTGACAGTATCATGGACAGCGTGCGCAGCATGGCGCGGATTATAGCATCGGATCCAGCTGTCCGACAGGCCGCGGGAGCATCGGTATCGCAGTCAGAACTGTACCGAATGGTCACTGACTTTTATGAACAGTCCGCAAGGCTGTTTCCAGCGACCATCTGCGTTCTGTCAGCAGTAGCTTCCTATGTGGAATATATTTTACTGAGCAAAGTCATAAAACAAAAGCCGGGGAATCGGCCAGCGCGTCCCATGGACAAGTTCAGGGACTTTTGTCTCCCCAGAAATGCAGGAATCTGCTGGCTGGGAATGGTCCTTTTATCCTGGGCTTTGATGAAAGCGGATATCGCGGGGATGGACCTGCTCTATGTAAATATAAATGCGTTATTCAACTTTGTGTTTTGCCTCCAGGGAATATCCGTACTGTTTATGTTTGTTTACAAAAAGGGGGCACCAAAAGCATTAGCTGTTATTATCGCGGCTCTTTTTCTCCTTTCCGGTATCGGAAAGCTGGCGCTTATGATTTTGGGTCTGGCAGATCTGATTTTCGGCCTCAAGGCAAAAATGAGCTAGGTATTAATCCATTCAGGCAGGCATGGCTCCTTATGAGGCCTGCACATGCGAATCCCCTTTAAAGCGGGGTGAACCTGATAATAACAGAAAATAGGAGAATGTTATTGTATGTATGTAAGACGAATTGAAAAATTGCTTTGCGCCTACTCGCCGGTGCCATTGTGTATCATCAGTCCGCAGGGCAAAGTTTCTATGGTAAGCCCTAAGATCGACGAAGTATTCATATACGACGGGATTGAGGGAGCAGATGTATATGCTCTGATTGGGCTGAAATATACGGAGATTCTGGAAGCTGCCAGGGAGCAGAAGACGCTGACCATTTCACGCAACCAGAAAATCTTCAAAATGATGACTTCCTTTATCGGGGAAGGCGAACTGGCAAGCATTGCCGTGTACTTTGTCGACTTTACCAAATACGAAACCTTAAAGCAGATGCACAATCAGGAGCGGGTCTGCATGGCTATGGTAAACGTGGACAATTTTGACGAACTGGTAGCCAACAACAGTGAGGAAGCCAAGATGACGCTGTCGGTTCAAATCGACAAGCTGATCCGGGCCTGGGCTGCCAAAAATAACGCCTGCATTCTCCAGTACAAGGAGCATCTGTATCTGATGGTCTTTGAAAACAAATATTATGAAAAGCAGGCTGAATTAAAATTCCCGGTTCTGGACGAAATACGTGAGCTGGAAACAGAATCGGACTTTCCGGTTACCCTGAGCATTGGCGTCGGAGTCGGCGGAAAGAACCCGGCGGAAATAGAAGAATACGCGGCCGATGCTCTGGACATTGCGCTGGGACGAGGCGGCGATCAGGCTGTTGTAAAAACTATAAATAAAATTGAATACTACGGCGGAAAGCTGCAGACTGTGGAAAAGAGCAACAAAGGGAAATCCAGAGTCATCGCTCATGCACTACGTCAGCTGATCAAACAGTCGTCCAAGGTTCTGATCATGGGGCACCGCAATCCGGATATGGACTGTTTTGGCGCGGCCATAGGGATCTACCGGCTTGCGGCCAGCATTGAAAAGAAAGCCCATATCATTATAAACGGCTACAATGAAGCTCTGACTGCGATTTATCAGGCTGCGAGGGAAACCGAGGATTATAGCTTTATCAATTCTGAGAAAGCAATCGCCATGCGGGATGATGATACCTTAGTCGTTGTTCTGGACACCCACAGGGTGGGCCTGGTAGAATGTCCGGAGCTGCTGGATTCAGAAAAAATCGTCGTAATTGACCATCACAGAAAGGCGGAGGAATCCATTACCAATATGGTGCTGTCCTACATGGAGCCATACGCTTCCTCCACATCCGAGCTGGTGACGGAGATCATACAATATTCGGGGCAGAAAAAAATGCTGAGCAAAATGGACGCAGAAGCGCTGCTGGCAGGTATCACCGTAGACACCAACCGGTTCGCGGTAAAAACTGGAGTCCGGACCTTTGAAGCAGCATCTTGGCTGCGTAGGTCAGGAGCAGATACGGCTGCTGTAAAAAAATATTTTCAGTCGGATCTGGAGAGCTTTAAAATACGGGCAAAGTGCATTGCAAATGCTCAGTTCCTGGATGACGGGATCGCCATGTCCATATGCCAGGGTAAAAATCCAAACGCCCAGATCGTCAATTCTCAGGTGGCCGACGAACTGTTGACCGTACAGGGCATACGGGCTACCTTTGTTGTCGGGCAGAATGAGCATGGAAAAACCGTGGTCAGCGCCCGTTCTCTGGGAGAAGTCAACGTTCAGGTGATTATGGAAAAGCTGGGCGGCGGCGGTCACCTGAATACGGCCGGAGCGCAGGTGGAAATGACACCAGAGGAAACTCTGGAACAATTAAAAGTAATTTTGGAAGAATTTCTTTAACTCATCACATTAGGAGGTTAGAATAATATGATAGTAATATTGCAAAAAGATCTGAAAGGCACCGGAAAGGCGGGAGACGTCGTAAAAGTAAGCGATGGATACGCCAGAAACATGCTGATTCCAAAGGGAATTGCGAAGGAGGCCACAGAAGGAAATATAAAAAATCTGGAAAAACAAAAGGAACTTGCGGCTGAAAAGAAAGCCGAAAAAAAGGCTGCTGCTGAAAAACTGGCAGAAGAAGTGAGTGGCCTTACGGTAACGCTGATGAGCAAGGGCGGTGAAGGAGGCAGACTCTTTGGGTCCATTACATCAAAGGATATTGCAGACGCCCTTTTGGAACAGCACAAGATCAAAGTGGATAAGAAAAAAATCGAACTGGACGGTCCTATCAAACAGACAGGTGAATTTACCGTTCCTATTAAGCTGTATCCGGAAGTAACCGCAAACCTGAAGGTAACGGTTGCAATTTAAGAAAGGCACGATGCATGGACAACATGGAACGAATCCCTCCCCATAACGATGAGGCAGAGCGTTCTGTCCTTGGATCCGCACTGCTGGACAAAGACGCGCTGTTTGATGCAGTCGAACTCCTTACAGCTGATGACTTTTACAGTGAAATACATAAGGAAATATTCGCTGCAGTCACAGAACTTTACCGGCGGAGCGCGCCAGTCGATGTGCTGACCGTTGCCGAGGAGCTGAAAAAACGAAACTCCCTGGAAATGGCAGGAGGAAGAGCTTACATCGCGAGCCTTTCTGCGGATGTGCCCTCCACATCTAACGCAGCGGAATATATCAAGATCGTAGCCCAGAAGGCATCCTTGCGGCGGCTTATCCAGACAGCCGACGATATTGTACAGAAAAGCTACAATGAAAACATGGAGACAAATGCGATTCTGGATTATGCGGAGCAGGGCATCTTTGAGATTGCGCAAAAGGGACAGAAGAGCGATTTTGCCCATATTAAGGATGTCCTTTTAGAAAATATCAATATTATCGACAAAATGTCCCAGATGGAGGGAAACCTGACGGGACTGACTACTGGCTTTCGGGATCTGGATCAGATGACCTCCGGGCTTCACCGTTCGGATCTGATCATTTTGGCAGCAAGGCCTGCCATGGGAAAGACGGCATTTGCCCTGAGCGTGGCGCAGCAGGCAGCGATTAAAGGCTCTGCCAGCGTCATGATCTTCAGCATGGAGATGTCCAAGGAGCAGCTGGGACAGCGGCTTTTGTCCATGGAATCCCGCATTGACATGCAGAACCTGAAGACCGGAAAGCTGGAGCGAAAGGACTGGGATCAGATCAACATGGCCTTAGACGTCCTTTCAAAGGCAGATATCAATATTGACGATACGCCCGGCATCAGCATCATGGAAATGAAGAACAAATGCCGGAGACTGAAAGCAGAGCGTGGACTGGACTTAATCGTCATCGACTATCTTCAGCTCATGAGTATGGAGGGAAAAAAGACAGACAGTAGGACCCAGGAGATTTCCGCGCTTTCACGAAATCTCAAGCTTTTGGCAAGAGAGCTGGACTGCCCGGTAATTGTCCTCTCTCAGCTGTCCCGTGCGCCTGAGCAGAGGCCGAACCACAGACCCATGCTGGCGGATCTGCGGGAATCCGGTTCCATTGAGCAGGACGCGGATATCGTTATTTTCCTTTATCGGGATGAATACTACAACGAGGATACCGACAAACCGGGCGAATGCGAAGTCATTGTCGCCAAACACAGAAGCGGCCCTACGGGCACTGTGGATGTGACCTGGCTGGGTAAATACACAAGATTTGCCGATAAGAGCAGTATTGGGAGGTAAATTATGAAAGAAATCACCAAGAACATGATGATTTATCAGATTTTAGATGAAAATCCGGATCTGGAAGACGTTTTTATCGCTCATGGAATGAATTGTGTAGGCTGCCCCGGAAGCAGCGGAGAAACACTGGAAGCAGCAGCGGAGGGGCATGGCGTTGACCTGCGCCGTCTGCTGGAGGATTTGAATAAAGCGTAAGGAGAATGAATTTTAAACGACAACAACGTAAAGATTACTATCTGCTGGACACAGATGTTGAAAATATATTTATAAACGAATACATGACTTCCGCGCCGGGGGACTTTGTCAAAATCTATCTCTTTGCGCTGATGTACGCTGGCCTTGATGAAACCATGAATAATGAAATCATCGCAAAGCAGCTGGGATTGCGGGAAGAAGATGTCCTCAAGGCATGGACGTACTGGGAAGAAATGGGAGTCATTCGAAAAAACAGAGTAAATGCAGAGAACAAATTCGATTACCAGGTAGAATTTGTGAATCTCAAAGAGCTGCTATACGGCAAAGAAGCAAAAAAGAAAAAATCGCCTGTGGATGAAAATACGAAGGCCCTTATGTCAGATAAGACGGTGCAGAGTATGTATCAATCCATTGAGCGGATCGCAGGCCGGGTAATCAGCAGCGCCGAGATGATGGAAATTCTCTCCTGGATAAACGATTATAATGCTTCTCCGGAAATTATTGTATATGCGTACTCGTACTGCAAGAACAGGGAAAAGCAGAATATCAAATATATTGCCGCTGTTGTAAAGCGGTGGGTATCGGAAGGCCTCAGCGATGTGCTGGCTGTGGAGGAATATCTGAAAAATACGGATCAGAGACACTACCTTTACAGGCGGGTGTGCAAGGCCTTGGGATTTGCCAGGAACGCGACAGAAGAAGAAATGAAAATCATGGACAAGTGGTTCGGGAGCATGAACTTCACCCTTGATAAAGTTTTGGAAGCCTGCAGCAAGACGACCGGGATTTCAAATCCAAATATCAACTATGTGAATAAAATCCTGGTAAACTGGCACAACGAGAAAAACGGCAAAACGCCGGAGGGAAAACCGAAACCAATACCTGCTTCTGTAGTCCAGAAATACTATCAGTACCTGCGCAGCAGAGCTGAAGAAGAGGCGGAGAAGCGTATAAAAGAGGTGTATGAAAAAGTCCCGAGGATAAGGGCTGTAGAAGAAGAGATGAGCACCTGCAGAATGGAAATTTCCAAAATGATCATTTCACGCAGGTCAGATAAAGAGGCAGCAGTCAAAAAGCTGCAGGCAAAGATCGATGATCTGACAGGGGAAAAAGCAGTGCTCCTGACAGACAACGATTTTGAGCTGGATTACATGGATGTGCACTATAAATGCAGAAAGTGTAAAGATACTGGTACGAACGACGAAGGCGGGCGCTGCACATGCTATGACCTTCGCGCGAGTGAGGCGGAACTATGGCAAAAAAATTCAACAAACTCAATAAATTCAAGGGATTAAGAAAATTTAATAGAAATAAACAGGTGGATGGAGACATCAACGTAAAAGAAATTTTTGAAAGTACAATGGAGGCCGCAGCAGCTGAACCGAAAAACAGCAGATTTACTCAGGCCGCGAAATTCGCGGAGCGGTACCGAATCTGGCTCCTTGTGATATTTTCCATCTTAGTAGTGATAGTCTTAGGCTGGATGGGACTCGTCAATCATTATATGGGATACGAATATTCCTATAACGGGAGAGTCCTGGGCGTAGTAAAGGACAAGGAAGATGTTCTCAAAATCACGGATTTGGTGCAGAGCGCGCTGACTGAGGAGCGGAACATCGAAGTTATTATTGATAAAAAGGACGATATTACCTTCAAACGGGTTTCCACTATGGGGCACGTTCACATTGATTCATCAGAAGAAGTGCTCAAACGGATGACCTATGTGGGTGATATCAACGTAAAGGCTTATAGCATTACCGTAAATGGCAAGCGCGCTGCAGTGGTGGACAGCAAGGATTCTGCCAAAAAAGTTCTCAGCGCCATCCGTAAGGACTACACCAGCGACGGCGAAAATGTTGTAGTAGAGAACGCCAAGTTCGTAGAAGACATTGAAATCAAGGAAGTCAATACGGATCTTGACGCACTGCAGAAAAAGGAGGAGGCAAAGGAAGCCCTGCAGACCGGCGCGGTGGTGGAAACCTCTCACGTTGTTATGGAAGGGGAAACCTTAGCCGAACTTGCCGCAGATTACAATATGACCGAGGAGCAGGTTATGGAGTTGAACCCGGGCATTGACCCGAGAAAGCTGGAGCTGGGCAGTGAAATCAAGCTGCTGGAAGAAAAACCAGTTGTTACTTATGAGACTTCCGAGCTGATTACATACGAAGAAGATATTAAATTCGAGACAATCGAAAAGAAGACGGACAAGCTGTATGAAGACGAGACAAAAGTAAAGACAAAGGGCAAAAAAGGTAAAAAAGTAATTACCGCCCGGGTGGAAAAGAGCAACGGCAAGGAATCCACAAAAGTACCGATTGTCGCCAAGGTGGAAAAGGAACCGGTTCAGGAAGTGGTTCTTGTAGGAACTAAGGAGCGTCCGCCTACTATCGGATCCGGAAAGTATATCTATCCGGTTGACAACTACCGCCTGTCCTCACCATTTGGACCGCGCTGGGGCAGAAACCATGATGGAATCGACCTGGCATGTCCGATGAAAACGGATGTACACGCCTCGGATGGCGGAACCGTAACCTTCTCCGGCTATAAAGGCTCCTACGGCTATCTGGTAATTATCGACCACCAGAATGGCGTGGAAACCTATTATGCTCATAACTCCGAACTGCTTGTAAAAGAAGGAGATAAGGTATATCAGGGCTACCATATCGCGGAATCCGGAAACACGGGAAGAAGTACCGGTCCGCACTGCCATTTTGGAATCCTTGTACATGGAGAGTTTAAGGATCCACTGAAGTACCTGCCATAAAATTGTGAAATAAAGCCAGTACTATGGTACCAGAGCTGTGAAAAACGGCCCTGGTACTTTTTTGTAGTACGTCCAGCTTCGTGATCCTATCTTCACCCTCGCACATACTGCCGCCGCCGGAGCAACATTCCATACAAGGGAGACCCTCTTAGCGGGCCGCTATATCAGCGCGGTGCGCAGCAGCAGTCCGCAGCCCTGTGCATTGCGGGGAATTTTGGCCACCGGACGAGCTGCTTCCAGGAGAGCCTGCTTTACTTCCAGCGGGTTTAGGGAGGGGTGACAGCTGAAGTAAGATGCTGCAAGACCCGCCACATAAGGCGCTGACATGGAAGTACCTGACTGAGCAATATACCCTTTTGGATTGGCGGCAGACAGGGATACAATATCGACTCCAGGAGCCATTACATCTGGCTTGGAGCTTCCATCGGGAGCAGGTCCTCTGCTGGAAAAAGCCGTAACTTCCCCTTGTGAATCGCAAGAGCCCACAGTCAAAACCAGGGAACTGACGCCGGGAGATGTGATGCTCCCTCTGGCAGGTCCGCTGTTTCCCGCAGCAGCAACCACACAGATTCCGGCGTATACCAGGGCATTAGCACCCATCACCAGCGGATCGATCTGGGAAGCCTGGGCAGGCTGGATGCCCAGCGACAAATTGACGACCCGAATGTTGTACAACAGATGATGATCATAGATCCACTGCATAGCTGCTAGAATATCCGAAGCATTCCCATTTCCCTCTGCGTCAAGGGCCTTCAGCGCTACCAGGGCAGCCCCGGGAGCACTACCTGCGTAATGGCCTGATACATACCCGTTTCCAAGAGCAATACCTGCCACATGGGTGCCATGGCCATCATCATCATAGATGCGATTTCTTCCATTCACGAAATCATGAAAATAACGGATACGGTTAAAAGGGCGGATGAGATCATAATGGGGCGCTACCCCCGTGTCAATAACCGCAATGGCTACACCTTCCCCACAGCAGGCGGGAGCACGGCGGAGCTGCGGCAGTCTCAGAGGAATCCCTCCTGATCGGGTAGGCAGCTTTGAAACACGGATGTCCTCAGACATACTGGCAATGCGGCGGTTAGTGCGGATTCTCTGAACCCGTTCCTTTGGAATTTCCACACATAGGGCGTTGATAAAGGGCAGCTCATAACGAATGCGCCCGTAGTTTTCCAGCACACATTGCCGCACTTCCCCGATATTCTGCTTTGGATACAAAATAAAAGGGGTGCTCCCGTATTTCCAGTTTTTCATAAAAAGTCCTCCGAAACCAAGCTGTTTCTTCATATATATGAAACGGGAGCACGAAAGGTTCCATGAGGATGGGGATAAAAGGGTGATTTCTCAGGGGATCAGAGCACTGGCGCGACAGCCAGGCTGTTTTACATTTTTAGAAAGCACTAAAAAGCGCCCCCTGGTCCGCGGCATTTCAGCTGTGGAGCAGGGGGACTCTACGTCCAATATTCCGTAGCTCCTTACGGAATATAATATGGCATGAGCGGTTCGAGGAGTTTTCTCTGTTCGCTCTTCGGCTCGCTTTGCATGGTCATGGTGCAGTCGTTGTTGATCATCATGGTATTTCGATCCGCTGCCTTGTAAGGCTCCCATTTTACCTTATTCGTGCTGGGATTACCTGTCTTGGCGAAGATTACCCATATGGCGCACATTTCTGAGAGGCATGGGATAATCGTCGCACAGGGTGGCTCCTTCTTCGTCCGGAGTGGTATAGTACTCGATGAATTCTTTTTCAGGAATAGCTACCAGATCCGCCATGTTTTTGGCAGCGGTTAATTTCATCAGCGTTTCCACCTGCTGGTTTTCATCCATCCGCGCTTTGTCATAAGTAAAGTTCTGTCCGCCGCTCTGAACGATGGCTCTATGAAAGAGGCCCTTTGCTTCATCCACGACCAGCAGGTTGCATACAAGACCGCCGCCCGCCGATTCGAAGTTTCCGTTATAACATTTTGCTATAAGCAGGTGCGGCTGCAGGAGCTGTGGCTGTTACACTGCATTTTGCCTGAATACTGCGCCTTTGGACGGAGGCAGAGCTGCTTTCAGCCGGGCAGTGTCCTTTACCTGTAGCTTTAGGCTCTTTTTGTTCAGGGTCACCTTGCTGACATTTTTCTGTTTAGACTTTCCAGTAGTCCTTTTGATGGAATAGGAAGTAGTGCCCTTTACAGCTTTTACCTTAAAGGTGTAGATCTTGTTCTTTTAAGGTTCTTGGCTGTATAGGAAGTTTTCGCCGTTGTTCCTATTTACTTTTGCCCTGATAGACCGCGTATTTTTTCACGTTCTTTACAGACGACCATTTTAAGGTGATGGAAGTCGAATTGACCGCCTTCCCGTAAAAAGTCTTGGGAGCTCCTGCCTTGGCAGCCGCGTATACCGCCTGGCCCGATGACGGAAGCAGAAGCATGAAGGCCATCGCAACTGCCGCGGTCAGGAGCCAAACTAGGATTTTTTCTTATTGGTGTTTTTTCCATTTTGCTAAATTCCTCCTTCTCATTTTTCTGGATTCTTTAAAAATTACCTACGAGGAAATGATAATGGAAGTACCTGGATAAAAACTATTATCAAGGGGGAGTGCTTTTAGAATTTTTTGATTTTTCCAGGTAATTACTTTGGTTTCTTACCCTGTTTTTTGCTGGTTGATGAGGTGGGCCAGGGTCATGCGGTTGTTTACAACGGTTTTGTTGTAAATATTCTGGGTATACTTTTTGGCGGTGTTGGGAGAAACACTCAGATACTCGGCTATCTGGGAGCTGTTTCGCCCTTCGTATATCAGACCCATAATTCCCCTGTACCAGAAGGAAAAAAGGGCGGCCATATATTCCAGAAATATAGCGGTTGTGTACATGTCGGCGTTTTTCCCTCCCCTTGTCCTTTTTCGCGCGTTACAATTAACTACGGTCATTATAGCAGAATTTTACTGTGCGGCACAAGGGGAGATGCTTTCCGCGGCAAAGAAAGACGATGCTTTGCATTGGATGATACGCTATAGTTGGATATGGCCATCATCAAAAATCTTCAGCGCGGATCGGAGGTGAAACTGCAGTTCCCGCATAGCCTGAATACACAGTGGAGAAGTGTAGAACCGACAGGCCTCTTCCGCACTCAGCAGGAGCAGCACTGGATCGATGTGAAGCCTTTCCGCAATCTGTTCCACTGTTCCTAGCGTGGGATTGCAGTTTCCTTTCAGGATATTTTCCAGGTGAGAGCGGGAAATCGCAATTTCTTCTGCGAAATTCGTCAGCGTCGATTTTTGGGCGCAGCGGAGGGCTGTTATATTATTGGAAAAATTATCGGATAAACTCATGGGTACATCCTCCTTTTTCTTTTATAGTAGAGGAAACATACAAAAAAAGGTATGTTAGAATACTTAAACATATATTAATCACCACAATTCACAGATGCATTATCTTATCCCAGGGAGAAAACGCAAGTTGAGAAGGAGCTGCATATATGATAAAATAAGAGCACATAGACGAACGGTAAACAGGACTGAGGAAGGTAAAGGAATTGGAACCTATCATGAACAAATCGGACAAAAATGAACATGCAGATACGCCCCTATATACGGAAGAGGAAATTGTAAAGCGCAAGATCAAGGACAGCGTCTTTACGAATCTGTTTACGGATAAGAAATATTTGCTCCAGCTTTATCAGGCGCTCCACCCAGAGGATACAGAGGCGACCGAAGAGCAGCTGACGAATATCACCATTAATAATGTCTTCATCAACGGCATGTATAATGACTTAGGATTCATGGTTCGGGATCGGCTGGTCATTCTGGCTGAGGCCCAGTCGAGCTGGAGCGTCAATATTGTGGTTCGTGCGCTGATATATTTGTCCCAGAGCTGGCACGACTATTTAAAAGCGACGGATCAGCTGCTGTATTCCAGCAAAAAAGTGCATCTGCCATTTCCAGAATTGTACGTTATTTTTACAGGAGAGCGGGAAGATAAGCCAGAAACCATATCCCTAGGGACGGAATTTTTCGGAGGGAAGGAAGCGGCGGTAGAAGTAAAGGTCAAGATGATTTACAAAGGCCGGGAAGGCGATATTATACAGCAGTATATCACCTTTACGAAAGTATGCGATGAGCAGATAAAAAAATACGGAAGGACCAGAAAAGCCATATTGGAAACCATTCGCATCTGCAAAGACAGAAATGTGTTGAGCCAGTATTTGGAAAGTAAAGAAAAGGAGGTTGTGGATATTATGATGTTCCTGTACGATGATGATGAGCTTATGAGGCTCTATAAAAAAGATATTGAAAAAGAGGCCCGGAGCAAAGGAATGCGTGAGGGAATGCGTGAGGGAATGCGTGAGGGAATGCGTGAAGGAATGCGTGAGGGAATGCGTGAAGGAATGCGTGAAGGAATCCTTGAAGGAAGCAAATCAGCAGCGCTGCGCATGCTCAAAACAGGGAAATATGCGCTTGAGGAGATTGCAGATATTTCAGGCCTTTCTATTGATGAAGTGGCGAGGCTGGAAGTATAGCCAGAGCAATTACAAAACCGCTTGCCGCGCAGAAGGAAAGGCAAGCAGCAGAACAGTTTCACCAGGGAATATGCAACATTTCTGTAAGGGAGGTGGTTAAATTTGAAGCTAGCAGTCCATTTTACTTTGGAGAAAAATGAGATTCCTAAAAAATATAGAGAAATATTTTTATCTTTTTTTAAGAAAAGTCTGACGGACGCAGAAAACGGGAAATACTTTGATCAATACTATGAGCCGGGACAGGAAAAGGATTTTACGTTTTCTGTATTTTTTTCAAACCCGAAATTTTTACAGACGACCATTGAGTTGGGCGAGGCCAGGGGAAAGCTGCTTTTTTCCTGCAGCGATAAGTTTACCGGTTTCCTGTTTTTTTCCGCTTTTCTGGAGCAGATGAAAAAGCCGTTTCCCATTGAAGGGGGAAATCAGCTCACGGTAACATCGGTTAAACAGGTTCAGCAGCCAGAGGTAAAAGAATCTCAGGCAATGGTGAAGATGCTTAGCCCTCTGTGCATCCGCCGCCACGTGCGGGAAAGCAATCGGGATATGTATTATTTGTATAATCAGAAAGAGTTTGAGGAAAGAGCTGCTTACGTGGTAAAGCATAAGCTGATGAGGGCCGGGTTTTCCCAGGAAATCAGCGACACCCTTTCTATTATACCAGTTAATTGTAAAAAGACGGTGGTGGATTTTTATCATAAAAAGCTCCCCTGCAGTTTAGGCTATTTTCTGCTGGAGGGCGACCGGGCTATTTTGAATTATCTTTTGCAATCCGGCATAGGCAGCCACTGCAGCGCCGGTTTTGGCATGGCGGAATTAAAGTAAAGGAGGAAAATGGTGAAGATAGTATTAGAAAACCAGAAATATGATACAGCCCTTTTCCCCACAGACTGGAGGTGTTCGGCAGCCATTGTCGGCCTTGTGCGCTATTTCAGGCAGCAGAAGATCGATTTTGAAATGGATTATGAATATGAGGACTGGCTGGGGATCGCCTACAACCAGGACGATCTGACAAAGGAGCGATATCTAGCCTTTGCGGAAGTCTTTTTTGAAGATGAGTTTTTTCACAAAAAGGCGGAGAAAATGTTGGAAAGCCATGAGGGTGACTGGAGCGAGGAGCAGATCAAGCTGGTGAATGAAAACTTGAAGGCAAATACTATACTCAAAAAAACCGTCAAAGAGAAATTTGATGGGACGAATAGTGCAGAAATCCTCGATATTTTGCGGGAGCAGCGATACATACTCATTCAGGAGTCTTTTAAAAATAAAAAAAACTTATACGCGAATTTTGCAAATACCAATCTGTTTTTTACAGAGGAAAATCCGCACTGCAGGCTCCTTGGATATACGGTGGACGAAGGACGGAAGACAAAGAGCATCGCCTATCAATTTGACGCAGGTACCTTTCTCTCTTCTGATATGTGGGAATTCGACTGGATCCCTTTTGCCTTTTCAAAGGCAGATTCACGCATACGTGAAAGTTTTTTTATCAATAATAATGTTTCTATAAGTTCCCTCTGCCACACAGCGGACTGCCTTCGGGAAATTATGGCAAAGGATTGGGAATCAAAGCAAAACGGCCGCACCATCTTGCTGCGTTCCATGGCGGAAACGAAACACTTTGTCGATTTTGATGTGGAAGTCATCAGCAAGAGGAGCGATCAGGACTACTTTGCCTCTTTATTTATCCGAAAAAAACCTCTGGAAGCTCTGGC
Source organism: Clostridia bacterium (assembly GCA_910575405.1). Taxonomy (GTDB): domain Bacteria; phylum Bacillota; class Clostridia; order Peptostreptococcales; family Anaerovoracaceae; genus Hominibacterium. The sequence goes on along the minus strand of CAJTER010000011.1, from coordinate 69,406 downwards.
AAAAATTTCGGACTTTTCCCTTTTGCAGTTTCGCTATAAACTGGGTGAAGATTACTGGATCGATGTACAACAGGAAGTCATCGACTGTGCCATCAATCAGATGGCGTTGGACTCCCTGATCGAAACCTTATTGAAAATTAAAGAAAAAGAAGGCAGAGCATATCTGAACATTGTGATTGGAATATTGATAACCTTGAGTATACAGTGGGGTGAACAAGATATGAACAAAGACACGAAGAAAAAGTATGCCTACAGCGCACAAAAGGCAGGAGAAAAGACAGCGGACAAGTTCCTACGGGAGGGAAACGCAAACAAGCTGAAATCCTATCGTCAAAAGCTGACCAGCGCTATCGTATTTCACGACTATGATCGCGTCAATGAGATTTTACTGCAGTTATCCGCATATATCGGAATATCCTATTCCTTTGCGTATCCTCTGTTTGAAGACGGAGAGGGCAACAAAGAAATTGTCTTTGCCTTTATCAACGCACTGGATGTAAATCGCAGCAGGACAGAACAGAATCAGGAGGAACAGTAGCATGAAACGAGCATTAACCATGACAATCGTCGCCAATATGACCAGCAATTATTCGGAAGGACTTGGAAATATCTCTTCTGTGCAGAAAGTCTTCCGGCAGCAGCATGTTTACGCCATGCGGAGCCGCGAAAGCTTAAAAAACGCCATCTGTGTGCAGGCCGGACTGTACGAGGATCTGCAGACATCCCTTGATGGAGCGATGCAGAAATTTGTTTCAGAAGAAGTCAACGCGGCAACCTGCAGAGCCTTGGAGGGCGGCTACATGTCCACAAAGAATTTGACCTATGTGAGAAACAGTTCCTTTTATCTGACCGACGCAGTGGCCTGTGATGCCTTCGTAAATGAGACCCGCTTTCACAACAACCTATACTTGGCCTCAAAGCATGCGAAAGACAATGGTCTCAGCGTGCAAAACGATGCGGATAAAACGGGCCTGATGCCCTATCAATACGAGTACGACAAATCCCTGAAAGAATACAGCCTGACCGTTGACCTTGAAATGGTAGGAAAAGACGACAACTTCCATGCAGAAGCAGACCCGGAAGAAAAGAAAGCCAGAGTCAATATGCTGCTGGACGCAGTGCGAAATCTGTCCCTGATCGTAAAAGGCAATCTGGATAATGCGGAGCCTCTCTTTGTCGCAGGCGGGCTGTCTGAGCGCAAGACCCACTATTTTGAAAACGTGGTGCATGTAAAAAACGGGGCCCTGGCAATTACCCCGGACTTGAAGGACAAGCTTTCGGAAGGCTTTAGCTGCGCTTTGCTCAGGGGCGATAATTTTTCCAATGCAGACCAAATCGTCAGGGAGTTAAATCCCTCTTCTGTAAAACAATTTTTTGATGATCTGAAGCAGCAAGTAAGCGATTATTACCAGGCGTAAAGGAGAAGGGTTATGGAAGCTGTAAGAATTCGCTTAAAGCAGCGGACCGCCAATTACCGAAGGGAAGAAACCATTGACAACAAAATGACATACCCTCTGCCGCCCTTTTCCACCGTAATTGGAGCCATTCATAGCATGTGCGGATACCGGGAATATCATGAAATGGACGTCAGCATTCAGGGAACATACGGAGGACTGAAGAAAAAAGTTTACACGGATCATTGTTTTTTGAATTCCTTGCAAAACGACAGAGGCATTTTAGTAAAAATGATGAGCCCGGATCTGCTGTCGGGAGCCTATGTGGAAGTGGCGGAGGCCAAAAAATCACAGGGCAACGATTTTTATAAAGGCATTACCATTGCGGTCAAAAATGAAGCCTATTTGCAGGAATACAGGGATCTGAAGGATTTGAAAGACTCTATTTCCACTTTCCAAAAAGAGCGCATCAAAGAGAGCTTCCAGCCGAAACTTAAAAAATTAAAAGCATCTTTGAAGCAGCGTAAAGAAGTATATAAGGATGATAAAGAGCGTCTAGAGCGAATCAAGGCGAGGGAAAAAGAGCTGACCGCACTGGACAAGCAGGTGAAGAAGAGATTGAAGGACTACGAGGAGCAGCATTACAAAATCCCCTATTCCCGTTTTCGTACCTTGACCAAAGGCCCAAAATATTATGAAATCCTCACTGATGTGGAACTGATCCTCCATATACATAGCTCTCATGAGGTCCTTGAGGACATTCTGCAGAACATTTACAATTTGAAATCCATCGGACGTAGTGAGGATACAGTGGAAGTCATCGATGCGCAGATGGTGGAGCTCCGGGAGGTGGAAGAGTCTGTCCAGAGCAGATACTATGCATATGTAGCAGCAAAGGCTGTTAAAAACGAATGGATCATAATGGAGGAATCAGAGGGAATAACGGCCCAGGGAACACGATATTTTCTCAACAAGGACTATCACATCGCAGAAGGGAAACGTCAGTTTCATAAAAAAGCGGTGGTATATGCGTCGGGACATTATGCAGAACCGAATACCGATATGGAACATATTTATGCAGATATCCCCGAGGAAGAAGATGGTGAAACGTATCTGGTAAATCTGATTTAAGGAGAAACTATGCTGCCGGAAGAACTTTTAAAACAGGCAAAAGCCAAAGAAAACCAGTCCATACGAGAGCATACTGATCTGGTGACAGAAGAGGCCCAGACTCTGATTCGTTTGGGTTGCGTAAAAGATTCGCGCATTGAAAAGCTTTTGATAAAGACTTGCGAATATCACGATTATGGCAAAATAAATCAGGAATTTCAGCAGAGGATCGAGAAAAAATACAAGTTTCAGGAGTCAAAGGAAATCCCCCACAACATCCTATCCTATTTTTTCGTGGATGAAAAAGAGATGGACTCAAAAGAGGACTACCAGATTGTGGCGGCGGCAGTTTTATACCATCACCACCACGGAGAGATCAAGTCTGTGATTAAAAATAAAGGCGATTTGATCGACAAGCTGCTGGAGCCTTACAAAAAGTATGTAAAAAAGAAAATAAAGGAGGCCCGTTGCTACAAGGTCCTGGCAGATCGAGTCCCAGACGCCATTTTAGTAAAAGGCCTGCTCCACAGGTGCGACTACAGTGCCAGCGCGGGGATTACCTGTGAATATCCCCATGACTTTCTGCAGCAGGATATGGAGAACCTGCTTCACAGCTGGCAGGAGAAGGACAGCCAGGCCAAATGGAACGATCTGCAGATTTTCTGCCAAAACCACAAGGACACGAACCTGCTGGTTTCCGCCCCTACTGGCATGGGAAAAACAGAAGCAGCCCTGCTCTGGATGGGAAACGCAAAGGGCTTTTTCGTCCTGCCCCTGCGGACCGCCATCAACGCCATGTACCATCGAATCCAGGGAGAAATCATCAGCGGAGACAAAGAAGAATGCCTGGCTCTGCTTCATTCGGGTACCATGAGCTATTATTTAAAACAACAGGAAGCTGGCAGGGAAGAAGATCCGCTGGAATACTACACCAGGAGCAGACAAATGGCCCTGCCCCTGACCATTTGCACTATGGATCAGCTCTTTGATTTTGTTTATCAATATCCGGGATATGAATACAAGTTGGCAACTTTTTCCTACTCCAAAATTGTTATTGACGAAATCCAGGTTTACGATCCGGAGCTGCTGGCCTATCTTATTTACGGAATAAACTGGATTCATAAAATGGGAGGGCAGATTGCCATTCTGACGGCCACCATGCCGCCCTTTGCAAGAAAAAAACTCCGAGAAGCTCTGGGACAGGAGGCGGCAGAAGCAGACTTTTCGGGCCAGGGCCTGATCCGCCACAATGTGAAAGTGAGAGATGCACTTTTAAATTCAGAGGATGTCCTTGCGTTTTACCGGCAGCTGAAGGATGGGAACTTGCCGGGAAAAACCATCCTCGTAGTTTGCAACTCCATCGAAATTGCACAGCAGATGCACGATGAGCTGAAGGACTGCGGTACAGAGGTGAATCTTCTGCACAGCCAGTTTATTGCCCTGGATCGGAGCGAAAAAGAGACTTTGATTTTAGAGGACGGAAAGACGGGAGGCGATACAGGCGGCTATAAAATCTGGATTGCCACATCTATTGTAGAAGCAAGCCTGGACGTTGACTTTGACTATCTCTTTACGGAATTGTCGGATCTGTTCTCCTTGTTTCAGAGAATGGGACGTTGCAACCGCAAAGGCATGAAATCCATAGAACATTACAATTGCTTTGTCTACCTGCAAAAACAGGGAAAGGCGATGAAATTTGTAGATGATACTATTTATAGTTGCTCTTATGAAGCCATCAAATCCGTGGATGGGCTGCTGACAGAAGCGGAAAAAACACAGCTCATTGAGGAAGCCCTTTCGGCAGAAAACATGGAGGGCAGCGATTATGCAAAAAAATACGAAGAAGTGTATGAATATATTGATAACCTCTTTATGTATGAAAAAGCGAAAAAAGATGTAGTCCTGCGCAATATCCAGTCCGTAGGTGTGATACCGGAAAGTGTTTACCTACGGCACGAAGCTTTTATTCAGGAGCAGCTTGAGAACCTAAACAAGCCGGAGCTTTCCGCCAGGGATAAGGTTCAGGCCAGGGAGCGCATTTATCAATATTCGGTATCCATCAGCAAATACCGATTCGAGGCCTGCCGGTGCCCAGAAGAATTAAAAATAGGAAAAAAGGAACGCATTCCCATCGTGGACTGCGATTACAGCAGGGAAAAGGGCTTTATGCTAAAAAAACAGGACTCAGTAGAGCACGCGGAACAAAGACCATCTCAATTTTTGTAAGTGTTTTAGGGAGAGCAGAAGATGAACAGCCAGAACCGAATAACCGGCGTTATGGTTTACTATTATTTTGTCTGTAAGAAGAAGCTGTGGTACTTTCTTCACGAAATTCAAATGGAGCATGGAAGCGAGGATGTGAAAGTGGGAAAGCTGCTGGATGAAACCGCTTATGCCAGGGAAGAAAAGCACATTAATATTGATCAAACCATTAACATTGATTTTATCAGAGAAAGCAACATCCTCCATGAAATCAAGAAAAGCCGCAAGGTCGAAGAGGCTTCCATATGGCAGGTGAAGTATTACTTATATTATTTGAAGCAGAAAGGCATGGAAGACTTGAAAGGAAAAATCGACTATCCACTGCTGAAAAAATCGGTTATGGTGGAGCTGAGTGAAGAGGATGAGACACAGTTAAAAACGATATTGGGCGAAATTTCCAGCATCTCAGCGCAGGAGTTGCCAGCATCTGCTGCAAAAAAGAATATTTGCAAATCTTGCGCTTACTTTGATTTGTGCTTTATTTAGTACAGCGTCCTTCAAATAACCATATACTACACTAATGTACGGAGGTGTATTATGGATGGAAGTTATTATATATACTCAAATGGGAAACTATCGCGCAAAGATAATACGCTGCAGTTTACAGACAGCAAGGGAGAAAAGCGGGATCTGCCAGTGGAACAGATCGAAGATATCTATATTATGTCAGAAATGTCTCTCAATACTAAACTGCTGAACTTTCTGGCGCAGAAAGGCATTATTCTGCATGTTTTCAACTATTACCAGTTTTACGCAGGAAGCTTTTATCCCAGAGAACAGTTATTAGCCGGGAGACTGCTGGTCAAACAGGTAGAATGTTATTCGGATCCAGAAAAACGCCTGGAACTTGCCAAAAAGTTTATACAGGCAGCTTCTTCCAATATTTATCGCAATTTACGCTATTATAATGGAAGAGGTAAAGATTTAGAGCTTCCCATGAAGCAGATTGAGCATTACCGAAAGCAAATTGACAGCCAAAAGAACATCAAAGAACTGATGGGGATCGAGGGAAACATACGAAAAATTTATTATCATGAGTGGGATACAATCATTGATCCGGATATCCAATTTGAAAAACGCGTGATGCATCCGCCGGATAACAGGATCAACAGCCTGATCTCCTTTGTGAATTCCCTGATTTACACCAAGGTTCTCACCGAGCTTTACCGCACGCAGCTGAACCCGACCATCAGTTATTTGCACGAACCCGGAACTAGGCGTTTTTCCTTATGTCTGGATATTGCCGAGATTTTCAAACCGCTGATCGGCGATCGCCTGATTTTTTCTCTGCTCAACCGAAAACAAATTACGGATGGCAGCTTTATGAACGACATGGAAGGACTCAAGCTGAAAAAAGAAGCGTCCCAACTGATTTTAGGAGAGCTGGATGAAAGAATGAAAAAAACCATTAAACATAGAGACCTGGGAAAATCAGTCTCCTATCAATACTTAATTCGATTGGAAGCATATAAGCTGATCAAACATTTAATCGGGGAAAAAGAATACCACGGATTTGAAATGTGGTGGTAACCCTCAAAAGGAAAAAACAACGAACGGGTGATAAAATGTACATAATTTTAGTATATGATATTGTAGTGGACGATGAAGGCAAAAAAATCCTTCCTAAAGTTTTTAAATGTTGTAAGAAATATTTATCCCATATTCAGAATTCGGTATTTGAAGGCGACATGAAGCAATCTCAGCTCATGGCGCTAAAAGCTGAGCTTCAAAAATTGATTCGGAAGGATAAGGACTCGCTCATTGTCTTTTCCAGCCGGGATCAGAAGTGGCTGCAAAAAGAATTCTGGGGCAAGGCAGAGGATAGAACGTCCAGGTTCCTTTAAAACTCTGTCGGCCTACCATACTGCAAAAATAGCGGGGTGTCGACAAAGGTTGAAATTTCATTTCTTAGATGGGGTAATGGACATCTGAAGGTGGGTTTTAATAGTGATTCTGAATGGGCTGCAGAGAGGTCGACAATTTGCTGGGCTAAAAGCGTTGCAATTTGCGCAGGTGCGAGGGATGGATTGAATCTTTAGCAGAGTGTAATGTAAAGGTTGTAGAATTTGTACAGACCGATAACCCTGTGGCGATTGAATCTTTAGCAGAGTGTAATGTAAAGATATTCAGATCACCTTGCCATCCGTCAATTTCTTGATATTGAATCTTTAGCAGAGTGTAATGTAAAGAGATTAAAACGGTGGTACCGAGGAAAGCGGGTACCGATTGAATCTTTAGCAGAGTGTAATGTAAAGACGAAAAAGACGGCTCTAAAGGAAATAAAACAACCCATTGAATCTTTAGCAGAGTGTAATGTAAAGCACAATACGGCGATCGAATGGTGGAGTGAGCTTGAATTGAATCTTTAGCAGAGTGTAATGTAAAGGTCCCCGAACTGTTACGTCAGCCGGGATTGCCTGATTGAATCTTTAGCAGAGTGTAATGTAAAGTATGAGATTGTAATTTATCCGCTTGTGGAAGGCGGATTGAATCTTTAGCAGAGTGTAATGTAAAGATCGACATCAGCCCCAATTCAATTAAGCTTGGAGGATTGAATCTTTAGCAGAGTGTAATGTAAAGCCTGCATGACGGATCTGCTTATAAAAGGTTCCGCTTATTGAATCTTTAGCAGAGTGTAATGTAAAGGGAAGTGCTAAAAGCATCCCCCGAACTGTCATTACAATTGAATCTTTAGCAGAGTGTAATGTAAAGTTTCCCAGGCTCTGCAGAGGACTGCCGAACCAATACATTGAATCTTTAGCAGAGTGTAATGTAAAGTACGATCCATCACTGTTTTTCGCTTTTCCGAAAAAAATTGAATCTTTAGCAGAGTGTAATGTAAAGTCCCATCAATGCTTTTCAAGTTGTTGCACGGGGATCATTGAATCTTTAGCAGAGTGTAATGTAAAGAGAAGACCATCCTTTTTCTGTCGGACCACAGACAGCATTGAATCTTTAGCAGAGTGTAATGTAAAGTTAAAATATGTTTCATCATATCCCCGCTCCGGCTCAATTGAATCTTTAGCAGAGTGTAATGTAAAGCGAATACTTCAGAGGAATATACTGCGGAATGCCTGATTGAATCTTTAGCAGAGTGTAATGTAAAGGAAAGATCAACTTTTTCTATTTCGTCCGTCTCCGGATTGAATCTTTAGCAGAGTGTAATGTAAAGTGCCATGATGAAAAATAGGAACATAAACCATACCCAATTGAATCTTTAGCAGAGTGTAATGTAAAGTGCAATCATCTTTTCATAGACTTTTTTACCAGACTCAATTGAATCTTTAGCAGAGTGTAATGTAAAGGTAACCTGCTGCCTGCTTATATTATATCGCTTTGTGATTGAATCTTTAGCAGAGTGTAATGTAAAGCCACTCCTTTGGCATAATATAATCTTTGCCTTGGTCTAATTGAATCTTTAGCAGAGTGTAATGTAAAGTTGATGATCGGTCGCTTTTGCTGCATCACGATGTATATTGAATCTTTAGCAGAGTGTAATGTAAAGATTCCACACATCTCGCCATCCATTTGTATAGATTTCATTGAATCTTTAGCAGAGTGTAATGTAAAGTTAAATCGCCGCCTGCGGCTTCTGGCGCATCTACATATTGAATCTTTAGCAGAGTGTAATGTAAAGCTTTAAATAGATCTAGTAGGACCTCTTTTTTTGACCATTGAATCTTTAGCAGAGTGTAATGTAAAGTCGTCTTTTGATACGATCCGCCGATCTCAAGCAGAGATTGAATCTTTAGCAGAGTGTAATGTAAAGTGGAAGCAAGTGCGTCAACTTTTTCCTGCTCACGCAATTGAATCTTTAGCAGAGTGTAATGTAAAGATCTTTTGATCCAATCGTGACAGAAAAAGGAGCGGAATTGAATCTTTAGCAGAGTGTAATGTAAAGGAGAATTCGTTCCTACCAGTGTCAGCATCCCTCCAGATTGAATCTTTAGCAGAGTGTAATGTAAAGTTGATTCACCAAAGTTGTTCTTATATACACCTCGAAATTGAATCTTTAGCAGAGTGTAATGTAAAGCAACCGGCTTGCCGATAAGCGCACCCATGGAAGCAAATTGAATCTTTAGCAGAGTGTAATGTAAAGAGTGATGCAAAAATCGCAAAGGACTGCCCTGCACGATTGAATCTTTAGCAGAGTGTAATGTAAAGTAGAATTCCCCGTGCTCCCTACTTTTGCAATCGTCATTGAATCTTTAGCAGAGTGTAATGTAAAGATGTTCCGTTCTAAATCCCCCATAGTCTCATTCGTTGATTGAATCTTTAGCAGAGTGTAATGTAAAGTGGAGTGGATGCAAGCATCGTTGACGCAAGCATTGAATTGAATCTTTAGCAGAGTGTAATGTAAATCAATACAGAGAGATTTGCTCGTGGCGTTATGAAGATTTGAATGGGGAATATTGAAACTTATACGCTGATTGAATCATCAGAAAACACAAGTTGAGAAGGAGCTGCATATATGATAAATAAGAGCACATAGACGAACGGTAAGCAGCACTGAGGAAGGTAAAAGAATTGGAACCTATCATGAACAAATCGGACAAAAATAATCATGCAGATACGCCCTTATATACGGAAGAGGAAATCGTAAAGCGCAAGATCAAGGATAGCGTCTTATAATGTACACTATAAGATGGACACGACAAGAGAAAGGGATTGCATGAAATGTTGATTACCGCTAGGGGAAAGAATGTGTGTTTGCTAGGTCTGAAAGAATGAGAGGAATCCCAAACCGTAGACACCTGGAACAAGGAGATACACAAAGGAACTGGATACATAGGCAGATTGGGCTCTGACCAGACTGTGGAACGATAGAAACAGGGAAGGAACCTAAAAAGTGGACACAATAACAAGGAAACAAATCCCTGAAAGTAGACAGGAAAGAACGGTGTAGGAACCCATCAAATGGACCTTTACAGTGGAGTTTAAGAAAGCCTTTTGGACGGCCTATCAGGCAGGAAGGGCGCCGAGAAAAATATTGGAGGAACTGTCCATACCAGAGGGGACATCGATCGAGTCGAAAGAGGCCCTGACAAGCATCTTGAATGAAGTAAAGTATCTGCTGCCAAGAAGTGGAATTTCTAAAAAAATTGTCAAAGCAGAACATACAGCAGTGAGGAACTCCTGATGGGGTGCGGATGGAAATTTGAAGCGACACAAAAGACGCTGCAGACGGAAGATAACCAGCTGAGTGTAAAGATGCTGTGCGAGATAGCAGGGGTTTCCCGTTCCGGATATTACAGATGGATCAATTCGGCAGATGTCGGGGAGGAACGGGAACAGAAAGACCGGGAGGACTTTAAGCTAATTTTGAAGGCATACAACCAGCGCAGATATCGGAAAGGGGGCACGGAGCATCTATATGTGCATGGTTCACTGGAATCCTCCGGTCATCATGAATGTAAAGAAAATAAGACGACTGATAGATAAATATGGGCTGATGTGCCCATAAGAAAAGCGAATCTATACAGAAGGATGGCTAAAGCGCTCCAAACAAATCATGTTGCAGATAATCTTTTGGAACGTAACTTCACGGAATGCGGCCCGAGGAACGTGCTGCTGACGGATATTACCTATATACCATATCATGGGACATTTGCGTATCTTTCAACGATTCTGGATGCATATACCAAACAGATCCTATCCTATGTTCTGAGGGATTCATTAGAGGCAGATTTTGTGTTGGAGACCGTAAAGAAACTGATCCAGGATCATGGAATTGAACTGGCAAAAGAAACATTAATTCATTCGGCTCAGGGATGCCATTATACGAGCACCAGTTTTATTCAATTAGTCAACGATACAGAATTAAGGCAGTCCATGTCATTGTGACTGAAAGCAAAACAGAACATAAGTTCCCTATTACAAATTAAAAAAATGTCCTTGACAAGGGGTACAGTTTACTGTAAGCAAACCTTGGACCTGACAGACAGGAACCGCATATAAGGCTTGGCCCAGACATGCGAAGAACCGATATGGAAAGTTTTTTACCAACTTCCTGCTGGCAATCAACGAGAAAGCAGAGAAAGCGATACGGAAAGAAGTGCGGGGATGGAAACTGCAATTAACATCAGACAAAGACCTGCAGGACCTAGCAAACATGTTCAACCGGAAGATACAGGGATGGATAATGAGAGGCGTATGAGCTGAGAGGTCCACGTACGGTTCTGAGAGAGACCTGAGGGGCGGTTCCTCAGGTCTACTCACTTGAATCATGATAGGGAGCAGGCAGGTAGCAGCGCGGGTAATGAAAAAACGGATTTCGGCCTATTTCAGGCGGACGGTAGCTACCAGTCTCTTCATCAGTGCAGCTTGGCCGCTCAGCTCCTGGCTGGCAGCAGCGGACTGTTCGCTGGTGGCCGAGTTGGTCTGTACCACGCTGGAAATCTGGTCAATGCCATCGGTAACCTGGTCGAGGGCAGCGGTTTGCTTTTCTATTGCATCTACTACAATGGCCATCTTGGTAGTTACGCCGCCGGCGCTCTCGCTGGTGCGGCCTAGAGCTGCCGTGACTTGCTCTACCACGTTATTTCCCTCGGTTACGGCGCTGATGGAGCTTTCAATCAATTCCTTGGTGGCTTTAGCAGCTTCATCGGATTTGTTCGCTAAATCTCGTACTTCATCGGCGACAACGGCAAAACCCTTCCCGGCATTGCCCGCCCGGGCCGCCTCCACAGCAGCGTTCAAGGCAAGAATGTTGGTCTGGAAAGCAATGTTCTCAATGGCGGTAATGATCTTGGCAATCTCTTCAGAAGATCTAGAAATCTTATCCATCGCAACATTCAGCTGCTGGACACATTCCACGCTGGCATTCAACTGGCTTCCCGCCTGATCCACAAATTGGCCGGCCTCCTGGGTAGCCTTGGCAGTGATCTTGGAATTCTCAGAGATGTCACTAATGGTGGCAGAGAGCTCTTGAACGGAGCTGGCCTGCTGTGTAGCGCCTTGAGCCAGAGCTTGAGCACTGTTGGACACCTGTTCAGAACCAGCGGAGACCTGGTTAGCGCTCTGTTGGATTTGGCTCATAGTGTCATTAAGCTTAGTGCTGATCTCTCCCATGGATTGCTTGATGGACATGAAATCGCCTACATAGTCCTGCTGGATGGAGGTGGTCAGATCGCCATTAGCAATGCAACCCAGAATCTCGGAAATTTCACCAATATAAGAACGGAGTCGCTGGATTGTTCCCTGGAAAATATGGGCCAACTCGCCTATCTCATCATTGGAATTGGTAGTGATCTGACTCTTCTGACCAGAGATCAGACCAAGATCACCTTTCTCCAGCCGCCCTGCCACGGAAGTAATCTCAGCCAGGGGATTGGAAACTGTCTTTTTCAGGTAGCGCACCATAATCATGACGCAGACAACAATGACGAGAATGCTCACCAGAACGGAGAGAAGCACCGTAATCAGAATCTGCCGGTTGGCATCGGCACTGGAAATGCCTGCAAAGAGCAAGCCGTTTACTGCGCCGGATGCATCCTTTGTGGGAACATAAGAACACAGGTAGCTCTCATCCAATATCGTGGCTTTGCCGATATAGTCCTGGCCCTCCTGGAGTACGATCTCGCTGAGCTCAGGGGACAGTGGGGTTCCGGTGATCCGTTGGCCGTCCTGAATTACCGTGGTATAGGCCCGGGTGTCTCCCTCAAAAATGGTGAATTCGCAGCCCATGCGTGCTTTCAGCTCATCCAGCAGGGCGTTGGGATCCTGATCCTCACTAGTGTGCTCCAGTGCGAAGGCCAGCATGTTCGTTCCATTGGTACAGCGCTGTTCCAGCATTCCCGTAGCCAGGGAATGAAACATGATCACGCACATGGCCACTGCAAATATGACGGATACCGTCTGCATGATGATCGTCATTCTACCGACCTTCTGGCCGATGCGAACCTGCTTGCCACCTGCGGTACGTTTTCTTTTCGGGGGAATTCTGTTCTTGTTCATATTTCTTACTCCTGTTATGTAATAATTGATTGAGTGTCTAACACCTAATTATAAATATACTAGATGGCCTGAAAGATTGCAATCCATTTCGTCTTTTTATCAGGGTAATCTTTTGAAAAGTATTCGGCTGCTCCTGTATCCCCTGTTTTCTGCCCTTCTTTTGCTGTAAGTGTAGAAAAAATCTAGTGTTTCTTAAGAATTCAAACCTGGCGTCCAATCCTATTTTGCCTTAAGTCAATATTTTTGAACTTGACAATTAGTCCGATTATGTACTATAATATGAATGCGAATAGTACAAACCAGACTAATTGAATAGAGGAACCTTATGATGAACAACACTATTCTTATGAAACAACTGAACCAATTTTATGCTGTATGGCAGGAATACAATTATGTGTACCAGGAATGGGCAAAAAAACATGGTGTATCGGTCAACAGCCTCTTAGTATTATCCGCTATTTACGAAGGCCAGGATACTTGCACGCAGAAGAAAATCAGCCAGAGGTGGCTGATTCCAAAGCAGACAATCAATATGGTCTTGAAAGATTTTGAGAAGAAAGGACTCGTAGAATTGCTGCCTGTGGAAGAGGACAAACGAAACAAGCGGATCCGCTTTACAAAAGAAGGGCAGGAATACGCAGATACCATTGTTTCGCAGTTGCGCAAAGTTGAGATGTTCGTAGCAGAGAAAATGGGAATGGAGCAAATGAAGCAGCTGAATGACAGCATGACGCAATTTGTGGAGCTATTCAGTAAAGCGGGAGAAAGGGAAAGCTGTGAACCAAAGGAATGATGTTAAAACCTTCTTTCAATATGTGATCCCTTCGCTGCTGTCCTTTGCACTGTGGCGAGTATATGGGATTGCCAAAAAAATTTTCCTCTTGACCCTTGCCCTGCGTCATAGTTTATGATGGACTTACACGAAGGAGGAAAGAATTATGATGACAGTCCATAAGGTAAGTGAGCGGACCGGGGTCAGCATACGCGCCCTTCATCATTATGATCGGATTGGGCTTCTGCATCCTACAGAAGTCACAGCAGCAGGCTACCGGCTGTATGACGATGCGGCCTTAGAGCGCCTACAATATATCTTGCTCTTCAAGGAACTGGAGTTTCCGCTGAAGGAAATCCGCGACATTCTGGAAAGCCCCGATTTTGATCGCAGTCAGGCCCTTGAGCAGCAGATTACACTGCTTCAGATGAAAAAGGAGCATCTGGAGAATCTCATCAACCTCGCTCGTGGAATAAAAGCGATAGGAGTGAGAAAATTGGATTTTACAGCATTTGATACGACAAAAATCGACGAGTATGCCAGACAGGCAAAGGCGGCCTGGGGGCAGACAAAGGAATACCGGGAATACGAGGAAAAGTCAGCAGGAAGAACCAGAGAGGAGGAGCAGCGCATGGGCATCGAACTGATGGCCATAATGGCAGAGCTTGGAAAGATGAAAGAACTGGAGCCAGCTGATGAAGCAGTTCAGCTGCAGGTAAAAAAGCTGCAGAACTGCATTACTGAGAATTACTACACCTGCACGGACGAAATTCTCCATTCTTTGGGACAGATGTACGCGGGAGGCGGAAGCTTTACCGAAAACATCGACAACGCTGGCGGGCCGGGAACAGCGGAGTTTGTATGCCGGGCCATAGAGGCGCACTGCGGTGCGTAGATAGCTTAGGAAGCGAAATCAAGGAAAAACAATGAAACGATTAGCTCCTTGCTCTGCAGCAGTTTGGCCGCGGGGCAGGGAGCTTTTTCGAGGCACTGTCTCTGAGTCAGGCTCCTTTACCCCAGCTTCCGATCATACAAAAATCCCGCCACATCCGCCAATATCCAGCCGATGGGAATGGACCACCAAATGGCCGATGCCCCAAGAGGCGTATTGGGAGCCAGCAGATAAGAAAGCAGCACCCGCGTGCCCAGGGAAATGACGGTGAGCACCAGGGACAGTTCCGCCCGCTGGATCCCCCGATAATAGCCGTAAAGCAGGAAGAGGCAGCCGATACCAAAGTAAAAGGCCCCTTCAATACGCAGATATCGTACTCCCTCCAGAATAACGGCGGTTTCGGAAGGCTCTACAAACAGCCCCATGAGGGGTAATGCGAATATCCATACGATAATAGATATAAAAATGCAAAAAGAAACGGATACGAAGACGGAAAGCTTTGTCCCCTGCCGGATGCGATCCTTTTTGCCTGCGCCGAAGTTTTGGGAGACAAAGAGCGAATAAGCATTTCCGAATTCCTGCGCCGGCATATAGGCCAGAGTGTCGATTTTGACGGCAGCTGCAAAGGCCGCCATAATGACGGTGCCAAAGCTGTTGACCAGCCCCTGGATCATGAGAATTCCCAGGTTCATGACCGACTGCTGCAGCCCGGTAAGCACATCGTTTTTGATGATAAGGGCAATTCGTTCCCACTGAAAGCTTGACCCTGCCCGCAAAAGAACCGAATTTTTGGCAAGGGTATATGCAGTAATCCCCAGGCCCGCAATCCCCTGGGCAATGACAGTAGCTGCCGCTGCTCCGGGAATGCCCCATTTGAGGGAAAGGACAAAATACAGATCCAGCACAATATTGAGGATGGAAGCTGCTGCCAGGAAGTACAGGGGAACAAGGGAGTTCCCCATGGAGCGCAGCAGATAGGCAAAAAAGTTATAGAGAAAAGTAAAGCCGATTCCAACAAAGACGATGCGCACATAGCTCCGCATCAGTGCATAAATATCCGAAGGTACAGAAAGCAGGCGAAGGATTCCGTCGGTGCAGGAAAAGACGACAGCATAAATTACAAGAGTGACGGCAGCAATAAAGCAAAAGGACAGCCGGATATCCAGCTTTAGTTCCTCCATCTTTCCCGCGCCGTACCATTTGGAAAAGAGGGCGCCGCTCCCCATGCAGAGACCAATGATGAGGGAAGTGAGAAATGTCATCAGGGTATAGGAAGAGCCAACAGCCGCCAGAGCGGCGGAGCCCAAAAAACGTCCGACAATGAGTGTGTCGGCAATATTATAAATCTGCTGCAGGAAATTCCCCGCCATCATGGGCAGGGCAAAGAGCATCAGATTTTTTAAAATAGCCCCTTCTGTTAATGTGATACGTTTATCCATATTATCTGTAGTGATTCTCCCCTAAAAGCTGCATATATTGAGCGGGATATTCTTTGTACACGAAAAACAAAGAGCCTGCGGGCTTTCTTATGGAGCGCCTGCAGACTCTTTGTAATATTTGATTGGAATGGCCGGAATTCCTTTTAAGGAAAATTCCCTTCCCTATTTTCAGAAAGTGCCTGCAAGCTTTATGATCTTACAGCACACTCATCATATCTTCCAGAGTCAGTTTCTTTTCGTAGCCCTGGAGGAGTTTTGCAGAGTGGCTGACATCACCCACCAGGATGCCACCTGTAAAGCGGTTGTTGACAAAGTAGAGCTTTTTGTAAATGCCCTTTGCCGGATCGGAAAGCTCCAGAGCCTTGTAGTTGAGATCCGGGTTTTTGCCGTTATCACCGATAGCAAAGAGCTCAATTCCCATGCCGCTGTAAGCGTTGGACGGTGTAACCGGTTTGTAAGTCGTTTCATCACCAGCAGCATTAGCTCCTGCAACCTTACCCATTTCCAGGCCCTGATTCCAGATACCGACGCTCTTGCCATTGCACATTGCCACGTCACCACAGGCATAAACGTCTTTAGCGCTGGTTTCCATCTTTTCATTTACATTGATCCAGCGTTCTCCGTCAATTCCGGCAGCTACTGCTACAGCAGCATTTGGTTTTACGCCGGCTGAGATGATAACCATCTGTCCCGGTACTTTCGTGCCGTCAGAAAGCTCCACGCCAGATTCGGTGATCTGGGCAATCTGAATACCGGTGAGCACCTGGATTCCGGATTTTTCCGCACCTGCTCTGAGAATCTGGGATGCGCCTGCGTCCAGCTGATTTTTCATCAGAGCATCAGAAAGCTCCAGAATGGTTACATTCTTTCCTGCCCGGTCGAATTCCCACGCAGCTTCAAGACCGAGAACACCGCCACCGATTACCGCAATATCCTTGACAGAGTCGAGACGCTCACGAATGGCATTAGCATCAGCCAGCTTGCGGATAACAAATACGTTATCGCTGTCCGCGCCCTTGATAGGCGGAACGTTGCATTCCGCGCCTGTTGCCAGAATTAGCTTGTCGTAGCTTCTCTGCTTCCCATCGGAACACTTGAGGAGCTTGCCTGCCGTATCAATAGACTCCACTTTTGTGGAAAGGGTCAGGGTGATATTATTTTCCTGATACCAATCCAGCTGTTTTGTGAAGAAGTTTAGGGCATCAAACTCAGACAGAATGCCCTTTGTCAGCATCGGACGGTTGTAGCAGAAAACGTCTTCGTCAGAAATAATTTCAATGGAACAAACCTTGTTCCTCTTTCTGATTTCATCACAGGCGGAAAGTCCCGCAATACCGGAGCCGATTACTACGATATTTTCCGCGCGGTCGGAGGAATAGGTTACCTCTTCCACAGAGACTTCCACAAACTGTTCCGGGCCTACGCCGCAGATTGGGCAGCTTTCCGGAGGATTAGCCCCTTCGATAATTTCACCGCATACCAGACACTTCCAGCTTCTCTTGCCAGAAGGTGCGGGAGCGTCTTCCACAATGGCGCCTTCCAGTACAGAGCGTCCGAAGTTGTAGCCGAATTCATAAGCGTCCGCCAGCTGAGCTTCCGATGGTTTGAAGCGGACTCTGAGACCGTTTCCATAAACCTTCATGCGCAGCTGTTTCAGTCGTTCGATCATATGAGGAACCGCTTCTCCGCTCCAGCCATAAGAACCGAAAGCAGAAGCGATTTTGCCGCCGTGGAGTACCGGGAAGATAGAAGTGGTCAGATCCCAGATTGGCTTTAAGGCTTCGCCCAAAATAGTAGGCGTTCCAAAGAGAAGCCCGTCTGCCCAGTAGATTTCCCCCAGAACCTGAGCCTGATCCGAGGTGACCATATCAAAGAGCCGTACTTCGATATCGCCGGAAGCCTTGATCCCTTCCGT
This sequence comes from Clostridia bacterium, assembly GCA_910575405.1. GTDB lineage: Bacteria > Bacillota > Clostridia > Peptostreptococcales > Anaerovoracaceae > Hominibacterium. The sequence goes on along the minus strand of CAJTER010000011.1, from coordinate 51,666 downwards.
GATTTTGTTTGCCAGGACTTCCGTGTACCCATAAGCGGCTACATATGGAATGACGACGGTTTTCTTGGTGTTGGGGTTTTCTTCTGTGGACCAGCCCTTGTAAATGTTAATGATCTTCCACGGATCTTCGTCCAGAACAGGTCCATGGCCCGGGCATACCATATCGAAATCCAGATCCTTGATCTTGTCGATGGCCTTCAGCACATACGGCTTGAAGGGTCCCATGATGTTGTCAAAGTAATAGCGCAGGGCGCTCATGTAGCCTTCCTGATCCGTTACCTTAGAGCTTAAGATTTCGTCAAAGCTGTAGTGGGAGCCAAAGGAGTCGCAGGTAAAGAGAACTTTATCCTCCGGCACATAGGTGTACATGGCGTCCGGCCAGTGAAGGTTAGGCGCCGCGATGAACTTCAGGGTCTTGTCGCCCAGGGACAGAGTATCCCCTTCCTTTACGATGACAGAAGCAAACTCAATGTTGCAGATTTCCTTCATAAAGCTAATAGCAGTTGCCGTTCCCACCAGCTTTATGGCAGGGTTCATCTCAATGAGTCTCTGAGCGGAACCCGCGTGATCCGGCTCCGTATGATCGACAATAATATAGTCGATGTCCTTAATATCAATAAGAGAGGTGAGCTTCTCCAGATATTCGTCAATGCATTTGAATTTGGCAGTTTCAAAGAGGGCCGTTTTTTCCGAACCCTTCAGGAGATAGGAATTGTAAGTTGTTCCGTATTCCGTTTCCATAATAATATCGAATACGCGAAGCTGTGAATCGAGTATTCCAGTCCAGTAAAGCCCGTCCTTTAATTTGAGTGTTTTCATAAAATAAACCTCCTGATTTGGTGAAGTGTCCCATTGGCACTAGTTTTTTCTTCTATAGATATCCTATACCCTGAGGAAGAAAAAAGAAACACTTTTTTTGCTTTTCACTCCCGGTTCTGGCGTATTTACAGATCGCATCCCGGATAAGGACAGTTCCCCGCGCCCATTACGGTGCCATGGTGGCCGTGGTTTTCCTGGTGATGCTGGTAATAATCGTCGTTATACTCGTTGCTCACATCCAGTAGTTCTCCGGTAAAGGCGTTGATTTCGTATTCATATTCCCGATCGCCGGATAAAAATTCAATTTCGTAGGTGCGAACGCCATCGTCCGTGTCCAGCTTTGCCTTTGTAAAGGTAGCCTTGGCAGCGGATATTCCAGCATGTTTTAAGGCAATGGATTTGGCCCGCTCAATGCCAATATAGTCGGATGTGCCGCCATTGCTGCCTGTACTGCTGTTTGATCCGGAAGCCGCTGCAGAAGACGGATCCACAGCGCCCCCCTGAGCGGAATCAGGCATTTGTTGGGGATTCAGGGCCTCGCTCTTTTTTTCTAAAACCGTTCCGCTGCGGGCATCAATTTCCAGCTCATATTCGTTGACACCGGAAAAAAATTCGATTTCATAGACAGAATGGTTGCCGTCTTTGTCCAGCTTTGCCTTTGTAAAGGTGGCCTTGGCAGGGGAAACGCCAACGCTTTCCAGAGCAATGGTCTTTGCCTGCTCCGCGCTGATATAATTGGCGCCCTTTGAGAGGGAAGTATTTGCCATAATCCCCATGCCCGCGGCAATGCCGACTGCTACCAGGACAATAGCGCCAAGGACGATAAATAATGCTTTATGCTTTAAAATCATAGCTTTCATAAGTTTATACTCCTTTATTAAATCTCATATAAATGTGGATGGAGGATAACAGGCCTCTCCATTTGAAGCAGTCTGATCTGCATCCGCATGATACTTTAACGGAAATTCGAAGGTAAAGGAAGTCCCCTGCTCAGGAGTGCTGCGGGCCTCAATGTGCCCGTTCAGCGCTGAAATGATCCACTTTACCATAGAAAGGCCCAGCCCGGCGCTGTTTTCCAGGCTCCTGGAAGGGTTCTCCTGAAAAAAGCGGTCCCATATTTTGGGGAGGGCTTCCTGGCCAATGCCGATTCCATTATCAATGACCTTTCCTATAGCAGTATCCCCCTTTTGCTCCAGGACAATGCGGACAAAGCCGCCCTCTTTTCCGTACTGGATGCTATTGGAAATCAGGTTCATCCACAGCCGCAAAAACAGCGCTTCATCGACGCAGGCGACAATATCCGCCTGAATTTCCTGTTTAATTTCAATGTTTTTGCGGGAAGCAGCCTGCTGCTGCTCCAGAGCTACCATGTGAACCAGTTCGCTGATATTCAGCTCTTCAAACTCCAGGCTCATGGTTCCCTGCTCTGCCCTGGCAAGGGTGAGAAGCTGGTTGATGAGGGCTGACATTTTTTTGGCCTGATCCAGTATGACCTCCATTGCGGCCTGGGCATCCTCCAGAGTTTCGGCGCTTTTGAGGGCATACTCACACTGAGCTCTTATGACCGAAACCGGCGTCCGCAGCTCGTGGGAAGCATCGTTTGAAAATTGCTTTTCCGACTCAAAGGAGCGTTCCAGTCGATCCAGCATTTTGTCAAAGGTAGCGGACAGGTGGTAAATCTCATCTTTAGAGCCCCCTTCCGCAGTCAGCCCGATGCGCTGGGACAGATCCGTTCCAGCCTCGATTTTTCCAGCCGTTTCAATGATGCGGGATACCGGGCGGAAGAGCCGTTTTGTAATAGTATAGCCACCGATAGCAGCTGCCAGGATGAGGAGCGGCAGACAGATGACAAAGAGCTTCATCATAAAAGCTACTGCAGGATCGGAGCCTGCCAGATCGGCGGCAGTAATGCCTCGCACCCATACGTTGTCAAACAGCTTTTCGTCCATCAGATAATCGTAAACGTAAAACTCCTGCCCATTGTCCCGGATCTTTCGTACCTGCTGCGAAATAAAGGGTATTTCCCCGGAAATATCCTCTGGAAGGATGCCAGTAACCAGAAAATTATTTTCCTGGTAAACTAAAAGGTAGACACCGTCCCGGTAACCGGGCATATCATCTTCCACTTCCAGACGGCCGCCCTCAATAGAAACATATTTGAGGCTGCTTTCCACCACCGCGGCCAGATCCCGTTTCAGATCACTTTGAATCAGGCGATGGCTGGTGTAAATGATGGAGGCCACAAGAAGGCTTACCAGCAGCACCAGAAAGAACACATACCAGATGGTCACCCGCGTTTTTATGGAAAACCGCTTCATGGAAAAGCGCTTTATAGAAACCCGTTTCCCAAAAGGCCGCTTCATGGTGTCTCCTTCAGAACATAGCCGGCTCCCCGAACTGTGTGGATCAGGCGGGGTTCAAAGTTCTCGTCAATTTTTTTGCGCAAATAACGAATATAGACATCCACCATATTGGAGGAACCTTCATAATCGTAATTCCATACATGCTGCCCTAGGTTTTCACGAGTAAGGACGATATTTTTATTCATAATCATGTATTCCAGAATAGCAAACTCCCTAGAGGACAGAGGGATCTGAGTATCGCCTCTGCGGACTTCCCGCTTTAAGGTGTCCACGGTGAGATTTGCCAGTGTATAAATATTCGTCTTATTTCCGCAGCGTTTCCGAACCAGAACCCGGATACGGGCCAGCAGCTCCTCAAAGGCAAAGGGCTTTGTCAGATAATCGTCAGCGCCAAGATCCAGCCCTTCCACCCGATCTGAGACACTGTCCCTGGCAGTCAGAAACAGAACCGGCGTTTCAATACCGTGTCCCCGGATTTCTTTTAAAACCTGCAGCCCATCCACATGAGGCATCATAATATCCAGGATAATCGCATCGTAGTCTGCAGCCTCAATATACTCCAGAGCCTCCTGGCCATCAAAACAGGAATCCACCGTATACCCGCTGTCCTGCAAGTGGCGGGAGAGAATCCGGTTTAGGTTTTTTTCATCTTCTGCAATTAACAAACGCATAATGGTACAACTCCTTATCAGGTGATGAAATAAGCTTATCAGAAAAGCATTAAAACCTTATTAAAGCTTTTCAAAAAGCTTCTCAAGAAAATATTATCATAATTTTAAGGAAATCGTAATAAAAAGGACACGGTTCTATGATTTTTTTCTTGTAATATACTACTGGTAAGGAGGAACACGCCTATGGAAAATCACGTAATTACCATTGATAACAGACAAAAAATAACGGTGACGGATGTAGCGGATATCGACAATTTCGATGAAGAAGAAATCTGCGCCAACCTGAAAGAGGGCGGGCTGCTGATCCAGGGAAAAGGGCTGCACATCCAGATGCTGGATCTGGCAGACGGAAAGGCCGTGATTACAGGTGAAATTAACTCACTTGCTTACAAGCAGAAAAAAGATAAGGGAGAGAAGGGGATTCTGAGGAAGATCCTGAAATGAACATCGTGCTGACGGAGCTGATAAGGGAACAGGCTTTTGAGTGTCTCATTATGTTTGGGGCAGGGGCCGCTATGGGGATCCTTTATCAGATCTGCTCCTTTCTGTCGGGAAAAGTGCGGGTAAACAGATGGATCCGCATGGGGGCGGAATTGCTCTTCTGGCTGGCCGCGGCGATTCTGTTTTCACAGTTCCTGTATTACTGCGCTTACGGAAGCCTGAGCCTGCATACAATTACAGCATTTGGAGCAGGGGTTTTGTTGTGGATGAAATTTTTTTGTGGTATAATAATCCCGGATAAAAAAGAGGAAGCACATACGCGAGGTTTGAGAAAGAGAAATGGCAAAGAAAAGAAGAAGCAGTCAGTTTAAAGACAGTAGCCAGGTTATTGATATTGATGACGCACGCAAAAAACGGCTGGAAAAAAGGAGACGCAGTCAGAAAAAACTGGCAGGCGTCAGAGCGGCAGAACAAAAAGTTCTGAGACCGGGCCAGAAGCAGAGCAGACGAAGAAGAAGGATCGCTTCTACCGCTATAGTAGCAGTTATTATAGCGGTAGTTGGTCTGTCCGTTTTTAATATTACATCCTTGAAAAAAGAACAGCAGCAGATTCAGCAGAGGCAGCAGGAGCTAAAAGACATCAAGGCGGAAAAGGAAGAAAAGCTAAAGCATATCAATGATCCGGACTATATCGAGGATCAGGCGAGGACTCAGCTTCGTCTGGTGATGCCGGGTGAAAAAATTTATGTATTTCCTTCCCTGGAAAATCAGAAAAAGGACGCCAAGGATACGCAGGATACAACAAAAGAAACAACCGGAAAAGAGCAAACCGATGAGAATTAAAGAAGTAATCGTAGTAGAAGGCAGGGATGATACAGCGGCGGTAAAACAGGCGGTAAAGGCGGAGACCATCGAAACCCACGGCTATGGAATCAAAAAAGAAACGTGGCTTCGGATTGAAAAAGCATATGAGGAAAAGGGCATCATCATTTTTACGGATCCAGACTTCGCGGGAACGCAGATACGAAAACGGCTGACCCAGCGCTTCCCAAAAGCGGGACAGGCATACCTGTCACAAAAGGATGCTCTCAAATCAGGAGACATCGGCATTGAAAACGCGTCGGTAGAAAGTATCTGTGGGGCTCTTGAAAAAGCCCATTATACCATGGAGGAGGCCAGGGAGGAGTTTTCCATGGAGGATCTCAGCAAATACGGGCTTGCCCGGGGCGAGGGCTCTGCTGGCAGGCGGGATAGACTGGGAAAGGCCTTGGGAATTGGCTATGGCAACAGCAAGAGATTTCTGGCGCGGCTGAATCAGTATGGTATTACCAGAGAAGAGCTGCTGCGAGAACTGGAGAAATTGGAGAGACGGGAATGAAGCTTTACGCACCATCCACAATTAAGGAAATAGAAGAGCGGTACGGATTTCGCTTTACCAAAAGCCTGGGGCAGAATTTTCTGGTCAGCAAGCATATCATCGACTGCATTATGGAGGACTCCTTTATCAGCCAGGAGGATCTGGTCATTGAAATCGGGCCGGGAATCGGCGTGCTGACAGAAGAGGCAGCTAGGCGCGCAAAACGGGTCATAGCAATTGAAATCGACAAAGCCTTGATTCCCATACTGGAGGATACTCTGAAGGAGTATGATAATGTAACGATCCTCAATCAGGATGTCCTGAAAACCGATCTGGAGGAACTCATACAGAACTGTCATGCCCGGGAAAAGGGGGGGAAGGTGCGCATTATCGGAAATCTTCCCTACTATATTACCACGCCCATTATCATGAAAATACTGGAGGATGGGGTCTCCGCAGACAGCATTACCGTCATGATGCAAAAGGAAGTGGCAGACCGCATTAAATCGGCTCCGGGAAAGAAAACCTACGGAGCGCTTTCCGTGGCGGTACAGTACTACTGTACCGTGCAGCAGATCTGTTCCGCGCCAAAGGAAGCCTTTGTACCAAAGCCAAAGGTGGACTCATCCGTGCTGCGGCTGGATATACGAACGGAACATCCAGTAGCATTAAAGAGCGAAAAGCTGTTTTTTACCTGTGTCAAGGCGGGTTTTGGACAGCGGAGGAAAACCCTCCTCAATTCCCTCACCGGCGTGGCGGGCCTGTCAAAGGAGGCTGTCAGGGAGATTTTAAAGCTGGCCGTAATTGATCCGGTGCGGCGTTCGGAAACCTTGAATTTGCAGGAGTTCGCAGAGCTTGCGAATGCCATGGCGGACTACAAAAATAATCATCATCAGGAGTAACGGATTATGGAGAAACTGAAACACTTTTATCGATCCTATTTGAGAAACAGCATTATATTTTCAGCACTGCTTGCACTTGCCATGAACCTGTTTATTGAAACCATGGCGAGACATTCGCTGATTGCGACTTTTCGCTTTTTTGCGGAAAGCCCCATGGTCTTTCTGTTTAATACGTTTATCATATTTACAACCTATTCCATCGTTTCCCTATTCAAACGGAGGATGTTCTGGTATGTGGTGATTTCCGTACCCTGGCTTGCCCTGGGAGTGACAAACGGTATCATACTCCTGAACCGCATGACTCCCTTTACAGTAAAGGATATGGCAAATTTGAACGATGGTCTTTCCATTGTCACCAATTACCTGTCTACCGGAACGCTCATACTCGCCATTGTAGGAGCTCTGGTCGTTCTGGCGGCGCTGGTTCTTTTGTTCCTTTTTGGGGCAAAAGTGCAGAATGGAATTAACTACAAGCGCAATATTGCGGCTGTCATTTTGATCATTCTGGCTTTTGTCGGTATATGGCAGCTGGCCATCAAAAGCCGCACCGTCGATACCTTCTTTGGAAATCTGGCCTACGCGTACCGGGATTACGGAGTCCCTTACTGCTTTATCAGTACCTGGCTCAAGACAGGAATCAATAAGCCCGCCGAATATTCGGGGTCCGTGGTCCAGAATATTTTTAAGAATGGAGAGCTTGGAACGGATAAAATTTATCAGCCAAAGACAGGCGATGAAGATCTGCAGCACCCTAACATTTTATTTTTGCAGCTGGAATCCTTTATCGATCCTACTCTGGTAGAGGGATTTACTTATTCCAAGGATCCGGTTCCCAATTTCAGACAGATGATGAAGGAGTATTCCTCCGGATACCTGACCGTTCCTTCGGTAGGAGCTGGAACTGCCAATACGGAATTTGAATCCATGACCGGGATCAGCGTCAAGTTTTTTGGACCAGGAGAATATCCCTACAAATCCATTTTACTGGAAAAAACATGTGAGAGCATTCCCTTTGATCTGAAGAATATCGGATATTCCACTCACGCCATACACAATCACAGGGGAGCCTTTTATGGCAGAAACAAAGTCTTCCCCAATCTGGGCTTTGATACCTTTACTTCTCTGGAATATATGAACAATGTGGTCAAAACCGCCAAAAACTGGGCAAAGGACGGGCTGCTGTCGGATGAAATCATCGACGCCATGAAATCCACCAAGAGCAGAGACTACATTTATACCATTTCCGTCCAGGGCCATGGCAAATATCCTACCGAGCAGCTGCTGGAAAACCCGGAGATTACGGTAACAGAAGCTCCCTCAGAAGAGCAGAAATGGCAGTATGAATATTATGTAAATCAGGTTTATGAAATGGATCTGTTCATAAAAGAGCTGACGGATCGTCTTTCTCGCTTTGATGAAGATGTGGTGCTGGTCATGTATGGGGATCACCTGCCTGCTCTGGATATGACGGAAGAAAGCATGAAGAACGGCGAACTCTTTGATACTCAGTATATTATCTGGGATAATTTCGGTATGAAAAAGAAGGATAAGGATGTTTCATCCTTCCAGCTGGGAGCGGAAGTTCTCTCACGGCTGGGAATGAAAGGCGGCCTGATTACATCGTACCATCAGAAGTACCAAAACAGCAGCACCTACATGCAGGATTTGGAGACCCTGGCCTACGATATGCTGTATGGAAAGGATTATATTTACGGCGGAAAGAGTCCCTTCAAAGCAACGGACATGAAAATGGGCATCAAGTCCATCAAGATTAAGGATATTGTAAAAATCGGCGATGACTACTATATTAAGGGGCAGAACTTTACGGAATACAGCAAAATTTCCCTGGACGGCGAAGTCCTGAATACCATTTATCTGGGGCCAACGATTCTGGGATTGAAGGAAAAAGTCAATCCGGAAGATATTGATCGCATGAAGATCAGTCAGGTGGAAAAGAACAAGGAAATTTTGAGCACCACTGAATAAAAAGTACAAAACCAATCTGGCGCTGTCAGAGGCCCGATTGGTTTTGCTATAACTACTTTTTTATGATCAGCGTATCCCCAGGTTGCACGGAAAATGGATAATCAATGCGGTTCAGCTCTACGATGCGCAGGACCGTTGTGCAGTAATGCTGTGCAATCTTCTGCAGGTTTTCTCCCTTTTTTACATGATGGATGCGGGGCCTGTGCTGGTAGCGTTCCGCCAGACTCAGATAAATTCCTTCCTGAAACCGATCCAGATCCACCATGCCGGAAATTCCGGGGATCCGCCCTTTGTCGCTGTACTGAAACCCTTCCCACGTATCCCAGTTTCCCAGAGAAGAGGGGCGCTCCTGCCCGTAATCGGCAATCCAGAGAGGGTATCTGGAAACAGCCTTGTTCCAGAGGGTCTTGGCATCATAAACATCCGAATACACAGCCGGCTTATAACCGGTCAGACGCTGCAGTTCCCTGAGATAAGCAAGGGCAATTCGATTGGCCTGCGTCTTTGTCAAACCGGCAACCTGCTCAAAATCCATTACCGGCCTGCAGGCCATCTCCTTTTCGTTGATGAGAGACGCGAAAAAATGAGCCTGTCTGCGGCCCTGGGATACGGTTCTTGCCGTAACATAGTGATAAAACCCTACATGAAGCCGGCTCCTCTTTGCTCCACGGTAGTTTCGTTCAAAATATGGGTCAACGGAGTCCGCCCCCTCCCCGGCCTTGATATACACGATCCGAATTCCCGAATCTTTCACCTGTCTGTAGTGGATGGCCCCCTGCCACTGGCTGACATCGATTCCCCTGCGCTCCGCCGCGGCAAAGGCAGGCTGAGCTGCCGAAAGGAACAGAAGCAGCGCCAGAATCACATTTAAACATTTTTTCATTTTCATTTCCTCCAATATATTCTATGCGGGAGCTTGATAAATGGCGCCTTTGTGATATAGTAGAAAGGACAGATACAGGAGGTTATTATGGTACAACTGGAAACAGAACGTCTGCTGCTGACACCGTGGAAGCGGAAGGATGCCGCGGATCTTTATGATTATGCAAGAAATCCCAACGTGGGACCTCATGCCGGGTGGAAGCCCCACGCAAACGTGCGGGAATCGAGATTCATTATAAGGACCATTTTTCGGCCCAACCAGGTATGGGCTATTCGGGATAAAGAGACGGGCAAAGCCATTGGAACCATCGGATTTGAGACGGACAAATACCGGCCGGGGATCAGGAGCCGGGAGCTGGGCTATTCCCTGTCAGAGGAATACTGGGGAAGAGGCCTGATGACAGAGGCGGCAAAGGAAGTCATCCGCTACGGCTTTGACGCTCTGAAGCTGGAGCTGATCTGCATCTGTACGGGCCCGGAAAACAAGCGCTCCCAGAATGTAATACGCAAATGCGGCTTTACTTACGAGGGGACGCTGCGCAGAGCTTATAAAATTTATGACGGTACAGTGCGCGATGTTCTGTGCCATTCACTGCTGAAGGAGGACTATTATGGAGATTAAGGGATTGTACAAATTAAAACGCCAGCAGGAGGAACTGCTGATCCAAACGTATATCAATGCATTCCGCACATACCCAAAGCTGGATCCTGCGTTTCCGGACAAAGAGGCAAAAGCAGCGGCCCTTGAGGCAACCCTGCGGTTTTACGTTGCCTATGATATGGAATATGGAGCCGTTTTTTCCCTGGATGAAGAGATAAGGGAAGGCGTATGTCTTGTACATTCCGAGGAAATGCATTATACACAAGAGCGGCATGAAAAGGCGGGAAGCTATTCTGCCGCATACAAAAAAGCCATGGAAAAGTTGACGCGGGAGCAGCAGCAAAAGCGGGATGAACTCTTTGATGAACTGGATCGTCTGGAAAAGGCGCTGGATCTGCCGGAGCCCCATCTGTATGTGGACTTTCTGGGCGTACGGGAAGATGCCCAGCACCAGGGGCGGGGCCGGAAGCTGATGGGCGCAGTCTGTGCATATGCAAAAGAGCAGGGACTGCCGCTGATGCTGTTTACCAATACAGAGGATGATGTGGCATTTTATGAAAGCCTTGGCTTTCATGTAACAGGAGTTGTACGCTCCGAGGAATTCGGCTTTGTAAATACATACCTTGCAAAGGACGCCCAAGAGGAAGAGACCCATGGCCAGGGTAAGTAAGCACAAAACTAATGCCGTGCGCATTGTAGAGTCGCAGAAAATCCCCTATCAGGTATATGAATACGATGCTCCAGGTGGCTTTCTGGACGGTGTTTCCGTGGCAAAGGCTACGGGCATGGATATGGAGAAGGTGTTCAAAACCCTGGTGCTCCAGGGGACCAGCCGGGAGTATTACGTGTGCGTAATTCCCGTAGCAAAGGAGCTGAACCTGAAAAAGGCGGCAAAACACTTTGGCGAGAAAAAAATTGAAATGATCCCGGCAAAGGATATTACCAAAGTAACCGGCTACATAAAGGGCGGCTGCTCACCCATCGGCATGAAAAAGCGGTTTGCCACTGCCATTGACGACAGCGCGGGGAACCTGAAAACCATGGTTGTCAGCGCGGGAAAAGTGGGATTGCAAATGGAAGTTCCAGTAAACTCCCTGCTGGATGCGGCAGGCGCAAAGCTGGCGGATCTGACCGATTAGAATCTGCGGAATCATTAAGGGAAAGCGCGATTAAATCAGTCAGACCTGCCTGGTAAGCGGGACACCCGCCAGCATGTAACTACCGGCTCTGATGGAGCAGGGCGCGATACAGCTCAAACCCGGATAAGAGGATTTTTTCATCAAAATCAAAATTATTGCTGTGAAGCGCAATACCGGTGCCAGTCCCCACAAAGAAAAAGACGGAAGGTACATGGAGTCCGTAAAAGGAATAATCCTCCGAAATCATGGCCGGAAGCTCCATTTCCTCATAATCGGTCTCCTGCCGCAGTACAGGCAGAATCTCTTCATAGAGGGAAGGCTGGTTATAAACCGGGGGATACCCTTCGCTGTGGGCGGCCTCAATACCGCAGCCGTATTCCGCGGAAAGCTCCTCCGCCGTATCCTCTAAGATCGCAACCAGACGGGAAAAATCCTCTTCCGAAAAGGCCCGCATGGTTCCCAGGAGAGAAGATTGGCCGGAAATGATATTGCGGGCAGTTCCGCTGTCCATTTTGCAGATCTGCATAATGGTCCGCTCCTCGGGCTCTGGGTTTGGCTTCATCTGCTCCCTGTGGGCCTTGTAAAGCCGCTGAATATACTCGCAGCCGATGAAGAGGGCGTCGATCCCGTTTTCCGGCGCAGTAGCATGAGACGTGCGCCCGCTGACCTCAATGGTGATTTCCGAGGAACGGGGCATCATAGGACCCGGCTTGCTGGCGATTTTCCCAGCCTCTATGAAGGGCCACAGATGAGAGCCAAAAATCCGATCCACATTGTACTGTTTCAAAATTCCGGATTGGCAGATCTCCTTAGCCCCTCCGGTGGTCTCCTCCGCAGGCTGAAAAATGCACAGCACATTGCAGGGAAGCTCCGGCTGGGTGTTCACATATTCGGCCAGAGCCAGCACCATTGCCATATGGCCGTCGTGACCGCAGGCATGCATCCTTCCTTCATGCTGGGATACAAAATCGTGGGTGTTGACCTCCAGAACAGGCAGGGCGTCCATGTCAGCCCGGAAAGCAGTCGTCTTATCCTTTCCCCGATCAAAATAAGCGCATAAGCCGCATTCCAGAACCTCAGTCACCGTACAGTCCAGCCCTTCCAGAACCGATTTTATGTAAGCCTTTGTCTTTGGCAGATCCCGGCTCAGCTCCGGTATTTTATGTAATTCCCTTCTGTGCAGGGTTAATTGCTGTAATGCATCCATTAATAAATATTCCTTTCTATTTCTAATTATTTACCCATGATACTATGAAGCCGCACATTTGTCAAAGGGAAATTATGAATTTTATGCAAAATATTTTTATGGCACAAAAAATAGAATTTGTTTGAATAAATATGCATATATTGTTCACACTGTTAAAGTATACACAAACGCAAGACGAATGAAGGATTGAGAAAGTCACCTTTTGTGTTTCCCAGACGAGCAGATTGCCGCATTTCAGAAGCCTTTTGTGCATGCCGGAAGAAAACGCTGCAGGAAAAGGACAGCGATACCAAATGAGCAAACTGGAAATTTACTGCGCCAGATTATTGTACTCATGTATAAAGTTTATATTTTTTCTGCCGGCAAATCCTTCAGCTTCCATGAAACATAGCAAAAGAAAGGAATTACAGCAAAGAGAACTACTGTGGAAATCGTTTCCGATACAAAATGGAAAAAATCCATAGCCAGCACAGAGAGAAAGGATGTATCGAGCCATATCCCGCTGCCGGGAAGCTCCACATAGTAATATCCCACGCCCATGTTTTGCCGGACCGCGTAAAGAAAGAGAAAATACAGTCCGAATTTAAACCAGTGCTTTTTAAATGCATTTATACAGCAAATACGAAAAGCCGGAAAGCCCTGTTTCCTGATAAGCATAAACAGCAGCACCAAAAACGGAACCCACATGGCCGTCAAATATACAAAGTCCGCGCCAAAGGGAGTCTGATACCCGGCGCCGTTTTTTACGGCCAGAGTCGCGTGATAAACCGAATAGCCCAGCTGCACGGCCAGCAGATAAAAAAGGCACATGCCGGATGAACCGAAAAAGTATTTTGCAAACGCCTTGTTTTGAGTCTGATTATAAGTAAGCTGCATAAGATCCTCCTTTTTGAATGACACATTTTGAACCACACGATGTACAGGTAGCCACTACACTAGGGCTATTATACTGCATTTGGGGCGGCTTTGCAGCATGGTAATGTGAAATTTAAATAAAATTTAAATTTCAGCCAGCCTCCTGTAAGCGTGGTTCAGCGCAAGACACCATGAGGCCTAGCATAAGTACAGGAGGAAAAAGCATCGGCCAGAGGGCTTGAACAGCCTCTAAAATGGGGAAAAACAACAAAATTCATATAAATTTCGCAAAAAAGTTGTCAAAAAACACAAAAAAGGGGTTGCAATGGGCGCGAAAATTTAGTACACTAGGACTCAAGTTGATAGAGGCGCGAAGCAAAAGAGCCATCAGAGAGCCGGCGGGCAGCGACCTGGTGGGGAGGTATCCTTCGCCGAATCGGAAGTTTCAGGCATGAACTTTCGGTGGGCATACAGTAAACAGCTGTATGACTGTCTGCTTTGAAAGAATTCGGGACAAAAGGAGTACGAAGGAATTTCGGAGCAGTTGAGCTATCCTTTCATGACATTCGATAAATTCAGATCATTATGAGCCGGGCTCAGCAGTGATACTGTTATTTAAGTCAGCGAGGATTGTTCGCTGACTTTTTCGATCTAACTATTTTACATTCCAGCGAGCAAACAAATATCAACAAACGAAATACACAGAAGAAAAGAGACAAAGCAAATGGCAAACTTACAAATCGGAGGAATCGACTGTCGGGATCTGGCGGCGGTTTCGGGCACACCTCTGCTGGTTTATGATGAGTCAAAAATTGAACAGCAGCTTGCAGCTGCCATACAGGGCTTTCAGTCGGAGCACTTTGAAACAGAGGTAGTTTACGCGGCAAAAGCATTTTCCTGCAAAGCCATTTTTCGAAAAATCCAGGAGGCAGGGGCAGGACTTGACGTTGTAAGCGGCGGAGAACTCTACTGTGCCAAAGAGGCTGGCGTGGACATGAAGCGCATTTACTTCCACGGAAACAACAAATCCGACGAAGAAATTTCCATGGCCCTGGAGCTGGGCTGCGGCACAATCGTGCTGGATAACCGCATGGAATGCAGGCGGCTCTGTCAGCTGGCGGAGGAACACAAAAAAAACATACAGGTTCTGCTGCGGGTAAATCCAGGCGTAGAGGCCCATACCCACGAATACATCCGGACCTCGGGAGCGGACTCCAAATTCGGAATTTCCATTGAAAAGAAGGAAGAAATCCGGCAACTGCTGCAGCCGGCCCTGGACAGCAAATACGTGGAATTCAAGGGCTTTCACAGTCACATCGGCTCACAGATTACAGAGACGGAAGGCTTTTCGGCGGCCCTGGAGATCATGATCCGGTTTATCCGGGAAATGAAAGACATATATAAGATTGAGGCAAAGCATCTTAGTATTGGGGGTGGATTCGGCATAAAATATACTGCCAGTGATAAACCGATTCCCCTTGGGGACATGGCAGGTATGCTGGCCCGCATATGCGAGGAAAGGATGGCGGCAGAAGGCATAGACCTTGAAAAGCTGCTGATAGAGCCGGGGCGCTCCATTGTAGGAGAAGCCGGTTACGCACTTTACACAGTAGGCTTTGGCAAGGACACGGATACAAAACATTTTCTCTTTGTAGACGGGGGAATGAGCGACAATATCCGGCCGGCCCTTTATCAGGCGGAATACAGCTGCGACATTGCGACCCGCCTGGGAGAAAAAAAAGACCGAACCTATTGCATAGCCGGAAAAAACTGCGAATCCGGTGATATTCTCATTAAAGAGGCAGAGCTTCCTTCTTCCGCAGCAGAAGGAGACCTGCTGGTGATATACGCGGCCGGGGCCTACGGCTACTCCATGGCCAGCAACTACAACCGGGCGGGAAGGCCGGAGGTGGTTTTTGCAAAAGACGGAAAGGCCCGCAGAGTGCTGAGGCGGGAAACATACCAGGATCAGCTCCGTCTGGAAGCTGACGAACAATTGACAATTTAGGAAAGGATAATCAATATGAATGTAGTACAAAAATACAATGGCAGATGCGTTGACACCATTGATAAGATAAAGGCCATCGCACAAAACGTGGCTGAAACCAGGCAGGAGGGCGACGGTCTTGTAATCGTAGCCAGCGCCATGGGAAGAACAACGGATCGCCTGACCAAAATGGCCCAGGAAGTGGGAAACGATATTCCAAAACGGGAGCTGGACGCACTGCTGGCAACCGGCGAACAGCAGTCAGTAGCGCTGCTTGCAATCGCGCTGAATAACCTGGGAGTTCCGGCTGTTTCCATGACAGGCTTCCAGTCGGGATTTATTACAAACGACTACCATACTAATGCAAAGATCAAGGAAATCAATACAGAAAAGGTAGAAGAAATCATCGCTCAGGGAAAGGTCGCTGTAGTAGCAGGCTTTCAGGGAGTCAGCGAAGATGGAGAACTGACGACTCTGGGAAGAGGCGGTTCGGATATCACAGCTGTGGCAATCGCCGCGCATCTGGGCTGGCCATGTGAAGTGTATACCACAACAGATTGTCTCTACACCGTGGATCCGGCCATTTATCCAGAGGCAAAGAGACTTCCAAGCATCACTTATGAAGAAATGATGGAGCTTGCTAATCTGGGCGCTGACAAGCTGGAAACCCGTAGCGTAGAGCTGGCAAAGAAATATAATGTAAAGCTGTTTTTAGGAAAATCACTGGAAAGGGATAAAAGTAAAGGAACATATATCATGAACAACGAAAATTTATTAGTAGAAGATATGCCGGTTACAGGCATGAGCATACAGGAAGATATCGCTATTTTCACCCTGAAGAATGTAAAGAACGACGGAAAAACCGTTGCCGAATGCTTTAAGCTCCTGGGAGAAATGAACATCAACGTGGACATGATTTCCCAGCAGAATACAGGAAAGGACACTTGCTCCGTATCTTTCAGCTGCACCAGAGAGCAAGGCAGAGAGCTGAAAAAGCAGATCGATGCCGACGCGGCATTTAAAGGCGTAACTGTAGACTGTGAAGAAGATCTTGCTATGATTTCCCTGGTAGGCGTGGGAATGGCAACTCACTCAGGCGTCGCAAGCCAGGTATTCAGTGTGCTGGCGGCAAACGATATCCGCTATTACCACATTACCACATCCGAAATCTCCATTTCCGTAACGGTTGATATGGAATGGAAGATCAAAGCGGCTATCGCCCTTTGTCAGGCATTTGATCTGTAAGCCTTTTGGCAGCGGGACAAAGGGACAATCAAGACGAAGTATAAACAAGGAGAAGGTTAGAATGATTGCATTTGCAAAGTACCACGGGTGCGGAAACAATTTTATTCTCGTGCGGGAAGCGGATGTACGGGGGCTCGATTACAGCAGTCTCGCCGTTTCCATGTGCAGTGTGGCTACCGGAATCGGAGCCGATGGCCTGATTGTTGTGCGGGAAGAGCCAGAGCTGGAAATGGTCTTTTACAACATGGATGGCAGCCGCGCTCCCATGTGTGGAAACGGCATCCGGTGCTTTGCGGCCTATTGCCGGGACAATGGCATCCGAACGGAGCAGAACTACCCGGTCAGGACTCTGGCAGGCCAGATGACAGTTCAGGTGCTGCAGGAAAAGCCCTTTATGGCGGAAATCAGCATGGGAAAGCCCAGCTTTCGCTCCCGGGACTTTGGCGTTTTGGATGGTTCGGAAACATTCCTGAACCAGAGGCTGGAAACTACTGAGGGGCCTTTTACCGTCAGCAGCTGCTTTATGGGAACGGTTCACACAGTAGTCTGGGTGGATGAATTCCCATCGGAAACAGCGGCCCGGCAGCTTTCAAACCACCCTGTTTTTTCGGAAAAAACCAACGTAAACTTTGTAAAGAGAATTGATTCTGCGACTTTGGAAATCAAGACCTATGAGCGGGGCGTCGGTTTTACCTACGCCTGCGGCACAGGAGCCTGTGCAAGCCAGGTATTCGGCATCCGGGAGGGAAAGACAGACGATGAAGTCACCGTTCGCCTGCCCTACGGGAAGCTGATCATCACTCAGCTTGCGGACGGAGAAATCAAAATGGCGGGCCCTGCGGTAAGAGTTGCGGAAGGTACATATATTCAGGAGGAAAAGGAACAATGATAACAGGCTCAATGGTAGCTCTCATCACCCCATTTCGCGAGGATGGAAGCGTCAATTACGAAAAGCTGAGAGAGCTGATAGAATGGCATATACAGGAACAGACCGACGCGATCCTGGTTCTGGGAACCACAGCGGAAACACCGGCTCTGACCGTAACAGAAGAAGACGAAATCGCAAGAATTTCTATAGAAACAGCAGCAGGCAGAGTGCCTATCATCGTAGGAAGCGGCTCTAACAACACCATGATCGCCATGGAACAGAGCATCAAATACGAAAAAATGGGAGCAGACGCTCTCTTAGTCATCACGCCCTACTACAACAAGACCAACAAAGCCGGCATGGTGAACCACTTTTACACAGTAGCAGACGCGGTAAACATTCCTATTTACGTTTACAATGTTCCGGGAAGGACAGGCGTTTCCCTCACATATGAAGCATTAGCCGAGATCAGCAAGCATAAAAATATTGTAGGCATCAAAGAAGCCAGCGGCGACATGTCCTTTATCACCAAAATTTCCAGGCTCATAAACGAAGAGTTTAACGTGTACTGCGGAAACGATGATATTTCCATTCCGCTGATGTCCATGGGCGGCGCGGGGATCATCTCCGTACTGGCCAATATCCTGCCAAGGCAGACCCACGAAATGGCCATGGCTTACCTGGAAGGGGATGTGAAAAAGGCGGCGGATATGCAGAAATATTATCTGGACTTCATCAACGCCCTGTTCATCGAAACTAACCCGATTCCAATTAAAGAAGCCATGAATCTGGTGGGTATGAACGTAGGCGGATACCGCATGCCGCTGTGCCCCATGGAAGAGGATACAAAGGCAAAGCTGATTGAGACCATGAAGGCCATCGATCTGCTGTAAACGAGAAGAAAACGGCCCCGCTAGCGTATTGACCACTCGGGGCCTTGATACAAAGAAAAAGGAAATGGGAGGAGAATTGATATGAAAGCAGCGACTTTAGGCGCCGGGGCCATGGGGAAGGTTCTGGCAGCCACCATTGAAGAGCAGGAGGGCATCTCCCTCTGCGGCATGATCGAGCCCAGAAACGGGGAAACCCTGGCAGCCCTTTCGCAGCAGCCGGACGTTATCATCGACTTCAGCAACCCGGAAAATCTGGAAATGCTGGTAAGCTTTTGCGGAACGAAAAAATGTCCTGCAGTTATTGCAACTACCGGATTTACAAAAGAGCAGCAGGCGCATATTGCGGAGCTGGCCCTTCAGGTTCCGGTGGTATTTGCCGCCAACTTTTCCCTGGGTATCACCGTTATGAAGCGGGTACTCGCAGAAATCGCGCCCATTCTGGAAGACAGCTTTGACATGGAAGTCATTGAAAAACACCACAACAAAAAGCTGGATTCTCCAAGTGGCACGGCTAAAATGCTGGTGCAGGCTTTAAATCCAAAGGGCGATTATGAAGAGGTTCATGGCCGGGAAGGAAACAAAAAACGGGGCAAAGAGATCGGCATTCACGCTGTCCGCGGCGGGACTATTGCAGGAGAACACGACGTGATTTTCGCGGGAGAAGACGAAATCCTGGAAATCAAACATACGGCGGGATCGAAAAAAATCTTTGCCGCGGGAGCCGTAAAGGCGGCTCGTTTTACACAGACAGCAGAACCGGGACTTTACAATATGGAAGACGTCCTCTTCGGCTAATGCGGCACTGTACCAGTACAAAGCTGCTTGCGGGCGGGAAACCTGCGGATACTGCGCAAAAGAAAATAAAAGGAAGAGAGTTACCAGATGGAAGCAAGAGAATTAATTGAGTTTATAGGAAACGCGGAGAAAAAGACTCCTGTAAAAGTATATGTAAAAGAAAAAGAATCGGTGGACTTTGCTGCCGCAGGCTGCCAGGTTTTCGGAAGCGGTGATAAAATCGTCTTCGGAGACTGGAAAACCGTAGGTCCGCTGCTGGAAGAAAACAAAGACAAAATTGAGGATTTCGCAGTGGAAAGCGACTGCAGAAATTCCGCCATTCCCCTGCTCGACATGAAAAATATCAACGCCCGCATTGAGCCGGGAGCCATTATCCGGGATATGGTGGAAATCGGCGACAACGCGGTTATCATGATGGGCGCGGTCATCAACATCGGCGCGGTCATCGGAGAAGGCACCATGATCGATATGGGCGCGGTCCTAGGAGGCCGGGCAACAGTAGGAAAGAACTGTCATATCGGCGCGGGAACCGTTCTGGCAGGCGTCATCGAACCGCCAAACGCCCAGCCAGTCATTATCGAAGACAATGTAGTCATCGGCGCGAATGCCGTTGTGCTGGAAGGCTGCAGAGTGGGAACAGGCGCAGTTGTTGCTGCAGGCGCAGTCGTAATCGAAGACGTCCCGGCAGGCGCAGTAGTAGCTGGCGTACCGGCAAGAGTGATTAAATCGGCAGAGGATACGGCGGCGGAAAAGATCGAAATCGTAGATGTTCTGCGTCAGCTGTAAAAAGAGAGAAATTACGGGATATGGCGTTGCGAAACGGAACACTTTTTTTATAGACTTTACAAAGAAATTGTATGATTTTTTGAACCTTCGGCGATCGAGTGATTCGGTCGCCTTTTTCATGTTCAGCAAATGCCATAAAACGTTCTGAAAAAAGAACATCATCTAAGCGATCCCTCAAAGCGGTAGCTTTCCTTCTCCGCGATCCAGCTCAGATCCTTTGGGTGCATGGCTTTGGTAATTGCGGCAATTTTTTGATTTTTTGTGACAGCTTCCATACCATACCTCCTGATTCAGTCCTGTACCTTATTTATACCGCAATGCGTAATATACTTTTATTATACCGCATAAAGGGTGAAAAGCTATCAAAAATATGGCTGCAGCAGTATCTGCGGAATATTTTCAGCCAACTTCTCTAAAAATAATAATAGAATCAGGTGACAAACGAATATAAAATGTATATAATGGAAAAAAGAAACGTACAGTAGGACAGGGGGGAGATATTATGGCAAAAGAGTTGACATCAATTGATATTGAAAAGATCTTAGCGGAATATGAGGATGAATTATTTGCTCGGTATGAACAAGCGGACATCGAGGAACTGCCCGAGGATCTTCCTATGCCGCCCATTGAAAAAATATTGGCTGGAGTATTGCGCCATAAAGTAGCAGTCCTGAGAAATAAAGAGTACTACCAGGCAAAGCTTATGCAGTTATTCAAATTGGCAACGCTGCTGTTGGATGACATGTATACACTGGAGGAAGAACGGCGGCAGGGGTGTATTAAATATATGCTGGATGGATTATATGAAGATCTGACCGATGTAGTCAGCATTATTGATGCGCTTCCGGATTTGAAAAAACGGACAAATCCGTCGTAGACTCAGGTATCTGGCTTTGCCCGCACAGCCGAACGTCTATATGTAATGCAACTGTTGTCCGCCGGCTACTGGCCTGCGGACTTTGTTGTACCTGAAAACCAGGCCACTACACTACTTTTAAGAAATTTGTAATAAAGAAAATGTGACAAAGCAGTTATTTAATGGTACAATCATTAACAGACTTAAAAATAGATAGAAAGAATAAAGAAGGGGAGTTAAGGAGTTAAATGGAAATTTTAAAATCCATCGTATTGGGCATTGTAGAGGGGATTACGGAGTGGCTGCCTATCAGCAGTACCGGCCATATGATTCTGGTAGATGAGTTTATTAAAATGAATGTATCGCCGGAATTTATGGAAATGTTTCTGGTCGTCATACAGCTGGGAGCCATTCTCGCGGTATTGGTGATTTACTGGCGCAGGCTGATTCCCACCAGCAAGAAGACGTGGATCATGTGGATGAAGATCATTGTCGCATGTATCCCTGCGGCGGTCATTGGCCTGCTCTTTGACGATGTGTTCAACGCATTGTTCTACAACTATCAGACGGTTGCCATTATGCTGATCATTTTCGGTATCCTGTTTATTATTATTGAAAACAGGAACAAACATACGAGCCCAAAGGTACTGACCATTGATGAGTTGACTTACAAGCAGGCTTTGATTATCGGCTTTTTTCAGCTCATCGCGGCTGTTTTTCCCGGCACGTCCCGCTCCGGAGCAACGATTTTAGGGGGGCTGATGATCGGCGTATCCAGAACAGTTGCCGCGGAATTTACCTTTTTTCTGGCCATTCCCGTTATGTTTGGAGCAAGCCTTTTAAAGCTGGCCAAATTCGGGATGAGCTTTACGGGACAGGAAATCGTCCTGCTGGTCAATGGCATGGTAGTTGCTTTTCTCGTATCCATGGCAGCCATCAAATTCCTGATGGGATATATTAAAAAACACGATTTCAAGGTTTTCGGCTGGTACCGTATTGTACTGGGAATTCTGGTGCTGGGATACTTCGGATTCCGAACGTTTTTCCAGTAGCGTCGGCTTTGGGCCGGATTTTGTGAAACCCGGCAGGCGATTGATCAGGCAATGCGTGAGTGCACCTTTTTTCAGGCTTTTGAAAGGAAAAGATGCAAAGTGGTAAAAGAATTGATTCGACAGACAAGCTTGGCCCATAATTTAATTAATAAAAATGAGCACATTGTAATAGGCCTTTCCGGAGGTCCTGATTCAGTGTGCCTTTTTCATGTGCTACAGGAGCTGCGGGAAGAAATGGGCTTTTCCCTTTATGCAGTCCATGTGAACCACAAATTTCGCCCAGGCGCTGCGGAAGAGGATGAGGCGTATGTAAAGGAGCTTTGCAGGAAGTACGAAATTCCCTGCAGGAGCTTTACTTATGACTGCGCAGCCATGGCAAAGACGCTGGGGCTGACTAGCGAAGAGGCGGGAAGGAGGGCCAGATACGAGGCCTTTGGTCTCCGGGCAGAAGAACTGGTGCAGGAGGGCATTGGGGAGGAACGAATCAAAGTGGCAGTTGCCCAGAATGCGGATGATCAGGCGGAGACGATTTTGCTGCGTCTGCTGCGGGGAACAGGGCCGGACGGGCTGGCTGGCATGAGTTACAGTCGCATGGAGGCTAACATTCAGATTATTCGGCCTCTTCTGGATACCTGGAGATGCGATATTGAGGCATACTGTCAGCAGCAGGGCCTTGAGCCACGCATTGATCATACGAATTTACAGCCCATTTACACGAGAAACAAGATACGGCTGGAGCTGCTGCCCTATCTGCGAAAGGCCTTTAACCCCAATATTTCGGAAAGCCTGATTCGCCTTGGCCGCATTGCCGGAGAGGACAAGTCCTATTTTCACCAGCAGGCACAGGCGGAATATGAAAGGCTGCGGCAGCCTTCCGGCGCTCTGGAGCTTTCCGGACTGAGGAAGCTGGCGCTTCCTATTCGCCGCAGGGTTATGATGAAAGCCCTAAATCAGGCGGGTATGGTACGTGATCTTGCCGCTGCTCATCTGGAGCAGGCGGATCGACTGCTGGAGGAGGGGAGAACTTCTGCATCCATGGATTTTCCGGGAGGCTGCCGGATGGCCCTGGGGTACGGGGAAGTCCGCTTTTACCGCAGGGAGCAGGAAGAGGAAAACCGGGATTTCGACAAAATAGATCTGAACCTGCGCATCACGATCCTTGCACCAGAGGCGGCGGAGCATGGAGCTTTCGCGGGGGCGCTTTTTGACTGGGATAAACTCTGTGCGCATCACGGTGGCCAGCCTGAAATCCTGCTGCGTACCCGGCGTCCTGGAGATTTCATTCGCCTAAAGCAGGGAAGAAAGAAAATACAGGATTTTTTCGTTGATCAGAAGATCCCAAGAGAGCAGAGGGATTCTGTGTTTATGGCAGCAGCGGGAAACGAGATCTTATGGGTGATTGCTCTGGAAAACGGCCCCCTGAAAAAAAATCGCTATAGCAGCGCATATTCCTTGGAGCATACAACAAAAAAGGTCCTATCACTTGAAATTATTTGTGAAATGTGATAAAATGACGTACTTAATTTGGGATAATAAGACAAAATTCAGATAAGAACGAACCGACACAGGAGGAGGAAAAGTTGAAAAGGTTATCGAAGAATATTGGAATTTACCTGGTTATATTTGGGGTGGTGCTGGCCATGGCCTGGTTTTACAGCAGCGGCAGTGACAAGGATGTAGAAAAGGAAGTATCCTTTTCCACCATGTGCGAATATGCTGCAGACGGAAAAATAACCGAGATTAATATTACAGATACGAAAATCAGCGCAACCCTGAAGTCCAGCGCCGAGGTTTATGCCTATGCTGCCAGCTTCATTGATTTGCAGTGGTTTAATGACAAATACGTTTTTCCGCAGATAGAAGCTAAATCCCTGAAATACAAGACGGATGAGCCGAAAAAGGAATCTATTCTGTGGAGCCTGCTGCCGACCCTGATTATGATTGCGGCCCTTGTGTTCTTCTTCTTTATGATTATGAACCAGAGCGGCGGGGGCGGTAAGGCCATGTCCTTTGGAAAGAGCCGCGCGAAGTTGCAGAAGGACAGCGATCTGCGCAAAGTGACCTTTAAGGACGTGGCGGGCCTTGATGAGGAAAAGGAAGAATTAGCCGAGGTTGTGGATTTTCTCCGCAACCCAAAAAAATACAACAGCCTGGGCGCGAGGATCCCAAAAGGAATGCTTCTGGTGGGCCCTCCGGGAACAGGAAAAACCTATATCTCAAAAGCGGCTGCAGGCGAAGCGGGCGTTCCGTTTTTTACCATCAGTGGATCCGATTTTGTGGAAATGTTCGTAGGTGTGGGAGCTTCCCGTGTGCGAGATCTGTTTGAGCAAGCCAAGAAAAACAGCCCCTGTATTATTTTTATCGATGAAATCGACGCAGTAGGGCGCAAAAGAGGTGCCGGGTTGGGCGGCGGTCACGATGAGCGGGAACAGACTCTGAATCAGCTGCTGGTTGAAATGGACGGATTCGGTGAAAACGCAGGGATCATTATTCTGGCAGCCACAAACCGTCCGGATATTCTGGACCCGGCCCTTTTGAGACCGGGAAGATTTGACCGCCAGATCGTAATCGGAGCGCCGGATATCAAGGGCAGAGAGGCCATTTTTCGAGTGCATTCCAGAAACAAGCCTCTGGCAGAAGAAGTGGATCCCAAGGTTCTGGCAAGAAGAACCCCTGGCTTTACCCCTGCTGACATCGAAAACATGCTGAACGAAGCGGCGCTGTTAACAGCCAGGAGAAATGGCCTGAAGATCCGCATGGATGAAATCGAAGAGGCCATTACCAAGGTAATTGCGGGACCGGAAAAAAAGAGCAGAGTCATCAGCGAAGAAGAGCGCAAGTTGACTGCCTTCCACGAAGCCGGACACGCAATTGTAGCGCACGTTCTGCCAAAGACCGATCCGGTACATCAGATTACCATTGTGCCAAGAGGCCGGGCAGGCGGTTTCACCATGATCCTGCCAAAGGAAGACAAATATTACGGTACAAAGACCACCATGCGGGAACAGATTGTTCACCTGCTGGGCGGCCGGGTAGCGGAGCTTCTGACACTGGACGATATCAGCACAGGTGCCAGCAACGACATTCAGCGCGCCACGGAAATCGCAAAGGATATGATTACAAAATACGGTTTCAGCGACAGGTTGGGACCGGTCAATTACAGTTCTTCCGATGAAGTGTTCCTGGGCAAGGACTTCTCCACGCGCCAGAATTATTCGGAGGAAACAGCCTCTGAAATTGACGAGGAAGTAAAGAGCATTGTGGAAGCCTGCTTTGAAGAAGCAAAGGTTATCCTGTCGGAAAATATGGAGCAGCTCCGCTCTGTGGCAGAGGCGCTGCTTGAAATTGAAACCCTGGACGGCGAGCAGTTTGAGCTCCTCTACAGCGGCAAAATGACGGCACAGGAGCTGGTGGAAACTGTTATGGAACAGGAAGATGAACGCCGCGAAAAAAATGAAGCCGAAGCACAGGAGGCTGCAAGGCTGTTGAAGGAACAGGAAGAGCGGGAAGCCAGGGAAGCGGAAGAGGAAGAGAGCTTGTCGGATACCAGTCTGTTAAGAGAAGACAGCTGGCTGCTCGCTAAGAGAAAACCTACGGACGAAGAACTGGAGGACGAAGAAGAACTGGATGATGATATGCCCAGCGAAGAAGAGCTGGCAAAGTACGATGGAGACTACTTCGCTGACGATGATGATGACGTAAGCGATGATGCTGATGATGCCCCAGCGGAGGAGCCCGCAGAGGAATCCGATCAGCAGTCAGGAAAGGATAGCGAAAAAGCCTCAAAGGGAAGATAAAGAGGAATGTAGGATGAAGGTTACAGTACGGGATTGCCTGGAATTGAGCGCCTTTAAAGGGGCAGCTGTAGTAGCTGGGGCAGAAAGCCTGGACAATGAAGTGAAGGCTGTTTCTGTCCTGGAGGCAACGGCCCCCAATGAGGTGAAAGCGTATGCAGATGAAAAGGGGGAGCTGCTGCTCACCGGTTTTTTTGCTGTGCGGGATAATGCGTCAAAGCAGTGTCAGATTGTAAAACAGGTAGCTTCTGACGGTCATGCGGCCCTGGTAATCTTTTATGTAGGCGCTGTTGTGCAGTCTCTTGATAAAAGCGTTGTCCATGCGGCAGAGTCAGCGGGTCTGCCCCTGATTGTCATGCCGGCGGGGGGCAAGGTGCATTATTCCCATGTCATTACCCAGATCATGGAGAAAATTCTCTACGGCAATAACTTCAGCAATCGGCTCATCAGCAATACCATCTTCCATTTGCTGAATTTTGAAAAACACAGCAACTTCCAGTCCGCAGTACGGGAAGCTGCGATTAATAACGACTTCCAGCTGATTTTACTGAGCGAGGACTTTAACCCCATTCTTTCGGTGGAAACCCGCCATAAGGCCACCATTGCAGAGGCCATCCGCATGGGAAAAGAGCATGAAGTGGAAAAGCAGTCGGAGGTCTACACCCTCATTGATGTCAACGGTGTACTGACCTACTGGGGGCCAGTGACCATCAACAATGACAAATACTTTATGTTCATCGTGGACAATGAAGATTCTTATTCCGCAGGAGAAATCACAAAGCTGGCGGAGATCATTGAACTGGCCATGGGAATGTGGAAATATACGCCGGAGCGGGATGCCAGGGCGGAATTTATCAAAGCCCTTATGCGGGGGAACAAGAGTTTGGCATACACCTTGAAAGATGAAGCGGGCATTGACGGCGACGATATCCTCAGCGTCTTTTTCGCAAAGGGCATCAACCAGGGCATTCTGACGGAATTTGAAAAGCAGGAAGGCCTCCACATTATGAAAATCAGCGAGAGTGATGAAACGTATGGAATGATCCTGATCGATAGAGATGATCCGGATGTGGAAATCGACGGCAAGGGCAGCTGCGTCAAGCTGTTTAACAAACTCAAGGAAGACAAATCGGTGCGGATTTTCCATGTGACGGGCCTTGATGGAATTGAAGGCGCGGGAGACGCTTACAGGCTCATCAGTGAGAGCTGGTCGTTTGTCCAGAGCGTGTTTCCCTACAAGCGGGTCTTCACCAAGTATGAACTTGCCCTTGTGAGCAACTGCATCAACATCCAGCTTCAGGGCGGATATGTCAAAAAGAATTATATAGAGCTTCTCGAACCCTTCAAGGGAGCAGGGGAAAATAAGGGCAAACAGCTGCTGGATACGCTGGAAACCTTTGTCCTCGACGCGGGAATGAACAGCGGCAAGACGGCTGAATTCATGGGCATACACACCAATACAGTTCAGTACCGACTCAAACGGATCAACGATGTGCTGGGCGTGGAAATTACGGGGAACCGGGTCATTCCGGGCCTCACCATTGCCTTGGCCTTAAAGCGTCTGGAGCGGGTGGTCAGCTGATCAGGCAAAAGGCAGCCTGCAAAGACAGCATATAGAACTGAAAAAGAAAGAAAAAGCCGAGAGGCATTTGAAGTATGAAAGGAGTATAAGGTAGATGTATTTTAATTATCTGGAAAAAGCAGATCCGGAAATCACGGCAGCCATTAAGCGCGAGATGGGCAGACAGGAGACAAAGATCGAAATGATCGCCTCGGAGAATTTTGTCAACCTGGAAATTATGGAGGCCATGGGAAGCGCACTTACAAATAAATACGCGGAAGGCTATCCGGGAAAGCGGTATTACGGCGGCTGCGAATTTGTAGATGAGGTGGAAACCCTGGCAATCGAACGCGCTAAGGCTCTCTTTGGAGCGGATCACGCCAACGTGCAGCCCCACTGCGGCGCCAATGCCAATACGGCTGTTTATCAGGCAGTTTTGGAATATGGAGATACGGTGCTGGGAATGGATCTGTCAAATGGCGGCCATTTGTCCCACGGATCTCCGGTCAATATTTCCGGAAAATCCTATAACTTCGTTGCCTACGGCCTGAACCCGGAAACGGAGAAGATCGATTTTGACAACGTAAGGGAGCTGGCCAAAAAGCACAAGCCAAAGCTCATCGTTGCAGGAGCTTCCGCTTATCCGAGAATCATTGAAACCGACAAGTTTAAGGAAATTGCCGATGAAGTGGGCGCCATTCTCATGGTGGATATGGCCCACATCGCAGGCCTGGTGGCAACGGGACATCACCCCAACCCAGTGGAATACGCGGACATCGTAACCAGCACGACCCACAAGACCCTGAGAGGTCCAAGAGGCGGACTGATCCTCTGCAAAGAACAATATGCCAAGGCTATCGACAAGGCCATTTTCCCGGGAACCCAGGGCGGTCCCTTAGAGCACATCATCGCCGCCAAGGCCGTCTGCTTTAAAGAAGCCGCAGAACCGGAGTTTATGACTTACC
Organism: Clostridia bacterium; assembly: GCA_910575405.1. Classification (GTDB taxonomy): domain Bacteria; phylum Bacillota; class Clostridia; order Peptostreptococcales; family Anaerovoracaceae; genus Hominibacterium. The sequence continues at coordinate 23,641 of CAJTER010000011.1, read as the reverse complement.
AGCAGCAGGTCATCGACAACGCACAGGCCTTGGCAAAAGCACTGATTGCAAAGGGCTTTAACCTGGTATCCGGCGGAACCGACAATCACCTTGTGCTGGTAAATCTGGTCAACAAGAACATCACCGGCAAGAAGGCGGAAAACCTGCTGGACGAAGCCAACATCACCACCAACAAAAATACAGTTCCAAACGATCCTCAGAGCCCCTTCATTACCAGCGGCCTGAGACTGGGAACACCGGCCATGACCAGCCGCGGATTTAAGGAAGAGGATGTTGCAAAAACAGTCGAAGCCATGGCCTTGGTTTTGGACAATCCGGACGATGCGGCCTCCATGGAGCAGGCCAAGAAGCTGGTCAAAGAGCTCTGCGACAAATATCCCCTGTACAAATAAGGAGCTTTGCAGGAGGGCAATAGACGGGCACGGCGGCTGGGAAAACAGGCAGTGTCAGGATGCCAAGGTTCAAGCAGGCAATACACAGTTTCCGAGGCATAAAAAATTTGTTTTCGGATATACTTGAAATAGAGGAGAGACTATGTTACAATATTTGTAATATAGGTGTAATTAGAGTCCAAGCACTCACAACTGAAAACCCACAGAATGGCGCTCTGTGGGTTTTCGAATGCTAGTCACCGCGCTTCTTACCTCTGCCGTCTAGCCATTTGCAGATATAATGACAAATTATACCCGCTACGACGGAAAGGCATAGTGTAATCAGGGCTTCCAAGCTCTCACCCCTTTCTGTCGCCAGATTGGGAGCGGCAACGGGTATAGTATATCATGATTTGTAAAAAAATTCAAGTTAATAAAAATATTTCCTTGTTTAAATGCGCAGGGGAGAGCGCGTTTAAAAGCAGCTGCGCGAATGGAAGTTTTTCTTTCGTACAGCTGTTTTTTGTTCTCGGTTTTGCTCCATTTCCGCCTGGAGGCTGGCAGGATGAAAGCCGCTGAATTTCATGCTTCAAAAAACGCTGTAAGAATAATGTATACAACGGATTTTTGGTTGCAAAAGGGCTTGATTTACGATATAGTGAGGTTGATATACCATGCACTGATAAATATTTCACAAAACATCCAAAATACTTAAGGAGGAAATATATATGAACAAGCTTGAGGAACTTCGCCAATTTAAGGAAGAGATTGCTCTGGGCGGAGGACAGAAAAGAATTGATGCGCAGCACAAAAAAGGGAAGCTGACCGCAAGAGAGAGACTGAATATTCTCTTTGATGAGGGCAGCTTTGTGGAAAACGATGTTTTTGTTTCCCACAGATGTACCAATTTTGACATGGCTGACACCAAGGCGCCCAGCGAAGGCGTTGTTACCGGCTATGGTACGGTAGACGGCAGACTGGTATTTGCATATGCGCAGGATTTCACCGTACTGGGTGGATCTCTGGGTGAATACCACGCAGAAAAGATCGTAAAGGTACAGGGCATGGCTCTGAAGATGGGAGCGCCTATCGTAGGACTTAATGACTCCGGTGGCGCCAGAATTCAGGAGGGCGTCAACGCACTTTCTGGATTTGGTAAGATCTTCCACAACAATACGATTTCATCCGGCGTAATTCCGCAGATTTCCGTAATCATGGGGCCTTGTGCAGGCGGTGCTGTTTATTCTCCGGCGATTACAGACTTTATCTTCATGGTAGACAAGACAAGCCAGATGTTCATAACCGGACCGGAAGTTATTAAGACGGTTACGGGCGAAGATATTTCCGCAGAACAGCTGGGCGGCGCCATGACTCACAATACGGTCAGCGGTGTTGCTCACTTTATAGGAAGCGATGACAGGGAGACCTTGATGCAGGTAAGAGAGCTGCTCAGTTATATGCCTTCCAACAACCTGGAAACAGCTCCTATCTACGCGACCAATGATGATCCAAACAGAATGATACCGGAGTTTAACGAGATTATTCCGGACAACCCAAATAAAGCATACGATATGTATGATATTATTACAAAGCTTGCGGATGACGGCAAAATTTTCGATGTAATGCCCCATTACGCAAAGAACATGGTAACCTGCTTTATCCGTCTGGACGGAGCTACAGTAGGTATTATCGCGAACCAGCCCAAGTTCGGAGCAGGCTGCCTGGATATCAATGCTTCTGACAAGGCCGCAAGGTTTATCAGAAGATGCGATGCCTTTAACATTCCGGTTCTGACTATTGAAGATGTTCCTGGGTTCCTTCCGGGCGCTGACCAGGAATACGGCGGAATCATCCGTCATGGAGCAAAGATGCTGTACGCTTACTGCGAAGCGACTGTGCCTAAGATCACCATGATCCTGAGAAAGGCTTACGGCGGAGCATACATCGGAATGTGCAACAAGGAACTGGGAGCTGATATTGTTCTGGCATGGCCGAGCGCGCAGATTGCCGTAATGGGAGCTGCCGGTGCTGCAAATATCGTATTTAAAAAGGATATCAAAGCAGCCGACGATCCAAACGCCAAGAGACAGGAAAAAATCGCAGAGTATGAAGAGAAATTTAATAACCCATATCGGGCAGCGGAAATGGGTTATGTAGATGACGTTATTGAACCAGCTACAGCAAGACAGCGGATTATCAGCGCGCTGGATATGCTGAGCACCAAGAGAGAATCACTGCCTGCTAAGAAGCACGGCAATATTCCACTGTAGGAGGTGGCGTAAATGGGCTTAATGGAACAATTTGCAAATCCCGAAACCATGCACAGCCTGTCCATGGGCGAAAAGCTGGCTGGAGCCGGAATTACAACCATCATGGGTATGGGAATCACATTCCTCGTACTGATCCTGCTGTGGGGATGCGTAGCAATTATGACGAAATTTACATATCGTCCCAAAAAGGAAGAAAAGCCGCAGGCCAGCGCAGCGCCAGCTGCCACGCCGGCCGCACCAGCAGCTCCGGCTGCAGCGGACGATAGCCTGATTGCCGTGATTTCCGCAGCAATCGCAGCGTATGAGGGCGGCTCAGCGAACAATTTGGTGGTTCGCAAGATCAGCAGAATATCCGGCGATACAACGGTCTGGGGAGATGCCGGCCGCGCCGATTGCATAGACAGCAGAAAGTTTTAACAATCAATTATCAGGAAAGGAAGAGTAAAATAAAATGAAAAAATATAATATAACTGTAAACGGTACTGCATATGAGGTAGAAGTGGAAGAAGTAGGCGGCGTATCCACACCTGTTACCGCAGCTCCAGCAGCACCTGCTCCAGCCGCCGCACCAGCAGCGCCGGCACCGGCAGCACCAAAAGCAGCACCGGCGCCTTCGGCAGGAGCAAATTCCGTAAGCGCACCAATGCCTGGAACCGTTCTGGAAGTAAAGGTTACACCGGGGCAGGCAGTAAATGCAGGAGATGTCTTGGTAATCCTGGAAGCTATGAAGATGGAAAACGAAATCATGGCACCTGCTGCTGGAACAGTAGACACAGTACCGGCTGCAAAGGGCGCTTCTGTAAATGCAGGGGATGTTCTGGTTACTTTAAAATAAACATGTGCAGGTTGGCTTCACAATTGCATGTGAGAAAAACGGAAAATACGATACTGGCGGGCAGGCTGAACTGCCCGCCGGTTTTTCATAGCCAGAGGGAATTTGCTGGGGAGCTTGAAAAAGGAGTATGATGCTACTATGAAAGGAAAAAAGAATATTTTATGGCTGCTGGTTTTGTGCAGCTTATGTTGTCTGATCATTTTTACTGCATGTGGTTCAACGGAAGAGCCAGCTGCAGGCAAAGGGGATGGAGCAGGTAGTCTGGGGGATTTTACCATGAAGGATGTAACAGGTCAAAGCTATAACCGGGAAATGTTCGCAGACTATGATCTGACTCTGGTCAATGTATTTGCCACCTGGTGCGGACCTTGCATCCAGGAAATTCCGGATCTGGAAAGGCTGAGCAGTGAAATGGCTGACCGCAGCGTCCAGGTTGTGGGAATTGTTCTGGATGCTGTGGATACTTCAGGCAGCGAAGACGAAGAGGCCATAGAAAAAGCAAAGCTTTTGGCCGAACACACTGGCGCGACCTACCCCTTCCTGATACCGGATAAAGGATATCTGAACGGCAGGCTTGAAGGGATTAACGCAGTTCCGGAAACCTTTTTCGTAGACAAAAACGGGAATATTGCAGGAGAAACGTATTCCGGAAGCCGCTCTCTGGAGGAATGGAAGGAAATTGTGGAACAAGAACTGAAAGGAGTCCAGTAATGAGCTTCCTGCGCCCTCCCAAAATCGGGTTTCTGATTGCTGCTGCCGGGCTTCTTCTGATGGGGCTTGGAATTTACCGGGGAGAGATGTCCATGGTCTGGCAAAAAGCCATTAATATCTGCATGGAGTGTATTGGAATTGGATAAAAGAAAGAATACAAAAGAATGGAAGCGCCATGGGATTCAGGCGCTTTGGGCGCTGCTTACAAACAGCTATCTGGCAGGTTTTTTCTATGGGAAAATTTACAGGGGAAGCCTGAAAAAACTCTGCGTCCCGGGTCTAAACTGCTATTCCTGCCCGGGAGCTCTGGGCTCCTGCCCTATAGGAGCCATGCAGGCTGTAATCGGCAGCTGGAATTTGAAAGCCGCCTTTTACGCAGCAGGTTTTCTGATGTTTGTCGGCGCACTGATTGGACGCTTTGTCTGCGGCTGGCTGTGTCCCTTTGGGCTGATTCAGGATCTGCTCCATCAAATACCGTTCCCTGCAAAGCTAAAAACCTTTCCTGGAGAGAGGATGCTGCGAAAACTGAAATACGTGATTCTGGTGCTCTTTGTAATCCTGCTGCCTATGTTTTTGGTGGATGTTTTGGGGCAGGGTGCGCCTTACTTTTGCAAGCTGATCTGCCCGGCCGGCACACTGGAGGGTGGGATTCCCCTTGTGCTTTTGAACCGCTCCATGCACAGCGCCCTGGGCTGGCTGTATCTTTGGAAAAACGTGCTCCTGCTGATCCTTTTATTTTTGTCCATTTTCATTTACCGGCCGTTTTGCAAATACATATGCCCCCTGGGAGCAGTTTACTCCATATTCAATCCCATATCCGTATTTCGCTACCGGATCGACAAGAAGGCATGTACTGGCTGCGGAACGTGCGCTAAGGTCTGCAAAATGAACATCGATCCTGCACAAAACGCCAACCATCCGGAGTGCATCCGCTGCGGTGCCTGCAAAAAAGCCTGCCCGGCGGGGGCAATACATTAGAAGCGCTCATAACCTGCAGAGCCGATCCTTCTCTATATCAGTGCGGAAAAAAGCTGCCGGCGCGAACAGGATATTTTGCTGCGCCGGCAGTCTCAGATAAACGATCTTTTAGGCAGGAACCAGATTATTCAAAAGCAGGCAGCGGCCCGTCTCTGGCCCAGTCGGTCATGACCTCCACAATGACAGGAGATCTGCCCCCATATGAACCAGTGCCTGTTCCCTAAACAGGCCAAAATGCTGCTGAGCGGCAGCGAAGTGGAAATCACACCAGCTCCTGATAACATGTCGCCATACCTGTTCAACAGCGTAGTCTACGACCATTGGGAAACCTACGGCAGCTACAACAAGCGGAAAGCAATCGCGGATGAATTCGACCCGAAATATTATCTGACAGGCCACGTCCGTGGGTGATTTTAAAGGAAAGCTGGGGATAAAAGGATAAAGGAAGCCGGGGCGCAGGTACTAACCTGCGCTCTTTTCCTCATCCGTATATCAAACCCTGCAGCAATTGAGCATTTTCCCTGCATTTACAGCCTGGGTAAATACGTTATCCTGCAAAAGCACCTTTCCGCCTACAATAACAGCAGAAATTCCATCGGGAGGCATATTCGGATCCCCTTGGTCGATAAAATCCGCTCTGTCGCAAATCGTATCTGGGTCAATAATCACAAGATCCGCATCATATCCTTCTTTGATGTTGCCTTTACCATTCAGCCCGAAACGTCTGGCCGGAAGCAAAGAAATTTTTTTGATTGCCTGAGGAAGTTCCAGCACATGGTTATCCAAAACATATTTTCTGATAAGACGCGGAAAAGTCCCAGCTGTTTCCGGATGCCCAATCCTTTCATAATGAGGCCCATCCGCCGCATTTGTAGATACAAAAACATAATCCTTTTTCAGAGCGGTGGGAATTTCAGCTTCATCTAAGACAAAAACTGTGACCAAGGTATTGGGAAATTCATCTCTCAAATAACGGTAACACTCTTTGGTGCAGATCTTTCCCGCATATATACCCGAGGAAATCATCAGATTTCTGACTGAAACCTGTTCTCCATACTTTTTATACCACTCACCATCTAAAATAGAAGAGCCAATGCAGGCAGGAAAGGCACTGTACAGCCCTGTGTCTGCCGTAATATCGCACCCGCTATCAATAGCTGCCTCAATTTGAAGAAGAGCATCTTCCATGATTCCTTTAAAGCCTACCATATACATTAAGTGAAGAATATGGACAGAAACGCCAGTTGCTTTCGCAATTTTAAATACTTCTCCCAGGGTCTGTATGGCCTGCCGTCCATCCTTTCTCATATGTATGAGAAGTATCCGGTTGTAAGCCTTAGCCACCTGAGCAAGCGCCATCAGTTCCTTTTCTGAGGTTCCTGGAACTAATTCCAAACCAAAATGAATGCCAAAGGATCCACTTTGCAGAAACTTTTCCGCCAGCATAACCATGTTCTGAATTTCCGAATCCGAGGCCCCTTGATAGGGATCGCTGATTCCTGCTGCTTTTCTCAGTGTAAAGGAGTGAGAAACAAAAAATCCATGATTAATGAGAAATCCCTTTTCTTCGATATTTCGGATCGCTAGACCGTCAAAGCTCCGTTCCCCTCCGATTGTAGTCGTAGCTCCCTGTCTTGCCACACATTTGGAAGAAAATACCCTGCCATCTACATGGGAATGAAAGTCAATAAAACCCGGCAGTACCAGTCTTTCGGCAGCATCCAACACTTGTACTCCCAGCAGAGGGTCCTGAGAAATCTTCTGAATCTTCCCTTCTGAAATTCCGATGTTCAAAGGACCGGAAATTTCATCAGGCTCAAAGCTCAGTTTTCTGCCGCCCTGTATCACCAGTTCGTACTTTTTGCAGCGTCTGCTCTCAATATCTTGTTTATGTGCATTTTGTCTGGCCATCTTCAGCCTCCTTCCATATGCGCTTCCTGTGCGATTGCTTTGTAAACTGTTGTCCTTGAAACATCTAAAATTCTTGCTGCCTTGCTGATATTTCCACTGCACTGGGAGACGATATGCAGAATATAGTTCTGCGATGCCTGCTCTAAAGTCATATTGATCGTTTGTTCCCCGTAAAAGCTGCTGCGTTCCTGAATTTCCAGCGGCAGATCTCTTCTCATGATCCGCTTGCCGTCTGACATGATTACAGCTCGCTCAATGATATTTCCCAGCTCCCTGATATTTCCGGGCCAGTCGTAGGATACCAATATGTTCATGGCTTCCGGATCGATAGAAAGCTCTTGTTTTTTGCCTCTGCTTTGATTTACAAAGTGTCTCGCAAGGAGGGGAATATCTTCCCTTCGTTCTCTCAGGGAAGGCATCATAATGTGAAATACATTCAGCCGGTAAAACAGATCCTTTCGGAAGGTTCCCTCCTCCACTGCTGTCTGAAGATCCGTATTGGTGGCAGCTATAATGCGAATATCAATTTCAATCTGCTCTGTACCTCCGATTTTCGTAATCGTACCTTCCTGGAGAGTTCGGAGCAGCTTTACCTGCATATCAAGAGGCATATTTCCGATTTCATCTAAAAACAAAGTTCCTTTGTCGGCCAGTTCAATAAGTCCAATTTTTCCTTCGGCCCTGGCGCCTGTAAAGGCACCTCTCTCATAGCCAAACAATTCTGACTCAAAGAGCTCCTTGGGGATTGCGCCACAGTCCACTGCAATAAAAGCATTGTGCCTTCTGCCGCTGTAATTGTGAATGGCCTGAGCCAGCATTTCTTTCCCCGTTCCACTCTCCCCCTCAAGAATAATCCTGGAATTAAACAGGGCAGCTCTCTTTGCCATATCAATGGTATCCTGAAGGGACTGAGATCTGCCTATAATATCTGAAAAAGTATATTGACTTGTACTTACGATTTTCTGGGCCAGCATCTGGATTTCTTCAACCTGAGTGAAAACCATCATTTCTTCAGGACCGCCTTCACTGCTGTCGGAAAGAGTTCGCACATCAAAAAGACAGTTGCAAATGCGTCCCTTTCCTTCTAGAACGATTTGCCGATTCTGGTTATCAGGCCGTTTGTCATGAATAAGTTTTGCAATATCTGGAGTTGTAGAAATAATGGATTCCACCTTTTTTCCCAAGATATCTGATTCCTTCATGCCTAAAAGTGTGCACATCTCCTTATTGATCTGAATAACCTTTCCGCCTATGGTATATACGACCCCATCAGTAATCATACTGAAAATCGTATTGAGCTGTTGGTTGTGCTGGATCAATTGCTGGTTCATTTCCTGAATATACAGCTCATCTTCAATAGCCTGAGCAACGGCTGATACCATGCCTAAAGTATGACGGTGAACCTGCTCATAATGGCCTGCGACGCTGATGGCACCCAGTACATTTCCGTTTTTGTCTAAAATGGGCGCCGCAGAACAAGACCATCTGTGAAATTGCTGCATATAATGCTCTGCGCCTGATACCTGTATGGGAAGCTTTGTCCTCAGAGCAAGGGCAAAGGCGTTGGTTCCCGAGACTTCCTCGCGTCTGCAGGCGCCGGGGTGGGAAAGCGTCTTATGGCACAGGGCTTCTAAAGAATCGGTGGTTATGGATTTTAAAATAATACCGTCTTTATCAATAAAATCGACCCGAAACCCTGTTTCCTTTACAATATCAAAGAGCATAGATAAAAAGGGCATCACAATTAAAAGCAAATTTTTATTTTTATCTATCCGCGCCTGAAGGTCCTCGGTCGACCTTAGGGGAATTGGTTCCCTGCTCAGAGGATCCAAGTTCGTTTCTCTGCATCTCAGCCAGGATTCTTTAATTACATCGTTTATTACGGAGTTTGGTACTGCACCTTCTTTTAAAAAACGAACCCATGCATTTTCAAAGGCCAAAAGCTGAGGGTTATATGCATAAAAATATGGGTTTAAGGTACTCATCTCTGTATCGCCTCCTCACTGCTACTGCTGTAATATAAGCATGCTTCATATCACTCCTCACTATTGTCCGAAGTACTTTGTTATATGCTCGGTAATAAGCTCTGCTGTTCTGTGTACTGCAACCATTTCTTCTCTTTTCAGACGCATATCATAAAAAACTGGCGGAAAAATAACCCATAAAAAGGCACCCGCATAAGGGCATACGGTTATTTCCATTTTGCGGGCCGCTTTGCTGTGCTGAATGTTCACATAAGCAAGTTCTACCTTTTTTGCCTGATAGGTGATATGTTCCATTAGATCTGCTTGTTGAAAAAAGCTTTCATATTTTTTTGATGTCTTTTGCCCCTGAAAAAAAGCGCCTGTTATATTAGGAAAACCTTTAAACCGCAGCTTCAGGGAAAAATCCTCTGGAAAATCGATATCATACAGAATAGAAGAAACTTCCAGATTAAAAGTTCTGGACAATAGTTTTTTTCTCTTATTATAGCCGATTTTCATGTAAGCTTCCTGTTCCCCCTTACGGCAATAGTAACTTTGACCTTCTAGCGCAAATTCGTCATGTTGGCCCTTGAGCAGACCCACATGATAATCTAAAAGTCTTCCCGCTCTGCGGTCGATATTTCGTGAATCAAACTGCTTCATGGAAATCTTCCTCCTTGTTTTTCTCAATTTGCCGCAAGGGGAAGCTTTTACAGCTTCCCCTTGCGTGGCATGTAATGAAATCATTAGAATTAGTGATATGCTTTCTGAAATAATGCGAGAAAGTCAGACTTCCCGGCTTTTCTGGGATTGCTGTCTACAGAAACATTAACTGAGGATCTCTGCGCCAGCTCCTGCAGGTCTTCTTCCTTTGCGCCAATATCCTTCAGCGTTGGCATATCCAGATCTTGGTTCAGCTTATGTACTGCTGTAACAGCTCTGTAAGCCGCATCACGTTTTGACAGACCATCTATAGGCTCGCCCATAGCTTTCGCAATTTCCGCAAATTTATCAAGGCTTGCTACATAATTGTATTCCATTACATAAGGCAACAGGATAGCATTAGCGATTCCATGAGGCGTATCATAAAGTCCGCCAAGAGCCTCTGCCATACAATGAACTCCTGCAATATCCGAGTTTCCAAAGCAGATTCCGGCAATAAGACTTCCAAGGAGCATATTGGCTTTTGCCTGGGAATCATCTGTATAAACTGCGTTCCTCAAATTATCCGCAATCATTTTAATTGCGTAAATACCACAGGCATCTGTAATGGGTTCCGCCAGAGTACAGGTATATCCTTCAATTGCGTGGGTCAGGGCATCCATTCCAGTAGAAGCGATAATGGAAGGTGGCAGACTGGCTACAAGATCCGGATCCACCAGCGCCAGCTTTGGAGCTACCAATGGACTGCCGACACTCATTTTAAAATGTCTCTTTGTATCTGTAATCACCGACCAGAAGGTTACTTCGCTTCCGGTTCCTACGGTTGTCGGAATCGCAATTAAATCGCAGATTGGCTTTGTAACTTTATCAAGCCCTTCATAATCGTTTATAATGCCGCCATGGCTCATAAGAACACCTACGCCTTTTGCCGTATCCATAGAACTCCCGCCGCCAATGGCTACCAGAATATCTGCGCGGCATATTGTAGCTGCTTCATATGCTTTCTGCACAGTCAGATCCCTTGGATTGGGCTCGATTTCATCAAAGATTGTATATTGGAGTCCTCCTGCTGCTAATGCCGCCGCTATTTTATCAACTACTCCTGCCTTCAGCAACCCTTTATCTGTAAGAATCAGGGGCCTTTCTTTTCCAAGTCCTTTGATTTCCGCCGCAATCTCTCGGGAAACTCCTTCTCCAAACTTAATTTTAGTAGGTAGAACAAATTCAAAATTCATTGTATAACTCATCGTGATTCTCCTTTCTGTTCGTTATGAAATTGATCAATTGTCAAATTCTGGTTTTACTCCAGCAAGCTTGTCCATTGGCACTGGCGCAAAACATTTTTCTTTCATCTTAAATTTTACCCAAATCAGGGAATATGCAGCAAATACAACGAGGTATGGAGCTGTGCTCAGTATGACATCCGTACCCATTGTAACGATGGCGTAAATGCATACGATAATGCCGATGATCTGGGGAATGGGGTATGCAGGGCTTTTAAAGGGACGGTGGAGGTTCGGATATTTCTTCCTCAGAATAATTAAATCCACCTGCACGATGATGTAGGAAATAAGCCATGCTGTACAAGCTGTATTGACTAAATCCATAATGGAATTAATATCAAGCCCGATGAAAAAAGGCACAGACATACAGCAGAAAACTACGATAATCGCTACCCATGGGGTTCTGAATTTTGGATGAAGATACGCAAAGCGCTTTGGAAGCATTCCGTCCCTGGCAAGACCGTAAAGCATTCTGGGCACAGCGGCCATATGGGAATCCGCAGAGCTTCCCCCTGCAAAGATAGTGGCAATGGCAAGCGCGATAGCTCCAATGGAGCCAAACATGGCAGCAGCGCCTTCCAGCTGAGGCACATTAGAAGTTGTCAAAACATCCAGGGGTACATAGCGCACGATAGCCTGTCCAAAGAGCATATCACAGACAAAAATTGCTATAACGCCGCAGATCATGGCTTTTGGTACATTTTTTTCCGGATTGATAATCTCTTCTGACATTGGGCAGACATATTCAATTCCAATATAAAGCCAGATACCGGCTCCAATTGAAGTGAGCACAGTATCCCACCCGTAGGGATTAAACTCAATAGGGGAAGGATCGGATACCGTACCAATATTAAAAAGTCCGCCAATTCCCATAATTGCAAGAATGGCCATCATGCCTACCGTCAGTATGATCTGAAATTTCCCAAGCGCTTCCACACCCAGACAGTTTACAATCATGAAAAAGATCAGTAAAATTGCTGCAAATACTTTATAATTGATACCCCAGACAGATTCGGCGCACTGACCTGCGATAAAGCATTCACAGGCTCCCCCCGCTGTAATCAGCACAATATATCCTGTCAGCATTCCGAAGATTGCGGTGCTACGCCCCATGGCCGGGAGCGTGTAATCTACGATCATTCCCGCTCCCGGAATAGCTGCTGCAAGCTCCGCATAGGACGTTGCAATGAGAATACTGGCGACGCCTGCAATGGCCGCAGGTATGATAAAGGCAGGCCCTATTGCTCCAAAGTTAAATGCAAGGGATACCATCGTCGTTCCTGCTACTACAAGGCCTACGGCAATACCAAAGGACTGCCAGAACCCTAAAGCTCGTTTCAGGGTAGTTTTTCCTTTCTCAGTCATAATAAACCTCCATTTTCACTGTGGGCTCTTTCAAAAGAATTCCGTGCACTGATTGATGAGAGTACCCACTATGAACAATAACATAGCTGCGCGCACATATTAAAAAAGCAAGTTATATGCCAATACTATATTGCTTTTAACTTGTGGATATTTGTTATTAATTTGCTTTTTTACCTGGGGAATACGCAAAGTGATAGGTTTTTAAAAGCGCATCGGCTGTTATAATTTTTATTATTTGTTCATAAATTGAACAATTTTTATGTTATTTCTCCTTTTTTATCTAAATTCGTTCAAGATATGGACATGTACAATGTTACTGTTCATATTTTGGACTTCTATCTGGGCGGAATCGGGAACTATGTTATTTCCTTATCCTCTGAGGAAGCAAAGGGTGGATTTATTGTCGATTTTGTGCTATAGTTGAGCTATCTTACGGCATAACCAAATATTCAGCACTATTCACAATAATTATCAATCAGACACTAGGAGGTAAGGAAAACATGAAAAGTATCCGGACAAAAATTACTCTATGCCTTATGGTGACAGTTCTGGCGACACAGCTCATAGTGGGAGCAATCAGTATTACACTTAACTATAGCAGCACCACATCAACTGTGGATCAGATGATGAGTCAGACGGCGGCTCTTGCTGCGGAACGCATTGAGCAGGAGCTGGCTGCCTACAAAAATGTTGCCATGGACACGGGCTGTATCTCGCAGCTTCTTGATGAAAACGTCCCGTTAAAGGAAAAGCGCTCCATCATAGACGAGCGTGCCAGTATGCATGATTTCCAGCGCGGTAACATCATTGGCCCGGATGGCATCAGCATTTTCGATGGAAAGGATTATTCCGACCGTGAATATGTCAAACAGGCAATGCAGGGAAATGTTTATGTATCAGAGCCGCTGATCAGCAAGATAACGGGAGAGCTTTCCATTATGGTAGCGGCCCCCATTTATAAAGGCGGGATCCAGGGAGCCGATATTGAGGGCGTGGTTTACTTTGTTCCTCACGAGACTTTTCTGAACGATATCGTTTCCTCAATTCATGTCAGCGCGCACAACCGTGCGTACATGATCAATAGCTCCGGCGACACCATCGCGGATACTACTGTGGATACCGTCACAGTACAGAATATTGAAAAAGAGGCGGAAAGCGATTCTTCTCTCAAAGAGCTGGCGTCCATCCATACTGCTATGCGCGAAGGAAAGAACGGATTTGGAAGCTATAAGAGCGGCAAAAACAGCATGTTTGCAGCTTATGCGCCAGTAAACAGCACGGATGGATGGAGCGTGGCAGTTGTTGCTCCCAAGTCGGACTATCTCGCTTCTACATATTTTGACATTACCATAAATCTGGTGATAATGGTGATTGCTATCCTGCTTTCCATCATAGTCGCTCTGAAACTGGCAGGCAGCATCAGCCGGCCAATGAAAGCCTGTGCCGAACGCATGCGGCTGTTAGTAGAAGGTGATTTGGAATCGCCGGTTCCGGAAGTTGTCAGCAGGGATGAAACAGGAATGCTGGCTCAGTCTACCGCGGAGTTGGTGAGCGGATTGTCTGCGATTCTCCATGACATCGATTATCTTCTGGGTGAAATGGCGGATCAGAATCTGGATATACAGTCCAGGAATCGGGAAGCCTACGTAGGTGACTTCCAGAGCATCCTGCATTCCATGCGCAACCTGAAGGTGGAATTAAGCCAGATACTCTGCCAGCTTGATACTTCCGCCGAACAAGTATCAAGCGCCAGCAATCAGGTATCTACAAGCGCCCAGAGCTTAAGTCAGGGCGCTGTGGAACAGGCCAGCTCCGTAGAAGAGCTTGCAGCTCGAATCAGCGAGATTTCGGGTCAGGTCAAGGATACTGCCGACGGTGCACAGAAGGTACGCGAACAGGCCCACAACGCGGGAAAAGGCCTTTCTGTCTGCAATCAGCAGATGCAGGATATGGTGGGTGCTATGGGAAAAATTCAGTCAAGCTCAGAAGAGATCGGAAAGATTATCAAGACCATAGAGGACATCGCCTTCCAGACCAACATTTTGGCGCTGAACGCGGCAGTAGAGGCTGCGCGGGCAGGCGCTGCGGGCAAGGGCTTTGCCGTTGTGGCAGATGAAGTTCGCAACCTGGCCAGCAAGTCCGCGGAAGCCTCCCAGAACACCGCCCGGCTGATTACACATTCTACAGAAGCTGTGGAGACAGGTACAGGAATTGCGAAACATACAGCTGACACACTGGCCCAGGTCGTAGCGTACATCGACTCCATGGTCGGATCCATCGATCAGATCTCCGCAGTGTCAGGCGAGCAGTCGGATGCTGTTTCACAGGTCAATGAAGGAGTTAACCAGATTTCCGCGGTTGTTCAAAGCAACAGCGCTACTGCCGAGGAAAGCGCGGCAGCCAGTCAGGAGCTTTCCGCTGAGGCAGCTAATTTAAAACAACTGGTAGATCAGTTTACTCTTGCACAGGATTAGAATAAGACATAGCGTAGGCCATAAATATCCTGCGGATTTCTTTCTGCTCAGGATATTCATGGCCTGGAAGACGGGATTCTTGCAGTGTAGGAGAAATGTGCCCGATGCATGGACAGCTTTTTTGCGCGCAGTCTGCCTTTATATCGGGAGCCATAGCGGCTAAATGCTGCAGTGGCTCCCGTTTTTTATGAGCGTGCCTTCTCGACTGCCGCATCATACCGGAAGGTGCGCCCTTTGATTTCACGAATCCGGATCTTGACAATGGCGGTTCTGCCCAGAGAGGCTTTGATAAATTTTGCTCCGCCTTCTTCCAACCCTGGCGAAAAGCGGCTAACAAAAGCTTCCATAACCTGCTTTCGTTCACTCTCATTTTCGACGAATTCAGCATCACCTGTAGCAACGATGCTTTCGTAGCGGGCCGTATACAGCCGGGGAATAATTTCTGAACGGACGATAATGGAAAAGCAGACCTTCGGGTTTGCCTTCAGTGCGTCGATTTTGTAGCCCTGGTTCAGGGTGTGGATGTAGATAGCATCATGGAAATAAATGTAGTTGACGGGCAGACCGTAGGGATAGCCATCGTCTCCATGCATGGAGAGTGTGCCTTCTGTCCCGCGAAGCAGCATTTCCTTTACCGCCTGCTGGGAAGCCTGTCTTTCTTTTTTTCTCATTTCTCTGTTCATAAGTTGACTCCTTTCTAATGGCACCTGGTATTTTCCAACGTATACTTCCTATCAGGCATGCTTTCCCTGTTTTGAAAACAAACTGCTCTTTGAGCCTTTGAGGAAGAAGCAGCTGAATTGCCACGTCTTTCGGGAAATATCATCCTTTCAAATAATTGTTTAGCGTTCGGATTGCCTGATCGTTTGCAACAGGGCCGATTACGATGTCATAATCCTGAACTGTTATGTTACCGATCCGGTTTGCCGCAATGTAACGGAGCCATTTCCGGTTTGCTGCTTCAAAGGTCAGAGTCTTCAAAGCTGCGTACTTGGGATTTCCGCTTTCGAGCTGTTCCGCAATTCCCGACTGAATAAACAGGCGAAGAAAGTCCTTGCCGCTATAGCCGAATTCCAGCACAGCATCGTGAAGCATATTGCCCACCGATTTTGCGGCCTTACTCAGATAATAGAAGCGTTCCGGCAAATTATCAAGAAAGAGACATCCTCGGCTTTGGCGGAAAGACGAGTCAGGAAACGCACTGCGGCAGGTAGCTTTTCCGGGTTTTGCAGGCAGCTTCTCATGATAGCTACCAGCCGACATTTTTTACAAGATTTATAAATCGGTTTCAAACTCATAGCGTACTTCAAGGAACTCAGGCGGAATGGCTTTCGCATGCATACAGGAACAGTCATGAAGCACTCCCATTTACGTATGAATGATATACCTAGTGCGGGGGTCGCTGAGCTTGCTGCTTTTTTCGCACAGAGCCCGTTCTTTATCGCTGATAGTGATCTTGTTTGAAATTTTCTCCTTTTCTTGCTCAAAGTCCCGATCGATTTTATAATCAGGCGGATTTTTCAGCAGTGCGAATATATCTTTTTCAGCTTTCATTTCCATTCATCCTCGCACTCGCCAAACAAGGCGATATTCTTATCCTGCGCATCCATATGACATAACATACGGTACGAATGTTAAACAGCTAAAGATCCTCTGCCGCAAAAGCTCTTCGGCCTTAAACACATTGTAGCCCTCATAATGGTAGCTGGCGTCAATCCCCTTCATGTAGATTTCCCGGTCATCGACCCGATCTGCCAGAGCGCTTTTCAGCAGAAGCTTAATTGTCATTCAGACCGTGTATTCTGGTCAAAAGTTTATCTTTATACAGGCTTTCAAGCCGTATAATCTCATCCTCCAGTACACTTTTAGAGCAAATTTGGAGTACTGAAAACTGAAATTCCCGGTATCGGTCAGGGTATTGCTTAAGAAGTTCTTTCAATTTTTTATTCTCTCCATGCTTTGTGGAGACATAAGAAGACCATCGCTGCAGCAAGCCGCCGGATCCATATGCTGATCCGATATAATGTTTTCCGGAGACTTTATCCGTAATTAAGTATACTGCGCTCACAGAAGAAAGTGCGGTATGCCAATCGGAATATGTTTCACTGTCATTAATAATATCGGCTAATTCATTGAATGTTAAAACAACATTATCGTATCCTGTAAATTCAGCTATTTGATGGGCCTGTATCGCGATTATTTCTTTTTCATAGATTGCTCTTTGATGCCAGGAACGTGTGGCTTTTCCCCAATCAATAATTAAGCGATGTTCATAGTCGCTCAGTAAATCCACATGCTCCAAAGTGAAATAACTGCCTTCCCCATTAAACCACTCAGGAAGAGGAAAACCTGCAGGGAGTAGGTCCGGGTTCCTGTCCTGCTCACCTAATACCTTATAGCAACCTTCCAGCAGAGCAGTCGTCCCTTTGTCACTTACAAAAACAATCCAGTAATCGTATTCACGCGAAAAGTCCTTCCGTTGACATTGTGTATACTCCTGTATCATATTCGCTTCATAGCATTTAAAAAACTCTTTGTCAGACTTTGCATGGCGTATTAGTTTTACACGTTCTAGGTTAATATCGAGTTTTTTTAAAATATCATTTAAATACAATTTTGTCATAAAGGCCAGTATCCTTTTCAAACATTCATCCGCCATATCGCCGAAGAAACGATACCATCTATAGCTGTCTAGGATCTTCTTCATCTCCCCATACCATTTCCTTACATTCGGTGAGAGCTGCCTTCGTTTCGGTATTTGATATCATGCGTTTCACCTCAAAGGGGATTCCATCGTGGTTGACCGCACTGCGGAGAAACATGGTAATGGCGGAGGACATAGTAAGCCCCAGATCTTTAAACAGGATTTCCGCCTCCTGCTTTAAGGCAGAATCCACGCGAACATTAATATTGGTAGTCGCCATCCTTCTCACCTCTTTCATAGAATAGATTCCATTATATACCATTTAGAAAATAAAGTCAATAGTTTGACATAAAATGTTTTACATAGTATGCATTTTGTATCGCATTCTGAACCAATAGTGTAACATTTTTGTCGACATAAATAAACACAATTCATATAATACTAGTGCTAGATGAAAAACGGGATTTTTCATCAAAACGATGAAATGAGCTGTCTGTCAAACTGAAAAAAGTAAAAATCAATAAGCATACAAATTGCAGATGTACTTTCGTTAATCGGTTAAGACCTGGATACTAAATCACAGGACAGACAATCTTTACGTAGAATCCTCGCCAAATTCCCGCCTTCCTGCAACTTTTTCCCCATCTTTCCTTTATTAAACGGGCAACCTATAGTATAATTACTTGCGGAATTCAAAAAAAGCAGAGCAAAGGAGACAGCAAGCCATGCTACTAGCATTTGATGTAGGAAACACGAATATTGTCCTGGGCGTTTTTCAGGACGGGGAACTGATCCAGAATTGGCGCCTGGAAAGCGACAACAACAAGAGCGCCGACGAATACGGGATGGTCATCAATCAGCTGTTTCAGTACGAGGGACTGAATATGGAGGAAGTAGAGGACGTCATCATTTCCACAGTTGTACCTTCCGTACTGTTTACACTGCAGCACCTTTCCATGAAATACTTCAACAAGCGGGCCATCGTCATCGGGCCGGGAATCAAAACCGGACTCATCGTCAAATACGACAACCCAAAGCAGGTGGGAGCAGACCGCATCGTAAACGCGGTGGCGGCTCACACAAAATACGGCGGACCGCTGATTATCATCGACTTTGGAACAGCCACTACCTTTTGCGCAATCTCGGAAAACGCCGAATACCTGGGCGGAACCATTGCACCGGGCCTGAAAATTTCATCCGACGCCCTCTTTGAAAAGACGGCAAAGCTGCCGAAAGTCGAGCTGGAAGAGCCGGGAAATGTAATTTGCAGGAACACCATTCACAGCATGCAGTCGGGCCTGGTCTACGGCCACATGGGAATGGTGGATTATATTGTAAATAAAATGAAAAAAGAGCTGCAGGAATACAGCAGTTCGGATGCGCAGGTAAAAGTTATCGCAACGGGAGGTCTTGCCACCATGATCGACAGCGGCATCGACTGCATCGACCATGTGGACAAGCTTTTGACCCTGGAGGGCCTGGAGCTGATATACAGAAAGAATAAACGAAAAAAATGATAAAGATTGGAACAATTGAGTTAGACAATCCGTTTTTATTAGCGCCCCTTGCAGGGATCACCGACGGCCCGACGAGAAGTCTGGCAAAGGAGCAGGGGGCTGCTTTTGTGTACTCAGAAATGGTCAGCGGGAAAGGTCTCTGGTATAAGGATAAAAATACAGAGCGGCTTTTGAAAATTCACCCGGGTGAAAAGCCCATGGCCTTTCAGCTATTCGGCAGCGAGCCGGAAATCCTGGCTCACGCGGCAAAGACTCTGCGGGAACGGGAAAACGCGGCTCTGGATATCAACATGGGCTGTCCAGTGCCAAAGGTAGTAAAAAACGGGGAAGGATCCGCTCTCTTAAAAAATCCGGATTTGATCTACGATCTGGTAAGCGCTGTAGTTCGGGAAGCGGGAAAGCCGGTAACTGCCAAAATCCGCATTGGCTGGGACGAAACGAGCATCAACGCAGTGGAAACGGCCAAAGCCATCGAAGCTGCCGGAGCCGCCGCAGTGGCAGTTCACGGGCGAACCAGAGAGCAGTATTACACTGGAAACGCGGACTGGGCTATGATACGAAATGTGAAAAGGGCTGTCTCCATACCAGTCATTGGAAATGGAGATGTATTCACTGGAGAAGACGCCAACCGGATGCTGGTGGAAACCGACTGTGATATGGTCATGATCGCAAGAGGATCTCTGGGAAACCCCTGGATTTTCCGCGATGCCCTGGCTATCTGGAGGGGGGAAGAAAAGCCGCAGCCCCCGACCCTGGCGGAAAAAGTGCAAACGATGCAGATTCACCTGGAGCGGCTCCTGGCGGAAAAAGGCGAATACGCGGCAGTACGGGAAATGCGAAAGCATGTGGGCTGGTATCTAAAAGGTGTCCATGGTTCAGCCGCTGTACGCCGCAGAGTCAACAGCATCACCGATATCCGGGAGCTGCGGCAGGAATTTGAAAATATGGTGCAGCCGTGAAAAAGAACAGGAGAACCTTCCTATGAGCAAACTCTCATTTAAAGCCTTTTGTATTGAATTTTATGCAGAGCATACAAAACAGCCCAGCGACGATGTATACCGGCTGTTCAAGGAAACCGAAATTCTCGACATATTGGAGGAAGATTACGATCAGTTCCACGGAATGGGCATGGAATATCTGATGAATTTCTTCGATGAATATCTGGAGGAAGAGGAGGAACGCATATGATCGTTTATCATGGCTCCCTCTTTGAAGTGGAGCAGCCAGCTATCATAAAAAGCGAAGTCGGAAGGGATTTTGGCTTTGCCTTTTATACTACAGACATACAGGAGCAGGTAGAACGCTGGGCAAAACGGAATGCCGGGATTTATCAAAAGCGCAGAAAAAAAGGCTGCCGGGCCATTGTCAATATGTACGAATGGAAAACACAGCCAGAGGATGGCACCAGCAAGCAGCTTCGGCTTATGGAGTTTGCAGGCCCCTCCATGGAATTGGCTTGAGATGATCCTTCAATGCCGTGAGAAACCGGCGTTTTGCCACGGTTATGATATTGTCATCGGAAAGATTGCCAATGATAACGTAGGTGAAACCGTTTCCTATGTACTGCAGGGCATTATGCGAAAAGAAGATGCGATTTAGCGTCTGCAGTTTGAACAGATTAATAATCAGATCGCCTTTTGCACAGAGACTGCCTTGAAGCAGCTTACTTTTATAACAAGCTACGAGTGCTGAGACCCTGCCGCCAGTTTTTATTTACAAAGGAAACGCATACAGGAAGGAGCGTTTTATGGGACATCATCTTATACGGGCTACCATAATCCCGACAATCGTTGAATACATTATGGAAGAATACGGGCTGCCGGAGCAGGAAGCGCTGGATGCTTTCTACACCTCGGCCACAGCCAGTTCTTTAGCGGATGACAGCACGGGCCTGTACGGCCAGTTGCCGCTCTTTATTTTCGGATTGTTTCGGGAGGAAGTGGAAGAACTGGGGAGGTTGACCGACCACAGCGAATATTGAGATTGTTTATATGGAAAATAAATACAAAATTGGTCTTGCAATCCATATAACTTAGCGTTATAATAGGAGCATGCACCAAATAAATCTGAGGAATCGAAAACACAAAAAAGGAGGAAGTATGAAAAGACAAGTAATCGCCGTTCTGACTGCGATGATTATGGCAGTCACCATGATTCCGGCAGCCGCCTTCGCGAGTTCGCAGGAGCCTGCGCCAGGAACAGAATCAACAGCCGCCGATCCTGCGGCAGAGGCTGTAAAGGCTGCGGAGCTCCACGAAGTGGCGCTGGCAAGCGGCCCGGCAAAAGACCAGGTAACAGCTGCCGTAGATTTTATTAAAACCACCGATACAGCACTGGCGGCCGTCACGGACAAGACCGCCTGGACCGCCGCGAAGGCAGGGCTGCAAGCGCAGCTCCAGGAGCTGGCGGATACCTACTGCGCAAAGGTAAATGCCCTGAACAAGGATATTACCCTGGATGATATGGCCGCTGTACAGGAAGTGTATCTTTTAAAGGATGCCGCCGCAGCCACCGCAAAGCTGGACACCGCGGCCCAGACTGCCGATGCGATCCAGCAGCTGGCGCAGAGTAAAATTGAGGCTCTGAAAGCGAAAATACCGGCTGCCTCTGCGGAAGCTGCTGATAAAGATGTTTTCACAAAAAAGGTAAGCCAGCAATTCGCAGTCAAAAGCGGAAAGGATTTTGACTTCACAAGAGCCTGCAAAGCGGAACTTGACTTATCAGCGGCTGTTTTTGCTGCTGAGCCGACTCTGGCAGGAGTTTCTATCAGAGACATTCTCAATACCGGTCTATCCGAATACGATCTGGAAAAAACCAACTACGATCTGGCAAAGAAAACGTATGACACAAAAGCCGAGGCCGCCAAAGCCGCTGCCCAGGCCTTTATCAGCGAAGTGAAGACGCTTGCCGGCTACGATGTCAATAAGGCGGACTACAACCTGAAGCTGAACAAAGCAAAGGAACAGTACCAGACCCTGGACGCCCAGTACAGAGAAAACGGCATTCTTTACAAAGATCCGAGCATAACGGAGCAGGAGGAAGCCCTGAAATCCGTGCGGGATGCCAGAGAAAAGCTGGACAGCCTGATCAAAGAAGCAACCTCCGATAACGCCGCTATTCTGCGAGAGCTGGTAGAGGGAATCGACAAGCTCCCGGCAGATGTAACCCTCGCTGACAGAGAGGCTGTCTATGCCCTGCAGAAGAGAGTCGGGGATCTGACAGAGGCCGGAAAGGAGACCTTCAAAAAAGAATATACCGCGTATGCAGACAAGCTGGATGCTGCTGTAAAAAAGATGGATGAACTGGTAACCGGGGATGTGAAACAGAAGATTGCAAGCTTGAAAGCGTTACCTGCCAATCCGAGTTTAAAGGATATCCAGAGCGCCAAAGAGGCAAATGCTGCGGCACGGGCAGCCTATGAGGAGCTGACCGATGATCAGAAAAAGCTGGTTACAAATGAGACAGCGCTGAAAACAGCCGAAACAGCAGCCTTCACAGCGGAGGCTGCCTACGTAAAAGCTGAAATCCTCAGATTTTCAAAGCTGGATGCGTCAAATATGACAGAGGATGAGGCGGCAAGCATTCTGGATTTGCAGGAGCTTATTGATGGAATGGAAAAGACCTACCGAGATCAGGTTGCGGCAGAAACGGCATATAAGATTTTCGAGGGACTTGTAAAAGCCGCGGATGTTATGCTGAACCAGAATGTCAATCTGGCAAACGCCAAAATTGATGCCATTCCAGATAAAGTTTACACAGGAAAGGCGATAAAGCCGGAAGTTACGGTAAAAGACGTCTCAGACGCAGTCGTTGATCCAGCCAATTATGAAGTGACTTTTGAAAAAAATATAAATGTTGGTACAGCAACCGTAATGGTAACAGCAAAGGGCGACGCTTACATCGGAGGGAAGACCGCGACCTTCGTCATCAAACCAGCCAGCCTGAAGAAAGCGGCCATCACGGTTTCAAACAAGACCTACACCGGCAAAGCCATTAAGGCAGCTCCAGTTGTAAAGTTGGGGAAAAACACCCTGCCGAAAACCGACTACAAAGTAGTGAAGTACACTAACAATACAAAGCTAGGCAAGGCTACGCTCACTATCAAGGGCAACAAAAACTGCCCGGGTACGGTTTCCAAAACCTTCCTTATCAAGCCGGCAAAGCCGGAAATCACGCTGCTTCGTTCAAAAGCCAAAAAGCAGCTGACCATTTCTGTAAAGGAACAGAAAACAGCAACCTATTACAAGGTTTATTATGACACAAGAGGCCAGAACAGCAAAACCGCCACCTTCAAAAAGCATACCATGACCCTCAAAAAGCTGAAGTCCGGCAAGGTCTACAACGTGCGGGTACGCGTATGCAAGAAAATTGACGGCAAGAATTACTGGGGAGCATTCGGTACTGTCTACAAAACGCCTCGCATAAGATAACCAAAACCATAAATCGTATCGGTTTCATCCCGAGCAATGATGAAAGAGGCTGCCGCATCTGATTGTTTGAACCGCTCCCCGTCAAGAGGACATTGAAACAAAATAAGATTGTTGTACAGTCAGTATCGTATGGTGCTGGCTGTTTTTTTAACGTTTCTCCTGATTGGTGGCATTCATTCTAATCATCGCTCCGCCAGTGTCAAGGGTAAATGCATGGCTTCGCCA
>CAJTER010000010.1 GCA_910575405.1 Clostridia bacterium | reverse complement strand
GCATCTGCCCATAAAGAAAGTGTAAGGCTAAGTGCCACTTGATTTCAAGTGGAAGTTGGGGAAAGACTAACTTCCACTTGCACCCCTTAGATGTGGAAGTTAACTTTTCACTTCACATAAAAAATAACAAAAAACGCAAAGTTTTAAAAACTATTGCAAACTATAAAAAATTACCGTATAATATAGTTACATCTGATATAGACTATACTGAATGGATTTAGAGGACGGAACGGGCAGCCGTCGCCCTAGTTGGAGATGTGGGAGTGTCGCCCCACCTAATCCATTTTATAGCGCTGGCGAGTAACTGCGGTTATTCGCCTTTTTTATTATAAAACAAAAGCCCCCATCATTGAGGGCCAATGTCGTGCCTGTAATGATACAGTACACCGTAGCAAGTAATATTGTATCATTGCAGCCCTGAAAAGTCAAAGTTTTGAGGGTATTTTTGTACCCGGAAAGGATGATGCAATATGAGTATTAGAAAATCGTTTACCTATGAGGGTATCCGCCACTATATCAGAGCCAAAGATCTGGCGGACTATGAAGTAAAAAAGGCTCTCCTGATAAAGGACCTGGTAGAGGGTAAGGTCATTGAAAGCAAAATGCTGGTGCGGGACTGGGCCGCGGAATGGCTGGAGACGTACAAAATGGGTACCTGCAGCGATAAAACCTACAAGGACTATGTTCAAATTTATCCTGCCTGAAATCGGCCATATCAGGCTGAAGGATGTGAAGCCGGTCCACCTGCAGCGGGTTATGCAGAATATCAAAGGTATGAGTCAGAGCCGCATTGATAAAATCTATCAGTGCCTGGGACAGCTCTTTGATGCAGCGGAGCAAAATGACCTGGTGCAGAAATCACCGGCCAGAGGGCTGAACAAACCCAAAGGCACCAGCGGTTCCCATCGGGCCATTACAGACGAGGAACGGCGGGTTATCCTGAAAGTGGCCAACACCCATAAGCACGGCCTGTGGGTCAAGCTGATGCTGTTCTGCGGCCTGCGCACCGGTGAGACGGCCAGAGTAAAAGTCTGTCATTTTGATTTTGAAAAGAAGCTCCTCTTCATTGATGGAACTAAAACAGCCAATGCTCAGCGTATGGTCCCGGTTCCTGATGAAATCCTGCAGGAAGTAAAAGCGCTGGACAAATCGCCCTTTGACTATCTCTTTACCAATGAAACAGGAAGACCCATCCAGCCCCACAATAGAGGGCGCATGTGGAAATCTTTCAAGCGTGCCATGCATATAGAAATGGGCGGCCAGCTCTTCCGGGATTCCATCATACCGCCTTACATGGTAGCTGAGGACCTTGTACCTTACTGCCTGCGTCATACGTTCTGTACCGACCTGCAGGATGCTGGCGTTCCTATCAACGTAGCGCGGGATCTGATGGGCCATTCGGATATTTCCCTTACTTCTAAAATTTATACACATACCACGGATACGGCCATTGAAAGCGCTGCAAATCTGCTTTCTGCATACCGCGAAGTGGCACGCTAACGGCACGGTTTTTGAGGTCAAAAAGGCATTTAGACGGGGGTTTCAGGAAAATTTCAAGTATAGCAAAAACCCGCCAAACGCCTGAAATCAAGCGGTTTAGCGGGTTTTCATCTGGTGCTCCCGGGGCGATTCGAACGCCCGGCGCACGGCTTCGGAAACCGACGCTCTATCCCCTGAGCTACGGGAGCAGATTTTCCTATCGCATAATCGTATATGCAGAGCGAAAAGCAATTTCGCAACTATTGATTATTATACACAAAAACAGGTAAAATGTACATAGAAAATTTGCCAGAATGAAAATTTTTTTCATTCTGGCAAAAGTCCATGTACTGACCACCAGGCCCACTATACTTCCCGCAGCCGGTCCACCAAGCTCTGATTTTTAAATCTGCGCAGCATG
Organism: Clostridia bacterium; assembly: GCA_910575405.1. Lineage (GTDB taxonomy): Bacteria > Bacillota > Clostridia > Peptostreptococcales > Anaerovoracaceae > Hominibacterium. Next base: position 112,556 of record CAJTER010000010.1, on the reverse strand, counting down.
ATAAAGGAAATCAGGCAGGGAACCAGCAGTACAACAGCTACATACAGGAGGCTGTAGAGCAAAGGGAACTGGTAGAGCATATAATGCATTCCCATTTGATAGAGCATGCTGCAGATTCCATAGCCGAGAAGGGAACCGAAGATGAGGGAAACGGCGATATTTCCAATGGCCAGCAGCGCCCCTTCCCCCATGATCAAACTTCGCATCTGCGAGCCGGTCATGCCGATGGACTGGAGCATGGCCAGCTCCGTTTTCTGGGACAGGAAGCTGCTGATGAGGGTATTAATCAAGTTGATCATGGAAAACATGGTGATAAAGAGGACAATGCCCATCATCACCGCTTTCATCAGGTTCATCGCTTTGGCATCCTGCTCTTCGTGCTCCCGCAGGGTTTCCATGCTAAGCTTGGCGTTTTCGCTCACAACAGCGGAAAGGGTTTCTTCTATCTGATCCCGCTGCGCCTCGTCAGTAGACAGGATCCAGTCCTCCGCAAGGTTTACCTGCGGCAACTCTTTTTCGATCACCTGCTGGGGCAGCAGGAACCAGCCGTCTGTAAGCTCATCATGATAATGATCGAGGATTCCTGCAATCTCATAGGTCCTGCTTTTCCAGACGTCCTCCTGCTTTCCGTCATAATAGTAGAGGGTCACCTTATCCCCTACCTGAAAACGCCAGCCGAAGATTTCCTCGGCCAGATCGTTGCCCCGGATCAGGATCTGTCTGCCTCTCAAAAGCTGCTGATAATCCGCCGTTCCTTCCTGCAGCAGCTCCTTTATTTCGCCCATATTTTCCTCTGAAAATCCCGTTACCGTGTCTTCCTGCGCCTCCACATCTTCATAATCGTACCGGATGGTAGCGTTTTGTTTTTCGAGAATTTTTTTCACACCTGGAATTTTCCCAATCTCCTGGCGAAGCTCCCCAGTCAATGGATTGGCAGTCGCCTGAATCTCCGCGAATCCGTTTTTGGCAACCTCCTCGGCATTGATGGATGTGCCGACCACAAACTCTCCGTATACGTACTCTCCCTGTCTGGAGTATTTTTCCATATCAAGAGATGTGGTGAAAGTAACGGCACCGATGAACAGAATTCCGCTGAGTCCTAAGGATACGGAGGTGATGAAAGATTTTTTGCGGTTTCTCGAATTGTTCATCCTCGCCAAGGTAAGAGGCGTAAGCTTTCTCTGCAGTTTTTTGGTGCTCTTTTTGCCTGTATCCCCTGTATAAGCCGAATATTTGGCCGCTTCGATAGGGGAAACAGCTGCCGCAAGGCTCGCCGGTTTTAAGATGGATACCAGGACAGTGAGAAGCACGATGGCTGCTGTAATAAGCGCCATCACCGCTGTATTTGCCAGGGAAAAGCCCATTGGTTTTATGGCCCAGGAAATCAGACCTCCCAAAATCAGCCCAACAGGCAGTCCCCGCAGGGTCAAAAGGAGACCTTCCCGTTTTACAAAGCTCCGCACCTGTTTTTTGGTCATGCCCAGAGTCCGCAGCTGCCCATAGTCTCTCGTCTTCCCGGTAATGGAAATATAAAAAATGCTGTAAATGACCATGACGGCAGCGCTTAAAATGATCAGGCCGATGATGAAAATCACCAGATTTTCCTGTGTAAAGAGTCCGCCGTACAAAGTATCCACATAATAGTTATTTTCATTTACTTGCTTGCGGGGAACACCTGCTTTCGTTCCGATGTCGCGAACCGTATACAGGAATTCCTCCTGGCTCATGTCTGATGATCCGCCGATCTTAGCTAAGACATCGTAGTCCACATCCTTCATGCCTTTCCCCCGCTCTGCGTAGGCTTTGGAACGGCTGATGGGATAGATTTTGGAGTTTTCCAAGGCTTTGGAAAATCCCGAAACAACACACACTTCTTCTTTTCCGGACAGGGAGGGAATTTGGATTTTCATGCCCAGCTCCGGCTCTTTTCCGGTCTTTTTCACATATTCCCTGGAAACCATGACCTCGTTCATTTTTTGCGGCAGCTTCCCCTCCACTGCCTCCAGAGTCTTGATGTCTTGAGAATTTTCTTCATAATAGACCTGATGGATGATGTAATCGTCCACCTCCATCTCTTCCCCATTTTTGTCCAGCATCATGTAGGAAATTCGATCGTCCTGCTCCAGGGCTTTTATCTGCTCCTTTGTTACCTCATGGTAAATCACATCCTGAGCGCCGGAAAGGAGTCTCCTGTTTTCCAGATTCAGGCTCCTGGGGAAGAGCCCCATGACCATCAGAATGCCGGCTGCCAGCACGATGGTGATGATAATAAAGAGATTCCCCATTTTCTTTGATTTGAGATCGGATTTTGCCAGATGGCTAATGATCTTCTTATTCTGCGTCTCATACATTTCCATCACCTGCTTTTCCCGCAATGCGGCCGTCCTCAATGCGAATGATCCGGTCAGCTGTCTGAGCGATTTCCTCATTATGGGTAATCATAACCATGGTCTGATTAAATTCGCTGCTGGTGGTTTTTAAAAGGCCGATGACATCCTGACTGGTTGCGCTGTCCAGATTGCCCGTAGGCTCGTCGGCTAAGATGATGGCCGGTTTTGTGGCCAGCGCTCTGGCGATTGCCACTCTCTGCTGCTGCCCGCCGGAAAGCTGGTTGGGCATTTTCTGTTTTTTATCCGCAAGGCCCAGTATATTTAAAATATGGCTCACCCAGTCCCTGTCCGCGTGATTTCCGTCAAGCTCCATGGGAAGCACTACGTTTTCGTACACGTTTAAAATGGGCACCAGATTGTAGTTCTGAAAGACAAAGCCGATGTGTCTTCTCCTGAAAATGGTCAGAGCCTCGTCCTTCATGGAAAAAATGTCCTTTCCGCCAATAAAGACCTTGCCTTCCGTGGCCCGATCCAGGCCTCCCATCATGTGAAGCAGGGTACTTTTTCCGCTTCCCGAGGTTCCCACAATGGCCGCGAATTCCCCTTCCTCTACTTGCAGGTTTACGCCGTCCAGGGCTTTTACCAGATTTTCTTCCGATGTTCCGTAATATTTTTTTAAATTCTCCGTCTTTAATATCGACATTCCGGTACGCTCCTTTCTTTTACTGTCCTTAAGTATAAAAGATAAAAGTTACCAGATTCTCACTGAAAAATCATAATTCTGTTACTTTTCCGCTTCCTGCTGGGGATGCAGGAAGAAATACGCGAAATACCGAGCCTTCCCCTTTCCTGGAATTGACCTTGATATACCCCCTTTGAGCAGCCACCATATTTCTTGCCAGATAAAGCCCCAGGCCAAGCCCCTCGCTTTTGGAAACCTCCCTGCTTCTGTAAAAGCGGCCAAAAACCCTGGGAATTTCCTCTTCATCCAGTCCTATCCCATTATCACAGACCGCGATTTGTACAAAGAATTCATAGGCCCTGACCTCAAGATGAATCCTGCCTCCCCGGGGTGTATACTTGATGCTGTTGTCCACCAGATTGCCCAGCGCTTCCCTCATCCATTTCGGATCAAATACAGCAGTCAGCTTTGATGGGCATTGAAGGCTCACCTCCATCTCCTTTTCCTGGGCTTTTTCGCAAAAATCACCGATTACCTGTACGAGAAGTTCCTTAACCCTTTCCCTCCTGGGCGTGCATTGAATAACGCCGGTTTCCAGCCTGGCCATGTTTACAAGAGCTTCGATGAGGAACTTCAATTTTTCCGACTGGGCCGTAAGCTGGGCAAGAAGGCTCTGCCAGTTTTCCTTTTTTTCCTTTAAAAGCTGGCTGCAAAGCAGGATGCTGGAAATGGGCGTTTTGGTCTGATGGGAAATATCCGAGAGGAGAGCTTCAAGCTTTTCCTTCTGCGCATTGGCATTGCGGCATTCTCGTTCCTTTATGGCTATAAAGCGGGCAAGCTTTTCATGGAAAACGGCAAGCTCTGTTTCCTTGTTTTCCGGTTCAGGAAGCGATCCGCTGATTGCCTGATCCAGCAGTCTCCTGCAGGATGCGAAGACGGATAAAACGCCTTTTTTGACAGCTGCAATGAAAAGGAAAAACAGCAGGCCCAATGCCCCAAGGGCTGCCGGAACCACAATGCGTATATGAAATTCCACAAAACAGGCAGCTGCCGCTGTGCTGCACAGAAGCAAAAAAGCTGTACCAAAAATCAGGTACAGCTTGTAAAACCATTTATTTTCCGGCACGCATGGCTGCGCGTTCCATGTTTTTTCTGCAGCGCTCTCCATCTCATTCATCCTCCCTTTTCCATGTGTATCCAATGCCGTAAATGCTCTTAATCTGCCCGGTCTGCAGCTTGTCCCGCACTCGTTTGATGGTTACGGTCAGAGCATGATCCTCCACAAACTCATCGCCCCACACCTTATCCATCAGCAGCTCCTTGGACAGTGTCTGGCCCCTGTTTTGAACAAGAAGCTTTAACAATTTCTGCTCAATCCTGCTGAGAAGAACCGGCTGCCCGCCCTTTGTAAAGCTCATATTGTCAAAATCCAGCACCAGATCGCCGCTGTAAAACAAATCGGACTTCTTCACGGTTCTCCCTGCCTCATGGTTCTCACTGCGCCGGCGCAGCACCGTACGCACTCTGGCCCGCAGCACCATCAGGCTGAAGGGCTTTGTAATATAGTCGTCTCCGCCCATTTCCAAGCCTCTTACAATATCCAGCTCCATATCATTGGCTGTGAGAAATATGATGGAAACATCTGACTGCTGCCGCAGCTCCTTGCAAAAGGTAAAGCCGTCTCCATCCGGCAGGTTTACATCCAGCAAAATCAGATCCGGCTGCTGCTCTTCAAAAAGGCGCTTTCCTTCTTTTAAACAATCTGCCCGAAAGACCAGAGTTTCTTCCTCCTCCAGAGTCATGGCAATTCCCTCATTTAAAGTTTCATCATCTTCAATAATCAGTATTTTGTTCATCCCTGTCCTCCGGTTTCCTCTGTGTTCTCCGCAGAATGGCCCATGCAGCGGCCGGCTTTTATACGCCGGTTCTGCTGACTCTCGTTACTTCTGGATTTCCGACATATAGCTGATGGGCATTTTGCCCTGCGCCTCCATCCATTCCAGGAGCGCCGCAACATCGCCCTTTTCCCGGTTCTTTTCCAAAGCCCCCAGTTTGCTGAAAATGGAACCAAAAAAGCTGTTATTCTGGTATTTCATTTCGGAGATGCTGCAGTCTCCCAGACCGTAGCTGCTGCGCATATCGGCGATGGCATCCTCAAGGGTTCCAATCTGGTCGATGAGGCCGTTTGCTTCCGCCTGCTTTGCTGTATAAATTCTGCCGTCTGCCAGCTTTTTCACTTGGGAACGCTTCATGTGCCTGCCGTCTGCCACAATGCCCACAAACTGCTCGTAGGCCTCGTCCACCAGAGACTGATAGATGGCTTTCTGTTCCTTGCTCATAGGCTCGGTCATAGCTCCCATGGCTTTGTTCTTTCCGGAAGTAATGTTCTGCGCCTTGATGCCGTATTTGTCCATCAGCTCCGAAACATCGTAAAAGGTTCCCACAATGACGCCGATGGAGCCGGTCCAGCAATTGCGGTTAGCCAAAATCTTGTCAGCGGGGGCGGAAATATAGTAGCCTCCGGAAGCCGCGACCGATCCCATGGCCGAATAAAGGGGCCGGCCGGTTTTTTTGTATTCCAAAAGCTTCATATAGATCTCGTCGGTTTCATAAACGCCGCCTCCCGGTGAATCCACAAACAGGATCAAACCTTTGTTGTTGGGATTGTAAATAGCATCATTTAAGCGGTTTAACACCCACTGGTGATTATAGCTCTCCCCTCCGGTCAGAGAAGAAGTATCCTCGCCGCTGATGGTTCCCGTAATATAGAGGATGCTGATATGATCGTCGCTCAAATCCGCGTATTTGCTTTCCTCGCCAGAACCCAGGAAGCTGCGGCATGCCACGCCCAGCAGCACGACTGCCACAAAAATGCAGACGCAGATAATGATATTCTTTCGATTGGAGCGTTTTCGCGGCCTGAAATTTCCCGGATCTCCCGGGCCTCCTGTCCCATTCAGGTTTCCCGGGCCATTCGGACCATTTGGACCGCCCGAAAATTCTGCTCCTCCCGGCTCTTGCGGACTTTCCGTATCTTCTAATCCTCCTGCGAGCCTCTGTCCTTCCGCTGTTCCTCCATACCCGGAGCCGGGACTTCCTGCAGGCCCTTCAATCGAATAATAGCGAACTCCGTTTTCATCCGGTTCGCTGATCATGCTACGTGTCTTTTCATCCATAAATCAAATTCCCCTTTTTGTTTTCTATCGAATGTTTCGTTTAAACTAAATTGTTTGAATTATACCACCTTTTCTCCTGCAGGTAAAGGCCGGGCCGGGTTTGTACCGGTATTCCTGCCAGCTCCCTGCTTCATCAGACAACCGCCTCGTATAATTAAATTTGTAAGCAAGAAACACCACTTACAAACTTTGCTACTTTGTATTTTAACACAGGCCTTCCCATCTTTCCACTGCTTTGCCTCCAAAAGGGCGGGGCCATTAAAATGCGCATTGCTTTTATCCTCATTTTATAGTAAGCTAAACGTGTCCAGCCTGGCTCAATGTTGTGGCGCTGGAGCAGAATATCAATTTTTCGCAGGTGCTGCAGGAGGCTCTCAAAGCGCAGCTTCACTTAGGTTAACCGGGGAAAGGATAAAACTATGCATTACAATCGGATCATCATCGGCGCCGGAGCCTCCGGCCTTTACTTTGCGGCAAACTGCCCGGAAAAAAGCGGACTCATTCTGGAAAAGGGTCCCTCCCCCGGAAAAAAGCTGCTGCTCTCCGGAAGCGGCCAGTGCAATCTGACCCACGGCGGGAGCATCAAGGATTTTATCATGCATTACGGGCAGAACGGAACGAAAATCCGCTCTGCTCTTTACAAAGCGAACAATCTGCTGTTAATGAAGTTTTTTCAGGAGCATGGAGTAAAGCTCATCCAGCGGGCTGATGGAAAGGTATTCCCTGAATCCATGAAAGCCTCTCAGGTTCTGGAGCTGCTGATAAAGCTCAGCAGAGAAAACGGCTGGGAGATGAAAACGAAATCACCTGTCACTTCCCTTACCGTACAGCCAGATAGGAAATTTTGTATCAACGAGACTTACACGGCCAGCCAGGTCATCGTGGCCTGCGGCGGGTGCTCCGTACCTTCCACTGGCTCGGATGGGAGCATTTTCCCTATTTTAGAGAGTCTGGGTCTGGAGATCGCAGCTCCCCGGCCCGCTCTGGTGCCGGTAACAGTCCAACAGTATCCCTATGGCCATCTTTCTGGAATTTCCTTTCAGGATGTTTGCGTCCGAATAGACGGGCATGAGATGAAAGGGGATCTTCTGCTGACTCATACAGCATTTTCTGGCCCCGCTGTTCTGAATCTCTCCCGCTACGCCCGGCCCGGCAGCACGCTTCAAATCCATTATCTTCCTTCTTTCGATGTGCGGGCCGCTCTCCTGCGCACAGACGGAAACAGACGCGGGTGCGCCGCTTTTCTCGCGGAAACCTTCCGGCTTCCCAAACGCTTTGCCGAGGCAGTTCTTGCACAGGTGGGAATTGATTCGCAAAAGTCGGCTGCAGCTCTGTTCCGCGGCGAAAAGTCAGCCCTTACCCGCATCCTTACCTGCGATACTTTTTCCGTCAGCGGTACATCCGGCTTTGGCCCTGCTATGGCCACCTGCGGAGGCGTCAGTCTGGAGGATGTAAATCTGAAAACCTTTGAAAGCAAAAAGTATCCCGGCCTCTTTATCATCGGCGAAACCCTGGACATTGATGGAGATACGGGAGGCTACAACCTGCAGTTCGCTTTTTCCAGCGCCTGTCTGGCAGCAAACCACAGCTAAATGTACGAACCGCTTGATTCCTTTCTTTTATCAAATACATAATAATTCTTTTTTTGAATATTTACCCGAAGCATACTCCTGCCAGCCCGGGTGTGAAAGCCCATATCCCCTGGTATATTTGCACTCCATAAAATATACCTGAGGATAATTTCCCGAAAAATTAAAATATTATATAATAAGCTCAAGTTAATTAACTTACACAAGCTATTGCAGATGAATCAATAATGTGTCCTGCTTGGAACTTATGGCAGGCAGCACGCTGGGAGGTGCTTAAATGTTACCTATTGAAAAGCTGCCGATTGATATTGGCGGATTGACTCCTGAAATGCGAAATGAATTGGAAGCAAGGGTTTTAGCCTTTGAAAAGGAACACGAACCTGAGGCCGCAAAAGGAGGCTCCGGGTATGTTCCGCAAATTAAAAAGGGCGACTTTCTCTTTGCCGGAGTCGTTAACGCGGTTATTGTAATATATTTTATTGTTGCAGTGCTGATTATGTAAGAGGAGGGCAAAAAAATGGCAAATAATAAGGAAAGTGTTCAGGGCGCTGTCTATACGTCTCTGCTTCCTGCCAATAAAAACGAGCGAATATACGGCACATGGGACCTGATTTTTGTTCAGATCTGTTTTGGCATTGCGGCCTGGTTCTTCCTGACAGGCAGTCAGGCGGGATGTCTGCTTCCTGCGTATCAGGCCATTCCGGTTATCCTGTTCGGAAACTGTGTTGGAATTTTTCTCATTTCATTTTTATCAATTGCATCCTCCAGATACGGATGTGAACAGCTGACGGTTACTGTAGGTGTATTCGGACAAAAAGGCTCTATCTTAATGACCTTTTTCTTCCTCATCGCCTGCTACCCCGCGCTGGCGCTGGCAACGCTCATGTTTGGACAAAGCGCCATCAAATTTGTACAGATGCTGGGCGGCTCAGGCTTTTGGACCAGCGAAGGTCTGGCAGTTTCCATATTCGCGCTCTTTGCGCTGGTGGGCGGAACGATTATCGCCTGGTTCGGACCAACTGTAATGAAGTGGTTCACCAGAATTTCCGCCGTTTCCATGGCCCTGATCCTGGCCGGACTTATCATATATCTGTTCGCTTATCACGGTCTTGATTCTGTATTTAAAGCAGCCCCCTGCGATCCTTACACGGACGCGGATATGGGCGCGGGTATGGGAATCAAATGGAGCAAAGCCACGGCTCTGGAAGCAAATCTGGGCCTTGGCATGTCCTGGGGCTTTTTCTTCGGCGGCTGGTCCAGACTGGCAAAGACCGAGTCCAACGGCTATCACGGATGTCAGTGGGGCTGGGGCGTACTGGCGGCTGTTGCTGGGTTGTTCGCGGCTTTCGCGGCTCTGGCAATCGGTGAATACGACCCCACCGCGTGGTTTACAAAGGTAAGTGCGGATACTGGTTCCGCTATACTTCCTCTTGCAGGACTGCTTTTGTTCGCCATCGCGAATCTGACTTCTGTTGCCACACTCGTATATCCGGAAGCTGTGGCGGTAAAGAGCCGTCTTCCAAGGTTTGGCTGGGTGGCGGCGTTGCTGATTTCAACTGTTCCTGTACTGTTTATGCTCAATAACACGGTTTACTACATGGTCAGCAGTGTATACGCCTTTATCGGTCTCGTAACCGGATGCTACTCAGCTATCATAGTAGCGGATTACCTGTTTATTTCCAAGGGAAGATTCAGAATGAGAGAATTCTTCAGCAAAGGCGGATATGCGTATGCGAAAGGGTGGAACCCAGCCGCGATTATATCCATTCTTGTAGGACTGACTACATACCTGCTGATTTTGAATCCTCTGACCTGGACAAGTCTGACTGGCATATTCCCCTACACCACGGCCATTATTCCCACATTCTTTGTAACGGGAATTCTCTATACGGTGCTGATGAAATGCTGGGTTATTAAAAAATACAAAATTCCCTTTGTCAATGATCACGAAATTGAAAAATCCTGATCAGAGCTCAATACCAAAAGCTGCTGCATTCCCAAGATGCGGCAGCTTATTTGACATATAGCGGGGGTAAGCGGTTAAAAAAGCAATTGCCGGTGATACTATTACTTACAGAAAAGAGGGAAAGGAAAAAACATGGGATTTGATTTGGAAATGAAGGAATTGATGTATCTCAACCAGATATTAGCGGAACTGCATGACGACGAAAACTATCAAAAGGCCTTTAATGTATTTCTCAACAAATTGAAGGAGCTGGTGGTTTTTGAAAAAGGGGATATTTATTTTTATAAAAAAAGCGGCAACCGAATCGTATTCGATGATTTTATCTTTGTTGATTGGGGAGACGCGGATCTAAAAAGCTATCTCAACGATTATTGTGAAATTGACGATGTTCTTCCTATTATATCAAACGAATTGCCTATGATGTTCCGCAGCTCGGATGTCTTTATCTCAGACGAGCGAAAAAAGACCAGATACTACACGGAGCTGCTGCACCCGGCGAGAATGAACCATTCTATAGAAGGCAACCTGTATGTGGATGAAAGCGGCTATATAGGAGGCATCGGCATCCACCGCCCGGAAAAATACAACGATTTTACACAAAAGGATCTGGAAATTTTAAAAATCGCCCGCCCCCATTTGGCCAGCATCGCCAAAAAATACCACAGCAAGCAGCTGGACATGAAAAATTACTTTTACGAAGTCCCCCTGCTTTCCGGCGTCCAGGGCGTAGGCATCTGCATCTGGGATTATAACCTGAGACTTCTCGACTATAACCTTGAGCAGAACCAGTCCATTGATTCGGCCCATATTTCCCAGCTGATGCGGGCCCTCATAACTCTGTGCAAGAGCATTCGCGAAAGCGGATCGGATCCGGACTTTTTCCTGGAACGGGAAGAACTGAGCGCGCGAAGCAGAATCAACATCGAAAACGCCACCTATTTCGCGGAAGTAACCCTAACCCGGGAATCTGCCGATGAAAACAAAAAATTCGTGGCCACCATTTACGATTATTCGGTCCTGTTTGACAATATACTGAAGGAGTTAAAAGAGCGATTCACCCTGACGGATCGGGAATACCGCATTCTCCAGTGCGTGGTAAAGGGAATGAGCAATATTGATATCAGTAAGGAATTGTTCATCAGCGTTCCTACCGTAAAAAAGCACCTGAGCAATATGTACAACAAAATGGGCATAGAGGGAAAACACCAGATTCTTGGAACCATTCTATAAGTATACCTGAGTATTAGCGCCTGGCCTCACAAATATACTCAGGACGAATATACAAAACCGCCCAAAATGCTAAAATTGAATTAATTAAATACAGACGACGTTGTAAAGGAGGAAAAATGTTAAGGATATCGAGAACAAACGAGCAAATGGGAACCTTTTCATTTGATGGAGAAAACGCATTTCCGAGAATTGAAAATTTATTGAAAGCCTATTGGCAGTCCAAACCGGAAGTGGATATAGAGCGGGCGAGAATTTATACACAGTCTTACAAGGAGACCGAGGGTGAAGAGGTCATTATCCGCAGAGCCAAGGCCTTTAAGAAATACTGTGATGAAAGAAAAATCAACGTGCCCGAGAATCAGCTTATTATGGGTGATACAGCTGTAAAACCAAGAGCAGGAGCCGTTGATCCGGTCTTTCACACAGGCTGGCTGAGTCAGGAGCTTCACACCATTTCTGAACGAAAACAGGACCCCTACTATATTTCCCCTGAGGATGTGAGGGAACTGGAAGAGGAAATCTTTCCATATTGGAGCGGAAAGTCAGTGGGCGATCACTGGATCAAACAGATCCCTCCATGGGTCAGAGAACTGGCCGTAAAGACGGGCATCATTGATGTGGAAATCAAAACCCAGAGCGCTGCGGGAGAAACGGCGCCTTACTGCGAAATGCTCATCCAGAAGGGCTTTGGTGCCCTCAAAGAGGAAGCAAAGACTCACATGGAAGCGCTGGATCTCTACGATCCAGAGGATTATTCCAAAATCACCTTCTATCAGGCCTCCCTGCTCACACTGGAGGGAATCTCAAGTTACATAACCAGGCACGGCAAGATGGCGGAGGAGCTGGCGAAAACAGCGGAAGGAGTAAGAAAGCAGGAGCTTCTCGAAATCGCCAAAAACTGCTACCATCTAGCGGAAGGAAAACCCCAAACCTTCTGGCAGGGGCTTCAGTTCGTCTATTTTATTCTCGCAGGCTGCATGATGGAAGGAAACGGACCCTCTTATTCACCGGGAAGAGTGGATCAGTATTTGTACCCGCTTTATGACGCGGATATAGCCGAAGGAAAGCTGACCATGGCGGGCGCCCTTGAGCTCATCGAGAGCTTTTATGTAAAAGCCGCTGAAACAACCTGGTTCTTAAGTGAAAACGCCTGCATGTATTTTGCCGGCTATCAGCCATTCCACAGCATCATTGTGGGCGGAATCGACAGGCGGGGAAAGGACGTTACAAACGAACTTTCCTGGCTCTTCATCACTGCCAAGATGGATGTAAAGCTCCACGGGCCGTCTCTTTGCGTGAGGGCGCATAAACAGTCGCCGGAGGACTTTCTCATCCATGTGGCAAAGCTGGCCCGGCTGGGTACTGGCTTTCCGGCAATTTACAACGATGAATCGGCCATCAAAATGATGCTCCTGTCCGGCGCTACCATGGAGGAAGCCAGAGAATACCAGATGGTTGGCTGCGTAGAGCCGTTTATCAGCGGAAAAATGGCAAAATGGTCTGATGGCGGACATTACAATTATGGCGCTGCCATAGAGTTTGTACTGACCAACGGCAGAAGCACCATAAACGGAGGCAAAATTTTGGGCCTGCAGACGGGAAATCCCGCGGACATGACTTTTGATGAGCTGAAAGAAGCGGTGAAACAGCAGCTTCAGTACATGATCAAGGCCATCAGTATCTGCGCCAATGTAAATGAAAAGGTGTGCGCGGAGCTGACGCCGTATCCCTTTGTTTCCACCCTTTTGGACGGAACTTACAGAACCGGAAAAGATCTGACCGTAGGCGGCGTAAAATATACCATCGGCCCTGCCCTCATCGGAACTGGAATTGCCGATCTGGTCAACTCCCTTTCGGCCATCAAAAAACACGTTTACGAGGATAAGACCATTACCATGGATGAGCTGGTTCTTGCCCTGGAGCATAATTTTGAGGGAAAAGAGGATCTGCGGCTGATGCTTCAGAATACAACGCCTATGTATGGTAATGATATTGAAGAGGTGGACGCCATGGCCGGTGAAATGACGGACTTTGCCTATGGAGTCATTTCCTCCCTGGCTTCCTGGAGAGGCCCTCACTTTATTTCCGGATTATACCCGGTATCTTCCCATGTTCCTCACGGATTAGTCGTGGGAGCCCTCCCTTACGGCCGCCTGGCGGGAAAAGCCCTGGCAGACGGATGTTCACCAAACGGTGGCACGGATAAGGAGGGGCCTACGGCAGTGCTCAATTCCGTAGCCAAGATCAATCACGAAGTCCACACTTCCGGAACTCTGCTCAATATGCGGCTCGATCCCTCAACCGTAGAAGGTGATATCGGGCTCAAGCGCATTACCCAGATCATCCGCACCTTTGTGGATCTGAACATTTACCATATTCAGTTCAACGTGGTCAATTCCGAGGTTTTGCGCTCCGCACAGGAAAAGCCGGATGAATATAAATCCCTCATCGTTCGGGTTGCCGGGTACAGCGCATATTTTACAGAGCTGTGCAGGGAAATGCAGGATGATATTATTCAGAGAACCGTCCACACAGTTTAAAGGGGATAAGAATGATAAACAGCGATGAAAAAAGGGGTTTGATCTTCAATATACAGAAATTTTCCATACACGACGGCAGCGGAATGCGAACGCTGCTCTTCATGAAAGGGTGCCCCCTGTCGTGCCTTTGGTGCAGCAATCCCGAATCCCAGTCTTGCAAAATAGAAGTCATGGATGTGAAAAAAAACTGCATCAAATGTCAAAAATGCTATGACATATGCCCGAAGGGCGCCATTGCAAAAGAGGATTTTCGCATCGACCGCTCTCTGTGCGACGGGTGCGGAGCCTGCACGCAGAAATGCTATGCTGGCGCCAAAAAGAGCGTCGGCCAATGGTATTCCATTCCTGAAATCATGGAAAAGATCGAAAAGGATCAACTCATTTACCGCAATTCAGAAGGCGGAGTGACCGTAGGAGGCGGAGAGCCCATTTTGCAGGCGGACTTTGTGAGCGAGCTTTTAAAGGCCTGCCATTCCGTTAACATCCATACGGCTGTGGAAACCTGCGGCTGCGGTTCCTGGGACAACGCAAAGAAGGTCTTCGATCATGCGGATGCGATCTTTTTCGATTTGAAGCATATGGACAGCAGCCAGCACAAAACTCTGACTGGCGCCGAAAACCGCTCCATCCTTCAAAACGCGGAAAGCCTTGCAAAAATGGACAAAACGATTGTATTCAGACTGCCCCTGATTCCGTCTTTTAATGACAGTAAAAAAAATCTTGAGGAAACCGGAGCATTCGTCGCTTCCCTCAGCGGATCCCAAAGCAGCGTAAAAATCGAGATCCTGCCCTATCACAACCTGGGGCAGGATAAATACCGCTGGCTGTCGAAAGGATACAGCCTGGAGAGCCTGAGACACCCTGAGGCGGAGCATGTGGAAGCGTGCAGAACTATCCTCAGAAATCAGGGCTGTAATGTAATATAACAAGCAGAAAATGGACTGCGGCGGAGGCGGGCGATTATTCACCGGCCTCCCTTTTCATGTCAGATCAGCTGTCTTTCGAAATGCTCCGGTGTTCTATTGCAGGAGAATTTTGCTCAGAACCTCCGCTGATTTTGAGGGGGTGAATTCTATGATCTCGTATCTGGCAATATCCTCTTTGTAAAAGGGATCCTGCCTCATGATCTCCTCAGCCTCTTCCCTTGACGGACAATTGCAGAGAATCACGCCTCCAGTCCGCGGCTCTTTGGGCCCCGAGCAGAGGAAGCTCTGATCCGCGTAATGCTCATCCAGATAAGCGATATGAGCCGACAGTACCCGCTCGACCACGGTCAGCGGCTTAATGTAGGTCAGGTTAAAGATAAACATGGTTAAACTCCTTTCAAAATGCTGAGAAAGTCAAACGTTTTAAAAAAACGCCGCACAGTGCTCCCTGCCCCATACGGCGTTTTACTCTTCTTATAGCCGGGCAGCCTTACTTTACTCTGCGGCCCGCAGTCTTCCCTATTCGAACTCGTCAAAGTCCTCGTCAATGGGCACTGGCACGATGACGTTTTTTGCATCCTCCAGCGCCTCCTCCGGCACGTACAGGTCAATGGGATACGCGTTGTTGTTTCCCATGGCAATTTCGATAAAATTGCTGGCGCCCTGGTACTTTTTCACGCAGGGAATGCCCTCGCCGCGGAGCTTGGATTCCAGAATATCCGCCTGAAAGCTGCTATCCGCAGTACAGAGATAGACTCCACCGCGCCAGGGCTCCTTGTTGTCGTAATTACTAAACATCTTTATCCTCGATCTCTTTGAGAAGCTTTGCCTGAAGCTCTTCCACTTTCATTTCACCCAGCTCCCCAGCCTTGCTGGAACGAACCGTCAAAAGACCTGCCTCCGCTTCCCGCTCGCCGATGATGCAGATATACGGGGTACGCTCGTTTCTGGCTTCCCGGATCTTGTAGCCGATCTTTTCGTTTCGCACATCCAAAACAGTCCGCAGTCCCGCTGCTTCCAGCCGTTCTCCTACTTCCTGTGCGTAGTCCGCGAATTTTTCCGTTACCGTCAAAAGCTTCACCTGGACAGGTGCCAGCCAGAGGGGGAATTTTCCTGCAAAATGCTCGGTGAGGATGCCGATGAAGCGTTCGATGGATCCGAAGATAACCCGGTGAATCATAATCGGTCTGTGCTTTTCTCCATCCGATCCAACGTAAGTCAGATTAAACCGCTGCGGCATCTGGAAGTCCAGCTGAATGGTTCCGCACTGCCAGGTTCTGCCCAGACAGTCCTCCAGATGAAAGTCCAGCTTTGGCCCGTAAAAAGCGCCGTCTCCTTCGTTGACCACGTAATCCATGCCTCTCTTTTCCATTGCCTCCCGCAGAGCAGTTGTCGCACGCTCCCAGTCTTCGGCTGATCCCATGGAATCCTCCGGCTGGGTGGAAAGCTCTACATGGTACGTAAAGCCAAAGAGGCTGTATACATAGTCAATAAAGTCGATTACGCCGATTACCTCTTCCGTGATCTGATCCGGCAGCATAAAGATGTGGGCATCGTCCTGAGTAAAGGTCCGCACGCGCATCAGCCCGTGAAGCGCTCCTGACAGCTCGTGTCTGTGCACCTGCCCCAGTTCTCCCATGCGGATAGGGAAATCCCGGTAGGAGTACATTTTTCTCTTGTACGCCAGCATGGAGCCCGGACAGTTCATGGGCTTGATGGCATAATCTCCGTCATCGATCTTAGTAAAGTACATGTTGTCCTGATAGTGATCCCAGTGACCCGATGTATGCCAGAGCTGCTCGCTCAGAATCAGAGGCGTCTTGATTTCCACATAGCCCCTTTTTCTGTGCTCCTGGCGCCAGAAGGTTTCCAGTTCATTGCGGATGGTCATTCCGTTTGGCATGAAGAAGGGGAATCCTGGCCCTTCCTCGTAAATGGCAAACAGATCCATTTCCTTGCCGATCTTACGGTGATCCCGCTTTTTTGCTTCCTCAAGCTTTTTCAGATATTCGTCCAGTTCCGCCTGGGATGGGAAGCAGGTACCGTAAATTCTCTGGAGCATTTTCCGTTTTTCGTCGCCCCGCCAGTAAGCGCCCGCAACACTCTGCAGCTTTACTGCCTTGATCTGTCCGGTCTTTTCCATATGAGGCCCTGCGCAGAGATCCACAAAGTCTCCCTGCTGGTAAAAGGAAATGACTTCTCCTTCCGGAAGGTCTTCGATAAGCTCTACTTTATAATCTTCCTCCAACCCCTTCATCTTGGCAATAGCCTCTTCCCTCGGCAGCTCAAAGCGCTCCAGCGGGTAATTGGCCTGGATGATTTTTTTCATTTCTTTTTGTATTTTCAGAAGATCCTGCTCCGTAAATTTGTGCTCCAGATCAAAATCATAGTAAAATCCGTTTTCAATCGCAGGTCCGATGGCCAGCTTTGCCTCTGGCCACAGTTTTTTTACTGCCTGAGCCAGAATATGAGAGGTCGTATGCCGGTAACAAAGCCGCACCTGTTCATCTTCAAAATTAATTTTTTCTTTTGCCATATTCTTATCCTCCTGTGTATTTCTTCCTGTATGTTCTTTTTCTCCCCGGGCTTATCCCTCTGTCTCCATGGCCAGCCCGATGAGCGTATCTAAAAGTTCCCTGTAGGAAAGCCCCGCAGCCTCCCACAGCTTTGGGTACATGCTGATGCTTGTAAATCCGGGAAGCGTGTTGACTTCGTTAAAGACGACCCTTCCCGTCTGTTCCAGGAAAAAATCGACTCTTGCAAGTCCCCTGCATCCCATGGCCTTATATACTTCCAGGGAAGCCTGATGCAGTCTTTCCTGTATTTCCTCCGAAACATCATCCAGAACTTGAGTTTTGGACTCCGTATTGATGTACTTTGACTCATAATCGTAAAATTCACCTGCAGATAGAATCTCACCTGCCGGAGAGGCCTTTGGTTCCAGGTTTCCAAGGACTGCAACTTCTATTTCCCGGCCGACGATCATTTCCTCTATGAGGATTTTGCTGTCTTCATCTGCTGCCAGCCGAATGCCCTCCAAAAGTCCCTGAAAGTCTTTTGCTTTTGAAATTCCCACAGAGGAGCCTGCATTGGCCGGTTTTACAAAGAGAGGGTATTTCCCTTTAAAATAAACTTCTGCGAACTTTGCTGTTCCCTCCGGATCTGCGCAAAACGTATGGCAATCGGTCAGATAAAAATCCGCCTGTTCCACACCAGTCCTGCCTACAATCAGCTTTGTAATTGCCTTATCCATACAGGCTGCCGAGGAAGTTGTCCCTGCGCCCACATAGGGAATCCGCGCCAAATCCAAAAGTCCTTGAATGGTTCCATCTTCGCCGTATTTTCCGTGGAGCACTGGAAACACAACATCAATAGGCAGCGTTTCATACGTTCCGTTTTCCCTCAGAATGAGGATTCCCCGGATAGATGCATCTGCCGTGAGAACCGCTCTGCGGTTTTTCGGATTGTGTATCCAGCTGCCGTCCTCTATATCGGAAACGGGGGAATCGGTTAAAAACCAGTTCCCCTCTTTTGTAATGCCTGCCTGATAGATTTCATATTTCGTTTCATCCAGATGCCTGCGAACCGAAGCTGCCGACATGCAGGACACTTCATGCTCCGAGGAAGCTCCCCCAAAGATAATGAGTAATTTTGTTTTCATTGACAATCCCTTCTGCACCAGTGTGCGTCCAGCCGCTGCCCGTTGGCTGCTTATACCGTACACCAGATTGCTTTTACCAGAATCCTGTTACGCTGGAAATGCTGTCGCTAATGCTGTTTACCGTATCCGTCGGCTCGTAATCCTTTTGCTTGAAAAATTCTTCATGAAGCTTTACTACATTGCGTTTCAGGGTAACCGGCGGCCCATACCAGATATTATTATGTGTCCAGTCGGTCATATCATACGGCCAGTTCTTGCTTTCTGTAATCTGATAAGTATTCAGCTCCAACAGAACCTCCATCATCTGATTGGTAGACATATTGGTCTTAATACCCGGCAGAATCTCATTTGCAATCTGATTAAGTCGGCTCAGGCTCAGCGTTTTTGCCTTATCAAAAGCTGCTGACAAAACAATTTTCATACGCTCGTTACGCCTGTGATCTCCCTCTATTGAATCCTTTCGTATACGGGCATACGTAACTGCCTGAATTCCATTCAGCGTCTGCATTCCGGCCTTTTTTATTTTCTTTTTGGATCCACCGATATTTTTCTGCGTATCCTTAATATATTTATTCATTTCATTGATTTCTGATTCCTGAATTTCGATGTCCAACCCGCCCAGCGCGTCTACTGTATCAGCAACCGATTTCCAGTTGACAACCACCACTTCCTCGCAATTAAGATCCAGATTCCGGTTTATGGTCTGAAGGGTCTGTGTGGCGCCGCCGTAAAAATAAGCGTGCGTCATTTTGTCAAGACCATAATTGTCCCCCAGACTGACGTACGTATCCCGATACAGAGACACCAGCCTTACATCGTTTGTTGCCTTGTCCACACTGGCGATAATCATAGCATCGCTTCTGGTTTCGGAATCATCGGTCATATCCCTGGCATCAATGCCCAAAAGAGCGATGTTTCGGTAATTTTTCAGCTCTTTTGCCACTCTGGCATCGATCCCCAGAGCTTCCCTGTTTACCTGCACCTGGCTGACCATATCCAGCTTGGTATGGACGACCGTAAGGCCAGCCCCAATGACGCCTCCCAGCACGATCACCAAAATCAGCACCACGATAACGGAGGCTATCAGCAGCTTACTGCTCTTCTTTTTTTTCTTTTTCTTTTTTTGTTTTTTGCCCTGGCTTTCCTCGCTGTATTCCTGAGGATTATCTCTCTCCTGCCCGCCTAATTCACCGTCCCACCTGTCTACCGATGTCGTCTCATTGCGTTCCCCTTCGTTTTCATGATCGCCCAGCATATCATCAAGCGCCTTGTCGATGGTATTATCTATATCAAAAATCTGTCTTTCAGAACCCATCCCAGATTTCCCCTTTCTGTTCTCCGGTTACTGCGGCAATATTATCTCCGGAAACGTCAGAATATCCAAATAAATAGCGTTCCTATTATACCAATAATATCTCAAAATTGCAACTAAAACTGACATTTTAAGACATTCTTCACAATGTTCCCACACAAAAAAACAGGATTCTGCTTACCCCCTTTTCCAGGTTTGCAGGCTCCTGCCTTTTTTAGTTTATACAAATGGATTAATAATATCCCGTCCTTCTTGATATTTCCGCGCTGATATCCAGTACCGTCTGTGTTGGCTGATAGCCGGACTGTCCGAAATATTTTTTGTGGAGTTTTTTCACATTGCCTTCCAGAGTAACCGGCGGGCCGCACCAGGCTCCATTGTAATTATACCAGCCTGCTGTTTTAAAGGGCCACCCTGTACTTTTGGTCATCTCGCCCCTGAAAAAATCGAACATAACCTTCAAAAGGCTGTTGGTATCCATATTGGTCCGAATCTGCGGCAAAACTTCCTGTGCAATTTCATTGAGCTTCAGAGGGCTGGTCTTCTTTGCCTTTTCCACAGCAGCGGAAACGACCAGCTTCATCCGTTCATTTCTCCGGTAGTCCCCCTCCGCGGAGTCCTTACGGATCCTGGCATACGTAACTGCCTGATTTCCATTAAGCGTCTGCATTCCGGCCTTTTTAATCTTCTTTTTGGATCCGCCGATATTTTTCTGCGTATCCTTGATATACTTGTTCAGCTCCTTGATTTCAGAATCCCGCACATCAATATCAATACCTCCCAGGCCGTCGATGGCATCTGCCACAGCCTTCCAGTTGACAATCACGGTTTCTCGGATATTCAGGTCCATGTTTTCATTGAGCGTATGAAGGGTTGCGGTCGTCCCTGCATAAGCATGCACATTTGTAACCTTATCATATCCATATTTTTCGTTTACATGAAGGTACGTGTCCCGGTAAACGGAAATCTGGCGAATTTCCTTATTCAGCTGATCCATGCTGAGAATGATGATAGCGTCTGTCCGGCTTTCGTCATACTTGTCCATGTCTCTGGCATCGACTCCTAAAAGCGCGATGTTCCTGTAATCTTTCAGCTCACTGGCAACCCCGGGATCAATTCCCAGCTGAGATTGATCTACCTCTACGGTTCCTACATTTTCCATCAGCCCCATAACAAACAAAAATCCCGTGCCGCCGGCTGCGGCTAAAAGCAGGATTAAAAACAGGAAGACGCCTGCAATTCTCCTGCCCCGTTTTTTCTTTTTCTGTTGTTTTTTGGCAAGCTTTTTTTGTTTTTTCTCTACCTTACGCGACCAAACGTCATCCTTTTCCCAGGAATCCCGTTCATCCGCCAGAATCGGCATTGCGCGTTTTTTCTTTTGTGCAGAAGGCTTTGCATTTCCATTTGGTGAAAAATTAGCATCCGGATTTTCTCTCATGGCCAGATACTGCTGATACGCGTCGTCGTTCTTCCTTCGCTGCCTCTGCTGCTCATTTTCCCTGTTGCGGCTCTGAAAGATCTGCTGGGTTTCTTCCCATCTATCATGGGAGCTGGTGTCAAAATCCCCATTTCTTCGGTCGCCGCTGAATTTATCTGATCTCATAGGGTTTTCTCCTTCTTACTTGTAGCGAAAATCCTTTTTATTCGTTCTCTTCAGGCCCTTTGCCTGGAAAGAGTTCATAGGTTTCAAATTCCAAAGAATTATAGCGAATTCTCACATAATTTTCTTCAATATTGATAAACTTGTTGTCCTTCAGTGTTTTCAGGCTCTTTTGCGAGAGGACATTATATGCCTCCTTGTACTTGTGGGCTGCAGGGTGCAGAATGCTGTTTTTGCACGGTTTAAATTCAATTGCCCGCTGGTAGCCGTTAAACGTATTTCCAGAAATAACCGGACTGATGACCCCAGTACAGTAAATAGCCCGAATAGCAAGGCCGTCTTCACACATGAACGTATTATTGCGGATTTTCGGCTTTGACCAGTTGCAGATGCGAATGGGATCCTCGACTGTAGCTCCAAAGTAATTGTCATGTATATCAACGCCTGTAAAAAACTTTTCCGAAGTATAGGCATGTGTCCCAATAGCCCGATCCAGGTTGCGGAACTCGCAATCCCGTATGGTGATCTTCTTGTTTATTGTCCTGTCCTGAGAAGACCATCTTACACCAAAGCCCCCTGTATTCTTGTCCGGAATATCCAGATTAATGGCTTCCTTATAGTACTCGGATTCCTTTCCATTCAAAAATTTGCAGTTTTTAACAACCGCATTGTAATTGGCATCCAGCTCAATAAAGTGGCCGCTGTGCATATGTTTGAAGGTAATGCCGGAGACTGTAATATTTTTATTATGCCCCATGGCAATAGCAAGTCCCTCTTTCACATAGCGCAGATCGATGACTGCCTTTCCCGATCCAATCAGTTTTGAGTCATGGGTACCATTGTACCTGGTGATTTTGCTGTGGGAACGGCTTGAGGGTACGAACTGAAACAGGGAGTTTGTACCGTTTGCCTTGTATTTTTTAATCGTAACGCCATCGGACAGCTTGACCGTCACATTAGATGGAATGAACAGAATTCCCGCCACGCGATAAGTTCCAGGCAGCAGGGTCAGCGTTCCGCCCCGGGTTCGCTCCAGGCGCTCCAGATACGAGCGGAGCACGTAATAATCCCGGTTGGAAGAGGAATGCTTTGACTTGTAGATGTTCCGAAAGGATCTGCTCCCAGTGGAAACGGTATATTTAGCAGGCTTTACGGTTACCTGGCATCTGTATTTCTTTCCTTTGTATTTTGCCGCAATGACCGCTTTTCCTATATTAGCTGCTGTGGCGACTCCTTTTGACGATACCCGCATGACAGAAGGCTTGCTGGAAATCCAGCGAATTTTTTTTACCTCTTTCTTATCCACATTTTTTAGCTTTAAGGTATACGTATCCGATATATTGCACGTAATACTGGTTTTATTGAGCTGCGGAGGTCCTTTTGGTGCCTTCACAGCTCCCGGCGCCTCTGCTGCAGAGGCAAAGCGCACAAAGAACAGAAATGCTGCCAGAAGGAAGACGACGGCCAGCAGGAGTCTGCGCAGCCATGCAGCTCTTCTCTCTTTCATCACGAATCATTCCTCCTCAAGAAAATCTACGGTTCTCATAAATCCTTCTTTTATGCCATATGCCGGAGACCAGCCCAGGGCGCGCAGCTTGCCGCTTCCCAGAATGCCCAGAGTAAATGGAGCGCAGCCGGAATTTCCCGTATCCTCCGGAATATCAAAGACCAGCTTCATGTTCCGCTCCGGGTAAGCCTCCACTAGAGCCTCCGCAAGCTGGCGGATGGAAACAGTTGAATCTTCGGAAGAGATGTTGTATACGATCTCGTCTGAATTGAGCAGGATATAAAAGAGGGCGGAAACAGCGTCGCTGACATACGTGTAGGTGCGCACTGCCGTACCTTCACTCTTCAGTACAATATTTTCTCTGTTAACTACATTTCTGAGAAAATCCGCCTGTACCCGTCCATCGTCAATTGACATTCCAGGGCCATACGTGTGGGCAAGCCTTGCGATTTTCGTATTGAGGCCGTACTGCTGCTTGTAGCACGCGCACATGGTTTCGGCCGCTTTTTTACCCTCCGGATAGCAGGATCTGGGGTCCAGAGGATCCACCAGGCCGTAAATATCCTCGGTAAAGACTTTTTGGTCTGCATAAGGCTGCCCATATACTTCTCTTGAGGAAATAAAGAGATATCCCTTTGCATTGCTCTGTCTTGCCAGCTCCAAAGTGTTATAGGCGCCTAAGGTATTTGCCGCAATAGTGCCTACCGGATCCTTTCTCATAATGAGAGGACTCGCCGGGCTCGCGGCATGAATGATATAATCAAAGGCCGCATCTGATACAATGGGCTTTGTAACATCCTGCTGCAGAATCTGGATTTCATCCCTGCATTCAGCAGGAAGCTTTTGCGGATTTCGCACCAATGCGAAGACCTGGATCCCATAGCCCTTTTGGTGGTTCAGCTCCAAAAGAGTGCGCATCATATAGCTTCCCAACATCCCGCTGGCGCCTGTTACGAGAACGCTGCTACCCTTCAGCTTTTCCCAGTTTATTGGTTCTTTTATAATAATTTCAATATCTTCTTTTAATACTCTGCTCATCTCCATATCCTTTCTCTCTTTGCGTTCCTGCCTTATTTCATCAGCTTTGTAGGAACTTCCTTCTGCGAGAAGCCGAAGACCTGCTCCGTCTCTCTGTATTCGATCATTGCCCGGAAGGTATACAGATCCTCCGGTGTCGTTACTTTGATATTTCCCCGGGGTCCCTTTACAATGGCAACCTTCTTGCCGCTAGCTTTCATCAGGGTGCAGGTATCTACAATGCCTACGTATTGCGGATTCTCCCGCCGGATTGTTTCGTGGGCTTTCAGAACATCGCCGAGGAAAAAGCACTGAGGCGCCTGTGCAGTAAACAGCTCTGCCCTAGGCGGGACATCCTCCACGTAAATGCCCTCTCTGCTGACAACCGGAGTTTCAAAAAAAGCAGTGCAGGTGACTGCAGATCCCTTTTCTCTGGTACATTTGATGTCTTCATCAATCAGCTCGCCTGTGATGCACGGGCGCACGCCGTCATGAATCAGCACAACAGAATCACCACCATACTCCTCTGCTGCGGCAAGGAGTGCATTTCGTATGGAATCCTGGCCTGTCACTCCGCCTGGAACCACGCCTTTTACTTTTGTAATCATATGGCGTTTCAGCATTTTTTCCAGCTTGCCGATATAATCCTCCTTACAGGCAACATAGATTGCGTCAATGAGAGGATGGTCTTCAAAAATTTCCAGTGTATGGATGATAATCGGCTTTCCATTTACTTCGATAAACTGCTTTGGCAGGCCGGAGCCCATTCTGGCACCGCTGCCGCCTGCAAAGATAATCGCAACATTTTTACTCATATCAGTTACCTCTTTTTTACTTTCCCTTTCCGGCTTTATTTCTGAACTGCAGAGTATTTCAGCACAAAGGCATCGTCAAGCTCTGTTTCACACCACTGGATCGTTTCCGGATCCCCGCAGGCCAGAAATCCTGCCTTAAATAACATATTGGAAGCTGGTCTCTTTTTTCTTTTCAGACCCTTTTCTTTTGCCTTTACCAGCTTTGAACCCTTTAGCTTCATGACCGGGACTGTAACGCACTGCGCCAGATTGTCTGCTTCCAGATGTTTCATCATAGCCTTGAGTGTATTGCCAAGAAGCAGGATATCCTCGGAAAGAACTATTGCATATTTTCCCAGAACCTGCTGCATCAGAGGGACATCCCTGTCCACAATATGGAAGTTTTCCTTTTCCAGATACCGGGAATCTATGTAGCCTTTAAGCTCCTCATCTGCAAGGATTTCAAAAAACGGCAGTTCCTGCTCGTAACAGGAATGGATGACTTCATTGACATGTTCCCCGGGAAGCTCCTTTGACAGCAGAATGGTGATATCCGGCCGTTCTGCGGCCTGCCTTCTCGTGCGGATTCCTTCTGCCAGATGAAGCCCGAAGGTTTTATTCAGAAGATCCTGCCACATGTCGGGGAACATCTGCTCTCTGCAGTATCTGAGCTGCTCCTGTACTTCCTGGGAAAAATCCGTTTTCCCGCTCCACAGGTTTCGGTAGTGTCCAGTCAAGATATCGCTTTTTACAAACCGCTTGTAAAGAGTCGCCCGGCATGTCAGCTTTCTGCATATCTGCTGCTGCTCTTCGCCGCTCAGACTGCTTAAACCTGTTTCCTGTATCTCCGTATCTGCTCTGATAATCTGCTCCACCTTTTCAAATGCCCGGCATATATTTTCAAACAGATCTGCTGATACATCCTGTGTTGCGGAAGTCTCCTCCCAGAAGGGCCGCTTCATATATTCGTAAACAATGTGAGGGCACCCGCAGATCTGACTGCAGTGATGAATTATCGTTGTTACAAACAATCCGTCTTCCATGATCTTTAATTCCGTATCAAAGCGGAGCTGCATTTCGTCAACACAGGCCTTTCGAAACAGCTTGTTGCAGACACTGAAGTTCCACAGCAGATCCGTATCAAAAGGGCTGATAACCTCTTTTTTGGACAGGCGGACTGCTGATTTCATCTTTTTGCTTTCGTACATCCGGTTGACCCGAAATCCTCCTATAACGACATCGGCGTCCCTTGCTTCTGCTGTAAGAAACAGGTTTTCAAGCGCATCTTTTGGGACCTTGTCGTCGGCATCGTAAAACACCAGGTACGTTCCTTCTGCCAGCTCCATCCCCTTGTTCCTTGCTGCCGATACGCCCTGATTTTCCTGGGTGTAAAGGTGAAAGCGCCTGTCTTTTTTGCAGTATTCTTCTGCAACTTCTGCCGTGTTGTCTTCAGATCCATCATTGATAATCAGAACCTCAAAGTCCCTGAAGGTCTGATTTTCCAGGGCTGACAACATCCTTTTAATAAAATGTCCTACATTATACGCAGGGATGATCACAGAAATTTTGCTCATACGTTAACCTCCTTCTTTTTTGAAAACACGATACACCTGTGTATGAATTGATTATTTAAACGTCTCCCCCATCCATTACCCGAATCACAAAATCCGCCATGTCCTTTGTCGCATGGTTGGTCGGGTATACATATTTATCCGTAAATCGTTTTAAATATTCCATATCGTACTCGCCGGATTCAATAGCTTCAAGGATAGCCTCTCCATCCCTTGAAATAAGCCCCGGACATTCCTTTTCATAATCAAGGGCAAGCCCCCGATTGTCCTCGTATTGATCCAGATCAAAGCAAAAAAAGTACAAAGGAATACTTCGCACTGCCGCCTCGTAGACGACACAGGAATAATCGCTTATCACATAATCGGATACAAAAATCATATCAAAGGTAGTAAAGTCCCCTGCTGTCAGAACTGCCCCATCGGTTATCCGGATTTCAGACAGCGGATGCAGCTTGATAATCAGGTTGTAATGCTCCTTATCCACCCTGCGGGACAGGGTTTCCACCGCGCTGCGCAGTCCATCCTCGTCTCCCTTGCGGAAAGTAGGGCAGTAAAGGATATTTTTCTTTTCTTTCAGCTGCGGATATTTCTCAAAAATTCTATGCCGGGTTTTCTCCGCATATTCTATGCCAGTCAGCAGATCCAGCCGTGGAAGAGGGCTGGTATAAATTTTATTCACATCGCAGTCAAATCCTGCGGCAATGTGCTCCCGGTAAGCCTGAGAGCTGATAAGCACGTAGT
The DNA here is from genome assembly GCA_910575405.1 of Clostridia bacterium. GTDB lineage: Bacteria > Bacillota > Clostridia > Peptostreptococcales > Anaerovoracaceae > Hominibacterium. The sequence continues at coordinate 85,914 of CAJTER010000010.1, read as the reverse complement.
CGTAATTGCAGTGCATTTTCATGGCCTTTGCAAGCTTGTAGCTGGAGCCTTCCTTTTTTCCCATGGCCGTATAGCCAAAGTCCTTCATGGTGCCCATGGAATGCCAGATCTGCACGATAGTCATGGTCTTTTTATGCTTCAGCATACAGGCAGCAATGCAGTATCCGTCCAGAATCACGGCTCGTGAACCTGCCATGTGGCGCATCTGCCGCAGCATATGAAAGCAATAAGAAAGCAGGCCGAAAGCGCTTTTTTTAAGCGTCCGGCACAGTACAGCGGTTTTCAGACCCCTGTTTTTTAATTCTTCGTTTAAAAGCTGAAAGTCCAGCGATGGCTCGTCGCTCTGCCGGCTTATAAAGGTCACTTTGTCCGGCTTTGTCCGGGTCGCACACTTTATAACCGCGTAAATGAATTCCATCACAAGTTCTGCAAGCTTGATTGCCAGGTACATCTACTCACTCATTTCACAATTCTTTTGTATTTCTTAATGGCAGCGTCAATGTCGCTGTCCAGAACTAGTTTTCCATTTTTCATCACAATTCCCCGTTTGCAGAATTGCTTTGCCGTTGCCGTGGCATGGGTGACAAACAGCAGGGTCACGTTGTCTTTTTCGATAATTTCATTGACCTTGCCGAGACACTTATCCTTGAAGGCCGTATCTCCTACGCTGAGAGCCTCGTCTACAATGAGGATTTCCGGATTGATATTTACATTGATCGCAAACCCCAGACGAGCCTTCATTCCGCTGGAATACGTTCTTACCGGCTGATCGATATATTCTCCTATTTCTGCAAAGTCCACGATAGTACCTTCCAGCTCCTTGATCTCCGCTTCCGGTATGCCGCTGAGCCGACCTTTGAGAAAAATATTTTCCCGGCCCGTAAACTCCGGGTCAAAGCCAGAGGTCAACTCCAGCAGAGCGCTCACCCTGCCGTTGACCATGATTTCACCGCCTGAGGGAAAGGCCACACCTGTGATCATTTTCAGAATCGTAGATTTTCCCGCTCCGTTTTTGCCGAACAGAGCAACCGACTCTCCCCGTTTAATCTCAAAGGACACGTTATCCGTTGCTTTTTTTTCTTTGTAGGGCACACGCTTTGAAAAAACAGAAAGAAGTCTCTGTTTGTCATTTTTATATAATTTGTAGATTTTCGTTACATTTTCAAATTTAATAACTGTATCTTCCATTTCCCACTACTCCTATAAAACGTCCGGTATTTCCTTAACCAGCTTTTTGTAGCTCCACAGAGCCAGCACTATCATAATTGCCAGAACAATACAAAAATACAGTACATCTAGAGGCTGTTCAAAGAACCAGGTTTTATAAACGAACACATTCCGGTATCCGCAGGCCACATAGGTGATAGGGTTAAATTTGAATACCAGTTTTAGCGTTTCACTCTCCAGCTTGTTGACATCCCACAGGATCCCCGACAGCCAGAAAAACGCCGTTGTGAAGGATTTCACCAAGTTGAGAAAGTCCTTACTCATGGCCGACAACATGGAAGAAAACAGGGACCATGCTGTAAAAAAAGCGAACATGCACAGCATATAAAAGGGCAGCTGCAGAATGTAAATCCCCGGAAAATATCCGCAGCATACATAGATCAGCACCATAACAACGGCCAGACACAGATGAATGGTCAGCTTGGAAAGCGACACAAAGGTCGGTATGGTGGCTACTGGAAACTTCATTTTTGTTACCAGATATTTGTATTTGCGGATAGCCCTTGCCCCCTGGGTGATCATTTCACTCATATAGAACCAGGGAATTACGCCTGCGATAAGCCACAGAACGTAGGGCACCCCATTGACCGGCTTTCCTGCCCGCAGCCCGATTGAAAAGGCGAACCAGTACACGAGAATGGTAATGGCAGGCTTTATAAGAGCCCAGAGCCATCCCAGCGCCGATCCGCTGTAGGTTTTGACAATGTCGGCTTTTGCCAGCTTGACAATCTGCTGCCTCCATTCAATATGATCTTTTATAATATTTCGTATCCAACCCATAATGCTTCACTTTCTATTTCTCAAATTCCCATATCATACCGCTTTTGCTATTATAGCACGCCCGCCTTGCAATTACAAACAGGCCTTTTGGATTACTCTGTTTTTCTTTTATCGTCTTTGCCTCCAAACACGAACCACCGCTGTCCCATATAATTCAGTCCGGTAAAGATGCACATTCCCGCAAGCATGGCGGCATTTTCCCGCGCAGCCTGTCCATAACCGGAAAACATCCAGGCTGCCAGAGGCTTTGCGCAGCCATAGGCCAGGAAATAGCAGACCGCGATATTTGCCGCAAAACGGACTCCTCCGGCACCCAGGCGTCCCTGATGATGAAATGTAAAGCGGCGGTTTACCAGAAAGCTGAATATACTCACCAACACGTAATTGGCAGCAGTGGACAGCCAGTAGGATACCCCTGCCAGATTGTAGAGGCCGAACATGATGGCCGATCCAAGCAGTGTGTTTAATACGCCTACTGCCAGAAAGCGCACCAACGTCTTATCTATCACTTTCATTTCTGCCCCGCTTTTGTTCCTGCGGCTCCATATTGGCGGCGGAAAGGATATACAGGGGCCGTTTTTTTACTTCTGCATATATTCTTCCCACATATTCCCCAATAATTCCAAGAGAGATGAGCTGCACCCCTCCCAGTACGGAAATCAGGGTGATAGTTGTAAAATAACCGGGGACATCAATGCCGTAGAGCAGTATGCGGATGAATAAATATAAAAGATACAGCATGCTGATGACCAGCAGGCTGCCCCCAAGATATACGCATAGCCTCAGAGGCTGCACATTAAAGGAAACGATCCCATCTACACCGTAACGCAGCAGGCGTTTGAAGGACCACCTGCTCTCATCTGCATAGCGGACTTTGTTTTCATATTCCAAATAGACTTGGTTAAAGCCTACCCAGGAAAAAATCCCCTTTGAAAAGCGATTTGCTTCTTTCAGAGAAAGGACCGCGTCAATTGCCTTGCGGCTCAGCAGGCGAAAATCCCCTGCTCCGTCTACCAGCTTTACGTCCACCATCCGGTTTACCAGTTTGTAATAAGTCCTGGCAAAAAAGGCAGCTTTGCCGCTTTCTCCTTTTCGATCCCGCTTTCCAATAACCTGATCATAGCCTTCCTCATATTTTTGCAGCATCTCAGGAATCAGGGCAGGCGGATGCTGCAGATCCGCATCCATAATAATAGCGCAGTCTCCATTGGCATGCTCAAGGCCTGCCAGCATTGCCGCCTCTTTCCCAAAATTGCGGCTAAAGGACAGATACATGATCCGGTCATTTTCCGCAGCAAAACCGAGGATTCGCTCCATGGTCCCATCCCGGCTCCCGTCATCCACATAAATCAGTTCGTAATCGTATTTGGCAGGATCCAGCCTGCCAAGCTGTGCTATAACGGCCCCATTGAAAAGATGGACGGACTTTTCCTCGTTATAGCAGGGCACTATTACGCTTAAGGTTTTCAGTTCCTCATTTCTCATATTTCCTCTTTCATCCTTTCTGACATGCCAGGCACGCCATCCAGGTAGATTTGAAAGGTTTCTTTCAAACTCCCCCCTTGACAGGCTTTTAGTATAGCACAGGCTGATTGAAATTTCAATGTTTTACAATTTTTATATAAATTTACTAAAAATAACATTTTTATATTGACGTATGTCCGAATTTATAGTATACTATGTACAATAAGGGGTAAACATTATAGTTTTCAGCACATAATCAATACTAGGGAAAGGAGAATACAAAATGACAGAAGACACAAGAATGATCATGGAAGCCATCGGCGGATTGCAGGAGCAGATGCGTGCGATGGACAAGCGCATGGATCGGATGGAGCAGCGTCTTGATCGGATGGATGAGCGTATGGATCATATGGAGCAGCGCCTTGATCGCATGGACGAACGCATAAATTTTATTGAACAGCGGCTTGACCAGATGGACGAACGCATAGCCTTTATCGAGCAGCGCCTCGACCGCATGGACAAACGCATGGACTCTATCGATCAACGTCTCGACCAGATGGACAAACGCATGGATTCTATTGAGCAGCGGCTTGACCAGATGGACAAACGCATGGATTCTATTGAGCAGCGGCTTGACCAGATGGACAAACGCATGGATTCTATTGAGCAGCGGCTTGATCAGATGGGCAAACGTATAGATTTTATTGAGCAGCGCCTAGATCAGATAGACAAACGCATAGACTCTATCGATCAACGTCTCGACCAGATGGATGAACGCATGGATTCTATTGAGCAGCGCCTTAACCAGATGGACGAACGTATAGACTCCATTGAGCAGCGTCTCGATCAGATGGACGAACGCATGGACTCTATCGATCAACGTCTCGACCAGATGGACGAACGCATGGACTCTATCGATCAACGTCTCGACCAGATGGACGAACGCATGGACTCTATCGATCAACGTCTCGACCAGATGGATGAACGCATGGACTTTATCGACAAGCGCATCAATCACATAGAGCTGCATATCGACCAGATGGATCGACGTACTGATCGCATAGAATGCATTTGGGAAAATGAGCTCAACCATCAGATCAAGCTAATCGCAGAAGGCCATTCCGATCTCTCAAGAAAGCTGGTCGACGCAATGGATACATTTAATGAAAATGAACTGTTAAACGTCCGGATGAATCTTCTGGAGACGGATATGCAGTCGGTAAAAATGAAGCTGCGTATGTAACCCTTTAAAAAGGGGGACACCGTTTAAGAATGTCCTCCTTGTATATGGAAAAATATATGCAGAAAATAACCGCACCCGTAGCAGGGGGCGCGGTTATTTTTTGCCCATCACTGCCTGACGCGGTGATATTTGGCAGTGGTTTTTGGCAATTGGCTCGCTGAACAGCGGTCAAACAAAAATCAATCAACCACCTCCCCCGCCATTAAGCGCCTAAAGTATCTGCTCCGAATGCATTTTGGCCCTGGATTTCCACGTAATCGTAAGCGAACTTTTTTCAAATTCCATGGAAGCAAGCTCAACCGGAAGATACCATCTTTTTTCACCCACCAGGAAATGATGATCCAAAACCGCTGGTTCTTCCAGCTGGCTGCTGCCGGAAACGGCATTTTGTTTTGTCTCCCCTGTCTCTGCCGGATAATAAGATGCACCTGTTACCGTTATACCCCTTCCCGGATCATCTTCGCCTTTATATATGAGATACGGCGCCCGCTCTTTGTTTTTTGATACAGAAAGAGCCCAGTTTTAGCTTTCCATAATGATTCGGTGCGGCTCCATTGAAAAGATATCTTTCTTTGCGGCAGATGTAACAAACCCCCCTGTAAAATACCACATTAAAAATAAGATCACGAGGATCGACAACACCATTTGTACGATGGTTTTTTTGCTGAGTTTCAAATTTTTCATCATACACCTCCAATTTATACAATTACGCTTTTCTCTCTGCCTCTGAAGCCCGCCGATGATATGGAAGCAATAACAGGATGCGGCAAAGAATCATCCACTTATTCCTTGGAATTTTCGGTAATTTACTCTTTTTCCTTATTTTCATATTGCCTCCCTCAGCACCGTTTATTTGCGATATTCCATTTCTTCCTTTATTCACTGCACACATTTTTCCGGCTTTTTTCCTTGCATTCCCTACCAGCTTCAAGAAAGAATCTGCGGCAGAAGGCTGACGCTGCAGTAAAGGATCACAAATGAAGCCACGGGCCAATATTGAATGGATACTCCCCTGCTGAACTTAAAACACCGGATTTCGCAAAAACACGCCGCAAAGCTGGATACCGCACCGATGACGACCAAAAGGATGAGTCCGCTGCTTCCTACAAAGACGCCCTGCCACATAAAAACTCCGGTCACGCACGCTGTCAGAGCCGATATAGCCAGCAAAAGTATCAGCCGCAGATGAAGTTTATCGGGATCGTTTTTTTCACGGCTGTACCCCAGCGTCAAATAATAAAGAGCCAGATGTAAAAGCACCTCCAAAGCAGATACTGCTCATGTATCTGCCTTAGAGGTACGTAAGTCTCGTATACAAATTCCCCAAAACGGAAAAGGATGAATTGATTTGAAGGCTCATGCCTTATCTGGAGACGTATTATGGCTGCCGTATTTTTTTAGTAACACGGCAAATAAAACCATGCTGACTGCCCATACTGCGATTCCCAACAGGTACAGCTCTGAAAAAGCAGCGGCCACTGCAATGATTATACTGGTTTCCACTTCCAGCCGTATCATTTTCCGCCTACCCCATGGAACGCTGCATTTACAGCCTTTCCAAAAGCCATAAACAATTAACCCTTCCCATGTTAAAAATAGCGGGATCATCCCAAGGGCGGCGGCTTTAAAGGTTGGAAAATTCCAAATATAATCATTCACAAGTAAACATGTTGTAAAAAATATACCCCACAGTTGCCACGACCATCTATATGTTTTCTTAAAATCAGGCATAAGCCCCTCCTTTCCATCCTGTACCTTCTCATTTATGCTGCATCTTTTGCCTTCTTTTGTATAATGGTAACTGGTCCTGCGACCTTTTTGGTGCATGCGCTATTTTTATAGAAACTTGATACTCTTCTGCAATATTGATATTTACTATCAAACTTCCAGCTCACTCCAGTTTTTGCCCATACATGCTCTACCCCTAATTCAACAATGCCTGTAGCTATAACAATTGCATCTGGTATTCCTATGCCTGACATTGTACATGCTATTGCAAGTGCAAGTGAAGCTGCTTTTGTTACTTTACCTACATCCCATTTATAATATTTCGTTGTTCCCCAATTACCACTGGCTAGTGGGCTTACAGTATTGAGTCCTGCATTGAGCTCTTCAGCCTCAATAATAGTTGTACGGCCATCTTCCACAATTTGCACGCTGTGATCAGGCAATGTTTTTGCTGACATTACAACCTCGCCATCACTGTTTTTTGCAGACACCGAAGTAATATCACCATCTCTTACTGCATCAATAACATAAAACTCCCATCTATTACACCTTCGTAATGCTCTGTTTGTGCACCTTCATCATAATTTTGAACAGAAACTTCCGTTCCACTTGTCCTATGAAATGCGATATCCGTTGATGCATAAGCAGTGCTTATCGAAGAAAATAAGAATACTGCCACTAATCCAAATGTTAAAAATCTTTTCATTTCTATATCCTGCCTTTCTGTTCTATGAAAATTCATAAGGTTATGAACCCACTTTGTTCCTATTTGACCTTTCACATCCCTGCATATATCTAAATATTAAACTTTCAGGGCTTGCAATTGGTGCTGTTTCATGTAAAATACTTATAGAGCTTTTCAAATTATTTTAATTGATTGCCGTCACCTAAAATGATTGTTTAAGCTCTTTTTTATTCCCACATACGCATCGCTCCCTTCCGGCATCTGCCTTGCTCACTCTTTTGCATTCACTTTACTTAAATTTCTCTCTTTGACCTCCTTACATATGTTAGACGCAAAAATAGGAAAACGGATGCAGCAAAATTTAAAGTTTCCGCAAATTTTTTCAAAAACATGGCATATAAACAAAAAGCAGAGGATGGTTCTGCCTCTGCTCCTGCAAATTCTCATTTTTTAGTTGTCCTGCTTTTTGATGCCTTCTATGGTTTTGACAGCCTCGTGTTTGGAAAGGGGAGCGTTTACCACAAATCTTATGTCTTCTTCCTCGTCCAGGACCACGTACAGGTCTATTCCTGAAACCGGCGATTACTCCAGTTCGCCTGAAATGGAAGCTTCGCTGCCGCCCTTCACTTCTGAAATTACAATGTTCAGGCTCTTTTCCTTGCTGCTATAATAACAGGAGGTTTTGAATCCCATAGGAAACGCTGACATTTTAAATTGCAATAAAGCTATACATCAGAACTAGATCATTTTCTGTCGCTATTCCTATCTATTGCTATATTTATCCAAAGAAACAGTGAAAGAAGTGCTGAAACCAGCATTATCCCCGTAAAAGTTAATTGCAGGGAGGTCATAACCCAGTCTAAAATCCATGCAAGCGCCACTAAAAGCGCCACAGAAATAGCAGCTACAAAAAGAGTTATCCATCTATACCTTTCAGATATTATTCTTATCAAAATGATTTCCAGTATAGATGCTGCACCATTCATAATTATTGAAAAGAGAATCAAGCCAGCTACTGATTGATATTCCGCACCAGTAAAGTGCAAAATCAAAGGTACAATTATGCAAGTTATTGCTATAAAAAAAACACTTAACAGTAAGATAAGTCCCACCAATGAGCCTGCTATAAAAGTGGAGATACACGTCTTGAGCTTTCCTTCTTTTTTCATATTACAAATACCATGCCTTTCTGTATTACTCATGAACCATTTAATTGCTGAAAATGTCATATGCACGAATTGAATCAAGCCATTCATGCATATGACATTTTGATCTGGTTTTCCGCTAAATCCGCTATATTTTATTGGACATATGCTGTACCCTATATTACCCACGATGCTATTGTTATGATGATATCGGCTACAAGCTCAGCAGCACTTTCCGATAATCCTATTTTCATTAAAGCTTTTGTTAACACTGCTTCAACACTCCCTTTTAAGGTATCTAAATAGTTTAGGATTTTTGAGTAATTTTTTTCTAATTTTTCTCCCCAAGACTTATTAACCTTTTTGACCGTTTTTATTACTTTGGTTTTATATTTTTTTAAAACCCAGATCACAGTCTTTACTGAAATAGTCCCCATGCCTCGCGCATTATTTCGGATCTCAGATTTATCAAAATTTTCTAATATAATTGATGGTGGTGTTTGAGCCTGAGCTTTTGCAATGTCTAATACTGTATCCGTATTCACATAAGTATCTTCTTGAATTGCTTCAAGTTCTTCGAGTAAGTTCTCATCCAAGAAAGGTTCTTCTTGCAATTGGGAATTATTAATGGTGGTATCAGATGCATCACTACTTTCTTTAGCAAATACAAAATTGGGGCAGCAACATATGAGCATCGTAAAAACAATTGAAAATGCTATTGTTCTTCTAAATTTTATTAGCTTCGACATATTTTTCTCCCTTCGCTTTCTAAAACGCATAAAAACTATGATATGTTCGGACTTGTAATTAGTAGCCTTTTCGCCTAATCTTTTTATAGCGCTTTTCAAATTATTTTAATTGATTGCCGTCACCTAAAATGATTGTTTAAGCTCTTTTTTATTCCCACATACGCATCGCTCCCTTCCGGCATCTGCCTTGCTCACTCTTTTGCATTCACTTTACTTAAATTTCTCTCTTTACCTCCTTACATATGTTAGACGCAAAAATAGGAAAACGGATGCAGCAAAATTTAAAGGTTCCGCAAATTTTTTCAAAAACATGGCATATAAACAAAAAGCAGAGGATGGTTCTGCCTCTGCTCCTGCAAATTCTCATTTTTTAGTTGTCCTGCTTTTTGATGCCTTCTATGATTTTGACAGCCTCGTGTTTGGAAAGGGGAGCGTTTACCGCAAATCTTATGTCTTCTTCCTCGCAGGTGATTGTATATTCATGTTCTTTCTCGTCCAGAACCACATACAGGTCTATTCCTGAAACCGGCGATTGCTCCAGTTTACCTGAAAGGGAAGCTTCGCTGCCGCCCTTCACTTCTGAAATTACAACGGTCAGGTGCTTTTTGCCTGATTGCAAAAAGGGAAGCTCCCTACTTTGAGCAGTGGGTTCTTCCTCGTAGAGGCGATCCAAAAAGGACAGATCCGGGGGTGGGATGTCTTCATCCTTGAGATCCGATGTATCTATAACCGATTCTTCCCAGGCTTTCTGCATGGCTCTGCAAAATTCCTCATGAATGTTCCTGTCCGTCAATTTGCTCCCCTCCTTCCCGCTTTAAAAATTCTTCCCGCAGTGCGGCAATGCCCCTCCGGTAGTGGGATTTCACAGTATGATAATTGAGCTGCAGTCTCTTAGCTACGGCAGCAAGGGTTTCTCCGTAAATCACATGGCGTATGATAATCGTTTGGTGGAGCTGATCCAGGGAGGTTACTGCGGCGGCCATGTTGTTTTTCGCCTCCTGATCCGTCAGGATCTGCAGAATATCCGCTTCCTCATCCGCTGCCTGAGATAAGTCGTCCTCATCCTCCGTATTTGTAACCGTCCACTCCCGGTACTTTTTCAGCTCCCGGAAGTAATCCTGGATCTTGCTGTGGGCAATGGCCTTCACCCAGGACTCAAGGGCGGCTTCATCCTTTAGCGTATCCATATTTTTGATTGCGGATTCCATCGTCATCTGGGCAATGTCCTGAGCAGCTTCGTGTTCCTTGACTCTGGAAAGAGCAAACCGGTATACGGAATTGTAGAGCTTCATGGACCTCTGAATCAGATCCTCCTTTTTACTCTGCTTCATGTTTCTCACCTGCTTTTTTGCTAAATTATGACATGGTTCGATATAGAGTAAGTATACCACAGAGATGAGAAAATATCTCTGTTATTTTTTTATGTTCATTTTTCTTGTTATCGCTTCCTGCCCATAGCAAAAGCAGAGGACGGTTCTTCCTCTGCTCCTGCAAATTCTCGCTCTTTAGTTGTCCTGCTTTTTGATGCCCTCTATGATTTTGAAGGCTTCATATTTGGAAACGGGAGCGCTTACAAAAAACGTCATGCCCTGCTCCACGCAGGTGATCACATATTCCTTTCGTTCCTCGTCCAGGGCCACGTACATGTCCCTTCCTGAAATCGGCGATTGTTCCAGTTCGCCTAAAACAGAAGTCTCATTGCCTGAAGTCACTCGCGTAATAGTAACATCAATCAATTTATCTCCACTTCTGTAATAATAGGATGTATTCAACATTTCTTTTCGCCCGCCGCTTGCATCCGCAAACTCAGCCTTCTGGAAGATGTATCCTTTTGGAATGTATTCTGGAATATATAGCGTTCCCACTACCTTTTTTCCGTTATCAATTTCATCCCAGTCTGTAACAGGCAGATATTCCGCCCCGGTTTCAGTGATTTCCGGCTCATTTTCCAAAGCAAGATGCCTTATATTCTGGACAAAGCTTCGAATTCCATAGGATGCTTCGGAATTTACGAAAATGCCCATTGCGCTGCTGATGAGGCATATAGCGAGAACGGCTGCAGCCACCTTGGTAAACCGTCCACCAAGCTTCCGGTGCTTTTTGCCGACTGCCAAAGTGGGAAGCTCTATGCCGCGCTCCGGCGGCTCTTCTTTGGAGAGATGATCCAAAAAGGACAGATCTGGAGCCGGGATATCCTCATCCTTGAGATCCGATGTGTCTATGACCGCTTCCTCCCAGGCTTCCTGCATGGCTCTGCGGAATTCCTCATGAATATTCCTGTCCGTCAATTTATCTCCTCCCTTTCCTACCTGCGCCTCTGGCGTTTCTATATCTGTAAAATTGCAGCATATTTACGGATTCTATTAATATCCATTACTGTTCAGCACATAAAAGGACGCTGTTTGAACGGGCTTCGACGAGCCCTTATATTCCGTAACCGTCACCTTTGCCTTATAGCTTGCGCTTGCCGCTACTGCAAAAGTAATATATCCATTCAAAGTCAAGGAAGCTCGGCTGATAGTCTCGCTCTTTCCTGTTGCTTTATAAACAGTCCCCTGCTTTTTATAAAGCTCTGCCTTAACCGCAATCTTTGTGGTATCTGCACTGCCTTTCACATAGGCTGAAAGCCTTGCTTTGGCACTGCTTATTTTATTAAATTGGATCGTTTTCATCCTGATCATCCGCAGTGGTTCCCCGTCCCCCGGCTCCAAAATCGGCCCGGCATAGGAGTCGATGACGTATTCCTCGTCGCATGGCGGCAGCACCTCTGACTCATCCACATCTTCACTTCCCGGTATTACGCCTAGCAGCTCGTAATCATAAGCCCCGGGGGCCGCACTTTCCCCCGGTTCCGCTGTTTCTGCATAAGCCATAGCCGCAGAGGAAAGAGCGAATACCATAGCAATTACCGCGAGTACTATCATTTTTGTTTTCATTGTTTCCTCCTTCCCGGCGCATCTTACTGCGCCATCCGTGCAGATTGAAGGTTCGCCTTCCAATCTAGTACACTCGCCTCTTTACAAACAGCAAAATTTTTGCTTCTATAGGTAAGACGCAAAAAACGGAAAACGGATGCAGAAAAAATGAAATTTTTTTAAAAAAGATCAAATCCGATTCAGTTTGTGTTTTGCTGGGGATTTCTTGACAGACACATATATTCCGTCTATAATAAATATACAATTTATTATAGACGGATTTTTTAATTTAACTGCAAAGCAGAGAAGGGAGGAACGATCATGGCCTATATCAAGCGAGCTGCCGAAGATACCGTTTTGCGACTTTCGAAGATGTTTCCAGTGCTTTTAGTAACCGGCCCGAGACAGGTTGGAAAAACAACGCTGCTGCAAAAGCTTGCGGAAATGCAAAAGGAAGCTGGCATAGAACGTAAATATGTGACTTTAGATGATCCGGATGCCAGATACCTGGCAAAACGCGATCCCGCTTTATTTCTACAGCGATACTCGCCTCCGGTACTGATCGATGAGATTCAGTATGCCACCGAATTGCTTCCTTATATAAAAATGAGCGCGGATCGCTCCAAGCAAAAGGGGGATTTCTGGCTTACAGGTTCCCAAGTGTTCCACTTAATGAAAAATGTGAGCGAAAGCCTTGCGGGACGTGTGGGGATTGTAAATCTGCTGGGGCTATCGGATGCGGAGATTTATGGAACGCCAAGTGAGCCGTTTTCTGCAGACAGCGAACGTTTCATGAATCGTTTGCCCCTTGTCAGGCCGCGGGGGCTAAATGAAATCTATTCGCGAATATTCAAAGGTTCCATGCCCGAGCTGTATGCAGAGGAAGGAATAGATTGGGAAGCTTATTACAGCTCCTATGTAAATACGTATTTGCAGCGGGATATTCACGATCTGGCGCAGGTTGGGGATGAAATGCAGTTTTACAACTTTATGACAATCGTCGCGGCGCATACTTCAAAACCGGTTGTTTATGAGGAGCTGGCAAATGCGGCGGGTATATCGGCGCCAACGGCAAAAAAGTGGCTGTCCGTTCTGTTATCCTCTCATATCATCGCGCTCATACAACCGTATCACAACAATGCCCTCAAACGCACGGTAAAAATGCCGCTTCTTCATTTTTTGGATACTGGTCTGGCGGCCTATCTTTTAAAGTGGGGCAACCCGCAGGCCCTTGAAAAAGGTGCTATGTCCGGGGCTTTTTTTGAAAGTTACGTGTTCTCGGAAATTTACAAAAGCTATTTGAATGCCGGAAAAGAACCTCCGATTTATTATTACAGGGATAAGGATCAGAAAGAAATCGATCTGCTGATTTATCAAAATGGAATACTGTCTCCAGTAGAAATAAAAAAGGCGGCTTCACCTGGAAAATCCGCAACCAAAAACTTTCATGTCTTAAAACCGGCTCGTACAGCAGAGACCTCTGGCGGACTGGAAAGTCTCAAAGTAGAAATAGGGATGGGAAGCGTTGTCTGTATGGCTTCCGATTTAATCCCCCTTGATGAAAAAAACTGGTATGTACCGGTTTGGCTGATTTAAAAATATAGGAATAGTTTAAAAGAGCAGGCGCAGATCCCATCGGCTCCGCACCTGCTTTTTATTTGTCCTTTTCCTTCATGCGGCAGAGCTGCATGCCAAAAAATAAGATAGCTGCCAGTTGAATGCCCTGAATGATAATGATCAGCCAAAACTCATCAGCCGGGAGGAATGCTCCCAGCAGGGGCAACACAAAAAACATAGCTGCCGCGATGAAACCTATCGAAAAGATAATGGACAGCGCCGCATCCGCAAGAATCCTTTTCTCTTTTTCCATCAAACCCGACCTCCCTTCACTTACCTATACCTGCAGGTTTCGTAAAACCACTCACAAAAGTTTATAAAATTTAAAAAAGATCAAAAAAAGAAAAGGCTCATGCCTTTTCAAATAATGACTTAATCCGTTAAAACAACTCCCTGAACGTCCTGACCCGCGCCTTCACATCGTCTGCCTTAAAGACGGATGATCCCGCCACCACCAGCTCGACTCCCGCATCGGTTATGGTTTTCACATTGTCCAAGGATACGCCTCCGTCAATTTCAATGGTAAAACCCAGCCCCTGTTTTTTCTTTAAAGCTTTCAGCTCCCGCACTTTCCTCAGGGCTGAGGGGATGAATTTCTGGCCGCCGAAGCCCGGGTTGACAGACATGATCAGGATCAGATCCGCCTCCTCCAGAATATAGTCCAGGGCAGCAAGGGGTGTGGCCGGATTTAGAGCAACGCCTGCCTTTACGCCCAGACCTTTGATGTGCTGCAGAGTCCTGTGAAGGTGGGTGCAGGCTTCCTGATGAACGGTGATGTATTCCGTCTGCTCCGTTACAAAGTCTTCCACATACTGATCCGGATGTTCGATCATCAGGTGCACATCGAAGGGAAGCTTTGTTCTGCCCAGCAGGCTCTTCATAACGACCGCACCGTAGCTGATGTTTGGTACGAAGTGGCCGTCCATGACATCCACATGAATGACATCCGCCCCTGCCTGTTCCACTAGTGAGACATCCTCTCCTAATCTGGAAAAGTCGGCTGATAAAATAGATGGTGCTAATTGAATCATAAATTCCTCTTTCCTCGTTCTCAATATCTGGCTTTTGCTTGAATCTCCTGCATCTGTGTTTTGTAGGAGTCATATCGTTTGGCGTGGATATGGCCGTCCTCTGCAGCCTGCCTCACTGCGCAGCCCGGTTCCTTCAGGTGCCTACAGTTGTCATAGCGGCATGATCCGATAAAGGGTCTCAGCTCCGGGTAGAGGTGCTGCAATTCTTCCTCGTCAGATTCCAGGATTTCAAAGGAAGTGAAACCCGGTGTATCAAAGAGCATGGTGTCGCCTCCCAAGTCGAATAATTCGCAGTGACGGGTCGTATGCTTTCCCCGCTTTGTCTTGTGGCTGATGCCGCCGGTTTCCGCGCCAGCTTCCGGCTTTAAGGCATTGAGGATGGTGGATTTTCCTACGCCCGAAGGGCCTGCCAGAGCAGCCTGCTTTCCGCAGATCCGCTCCCGCAGCTCTTCAAGGCCTTCCCCGGAAGCTGCGCTGAGACAGACTACCGGGTATGCTCCTTTGTAAATTTCTTTGATTTCCTCTACTTCTGCCGGTTTGGCGACATCAATTTTGTTGAGACAAAAGACAATATCCGTATCGCTTTTTTCCGCCATAACCAGAAACTTGTCGGCTACTGCCAGGTTGGGCTTTGGGTGGGCTGCTGCCATGACGATGATAAAGCAGTCTACATTGGCAATGGGCGGACGGATGAAGTGGTTTTTCCTGGGCAGGATTTCCCTTACCAGTCCATCGTCTTCCCCGCATTCCGGCTCAAAGAGAACCCGGTCTCCTACAGTCGGCGTAATGCCTTCTTTTTTAAATACGCCTCGTGCCCTGCACTGATGCAGCTGCTCTTCCTGCTTTACATAGTAAAAACCTGCGATTCCTTTTACAATCGTTCCTTCCATCACTTGATCGTTCCCTTTGTGAAGTCCACCGACTTCCTCATGACCTGAACGCCATCGAAGATAACCAGGACAGTACCTTTTCCCTGTCCCTGCAGAACGACGGTCTCCGAACCGCTGCTCTTATTCCTCTGCTGGTTATGAATAACGTTTCTCGTGCCCATATCATCCGAGAGGGTTACGGTCATAAAGAACATTTCGTTCTCCGCATCGTCAAAGTCGATCTCCAGTTCAATATCCTGCGGCTCTGACGGTCCTTCGCTGATAACCAGGTCAACGGCCGTTCCCTTGGCCACTTTTTCATTGGCCTTATATTCCTGAGAAATAACCTGATTAGCCGCATACGTGTCGCTGTTTTCGTACTTAATCTCTCCTGGTATCAGACCTGCTCCTTCAATGAGCGCTTTGGCTTCGTCCAGCGGTTTTCCAATAAGGTACGGCACTTTTACTTTTACCAGGGAGCCGTCGCTGACTGTAACGTTTACAACGGTCGTTCCCCGCTCAGCCATGGTTCCTGCTTCCGGGGTCTGTTCCACAATGGTGCCTTTTCTCTTTCCGCTTGCCACAGGTGTTTCGGTCCCCAGCTTAAAGCCGCTGGCAGCCAGGAGTTCCCTTGCATCCTCGGGAGTCTCTCCTGTCACATCCGGCACTTCGGCGCTGCCCGGTCCCTTGGATATGTTGACCCTTATGGTGGATCCCTTTTTGGCCGTTGTATCGGCTTTCGGGGTCTGAGATACGATATTTCCTGCCGGAATATCCGGATCCGTTACCTGCTCGCCCTGTTCCAGCTTAAAGCCAGCTTCTTCTGCGATTCCCTGTGCATCCTCAAAGGTTTTATCCGTCAGATCCGGCACAGTAACCGGGCTTCCGTTGAGAAGTCCTCCGGCCCAGGCGATGCCCAAACCTCCCAGAATGAGCACTGCGGCACAGATTGCGGCAATGATGATTTTCTTCTTTTTATTTTTGTTCTTATTCTTATCAGTGTCTTTATTTCCGCCCTTTTCTTTTTTCTTCTTTTTTTTCTTTTCAAAGACTTCGTCTTCGTCATCGTAGTCCCCATCATCAAAGTCCGATTCTACCAGAGGCCTGACCTGCTCCGGCTCTTCATCACCGTAAAACATGGCGTCGCCTACTACGCTGCCCACAAACTCCAGGTTATCCAAAGTCTGTATCAGCTCGTCGGCGCTGGAAAAACGGTTGGTCTGGTATTTGTCCGTACATTTGAGCACGATCCGCTCCAGCGCGGGCGGTATGCCGGAAATCAGCTTTGACGGAGGAACCATTTCGCTGTTAATATGCATCAGAGCGATGTTGACCGGATTGTCTCCATCAAATGGCACTCTGCCTGTGAGCATTTCATACATAACGATGCCCAGGGAGTAAATATCGGATTTTTCATCCACGTAGCCTCCCCTGGCCTGCTCCGGCGAAAAGTAGTGGACAGAGCCCATGATTCCGCCCCCGGTTGTATCTACAATGGTGGAGGAATTGACGGCTTTGGCAATACCGAAATCTGTAATTTTGGCTGTTCCGCCGGATGTAAGCAGGACATTATGCGGCTTTACATCCCGGTGGATAATCTGATTTTTATGGGCCATGCTCAGAGCTGCCGCAATCTGCTTTGTCAGCTCAATAACCTTTTGGTAAGGCATAGGGCCTTCATCCTGGATCAGGTCGCTCAGGGTTCGCCCCTCCACCAGCTCCATGACAATATAATGGATATTTCCTTCATGTCCTACATCAAAGATATTGACAATATTGGGATGGGACAGACTTGCCGCTGCCTGAGACTCCCTGCGGAAGCTCTCAATGAACTTCTGATCCTTTATAAATTCCGGCTTCAGCACCTTGATGGCTATGTACCGGTTCAGCAGCATATCTTTTGCTTTATAAACGACAGACATGCCGCCCTCTCCGATTTTTTCAAACAGCTCATATCGGCCTGCTAGTATTTTACTGCTCATTAATTGTCCCCCCTATATCTTCAAGCATACTACGGTGATATTATCCCTGCCTCCGCACCTTATGGCTTCATCCACCAGGCGGCTGCAGGTGCCTGACATGGTGTTTTTCTTATCGAGTATTTCAACCAGCTTTTGTTCATCCACTTCACCGTACAGACCATCTGAACAAAGCATCAGGATGTCATCTTCCTCCAGCTTTGTCTGGAAAAAATCCGCTCTCACTGCAGGCTCGGCCCCAAGCGCTCTGGTTATTACATTTTTCTGGCTGTGATTTTCCGCTTCTTCCGTTGTGATTACACCAGTTCTCAGCAGTTCATTCACATAAGTATGATCCTCTGTAATCTGAGAGAGTGTGCCTCTTCTGAACAAATACGCGCGGCTGTCCCCCACATTAACGACATATGCTGTATCCTTGCGTATGCAGGCAATAACGACAGTGGTTGCCATGCCCATATTTTCCTTGTGCTTTTTTCCCAGCTGGTAGATTTCGTCGTTGACCTTCGCAAGACAGTCCGAAAAATAGTCGCAGACCTCCTCTTCATCCGGGTCATCCCCGATTGGCATTGAGGCTACATATTCCGCAATGCCCCTCACCGCAGTCCTGCTGGCAATCTCCCCTGCATTGTTTCCGCCTACTCCATCCGCTACAACATAGACATCATGGCTGGGTATGACAAAGCACGCATCTTCATTATTGTCACGAATCACACCGGTATTGCTTTTAAATCCTATCTGTGCCATATTATTCCTCCGACCAGGCTTATACCAGGGAGCTGCTCTTTTTCATCACGCAGATGAAAAATCCGTCCGTGCCGTTGATATGCGGCAGCAGCTGGATAGCTTCCTCCTTTTTAAAGTTGGAGTTCTTTTTCAGGAACTCCGAAATTACTCTTTGGTTTTCATAAGGGTTAATGGTACATGTACTGTAAAGCAATGTTCCGCCCGGCTTCACATATTGGGAAGAAGCGGACAGGATTGCAAGCTGTTTCCTGGGCAGAAGCTCTCCCTCCTGGGTTTGTTCCTTATATTTGATTTCCGGCTTTCTCCGTACCACGCCAAGCCCTGAGCAAGGTGCGTCCACCAGTACCCGGTCTGCCTTTCCGATCATTGCTGAGTCAACTCTGGTAGCATCCCAGGAACGAGTCTGGACATTCGTAATGCCCAGCCGATCGGCTTCCTTGTCCACTAGATCCAGCTTTCTCCTATAGATATCAGAAGCTATGATGGTTCCCTTGTTATTCATCCGTTCAGCAATGGCCATAGTCTTGCCGCCAGGAGCCGCACATACATCCATGATCGTTTCTCCATGCTTTGGATCCAGCTTTTGTGCCACCAGCATGGAACTTTCATCCTGAACTGAAAAAAATCCATCCTTATAAAGCTCGGTATTTAGAAGCTCCGCTCCCTTTACATGAAGGGCATTCGGATACAGCTTGCCCTCTTCCACTGCGTAGCCCTCTTCCTCCAGCTTTTCAATAATATCCTCTTTCAAAGTTCTGAGCCAGTTATAACGAATCGTATTAGGAGGAGTCGCATTGCCGGCCTTCAGCATCTCTTCTACGAATTCCGTCTTGTACTGCTCCAGCCACAATTCCACGATCCACGGCGCATACGAATATTTTATGGAGAGATATTTCACCTCATCCTCGGCCCTGTCCGGAAGCTTGAGTGACAGCCTCCGGGTCAGATAATTCCTCAGCACACCGTTAATAAATCCATCTCTGCCCCTGCAGTATTTCTTTGCAAGGATTACACTTTCGTTTACTGCCGCATATTCCGGTACTGAGTCCATATAGCCCAGCTGGTAAAGCCCCATGCGCAGGACAGTCCGATCGCTGGCCTTCAGGGAATCCGCACCTGAACTGACCAGTTGATCAATATAGTAGTCCAGCAGCATCTTGTTTTCCAAAACACCATAAACCAGTTCTCTGACAAACCCCTGTGACTGAGGCCTGTTGCATATAATCTGGTGGTTCAAAGCAATATTGGAATATGACTTCTTTGATTCTACGTCCATCAATGTTAAATAAGCAGTTTTCCTGTTTGCGTCCATAATCAATCACGCTCCCTAATTAATAATAACCTTATCAAATTCATAACGGCTGCTGCAAGCGCTGCCACATACGTCATGGCGGCTGCGGAAAGTACTTTCTTTGCTCCTTTCGTTTCATCGGCCCCAATGAGTCCCAGCCCCTGCAGCTGCGCAATTGCTCTGCTGCTGGCGTTGAGCTCCACTGGCAGTGTAACGAGATGAAACAGCACTACAGCTGCAAAGAAAATCACTCCCAAATCAAAAATCAAATTACCGGTACTGGCTCTACCTGCTGCGCCTACCGCAATACCGATAATCAGCAGAGGCCAGGATAATGTGGACATCAAATTGACAAGGGGAACAATCGCATTCCGAAAAGTCAGAAGTGCATAGCCCCGGCCATGCTGGATTGCATGTCCTGATTCATGGGCAGCAATGCTGACTGCGGCAATGCTGGCATCATTGTATACCTGCGGAGAAAGCCGCATGACCCTTCCCCTCGGATCATAGTGATCCGTCAATGTCCCTCCTGTCATCTCAATTCTCACATTCTGAAGTCCATTCGCATCCAGTACCCTTCTGGCTGCCTGTGCTCCTGTAACCCGTCTTCTGTTTGGTATGCGGGCGAACTTTTTGTATGCATGATTAACCTTCCCCTGAGCATACATCGTAAAAAGAATCGCTGGTACCAGCAAAATCACAGTAGGGTCAAACATACCATATGGTATCATCATACCTCCATACCCCTCCTTGCCTTACTATATGTTACTTATATATTCCTATTTTATCCTAAAACCGCGCCCGTTTCAATGCTGTTGCCCTTTAAATAATCGGCTGCTGCCACTCTTTTTTTGCCTGGAAGCTGTATTTTTTTTGCAATGAGCGTTCCTCCCCCTGCTGAAATCTCAATTCCTTTTTCAGAAACACCCGTAATGGTTCCCGGTGCCGCGCTGTTTTGTTCTGAAACTGCGTCAGCCTCCCAGATTTTAAAAAGCTTTCCTTTATAATGGGTAAAGGCTCCCGGCCAGGGATCAAATGCCCGTATCAGACGCTCGATCTGCTCTGGACTCTTTGTAAAATCAATTTTTCCATCTTTTTTGGAAATCATAGGCGCATATGTGGATTGTTCATCATCCTGAGGCTCTGCCTCAAGCTGCCCGCTTTCCAGCTTGGCAATAGTCTCCAAAAGAAGTTCCGCCCCCATAACCGCCAGTTCGTCGTGAAGCTGAGCCCCGTTTTTCCGTTCTATGGGTGTGCTCCGCTTTGCCAGCATCGCGCCTGTGTCAAGGCCCTCTTCCATGTACATGATGGTAATCCCCGTTTCTGCATCGCCCTCCAGAATCGCTCTCTGGATAGGCGCTGCTCCGCGGAACCTGGGAAGCAGGGAGCCGTGGATATTGATACAGCCAAGTCTGGGAAGTTCTAAGATTTCCTTTGGCAGAATCTGCCCATAAGCTGCGACAACAATCAGATCCGGCGAAAAAGCGCTGAGCTCTTTATAAAAGGCTTCATTTTTCTTGATTCTTTCCGGCTGCAGAACCGGAATTCCCAGTTCTAAGGCCTTTTCTTTTACTGGGGTCATTTTTTGTTTTTTCCCCCGATCCCGCACAGCATCCGGCTGTGTTACAACACAGCAGACCTGATGCTTCCTAGCCATCTGCTCCAGAGCTGGCACTGCAAAATCCGGAGTTCCCATATAAATGATCTTCATATATTAAGCCTCTTCCTGTTCAACCTCGTAAAGGTTCGTGGATTTGTCGATATAAAGGATGCCTTCCAGATGATCGAATTCATGGCACATAACGACGGCTTCCCGCTCTTTAAATTCGTATTCCTGCATATTTCCATCCCGATCCAGCCCCTTTATCCGAATGCGGGCAGGCCGCTCCACTGTCCCCTGGTATCCCGGAACACTGAGACAACCCTCGTCGCCGGTCTGAGTCCCTTCCGCTTCCAGAATTTCCGGGTTTACAAAGCAATAGACGGTTCCCTCCTCCGGCTCTGCCACAAACATGCGGCGCATCATGCCGATCTGGGGAGCTGCCAGCCCCACACCCTTCGCATCCCGCATAGTTTCTACCATATCGTCTAAAATCATACGGATCCGATCATCCACCTTATCCACTTCTCTGCAATGCTTTCTTAAAATCGGATCTCCCTGGGTTACAATATTTCTTAATGCCATTTTCTCCTCCATAGACTACCGGGCATACGGCCTGGATAAACCTCAGACAAAGCTGTAGGGGTTGATGTCCACCGTTACGGTATAGTCCTTTCTTTTTATTTTTTCTGTTTCTTTTATGTTCTGCACTGCTGCCGAATATGCCTGTCTCTTCCCCTGGGGACATTTAATCAGCATGCAGTAGCGATACGTATCTTTGATTTTATTCATCGGCGCTGCCTGGGGGATAAATACGCAGGCTTTTTCCTGCTCTCCCAAAGCCAGACAAACTTTTTCATACCAGCTATGTGCTGCTGCTGCTGCCTTTTCCTCATCCTTTGAGGAGAAGATAAGCTGCATCAGATCGCTGTAGGGCGGATATTTCATATAACTCCGAAAGCGGATCTCCGCTTCGTAAAAGCTCTTGTAATCCTGCCTAGCTGCCAGACTGACCGCGTAATTGTCCGGCGTATAAGTCTGGATAATAACGGTTCCTTTTTCTTCTCCTCTTCCGGCCCTGCCCGCTGCCTGAGTAATCAGCTGAAAGGTCCTCTCCGGCGAGCGAAAGTCGGGAATATTCAAGGTCACATCTGCCGAAATAACGCCTACAAGTCCTACATTTCGAAAGTCCAGCCCCTTTGCGACAAGCTGCGTACCAATTAGTATCTCTATTTTTCCCTTTTTGAACCGATTTAATATCCGGTCGATACTGCCCTTTTTCTTTACGGCATCCAGATCCAGCCGTTCTGCCACTGCCTGTGGAAATAATTCGGTTACCGTTTCCTCCACCTTTTCTGTACCTGTTCCGAAATAGCGGATATACCGGCTCCCGCATTCCGGACAAGTCTCCGGCGGCAGTTCCTCGTAGCCGCAATAATGGCAGATGGCTTTTCCTGCTTCCTTATGGTAGGTCAGAGAAATGCCGCAGTCCGGACATTTTAAAACAGCCCCGCACTCGCGGCAGGAAACAAAGGCCGCATAGCCTCTGCGATTGAGGAACAAAATGATCTGCTGCTTTTTCTCCAAAGCCGCCTTCATGGCGCCGTAAAGCTTCCGGCTGATGATGGACTTATTTCCTTCCTTTAGCTCAAGCCGCATATCCACCAGCTCTACCTCTGGAAGGGCTACCTGGTTATACCGCTTTGTCAGCTCAAGCCGCTGATAAATCCCGCATTGCGATCGATAAAAAGTGGCAACTGCCGGAGTTGCGCTGCCGCAGAGAAAAACGCCTCTGTGCTCCTGCAGCCGTTTGAGAGCAACCTCCGCGCCGTCGTATTTTGGCATCATGTCGGACTTGTAGGTTGCCTCGTGCTCTTCATCTAAGATAATGAGCCCAATATCATCAAAGGGGGCAAAGACAGCAGACCTTGCGCCGATGACAATCCGTACCTGTCCATTTTTGATGCGCATCCACTCATCATGCCGTTCCCCGGGGGAAAGCCTGCTGTGAAGCACTGCCACAGAGCCTGCGCCGAATCTTCCGATAAACCGCTCAATTACCTGAGTTGTCAGGGAAATTTCCGGCACCAGCATGATGACACTCCGCTTTTTCTCAAGGCACTTTGCCGCTGCCCGCATGTATACTTCGGTTTTGCCGCTGCCTGTGACCCCATAAAGGAGAAACCTCCTGTGCTCCCGTTTTCCGATAGCAGTGCAGATGGGCTTCAGCGCCTTCTCCTGCTCCTCGGTCAGTACGGGCGGCTCTACCTGTTCGCCTGCTGCATCCTTGTACGGATTTCTCTCCTTTCCGCGCTTGGATCGACTGCCGGCCGGAGTAAAGCATTTGACAGCGTCAATATACTTGCACAAATAACGTTTTTTCATCCAAATGCAGGTATGCATGATTTCCTCTGTCAGGCAGATATCCTCATCCAGCCTGGCTGCGTATTTTAATTTTTTATATTCTTTTTCCGGCTCATCGGAAACCCGAAATACATAGGCTCCACGCTCTTTATCCCCCAGCCCGAATGGCACATATACTTTCTGTCCGACTCTGACCATATCTTCGCTGCATCCATAAGTATACAGCGTATCGGTATGCTCACTTTTATTGTCAATGGCTACATCTATGTATTTCATCATTTCCCCTTACAGCAGGAAGATATTGTGTTCGCTGCACTTGGAGATCATATCCTCCGGCCATATGGAAACCTGCACCTCGCCAATGTGCGCTTTTCTCAGGAAGTACATACAGAGCCTGCTCTGCCCAATTCCGCCTCCAATTGTGTATGGAAGCTGTTTTCCCAGTATCATTTTGTGGAAGGAAAGCTCTCTGCGTTCTTCTGCCCCTGCTTCCTTGAGCTGCTGTTCCATGGCCGTTTCATCCACACGGATTCCCATGGAAGAAATCTCAAAGGCCTGCTGCAGAATATCGTTCCACAAAATAATATCGCCATTCAGTTCCCAGTCATCGTAGTCGGGCGCTCTTCCATCATGCTTTTGCCCGGATTTCAGCATTCCGCCGATCTTCATAATGAAGACAGCGCGTTTTTCTTCTGCAATGGCATCCTCCCGCTCCTTTGGCGTTTTGTCCGGATACATATCCTCTAACTCCTGGGTTGTAATGAAGAAAATTTCATTAGGCAGTTCCGTCCTGAGCCCTTTATAGATTCGGTTCACATAGTCACCCAGATTTTTCAGGGCAGTATACAGGCTGGTAACGGTCTCCTTCAAATATTCCTCTGTCCGCTGCTCCTTTGTAATCACCTTTTCCCAGTCCCACTGGTCCACATAAATGGAATGGAGGTTGTCCAGCTCTTCATCTCTCCTGATGGCATTCATGTCCGTATAAAGGCCGTGACCCGGCTCAATTCCATATTTTCCCAGTGCCATTCTCTTCCACTTTGCCAGGGACTGAACGATTTCTACAGGCTTTTCATCCAGATCCTTTACCGTAAATCCAACCGTTCGTTCAACGCCATTCAGATTGTCGTTGAGGCCTGTTTCCGGTGCTACGAACAGAGGAGCTGAAACGCGTCTCAGGCTCAATCCGTATGCCAGCTCCTGCTGAAAAAAGTCCTTGATCTTCTTAATTGCTCTCTGACTTTCCATAAAGTCAATGACCGGTGTGTAATGCTCCGGTATAATTACTTTCGCCATCTCTCTTCACTCCTTTTATTCGTGCGCTGCCCTGCCGCTCCTGCTGATCATTACCAGCCAGGCAAGTACAGCACACTGTAACTATGGTTCTTAAACTATGATGATTCGATCTATCTTTTGGAAAATTCGCAGCCGCAGTAGTTTTGCCTGTAGAGCCCATATGTTCTGGAAAGCTCAATACTGCGTTTAAAACCGTCCTTTTTCTTAAAGTCCTGGTCTACAAAACTGATGCCGTATCGAACAGCCAGATTTCGGCCAATGCTGCTGATAAGCCCATAATTTTTGTGAGGACTTACAGTCAGCGTCGTCGCGAAGTAGTCGTATCCTTCCATGCGGCAGGTTTCCGCCGTCTTTTCAAGTCTCTGCATAAAGCAGCATCTGCAGCGTTTTCCTCCCTCTGGCTCCTGCTCAAGGCCTTCAATTGCTCTGTAAAAATTTTTCGTATCATAAGGGCCTTCTTTAAAGCCAATGTGTTCCTTTGGCGGAAGACTTTCGTTGTACTTTCTCAAAAATTCAAGCTGCGCGCTTTTTCTTCTCTGGTATTCTTCCGGATCCGTAATACAGGGGTTGTAAAAAAACAGAGTAATATGATACTCTCCTGCCAGCCGTTCCACTACGGAAGTACTGCATGGCCCGCAGCAGCTGTGCAGCAGCAATGAAGGCTTTTCCAGGCCTTCTGAAAAATTATTGATGGGATTCAGCTGCCCCTTTGCAGCCTCTTCCGCTTCACATCCATGGATGGATGGTTTGCATTCTTTATCTCCTGTCATCTGAATCTCTATCCTTTTTCCCGTATTTTTTGTTTTCATTTATGACGTTTTATTATATCATATAAATGTCAGGCTGCAAATATTCACAGCTTAAAAATTACAGCTTATGCGGAAAAAACAGGAGGGACGGGCATGTCAGATACGGCAAATCAGCAGCGTTTTTATTCAATAGGGACTTATTTAAAGGAAGAAATGGGAAGCAAGGTGGTCAAGCTGTCGATTGATGGCGGGTTTACCTGTCCAAATCGGGATGGAAGCAAGGGCACCGGCGGCTGCATTTTCTGCTCTGCCGCAGGCTCCGGGGATCTGGCCAGCGATATTCCTTCCCAGATCAGGCTGCTTTCAGACAAATGGCCCAAGGCCAAATATCTGGCATATTTTCAGAGCCATACCAATACATATGCTCCTGCCCAGCGTCTCAGACGCCAGTACGAGGAAGCCTTGTCCTATCCGGATGTGGTGGGGCTTGCCATTGCCACCAGGCCAGACTGTCTTCCCGATGATGTACTGGATTTGCTGTCGGAATTCAATGAAAAAACCTTTTTGTGGGTAGAGCTGGGGCTTCAGACCATGCACGAGAATACGGCCCGGCTCATTAACCGCTGTTATACTTTAGCTGTTTACGATGAAGCAGTGCGCCTTCTCACAGAAAGGAAGATCCGGGTTGTAACGCATCTGATCCTGGGTCTTCCGGGAGAAACAAAGGAGCAGATGCTTTCCTCTGTCCGCTATGTATGCCGAGATCTGCCAGGTTCGGGAAGCCCAAAAACGGCAGAGCCAGACAGGCAGCACATTTTCGGCATTAAGCTTCACATGCTCAACCTTGTCCGCGGCTCCCAGATGGAGCGTCTGTATCCGGATTATATATCCTTTCATTCCATTGAAGAATACGTCGATTTAGTCGTGGCTGCCTTAGAACAGATCCCACCGGACATTACCATACACCGCCTTTCCGGCGATGCGCCGCGTCCAACGCTCATTGCTCCTGAATGGAGTTATAAAAAAAGAACCATACTAAACAGCATTCATAAAGCCCTCAGAGAACGGGATACCAGGCAGGGCGCCGGGCTCTGAAACCGTCCTCCAGCTGCCTATCTGTGCAAGCCATTCCGCGCAAAACTCGCAGCACGAAAAAGAAGAACAGGCAGGAACAACAAATCCTGCCTATTTTTTTATCTTGGGGCCGATGCGGCCATCGTTATAATGCTTTCTGCAGAGGGAAACGTACATATCATTTCCACCGATCAAAATCTGCTGGCCTGTTTTTACCAGCTTCCCATCTACAATTCGGGCAACCATAGTCGCCTTTCGCCCGCACCAGCAGATAGTCTTGATTTCCTCAATTTTGTCCGCATAAATCAGCATATAATAGGAGCCTTCAAACAATTCATTTTTAAAATCGTTTTTCAGCCCATATGCCAATACAGGGACATCGCAGCTGTCTACGATTTCTACCAGCTCTTCCACATGATGGCGCTTTAAAAACTGGCACTCGTCGATAAGAACACATGCAATTTCCTCTTTTGTATTCTCCGCCATAAACAGTTCTAAGATATTCGTGTTTTCGCTGACTATAGTTGCATCCCTCTCAATGCCGATCCTAGAAGTGATCTTGCCTTTTCCAAACCGATCATCTACACTTGGCGCCAGAGTCAGAACTCGTTTGCTGCGCTCCTCATAATTATAAGCAATTCGTATGAGTTCTGCGGATTTTCCCGCGTTCATTGTGCTGTATCTATAATAAAGCTGTGCCATACATTCACCCCTTTTTCTTTCTTCCCATCTATTCTATATGAACACGGAGGGAAAGGCAAGGGGCTTTGCGCTACCGTTTTACATTTCACTTTGAACAATTGCAGGTTTGCAATACATTCCGTCAATAAAAAAAAGTAACCCTTCGGACTAATGTCAGCGAAAGATTACCTTGAAAGTGGTGCCCAGACTCGGAATTGAACCAAGGACACGAGGATTTTCAGTCCTCTGCTCTACCTACTGAGCTATCTGGGCATATCTTATTCATTTGTCATATTTGTCAATCATGGTGGGCCATCAGGGACTTGAACCCCGGACCTGCCGGTTATGAGCCGGATGCTCTGACCAACTGAGCTAATGGCCCAACTAATCGTCTCTTTAAAATGGTCGGGGTGGCAGGATTTGAACCCGCGGCCCACTGGTCCCAAACCAGTTGCGCTACCAAACTGCGCTACACCCCGACATGGAGACTTCATTTCAAAATGGCAGGGGCAGTAGGATTTGAACCCACGGCACGTGGTTTTGGAGACCACTGCTCTACCAACTGAGCTATACCCCTATAATGGCGGAGAAGATGGGATTCGAACCCATGCGGCCCTTAACGAACCCTAACGATTTAGCAAACCGTCCTCTTCAGCCTCTTGAGTACTTCTCCAGGCTAAACTATTACTTCCGACATATTTATCTGCAGGGAACTCAGATCCTTATGGCGGAGAGGGTGGGATTCGAACCCACGGCCCCTTTCAGAGTCACTGGTTTTCAAGACCAGCTCCTTAAACCACTCGGACACCTCTCCACATTTGCAAGTTTTTGTTCTGCTACACCATACCCTTAAAAAGTTGGTGACCCATCGGAGATTCGAACTCCGGACACCTTGATTAAAAGTCAAGTGCTCTGCCGACTGAGCTAATGGGTCGTATGGCTGGGGTAGCAGGACTCGAACCTACGAATGACGGAGTCAAAGTCCGTTGCCTTAACCGGCTTGGCTATACCCCAATCTTGAAAAATGGCGAGCCCACAGGGATTCGAACCCCGGACACACGGCTTAGAAGGCCGTTGCTCTATCCAACTGAGCTATGAGCCCAAAAATGGAGCGGATGATGAGAATCGAACTCACGCCATCAGCTTGGAAGGCTGAGGTTCTACCATTGAACTACATCCGCATAAATGGAGCGGAAGACGAGATTCGAACTCGCGACCCTCGCCTTGGCAAGGCGATGCTCTACCCCTGAGCCACTTCCGCACACTACATGTTATTAAATTGGTCGAGGGTGGTGGATTCGAACCACCGAAAGCTCAGCTAACGGATTTACAGTCCGCCCCCTTTGGCCACTCGGGAAACCCTCGATACATTTTATATGAAGTAGCTGCCAAACTACCTCGTTTTTGGAGCTGGCGGAGGGAATCGAACCCCCAACCTGCTGATTACAAATCAGCTGCTCTACCGTTGAGCCACGCCAGCAAGATTGATATCATTGTCGGTCGACTTTTATCTTGACAAAATTGGCGATCCGGAACGGGCTCGAACCGTCGACCTCCAGCGTGACAGGCTGGCATTCTAACCAACTGAACTACCGGACCGCATCCTTGATAACACGTCCGCTTTTTCAGCCAAACGTCAAACCGTTTTATGGTGGGCGTTATAGGGCTCGAACCTATGACCCCCTGCTTGTAAGGCAGGTGCTCTCCCAGCTGAGCTAAACGCCCATAACTTTCGGTTGTTTATCTTTGTGTTTATCTCCTTGACACATTTATTAACTATACAGCATTTCTTACCAGATGTCAAGCACTTTTTTTAATTTTTTTATCAAGTCTTTTTTATTCATTTTTGATGCCGGAACTGATTACTTTATCAGCTTTTTAAGGTCTCTCTTCCTCGTCTCCAGCTCTTAAAATTGGCTCGCCGTGCTGCTACACTGCTCCATGCAGAAATCGTCATTGTCGGTTTCTGCCCTCTCGGGTTCTCGCCCAAGAAACCTGCTTTTTTAAGTTGGCTCCAAGGGTGGGGCTCGAACCCACAGCCTACCGGTTAACAGCCGGTTGCTCCACCATTGAGCTACCTTGGAACGTTCAGCTTGTTTATATTAGCATAGCCATATGAATATGTCAATGACAAATTTAGAAATTTATCGATCTATTTTTTCACTGATGCCGAAAATAGTTGGAATCATGGGGTTTTATGGTAAAAACAGTGTAAATATTTTTTGCGGCTGACAGCTTCCTTATTCTTCCCGCACGTCGATTTTCGTAAGGTGGGTCGTTTCCTCTTTCAGGATTGCTCCCCCCGATGTAAGGTTTGTAAAGAGCTCTATGACCTTTTCTGCAGCTTCAAGTTCTGCTGCCACAGTCACGGTCACAGCTTCCTCGTAGAGAATATCTTCAAGGGAAAACATTCCTTCCTGGGAGAGGCTCTGTATTTTGTTCAAAAAGGAATAGTCTATTTTGAATTTTAGGCAGGCCATTTCCCGCACCGTGCAGATGCCGGCAGCTTCTAGTCCCAGTCTGGCGCTGCTGGTATATGCTCGTACCAGCCCTCCTGTGCCCAGCTTAATTCCACCAAAATAGCGGGTCACTACAACAGCTACGTTTGTAATCCCTTCTTTTACCAGCATCTGGACGATAGGCGCTCCCGAGGTTCCCTGGGGCTCTCCGTCATCGCTTGCCCACTGGAGCTGGCACTTGTCACCGATGACCATTGCCGGTACATTGTGGGTTGCGGTTTTGTGCTGTGTGCGTATAGAGGCGATGAATTCGTTCGCCTCTTCTCTGCTTTCCACCGGTTTTACATAGGCGATAAACCGGGATTTTTCTATGACCTGCTCTGCGCAGGCTTCCTGTTTTACGGTATTATACTGTATCATATTGTTTTAACCTGCTGTAATCTGCTTGGGATAATTCGACTTCAAAGAATGTGCCGCTTTCCCTGTAATCCATTTCTATTACTGCTGCTTTATCGCAAAGGTAGGAGGAAATATCCCCCCTGCTGTAAGGTATGAGAAGCTTTGCCCTTACTGCGGAAGATAACAGCTTGCTCTTTATCATATCCAGCAGCTCGTCTATGTGGGTTCCCTGCTTTGCGGAAATGAAAACGCTATCGCTACCGGTCGCCTCAACAGGCGGCTGTCCGATCCGATCCAGCTTGTTGTAGACCATGATTTTTTCTTTTCCTCCTGCTCTCAGTTCATCAATTACCCTATTTGTTACTTCAATATGAAAATCGTAGTTTTCATAAGATGCATCCACAACGTGAAGCAGCAAATCTGCATCTGTTACTTCCTCCAAAGTGGCTTTGAAGGCCTGTACCAGAGAATGGGGAAGCTTGCTTACAAATCCTACTGTGTCAATCAGGATAAACTCACAGTTGTTTTCCAGACAGATATTTCTGTGTTGGGTATCCAGCGTAGCAAAGAGCATATCCTTTTCTGCAACCGCCTTGTCCTCTTTTTCGGAGCGGGATAAAAGACAGTTCATAAGGGCTGATTTTCCCGAATTGGTATATCCCATCAGAGCTACTACCGGGATTTCTGATTTTTCCCGACGCGCGCGCTGGACGCTCCTCGTGCTTTTCAGCTGCTTCAGTTCCTTTCGGATATCATCCATTCGCCTGGAAATATGGCGCCTGTCGGTTTCCAGCTTTTTCTCTCCCGGCCCCCTTGTGCCAATTCCTCCTCCTAAACGCGAGAGGGACTTTCCAAAGCCTGTCAGCCTGGGAAGCCGGTACTGAAGCTGTGCCAGCTCCACTTGAAGCTTTCCCTCCCTTGAGGTCGCTCTGGCAGCAAAAATATCCAGAATCAAAATCGTCCGGTCAATGACGCGTACGGATAGCGCCTCCTCCAGATTCCGAATCTGCATACCGGTCAGCTCTTCATTAAAAATCACAGTATCCGCCTGCATATTGGAGCACATCAGCGCCAGCTCCTCCACCTTTCCCTTTCCTATCAGCGTTGCGGAGTTAGTTTTTTCAAGGCGCTGAACCATCTGTCCCAGCACGCAGGCTCCCGCGGCTTCTGCAAGGCCTGCAAGCTCTTCCATGGAATAAGAAATATCCTCGGTCAGCTGAAGCCCTGCCAGGATCACCTGGTATTCTTCATTTTGTATCACTTCATTGTTTTCATTAAATCTAACCATGTTCCTATCTTACCATACTCTGACCGGATTATGCTATACTTTCCGGCCATGTTATTGCCTTTCATTTTTTCTCAGTGGTTCATCTTAATGCGCTGCCTTACGTTACATCCAGAATATCCTCCTTTGGAACCTGAACATAGCTATCCGGTACAGTCCCCAAAATAACGGCTTCTGCAATGAGTATGGTACTGGCTGTATCTATCGTATTAGAGGAAAAGGGCGCCAAAACCTTGACCTGACTTTTAAGCCTTATGTAAACTTTGTATTTTGTCTGGTTAATTCCCTGGGTCTCAAATTCCGTTTTAAAGTCCATTCCGGATACGCTGAGGGGAATAACCCTCATTTTTACTTTTGGACCTGTCTGAGAAAAAATTTTACTCCCAAGAAGCGCTCCTGCAGGTACGGAAATAATATCTTCTCCCATAGTTCGATATTCTTCCTGAAGCTCTGCTGAAATTTCCGTAATCAGCAGGTTGATGGCCTTTGTATCTGCCTGAACCATAACAGTTTCACCTTTTTCATTAATTTTATGTATAATCAGATCATCGGTATCCAATTCCTCTCGAAATTGATCGTTAATTGCTTTATTTACCATTTTTGTTATCAGGCTCCTCGCCCGCATCATCCCGATTTCCTCCATGGCTGGCTCTACCGTTGTTTTTAAAAACCAGGCTACCCAGGAGCAAAGCGTTACGATAATCAAAAACAGAGACAAAAACACCACAATCAGGTGTCTTCGTCTCTGTCTTCTTACGTTTCTCATCACAAGCACCCCCACTATAAACCATTGTATGCGTGGCGCATGGGTTTTGTGCTATTGCCAGTCGTTTTGTTTCGCAAGGCTGTGCCTGCCGGGCAATCATACTGTTAAATATTTAGATTTTCCAATTCCTCATTAAATTTGGCATTGATAATTTTTATATGAGTTCCCTTCATACCCAGAGAACGCGATTCAATAACGCCCGCACTCTCCAGCTTTCGAAGCGCATTAACAATAACCGATCTGGTAATACCGGATCGATCTGCAATCTTGCTGGCTACCAACAGACCCTCTGTTCCATCCAATTCTGCAAAAATCTGCTGCACTGCCTCGATTTCTGAATAAGAAAGCGTTCCAATTGCCATCTGGACAACGGCTCTCTGTCTGGCTTCTTCTTCTTCCTCAAGAGTCTTCCGCCTCTGGATCTCCAGGCCTACAACAGTTGCACCGTATTCTCCCAGAACCAGATCCTCATCGTTGAATTCAGGAGCATACCTTGTCAGAATCAGTGTTCCCCAACGCTGACCCCCTCCGAGAATCGGAATAATCGTATGCAATTTATCCGAAGTATCATAGTCATACTTGAAAATCTTCAAAGCCTCTTCTGCTGTCAAGTTCGCCTGTGTTGTCGTAACTTTCAGCAAGGCCTCGTTGTATTCAATAGGAAATTTTTCTGCCCCTGTCTCCGGATCCGTAATTGCCGAGCTATCGGATTTTATCTTATAGTTTACTCCAATAACCTTTCCCTTCAAGCTGATAATGTAAACATTTGCATCCATCAGATCACTCATGATTGCACACAGTTCCTTGAATGAAAAGGTCCCGGACACGCTCTCCTGAAGAACCCAGTTTAATTTTCTTACTTTTGTCAAAATCTGTTTTTGATTTTCCATATACACCTCTCCTCCTGCCATCATACCCTGTATACTGTCTGCTATATTTTAATTGGGTACTGGCTGCTACAATACCGCACAGCCAGTACATTGGAATATCGACTCAAACATGTTGATAACACTGGTATTATATATGGTTTTTGCAAGCTTGACAACTCATTTTTTGATTTTTCTAAAAAGTTTTTTACATTAAGAAAATTTGAACAAAGTTGCGGTTTTATCCCCGCTCGCCTCCACATCTGTCCTGACGTGTATCTTAGCTCATCCCATATAAAAGCCTATAAAATGAATTTGTCAATATCCTCTGGATGAATTTTTTCCATAAACTTTTCTTTTACATATTCTTCGTCAATAACTAATTTGTCCTCTTCCATATCCGCTATATTAAAAGAAATATCCTCCAGCAGCTTTTCCAAAATCGTATGAAGCCTTCTGGCGCCGATATTTTCCGTCTGCTCATTCATCAGAAATGCCATAGTAGCAATCTCCTTTACTGCGGAGTCTGTAAATTCAATTTCTACGCCTTCTGTTTCCAGAAGCGCCTTATGCTGCTTTACCAGGGCATTTTCCGGGACGGTCAGGATTTTTAAAAATGTATCCGCATCCAGATTTTCAAGCTCTACCCGAATCGGAAATCTTCCCTGAAGCTCCGGAATCAGATCCGTAGGCTTTGCTATATGGAATGCTCCTGCCCCGATGAAAAGAATATGATCCGTTTTAACTGGTCCATGCTTTGTATTGACAACGCTTCCCTCGACAATCGGAAGAATATCTCTCTGCACGCCTTCTCTGGAGACATCCGCACCCGATCGGTAGCTGGAACCGGAAGCAATTTTATCAATTTCATCAATAAAGATAATCCCATTCTGCTCTGCATTATGCAGCGCATCTTCTACCACCTGATCCATATCAATGAGGTTCTGTGCCTCTTCCTCCCGCAAAATTTTTCTTGCGTCCTTTACCCGGACTTTTTTCGTCTTTTTTTTCTGAGGCATCATATCTCCAAAAATATTACCAATAGCAATGCCCATACTTTCTCCATTGAGATCAATGGTATTTGTCTTTGGCGCTTCTGTCACCTGTATTTCAATAAACTGATCTTCCAAAAGCCCCTGTCTCAGCTGCTGCCGCACCTGCTCGCGGGCAAGCTCTACGTCCTGCTTGTTTCCAGCGTTCTGCTGCTCTAGCTGCTGCTGTTCATATTGCTGCTTCTGGCTCTGGTAGCCTACATTATTCAGAAGAAAGTCAAAGGGATTTTTGCCACCGCCCTGATCGCTTTCCTCTTTCTTTTTTCCCGGAATAATGGCCTCAATGATTTTATCCTCTACCATGCCGTCTGCAATGGCATATTTCTCATCAAGCTGACTTTGCTTTGTAATGCGGATCGAGGCTTCCACCAGGTCCCGCACCATAGAGTCGACGTCGCGTCCCACATATCCGACTTCTGTAAATTTGGTAGCCTCCACTTTTACAAAGGGAGCGTCCATCAGCTTTGCAAGGCGCCTTGCAATTTCTGTTTTTCCCACTCCCGTAGGCCCCATCATCAAAATATTTTTTGGTGTAATTTCCTCCTGCATTTCTTCTGAAAGCAGACTTCTCCTGTACCGGTTCCTCAGCGCAATAGCAACGGATTTTTTTGCTTCATCCTGCCCGATAATATACTTATCCAGCTCCCCGACAATCTCTTTTGGAGTCATTTGGTATAGTTTGTTTGCCATATTTCCCTCCTACAATTTTTCGACAGAAATATTATCATTCGTATAAACACAAATAGAAGAAGCGATATTCAGCGCCTCTTTTACGACTTCTTCCGCTGTCATTTCCGTATTGTTATACAGGGCCTTTGCCGCTGCGTATGCGTAATTTCCACCTGATCCGATTGCAATAAAATCCTGATCAGGCTCAATCACTTCTCCTGTTCCAGATACGACCAGCAGATTTTCCTTATCTGCTACGATCATCAATGCTTCCAGATTACGCGCCGCTTTGTCCGAACGCCACAGCTGTGCCAGCGCTACAGCTGCTCTTTTCAGGTTTCCCCCGTGCTCATCCAGCTTGCTCTCAAACTTTTCGGTCAGTGAAAAGGCATCTGCCACAGAGCCTGCAAAGCCGGTCAATACGGAATTTTTGTAAATTTTCTTTACTTTTTTCGCTCCGTTTTTCATAATGGACGTTTCGCCCATTGTTACTTGCCCATCGCCTCCAATGCAGACATCCTCAGGACCCCGCCTTACTGCAACGATTGTTGTTGCATGAAATTGTACCATCTTTCTACCTCCGTTCCCCTGATTTATGCTCTATTCTTCTTTGTAATCGCACTCGCTGTTTGAGCACGCATATTTAACAGTCTTTGTCTTCTTTTCTACGAGAAGCGATCCGCATTTTGGACACGTCCTGTCAATCGGTTTGTTCCAGTATGACTGCTGACAATCCGGATAGCCGCTGCAGCCATAAAATAAACGTCCGGTTCTGCTTTTTCTCGCTACAATATCCTTACCGCATTTTGGACATTTGACATTGGTGGATTTGACAATAGGCTTTGT
Source organism: Clostridia bacterium (assembly GCA_910575405.1). Classification (GTDB taxonomy): domain Bacteria; phylum Bacillota; class Clostridia; order Peptostreptococcales; family Anaerovoracaceae; genus Hominibacterium. Next base: position 50,341 of record CAJTER010000010.1, on the reverse strand, counting down.
ATTTTTGCATTCCGGATAGCCCGTACAGGCGGCGAATTCACCAAAGCGACCATGTTTGACAGCCATGGGTTTTCCGCATTTTTCGCACATCTCTCCTGTCAGCTCCACCTCGAATTCCACTTTCTGGATTTCTTTATCTGCAATCTCCAGTTCCTTTGCCAAGGTGCCGTAATAATCGCGTATAATATCCTTCCAGTCTACGTCTTTTACTTCCACTTCATCCAGCTTGTCTTCCATATGAGCAGTAAATCCCGTATCTACGATTTCCTTAAAGTACTCCTCCATCATCTGCGTTACAATAAATCCAAGCTCCGTAGGGATCAGTGTCTTCTTTTCCCTTGTAACGTATCTGCGGTCAATAATTGTAGCAATGATCGGCGCATACGTACTAGGTCTGCCGATATCCTTTTCCTCCAGATCCTTCACAAGACTTGCCTCTGTAAATCTTGCCGGAGGCTGGGTAAAGTTCTGCTCAGAGATGAGATCTGTAAGCTCCAGTTTTTCTCCCGGTTCAAGGTGAGGAAGCAGCTTGTCGCTGTCATCATCTTTTGCCGGCGAGTAAACCTTCAGGTATCCGTCAAAGAGCAGCTTTGAACCGTTTGCCTTAAAGCCGTAGCCGTTGTTTTCTATGACAGCCGCTACACTCATAAATTTTGCAGATGCCATCTGGCTTGCCATAAATCTGGACCAGATGAGTTTGTACAAGTTATACTGATCTTTGCTGAGAGACTCTTTTATTTCATCCGGCACAAGCTCCACATAGCTGGGCCGGATTGCCTCGTGGGCGTCCTGCACATCCTTCTTTTTGTTGGAATAAACATTATTGCTGTAATATTCGGCTCCCAGCTTTTCTGTAATATATTCTTTCGCAGCAGCTCTAGCTTCATCGGAAATCCGAACAGAGTCGGTTCGGATATAGGATACCAGACCTACCGTTCCATGACCTTTGATTTCAATTCCTTCGTAAAGCTGCTGGGCAATCAGCATGGTCTTCTTTGTATAAAATCCCAGCTTCGTGGAAGCCTCCTGCTGAAGGCTGCTGGTAGTAAAGGGCGCGGAAGGCCTGCGCTGGCGCTCCTTTTCATCCACCTTCTTTACGATATAGTCACCTGTCTTTAAAATCCGCTGGATCTCCTCTGCCTGTTCCTTATTTTCTACAGTCAGTTTCTTTCCATTATATAAGGCCAGCTTTGCCGCGAATTTCTTTCCTTTTTTTAATTCTGCAGTTATGGTCCAGTATTCCTGTGGTACAAAAGCTTTAATTTCGGTTTCCCTGTCACAGATGATTTTCAGAGCTGCTGACTGAACTCTGCCAGCCGATAGACCGCGTCTGACCTTCCTCCATAAAAGGGGACTGATCTGATAGCCTACCAGACGATCGAGAACTCTTCTCGCCTGCTGTGCATCTACAAGTTTGAGATCAATTGGCCGCGGGTTTTTAATGGCAGCCTGAACCGCTTTTTTTGTAATTTCATTAAATACAATCCTGCAGGGCTGCTCCTGATCGATTCCAAGCAGGTATGCAAGATGCCAGGATATTGCCTCGCCTTCCCGGTCCGGGTCAGTTGCCAGGTAAACCTTTGCCGCATTTTTTGCTTCTTTCTTTAAGCCTTTGATTACATCGCCCTTTCCCCGTATGGAAATATACTGGGGATCGAAATCATGTTCAATATCCACGCCTAGCTTACTCTTAGGCAAATCGCGCACATGCCCTACAGATGCGATGACCTTGTACCGACTTCCCAAAAATTTTCCGATTGTCTTTGCTTTTGACGGTGACTCTACGATCACCAGATTTTTTTTGGCAGCAGCCATAGAAATCCTCCCTGTATCATATCTTAATGTTCTGCCAGCAGCATTTTCCTGCTGATAGAACGAATTTTCTCAATTACAGTTCTTAAGAAGTTATTATATCGCCTTTTTGTTATTTTGCAACAAAAATTTTTCCCATTGATGTGCATATCACACCTTTTATCTCCAAAACCGTGAGCATCCCATTGATGAATTCAGCCGGTTTTCCAGTTCTCCTGCACAGCTCATCGGTAGTCATTTCCCCTTCCCGTTTCAGGATGCTCACCAAAACAGCTTCTTCCCTTCCCAGCTCTTTTTCAATGGTTTCATGCACCCTTTTCTGCAGCCCCAGATCATCGAGGAGTTCTTCAAGTACCACCAGCGGAATGGCTCCATCCCGCAGCAATTTATTGCTGCCCAGGTTGTACGGGCTGTCAATATTTCCCGGTATGGCATATACTCCTCTTCCCTGCTCTGCTGCGGCCTCGGCCGTAATCAGCGCTCCGCTGCTGTTGGGCGCCTGAACCACTACTGTAATTTCTGAAATGCCGCTGATGATCCGATTCCTCTGGGGAAATCGGTATTTTGCAGGAGGCGTACCCGGTGGATATTCGGAGAGAATCAGGCCGGATGAGGCAATAGAATCCCGCAATTTCCGGTTTGAAGCCGGATAACAAATATCAGCGCCGCAGCCTAAAACAGCAATTGTTTTGCCCTGTTCTCCGATTTTTCCTGCCTCCAGCGCTCCCTGGTGGGCACAGCTATCAATACCCTTTGCCATTCCACTGACAACCACCACATCATTTTCTGCCAGACGTTTTCCCAGTGCCCATGCGTTTCTCCGTCCATACTGGGTCGTATTCCGTGAACCTACCAGGGCCACGCACTTTTTTTGCGCCAAAGCAAGTTCTCCGGAATAATACAGTAGCTGCGGCGGGTTGGCAATTTCCCTCAGAAGAGGCGGATATGCCTTTTCTTTTATATAGATTTTGTTAATTTCCACGCGGCACCCTCCTGTAAAAGGAATCCATTCCCCGATACTGCAGAGCTTCTGCCATGTGGCCTGTATCAATATGTTCTGCTCCTGCAAGATCCGCAATTGTTCTGGACACCTTCATCATTTTGTAACAGGTTCGCATAGTCAGTCCCATTTTTTCGCAGGCGTCTTTTAACAACTGCCCGGCCGCCTCTGTCATATAGCAAAAGTCCCGTGCCTGCTGAGAGGAAAGTCTGCTGTTAAACCGAATTCCTGTATGTTCATATCGTTTTTGCTGGATTGCTGCGGCAGCACGCACCTGCTCCCGCATGTCCGCAGAGGAGAGCCCTTGCTCCTTCTTGGATTCCAAATGCTGATAGTCTGCTGGAAAGACTCTCACATGAAGATCGATCCGATCCAGGATCGGTCCGGAAAAACGTGCCTGATAGGCTCGAAGCTGCTTTTCCGAGCAGGTGCAGATATGCGTCTCATCGCCAAAATATCCACATTTGCATGGATTTGCCGCAGCTACCACCATTACCCGGCAGGGAAAGCGCGCCGTCCCCCAAGAACGATTAATCATCACCTGCTCCTCCTCCATAGGCTGACGCAGCATTTCGATTGCAGACACGTCAAACTCTCCAAGCTCATCTAAAAACAGAATACCGTTATGGGCAAGGGACAGCTCCCCAGGACGGGGTCTTCTGCCTCCTCCAATAAGAGCCGCTCTGGAAACAGAGTGGTGCGGCGCCCGAAACGGCCGCTCCTCAATATATGGGTGTTCTTCATCCAAAAGCCCTGCCGCACTGTAGATCCTCGTCGTCTCCAGCTGCTCCTCATAGGACATATCCGGCAGGATCCCCGGAATCCGTTTTGCCATCATAGTTTTTCCGCTCCCCGGACTTCCCACCAACAGGATCCCATGATTTCCTGCCGCCGCTGTAAGGATGGCCCGTTTTACCGTTTCCTGGCCAGCTACATCCAGAAAATCCTCTGCAGCAGAGGCCCTGCACTGTTTTTGCACATCAAAGCTCCTTGAGGCAGTTTGCTCTGGATTCTGAAAAAAATCAAAGCTCTCCCTCAACGTTTTTACCGGGTAAAGGCTCATATCCTTAATGAGCGAAACCTCCCGCAGATTTCCCTCCGGCAGCACCAGCCTGCGGATCCCCTTTCGATACAGGCCCATAGCAAGCGGCAGAGCCCCTTTTATATATTTTACCTTTCCATCCAAAGAAAGTTCGCCTATATAGGCTGTTTGCCGCAAGTCTTCTCCAGCTTTACAGCCCAGCGACAAGATCCCTATGGCAATCGGCAGGTCAAAGTGGCTGCCTTCCTTGGGGTTTCCCGCCGGCGATAAATTAACCGTAATCCGCCACTTTGGGAATCCATAGCCCGAATTAATGATGGCAGCCCGAATGCGTTCCTTTGCTTCTTTTATGGTCGTATCCGCAAGCCCCACCATATTGATGGCAGGAAGCCCCGGCTGAAGATCCGTCTCTACAGTAACAATCTGAGCGTCCATCCCCCATAAGGATGCAGTCCTTATTTTTGTCAGCATTGCATCACCCCCTTTCAAACATTTTCCAGATGATTAATTTCTACCTCTACAACGTCCATCTGCATTGGCGCGGCCTTCCACAGGCTTCCCGGCCATTGAGACAGATAACTGGATATCGCCGCTTTGATGTGCTTTTTCTTTTCCTTTGTTACACTTTCCGCCGGATGTCCGAAGAGGCTTCCATTCCTTGTCTTTACTTCTATAAAATGCAGGTCTGCCCCTTTTGATGCAATAATATCGATTTCTCCTCCTCTGCATCTGTAATTCCTGCACAAAATCTTATAACCTTTTTGCTCCAGATAGCTTTGCACCGTGTCTTCCCCTAATTTCCCAAGCTGCATGTTATTCATATGTAGTCCCCCTTTGCTTTTCTATCATTTTCCTGTTTTTTACATATATGTTATATTAATGCTTATTGTTTGTCAATAGGGAATTTTTGGTTTTTTTGTGATTTTATGCACACAAAAAGCCGGCGTAAGGGATGCGGCCCTGCTTCCGGCTTTTCCATTTTTCTTATTATTTCAGTACGAATTTCTCCACTGCTCTGGCAACGCCATCTTCATGGTTTGAGGCTGTCACATATTTTGCAATCGCTTTCACTTCATCCTTTGCATTTCCAACAGCTACCGGCATTCCTGCCAGCTGCATCATAGCCATATCGTTAGGACTGTCCCCAATGGCCATCATCTCGTCCGGCAGAACGCCCAGTATCTTGCCCAGTTCCCTAAGCGCTCCCGCCTTGCTTGTAGTAGCGCCGCCGATCTCCAGATTGTGGTCAAAAGATGTGGTTAGAGTCGTGTTTTCCAGGCCTCCTAAAACCTCCCGCATCATGGCCCGATCCTGTTGGTTTTCAAAGTTGACATTCATATTTTCAATGTGTTCCTTGTGGGCCAGAACAAAATCGTACAAGCCTTCAATAGGCTGGCGAGTTGTCAGCACATAATCCACGTGGCGAAAGCTCTTTCTCGTAGTCTTTATCTGCTCATAAATGGATTTTTCAATATAAGCTCCGCCCCCTGTAAAGGCTTCAATCATAAAATCATACTGTTTCAAAAGCTCTACCGCACGTTCTACAGCCTCCGGCGCAATACAATTTTCATAAATGGTCTCCTTTGTCCGCAGATCCGTTATGACTGCTCCATTAGAAGTCAGCACATACTGGATTCCCTGAATATGAAACACATCCTCAGGAAGCGCAGAAAAGGTTCTTCCTGTTGCAATTACCACATTGACACCCTGCCTGACAGCCTCCTCTAAGGCACTTTTGTTTGCCTGGCTGATAATTCGATCATCGTTTAAGGTTGTTCCGTCTAAATCTAAGGCAATGAGTTTGATTGACATAATTTCCTCCTTCCTGGCGCCTCATCTAGGTTGATTTGAAAGTTTATTCTCCGATTATACTTAAAAATTCGTGATTAATGGAGCGGACCGTCTTCATATTGCATCCGTCCCCATGTCCTGGGTAAATAAAGATTTCATTGCTCCATTTGTCGATAATGTCCCTGCAGGAGTGAATCATCTCCGCTTCTGAGCCATCCTCCAAATCCGTTCTTCCCAGATCCACATTGAAAATCGTATCCCCGGTAAAGGCCAGCTTACTCTTTTCCGAATAAAAGCAGACGCTTCCTGCCGTATGGCCCGGTGTATGAACGACGATTAAGGTTTCCTCCTCCAACTCAATACGGTCACCGTCCTCAAGCGGCTTAGCCTCCTCTCGGTACATATCCAGATCTTCTCTGTGGATAAAGACCGGACAGCTAAAAACAGAGCGCAGCTTTTTTACTGCCCCTGTATGGTCGTGATGATGGTGCGTCAGCAAAATTCCCTGCACCTTCAGTCCCTTTTTCTCAATAAAGTCCACAAACACATTTGGATTATATCCGGGATCAATCACATAGCAGCAGCCTTGGTCCTCCTGATAAATGACATATCCGTTGCTTTCCAGGATACCTCCTATAAACCGTTTTATCTTCAAAAAATATCACCCTTTCCGTCTAGCTCGCTTGTACATTATCTGCTTATTTTACCATACTCCCGTCTTTTTCTTCAAGACGTATCCCAAAGACCTATCAAAAAATAGCCGTTTTTGCTGTGTTCTGCGAAATAAATATTGCCAAACGGCTAAATAGTGGTAAAATGATGATGTTGAAAAACAGGAGGTAAGGTTTGAAAGCGGGCTTTCAAATCTACCTGAATGACGCAAGACACGCGTCAGAAAAGAGGAAAAAAATGAAAATTGCCATTGTCGGCGCAGGCAAGCTGGGGCTGAAAGTCGCAGAAGCTCTGCTGGGAGGCGATCATTCTGTTACTATTATCGATCAGGATGACGAACTTCTGCAAAAGCTCAGCTCTCATTTGGATGTAATGACCGTAAATGCAAACGCCAAAGAAATAAAAATTTTAAAAAACCTGGGTATTCCTACCTATGATTATTTGATTGCTGTCACGGAAAACGACGATACCAACATCGTAATTGCCGCCTTTGCAAAGCGGATCGGCTGTTCTAAAGTTATCGCCAGGGTTCGTGAGCCTGAGCATATGGATCAATTGGGGTTTATCAAGGAAACCATGGGGATCGACAGCATTGTAAATCCCGATCTTGCCATTACTGTAGAAATTTACAAGTATCTTGTTGAAAAATATACACTGAGCAACGGTATTTTTTCCAGCGGTCGCGTCTCCCTTTTGGAGTTTACCGCCGACAAAACACCGGAGCTTTTGGGGCTTTCCATGCGTGATGTGGGAACGGTCCTGGATAATATGCTCATTGTGGCCATTTCCAGGAATGGGAAGGTCATCATTCCTCACGGAGATACGGTCATCCAGAAGGAGGATGGACTGTATGTCATTGGAGAGCGGGCGCCCATTATGGAACTGAGCGCCAATGTCCATGAAAAGGGAAAATACACAGATCTGCAGAAGGTTATGATCGTGGGAGGCGGAAAGACGGGTTATTACCTGGCCAGAAAGCTTGCCGAGTTTGGCGTTGCCGTAAAGATTATAGAGATCGACAAGAATCGCTGCTATTATCTTTCCACCCATCTGGAGGATGTTATGATCCTCCACGGAGATGCTACGGATATGGATCTTCTGGAGGAAGAAAATCTGGATGAAATGGATGCCTTTGTTACGGCTACTGGCTATGATGAAGAAAACCTGCTGCTGGCTCTCATGGCAAAGCGGCACGGAATTGAGGATGTAATTGCCAAGATCAGCCGAGAAAGCTATACGGAGCTTATTGAAAGTATGGGGATCGATATGGCTCTTAACCCGCTGGATATTACAGCAAGTACCATTCTGCGCTTTGTGCAGGGTTCAAAACGGGTCATCTCTTCGGTTCTGATTCAGGGACAGGCTGAAATTATGGAAGTTGTTGCTTCCGATCACATGAAGCTGGTGGACACGCCGCTGTGTGATCTGGATCTGCCGGACGGAATGCTGGTTGCTGCCATTCACAGAGGGCTGCAGGTCATTATTCCTACGGGGGACACGGTTATTGAGGAAGGGGATCGGGTCATTATCTTTACTTTGCTGTCTGAGCTTCCGGATCTGGAAAAGCTGCTGCGGGTAAGCGGCAAGCTGTCCTTTTTCAGAAGGCAGAGGTAGGTGAACGGCAGTATGAATTTAAGTTTACGCGCTGTCTGCAAAATTATCGGACTGGTTCTCCTTGTTGTGGGATTTTCCATGGTGCCGTCTCTTGCGGTATCCATTGTTTATGAAGAAGAAGCGTCTTTTTTTGCCTTTTTCATAACAATTTCCATTGCAGCCTTTGCCGGCATTAACTTGCTTCGGTTTGGGCAGTTTTCTCATACCGTTTTAAAGGTTCGGGACGGGTTTCTTATTGTAACCCTCTGCTGGATCGTTTCAACGCTGTTGGGCGCAGTTCCTTTTATGTTTTCCAGCAGTATCCCCAATTTTTTTGACGCATTCTTTGAATCCTGCTCCGGTTTTTCCACCACCGGCGCCTCGATTTTAAACGATATTGAAGCGCTTCCCAAAAGCATGCTGTTCTGGCGCTCCTTTACCCACTGGATCGGCGGCATGGGGATTCTGATTTTTGCCATTGCTCTGATGCCCTCCCTCGGCATCAACGGTCAAAATGTTGCTGTATCTGAGGCCCCTGGTCCGACCCTGGATAAGGTTACAGCTAAAATGTCGGATACTGCAAAGGCTCTGTATGTAATCTATCTCATTTTTACCATTTTAGAAACCATCCTGCTCTGTCTGGGAGGGATGAGTTTTTATGATGCGCTGATTCACGCCTTTGGCTCTGTAGGAACAGGTGGGTTTTCCAATTATAACAATAGTGTTGCCCATTTTGACAGCGCCTATATTGAGATTGTCATTACCATATTTATGATTTTATCCGGAGCCAACTTTAACTTGTACTTTCTATCCATGAAAAGCGGGATTTCCACGCTGCTCAAGGATGCGGAGTTTCGTTTTTATCTCCTGATCACGGCTTCTGTAACAATCCTGATAGCTGCAAACCTCTACATGTCTCACTATTATGAAAGCGCCGCCTCGGCGGCCCGCTATTCGGTATTTCAGACAGCGTCTATTTTAACGACTACCGGGTTTGCTACAACGGATTTTAATTTGTGGCCTGCTTTCAGTAAAATGCTGATCCTGCTTTTGATGTTCATCGGCGGCTGTGCCTCTTCAACAGGAGGCGGAATTAAAGTTGTCCGTATTTTAATCATTTTAAAGCTGATACGTCGGGGAATTGCGACAAGGCTGCATCCAAATGCTGTCGTTACTGTCAAGATGAACGGCCGGACGGTTGCTGCTGATACGGTCACTGCCATTTCCAATCATATTTTTCTGTACATGGCAGTTGTATTTATTTCCGGACTTTTGCTGTCGCTGAACAACTTTGATCTGGTCACCAGCTATACATCGGTACTCACTTGTATCGGAAATATCGGGCCAGGATTTGAGCTGACAGGGCCGGCTGCTAATTTCAGCATTTTCGCGGGGCCATCCAAGTTGCTGCTGTCCTTTCTCATGCTGGCCGGACGGCTGGAGCTGTTTACCCTGCTGATTTTATTAACTCCAAAATTTTGGAATCCCAACCACTGAGGAAGTGAAATCATGTCGATTAATGTTACACTGAATTATCATCTGATTATACGAATATTGGGCACCATTACCCTGATTGCTGGAGTATCCATGCTTCCTGCGCTGCTGTGCGCTTATCTTTATCAGGAGCCGGATACCTTCCGCTCTCTTGCTATATCCTCTGCTGCCTCCATTTTAATTGGCGGCGGGATTTCCCTTTTTGTGCGGCCTGCCCAATCCAGGTTCCGCGCCAGGGAAGGCTACCTTGTAGTTGCGCTCTGCTGGTTTGTGGCCTCCTTTTTGGGAACTTTCCCCTATTATCTATCGGATTTTACAGGAAGCTTTATTGATGCCTTCTTCGAGTCTACCGCCGGCTTTACCACTACTGGCTGCACGGTCATAACGGCAGAAGCCATGCCAAAGGCTCTTTTGATGTGGAAGGCCATCTCCCACTGGCTGGGGGGAATGGGGATTCTGGTCTTTGTGATTTCCATTCTTCCGGCCCTGGGAATTAACGGCCAGCTCATTGCCCGTGCGGAAGCGCCTGGCCCTGTTTTTGAGAAAATGGCGGTGCGCATGAGCGATTCGGCAAAAATTCTTTATGTTACTTACTTTTCCCTTACTGCCCTGGAATTTGTCCTGCTGTGCTTTTGCTCGACTATGACGCCCTTTGACGCTCTCATCAACACCCTAGGCAGCATCAGCACCGGCGGATTATTTGCTCATGCTGATGGCGTGGCCTATTACAACAGCGTTTACGCAGAGCTTGTAATCAGTATTTTTACGATTCTCGCATCTGTCAACTTTATCCTGTATCACTATGCCGTCACCCGCAAATGGGAATATGTGCTGCGGGATATTGAACTGCGGGCATTCCTGCTGATTATTGCGATTGCAACCCTTTTGTGCAGCCTTGTTTTGTGGGCTTCCGGCCAGGGCATCGGCTTTTTGCAGGCTCTGCGCGCTTCCTTTTTTCAGGTTGTCAGCGTGTCTACCACGTCCGGCTATTCCAGCGCGGATTACACGGTTTGGCCGGTCTTCTGTCAGATGATCCTCTTCACCCTCATGTTCGTCGGTGGCTGCGCGGCCTCCACCAGTGGCTCCATTAAGGTAATTCGGGTTCTAATTCTATTCAAACTGATTCAGCGTGGATTTTACAAACGGATTCATCCTCGCTCTGTTGTTGCGGTAAAGCTGGGCGGAAAGGCAGTCCCTGCTCCCATCGTTTCAGCGATTTCCGTCTTTATCCTCATGTATATGGCCATGTTCCTCTTTTCCTGCCTGATTTTATCCCTGCAAAATCTGGATCTGGAAACTACCATCAGTACGGCGGCGGCCATGCTGTCCAATACTGGTATCGCCCTCGGAAAGGTGGGGGCAGCTGGAAATTATGATGTGTACTGCGATGGGCTGAAGCTGTATCTGAGCCTTCTGATGATCATTGGAAGATTAGAGCTCTTTACGATTATCATTCTCTTTACCCGCAGCTTTTGGGGACGGGATCGATAGGATGTATAAAAAGGAAATTTATGGGCATCCTGAATACAGGATGCTTTTTTCATTTCAGAACTCAGGGAGGTTTTTCAAATATGCTGGTAAAAGATTTAATGACTACGGGGATAAGCTGTGTAAAGGAGGATACATCCTTTCTGCAGATTGCAAAGCAGATGAAGCAGGAGGATGTGGGGCTGATTCCGGTCTGCAATGACAAGGGGGAAGTAAAGGGCGTTGTCACGGATCGGGATCTAGTTCTGCGGGCCCTGGCACGAGATACAGGCTCTCCCACAGGAAAGGCTTCTCCGGGGGAAGTCCCGCAGGACCGCACTGCCGCTTCCCAGCTGACGGCAAAGGATGTCATGTCCACCAATATCGTATGCGCTTCCCCGGATATGAACACTCATCACGCAGCGCTGCTACTAGCCAAATATCAAGTCCGCAGGCTCCCGGTGACCCAGAACAACAAACTCGTAGGGATGCTCTCCATGGCGGATATTGCCCGCAAAACGGTGTTCATCGATGAAGCTGGCGATGCCCTTTCCGCCATCTGCGCGGCAGCGCCCGCCTCTTATCTTTAAGGCTGTATACTCTGTCAATGTGAGAGCTGTGGCTCTTCAGATGTCCCTGCTGCAAAACTGAAGGCGGTTTTGCCAAATCAAAAGATCCTGCAGCGTACCGGTTTTCCGCTCCGGTCCCTACAGGATCTTTTTTTGATATTTTTCCAGGCGCTTTACAGCTCCTCCAGAGCGAAATTGATTTCCCGGTTTTCGATGTTTACCGAATCCAGGACAACGTGAACCTTCTGGCCCAGCATATAGACTCTGTGGGTCCTCTCGCCGATAACCCGGTACTGTTCCTCTTCATAGATGTAGTAATCATCCCACAGGGAGTCGAGGCGGATCATTCCCTCAATTGTATTTTCCAACTGCACGTAAATTCCATAGTTAGTCACGCCGCTGATGACTCCGTCGTATTCCTCGCCGATATGGTAGGACATGTATTCGGCCTTTTTCATCTTTTCCACATCCCGCTCAAGCTCTGCTGCCTGACGCTCTGTCATGGAGGAAATTTCCGCAGCCTCAGCCGCCTTTTTCTTAAAGCCTTTCATCCTCTTTTCACTCAGATTTCCTTGGAGGCAGCTCTTGATAATGCGGTGAATCATCAGATCCGGATACCGCCTGATGGGGGATGTGAAGTGGCAGTAAAACCGCAGGGCAAGTCCAAAATGCCCCTCGCATTCCGTGCCGTAAAAGGCCTTCTGCATGGAGCGGAGCATCACCGTGCTGATGATGTTTTCATAGCTTTCCCCGGCTGCCTGCTGGAGAATACTATTTAATGCCTTGGGATGGATCCCATCTGATGCTCCCTTCATGGTGATTCCAAAGCCTCTGAGGAAGGTCCGCAGCTCCTCCATTTTGGAAACAGCCGGCGCTTCGTGAATGCGGTAGATAAAGGGCACCTCCATCCAGAAAAAATGCTCCGCCACCGTCTGATTCGCCAGCAGCATAAACTCTTCGATAAGCCGGTTTGCAGTCCTTCGCTCCGCGATATCCACGCTGGTGGGAATTCCCCACTCATCCAGGGAAATATAGGCCTCGTCAAAATCAAAATCCAGGCTTCCCCGCTGCTGTCTTTTTTCCCGCAGGATTTTTGCCAGCCTGTCCATGATGAGAATGTCCTCGGCAACGTCCCTATACTGTTTCAGCAGGCCGATATCATTATGCTCCAGCATGTCGGAAACATCCGAATACACCATGCGCGCCTTGGAATGAATGACGCTTTCATAAATATCGTGACCCACCACTTCCCCCTGGGGCGTGATTTCCATATCCACCGACAGGGTCAGCCGGTCTTCGTCCGGATTCAGGCTGCAGATTCCGTTTGATAGCTTTTTGGGGAGCATGGGCACCACCTGATCCAACAGGTATACGCTGTTTCCCCGCTTCAGGGCTTCCTGATCCAGATAACCGCCCTCATCCACGTAGTGGCTTACATCGGCGATGTGAACCCCCAGCAGGTAGTTTCCTCCCGGCAGCAGCTCTGCGGATACGGCGTCGTCAAAATCCTTAGAATCAGCTCCATCAATGGTAATGATGGTCTTATCCCGCAGATCCCGCCTTCCCGCCAGCTCTTCCTCTGTGATGCCCCGTTTGCTGACTGCCTTTGCCTCCGCGTTTACCCGGCTGGGGAAGGTTTCCCGCAGTCCGTAGCTGCGCATGAGGGACTTGATGTCACCTCCTGGCTGGCCGCTTCTGCTGATGATTTCCGTGATTTTGCCTTCTGCGCTGTTGTTTTTGTCCGGATAGCGGGTAATCTGAGCGATGACCTTGTCGCCTCGCTGTGCTCCGCTGAAGTCCTTTTTGCGAATGAATACATCTTCGCCTTTGTTTTTGCCTTCCGGGACCACAAAGCCGAATTTCTTGCTCTTTTCAAAAGTGCCCACCACCTCCGTGGTGCTCCGCTTGAGAACCTTGATAATGATGCCCTCCGGTGAGCTGCCCCACAATGGCGGGGGGATCAGATCTACCAGCACCAGATCGCCGTCCATGGCGCCGTGCAGGCTGCGGGCGGAAATGTAGATGTCCTCGCCCTCTTCTTCTGTTATGACAAAGCCAAAGCCTTTTCTGTGCTTTGACAATGTGCCTGTGATTTCAGGTCTTTTGCTTTTCTTTTTCATATGTATGTTATTGTACCACATTTGGGGTGGAAACTTTCATGTTTTTTTGCGGGGCGAGGATTTGCGGATTTCTGTTTTATGCGATTTCCTCGGAATTTTTCTTTATCCGGGCGGCAATATCCATGATTTCTCTGGCAGCATCCATATCGTCTTTAAAGAGCGCGGTAATGCTCCCTGCGCTGCGGAAAGGTTCCTGCATTAAAACGGAATTATCCTCAATATTGCCATTAGCAGCAATGTAATCGACCATCAGGCGGACAAAGCGGATCTGGTTCAAATTCAGCCGTTCCTCGCTCAAAAATTCGCTGAAAGCCTCGTTGACCGCACCTCTGTCCACACCCACGATTTTTCTCACCAGCCTGCCAATTGGTGTCTCTCCATATTCCTTCTGATAATCCGCCTTTGTTCCCAGCTCCTGCCACAAAATCCGTTCCATCTCCTTCATGTCCGACTGGTTTAATTGCTTGTTCTGGCGCAGCTTGTACACGGCCAGATTATCCCTGTGCTCCTTCAGGTAAAACTCCACTTTCTTTTTGTAGTTGCTCAGATCATGCTCCGCATGAATCGCTTCCCCTTCTGTTTCTGATAAGATCACGTCTGTAAAATTCGTAACGTAAATCGGCTGCTGTTCCTTTTCAATCAACCGTACCAAGTCCCTCAGCGCATCCCGAACTTGTTCCAGCTCAAAAATCGTCACTTCATCCCAAAAGCCTTTGCTCAAAATCTGCTCTATCACAGCTTTCTGTTCTTCAACCTGCGGGATCCGGTACATAGCGGACAGCTTTTCGGCTGTAGATACCAGCACGCTTTGGCTCTTTGCCGCAATAGCATTTTGAAGAAGCGCAAGCTCCATGCTGTACAGGAGATAATCAAATCTTCTGGCAAGCTCGTCTTCCCGCCCCGGCATGGCAAGCGGCGCAATGTGCTCTTTTAGTTCAGATACTGCTGTGGATTCTAAATGCTGCCAGGCCAGCTTTTCCCGGTACATTTCCACCTGCCTGAAATGCTGTTTCACGCGGAAGCTGGTATCATCCAGTTCCAGGACAATGCGGTGCAGTCCATCCGTCAGCTGCGACCTGTAGCTGGTATATTCTTCTTCCTGATACTCCGGCGACTGCAGTTCCCTGACAAGCCTCACTTTGCAGGTGAAAATTTTTTCTGTCAGGGATTCCCCTATTTTCGTCTCTTTCCCATGGGTATCCATGCGGAAGAACTCAAAATTATTGCAGTAGTCAAAAATCAGGAAGCCTTCCTTGTCCTGCCCGGGCGCGAATAGACCTGCGCACAGACGGGTTCCCCGGCCAATCATCTGACAGAACTTAGAATAGCTTCGCACTTTTTTGAAGAATACCAGGTTCAAAATCTCCGGAATGTCGATGCCTGTGTCCAACATATCCACTGATACCGCAATCTGCGGCAGCTTTTCCTTTGTGCTGAAATCATCGATGAGGGTGTCCACGTACTGAATGCTGTAATCAATTTGCTTAATGAAATGCGCCCCATACTCAGGAAACAAGGCATGAAAGCGTTCTGTGATTACGTTCGCGTGTCTGCTGTTTTTGGCAAAAATAATGGTTTTTCCAAGCTTGTCGCCGCCCTCCACTTTCAGGCCTTTTTCCATCAGGTTGATCAGCACTTTATCTATAGTATCCCGGTTAAAAAGCCATTCGTTTACCGCTGTGCTGGAAATCTCTTTGTCGATACGTTCGTCATCCTCAAAGGTCTGCTCGAAGGTTTCCTTTTCCTCATCGGAAAGCTCATGGTAGTGAATCCCCTCTTCCATAATTTTTGTTTTGTATTCCAGCGTCGTATAATCGACCAGATAGCCTTCCTCCACCGCCTGGCTCAGTTCATAAGCGTATGTAGGGACTCCCCGCTCCAGATCGAAAATCCCATATGTATTTTTATCGATTTCATCCTTGAGCGTAGCTGTCATTCCCAAAAGCAGGGCATCAAAATAGCTGAAAATATCCTGACATTTTTTGTAAATGCTGCGGTGGCTTTCATCCACAATGATCAAATCAAAATGTGCCGGGGTAAAAAGCCTGCTTCACCAGCGCTTTGCGGTCGGCCAGAAACAGAATATTTTTTATGTAATTATGCTTTCTCAGCACATCTACAATGCTGATGCTCACCCGCGTCTTTCCGGATCCGGTGGCCTGGACCAGCAGCATTTTTCTCTGCTTATTCTTAATGGCTTCGCAGACGGCTGTCACCGCCTCCTTCTGGTACGGGCGGTTCGTAATATCATCGCGGATTGTAATGCCAGTAAGCGCTTTTCGGCTTTTCCTCCGATCCACATTCAGCTGCAGCTCTTCCTTGGTAAAAATTCCGGAAACAGCTCTCTGAGGACAGTCCTGCCAATCATCTGTAAAATAAGTCTCAAATCCGTTGGATGTGAAAATCAAGGGCCTCTGCCCATACTGCTTTTCCAGGCAGTCCGCATAAAGCCTTGCCTGCTGGCTCCCGGCAATAGGGTCGACGCTGGTTTTCTTTGCTTCTATCACCGCCAGAGGAAGCCCGTTTTCGCCGTACAGGACATAATCTGCAAATCCAGTGCCTGACACGCTGGGCATTCCCTTTACTTCCACCTCTTCCAGGCAGTCCCTTCCTATCTGCCATCCCGCTTCCATCAAATCAACATCAATATATTTTTTCCGGGTGTCCGCTTCTGTATCTGCATCAACCTGAAAGTTCCTGGAAGCTTTATTTTTCTCACGAAGCTGGGACATCTGCTCACGCAGGGATTCGTTTTCTCTGCGGATTTCTTCCAGCTTTTTGTCCTTGCTGCGCAGAGCTTCATCAAGCTTTTTCAAATCCTCCTGCGGCTTTGTCTGCTGGTTTTCATGCTGCAAAATACGTTCATCATAAGAAGCATTCTCATATTGCTCCGCGTAACAGTATTCCACCCATTTACAGAATTCAAAGAGATTCCGCAGGCATAAAACAGCATCTTCTCTGCGTATCTTCTGATTCGTATGTACCGCTGCATTCCCTAGCTTAATGATGAATTTCAACATGGGAAAGAGCCCTGGCTCAATGATGCTGCGGAAGGTTTCCTCGTGAACCAGGCTAGAAAGGTTGTCCCGATACGGCAGACGCAGTTCATCGTCATTGACGAATACCCATCGCACGGCCAGTTCCAGAGCCCTTCTGGACAGAATGGCTGCGGTAGATGGAGAGATGGAAAGGCTGCGCTCCGCCTCTGCCGCCTGCTCTGAGAAGGAAGAAAACTCCTTATTCTTTTTTAAAAAGTCGAAATTGGTATGCATGGTACTGTCCTCGCTTCTTCGTTATAGGTTTTGTGCGGTTGCTTTTGCTGCCGCCGTACATACTGGCTGTCAGGCGGCGAGGTTGAGGGTGCATGGGGCTTGTTGCTGGGGATGTTTTTGTACCTCAGCTTTCAATTTGTCGGTTTGCGCGACGAAGGCGATAAAATCCTTTTGCAACTGCATGGGTGGAATGATCTGGAGATATGATTTCATAATGCCAGTATTCAAATTAGGTTGCGTCCCAGCTGGAGCAATCTTTCTAAAATGATTAGTCGTTTGATTCAATGCTTGCAGCAGAAAAACTTTATCCAAACGAAAATCTACATTTTCCATAGCAAGCCATCCATCATGAATACACCCATCAAAAGTGATAATTCTTGCAAATCCTAAAGAAACCCCACAGTTTGCAAATATTAGGCTCCCTGCTTTAACCAAACGACTTTTGGTAACACCTTCTTGAATAATATGTTCTTTTGTTGAATGAAGATAAATATTCTCACCCTCTGTCGCATCACCTATTTTGATCCACGGGATATTACCACCAAGAAACTTTTCAATAGGTCTTGGTGAACCACCTCTTACAATGGTGCATAGTTCCCCAAGTGGTTGCACATCCCAACCCTTCCACAAATCGAGATTTGACGAGAAGATCTATTTCGCTTATCTGCCTCTGTCGCAATTGAAGATTATCCCAGCATTTCGCTAACACTCCTGCAATCCTTTTTTGTCTATCGAACTCAGGAAGTGGAATTTTAATACTTCCCACAATAGACTTTGAAATTTCCTTAAAGGTTGCACCTCTTCCTAGAGAATTTAAGTAATCTTTTTTGCTTTTTAAAAACCAGTACAGGTAATAGTTATTTAGCTTCTCTGAGCAAATCAGATTCTTTAAGCCCTGGTTACAATACATCTCACAGCCTGCAATTGCAACTTTCCCTATTGGTGCTCTAGTAGATAAAATAACGGTTCCCTCCGGAAATGCTTTCAGATTGCTTTTGGCAACTGCAATCTCTGTAATTTTTCTCACACTCTCTTTGATAATAATGTCTTTTTCATTTATTTCAGCTGGTGTAATCCAATTGAGCTGTCCATCCCAATATTCCTGGATGCCTGTTTTAGGCGTTGTTCCTGTAACAATCGTGCACACATCCTCTAACTTTACTTTCTGCATTTTTACTCCCATGACTTTTCTTTACAAAAACAGCTCCGGTTCATTTTCCAGCAAATCCTCCACCAGATATTTATAATCCAGATTTTCTATTCCATAGATGCCCTGTTCAATTTGTTTGGACAGCTTACTGTTATAATATCCATCCATCGCCGCCCTCATTTCGAGACCTTTGACCTGTGCCAAATAACAGATCATATTTTTTTCCAAACTTTGCTTATATTGAAAGTTCAATTGCTGTTTATCAATCATTATTCTCCACCACCACATATGATTTTTCAAAATGCAAAAGCTGCTCCAAAACAGTTTGGCTAATAATGCAAATTTGATCGTTTCTCTGATAATATCTTAGTTCTGCAAGAGCCTTTTCCCTGTCCCACAGCCCTCTGAAATACAGATCTACTGTTTTGAAAACATCATCATTTGCTACTCTTCCAATAATGATATCATATTCTTGATAAAGCGCCTCACCCCTTCGGCAGGAGCATACAAAATCCAGCCACTGCTCATTTTCATTGTCAAAAGAAAGAACACGATATCTATCTCCGAATTCCCGCAATTCATAAATATTAACAATAGGCTTTTTCCCTTTTCGCAGGCTTTTCCTCAATGCCCAGCTTTCAGCCTGCCTCTGATAAGTTGTAAGATAAAATCCCCTTCCAAAATCCAAAAATTTCTTTGAATGCTTAACATCCGGCATTTCGACTATATCGGTTCCCCCGTGATACACTCTCATATTTGTATTCCTTTTTCCCTAGCAAACTCTGTGATATCTTCAACTAAATATTCTCTGCCTAATGTATGCAGCGTATCATAGCAGGGAAAAATATAATTATCCAAAATACCTGAAGAGTTTAAGATGTTGTATACCTCTGCCGGAAGTTTTTCCCAAATTTCAGCTAGACAGTGAATTAGATAAACGGCAAAATCCAGTTCTTTTTCTCCACACATATGCGTTTCCTCTCTGCTAAAGACATTATTTTATATTGTTTTCACAATATATCTTTAGTACAATTATAGTACAAAAACATTGGAGGGACAATATGGCCACATTGCAAATTCATGTCGATGACACACTAAAAAACGAAGCGGATGTGCTTTTTTCCAGCCTTGGCTTGGACACATCAACTGCAGTACGCATTTTTTTAAATGCTGCTGTTAAGCGTGGCGGAATCCCATTTCCCGTACAGCACAAACCGATAGATGATTCACTTCAGGAAGCGGTTTATGACAGCCGCTGCTGCAGGAATCTAAACGGTCCGTTTGAATCTGCTGAAGATGCCGTTGCTTCCATGCTTGAGGGGTAATCCATGTACAAAATCATTTTCCTTTCTGCTACTGCGACTGGCAGCCATGCGGATTTATTTGGAAAATGAGTCTATGTTCAGGCATATTCTATCCGTACTTCTTTTATTGACTTTAAAAACTCATCTGCATCAAAATATAGTGCTTCGAGGATCGGCCGCAAGTCGATATATTCTTCTTCCTCCTGCTTGTTATGGCGGTATTTAGCCATGACCACCAAATAGCCGTCATCCCATTCCTTTACAGTGCTATAATATTCCAAGGAATATGGCGCTCGAAAGCGAATTGTATGACTTCCATATTTGAAGATCGTGTAATTGGGCTCGCTGCTCAGTATTGCATATTCCATCTATAATCCCCGTTCCTAGCTTTCTCTCCCTCTACAAATCCGAATTTAGCATCTCCCTCAGCTGCGCCATTCTCTCCTGAATCTCCGCTTCCATCTTGTCAATTCGGTCCAGAATCACCTCCGGCGGATCATAGTGCACCGGCTCATACTCGATCTCCTTATATTTATTGATAGACAAATCAAAATCATTTTCCCGGATTTCATCCGCTTCTACGAAAAAGCTCTGCTCTGTCCGCTTCCGTTCGCCCTCTTCTTCTCTACTATGAAATCTCCGCACAATATCGTCAATATCGTTTTCCGCTGCTGGCTGGCGTTTGTCATCCAGAGAGTAGCCGTCCGCTTTCATGTCATAAAACCAGACCCGATCCGTGCCTCCTGCCCCGGTTTTGGTAAAAATCAAAATAGCGGTGGATACTCCGGCATAAGGCTTGAACACGCCGGAAGGCATGGAAATTACGGCGTCCAGCTTGTGATTGTCGACGAGCTCTTTGCGGATGGTTTTATGGGCTTTGCTGCTTCCAAAGAGAACCCCGTCCGGTACAATTACAGCTGCTCTGCCGCCATTTTTCAAAACCCGCAGGAAGAGGGCCAGAAACAAAAGCTCCGTCTTTTTTGTTTTGCACAGCTTCAGAAGATCGGCGGATACGCTTTCATAATCCAGGCTTCCTTTAAAAGGCGGATTTGCCAGAACCAAAGTATACGTTTCCCTGTCTGTATTTTGTTCCGAAAGGCTGTCTTTATATACAATATCCGGATTGTCCACCCCGTGCAGGAGCATATTCATGGCGCCGATGCGTAGCATGGTCCGGTCCATGTCAAATCCATGAAACATTCCCTTGCTGAAATGCTCTTTTAACTCCGCGTCAAAAAAGAGATCCGGTTCATTTTCCCTCAAGTACGTCTGCGCTTCCACGAGAAAGCCCGCAGACCCCATGGCCGGATCGCAGATAATATCCGATGGCACTGGTTTTACCAGCTCCACCATCCTTTTAATAATGTGCCTTGGCGTGCGAAACTGTCCGTTTGTTCCAGCTGTCGCTACTTTGGAAAGCAAATATTCGTATAAGTCGCCCTTGCTGTCCGCATCGTCAAATCCAAGCTGTCGATGCCGTCAATAATTTTGGTCAGCATGGCTGGTGTGGGAATTTTAAAGATGGCGTCTCCCATATATTTTGAATAAGCCGAATCCCCGTCAGCATGAAGATTTTTGATAAAGGGAAAGGCACCGTTTAACACAAGGTCGTACATTTCCTGCGAATCGCCCATATTTTTGAACTTGCTCCAGCGGTAATTCTAGCAGTTCTGCGGAAACATTCCAGCATAGTCGAGCCCCAGGAAGCTGGTCTCATTTTCTTTTGTCGTCTCTACGTCATCCAATTGTTTAATAAACAGCAGGTATGTAAACTGTTCGATGACTTCCAGAGGGTTTGTAATTCCCCCAGTCCAGAACACTTCCCATATCCGATCCACCTTATTTTTCAATTCACCTGTAATCATCTTCTAAAACCATCCTCCATGCGCTTCGATTTTTATCCTTATTATTTGTTAATTGTACCATAGTTCTATAACAAATTTTAAAAAATCCCCAAATAGCCGCAAACTCAAGTTTTCCTTTTTTCCACTGCCCACCGCAGCGGATTCACCAATCCCGCTCACGAATGGCCGTCTCAACGTCAATATCGATCTGAAACCAATCCAGGATATACGCAACCGTCGCCCCGATGCTGTCCCTGGCTACGGTCTCCAGCTCGCTGTCGTTTTCTTCAAATTCCTCTTCCAGCTCGTTGATGGCGCAGGTCATTTCATCCAGCTTTTCCTGAATGATAGCTTGATCGGTTTCCCCGCGTTCCAGCACTTGGACAACCCGCATAATCGGCTCTTTTACCTTTTCAACGAGAAACCTGGGATAATAGTCATCATTGATCATCTCCTCAAGCAGGATATAAGTTTCATCAAATTGTTTCATAGCTTCCTCCTATTCTAAAACTACCTTGCTGTAATGCACCATGTAATACAAAAACAGAGGGAGCCGTTCCCTCCTTCGCATTCTGGTGGCTTCCCTCTGTAAGTTTTTTCTGTATTACCAGGCGATCCGTACACTAAAGTCCTAGCAAATCCTTTTTCATAAAATCCAGATACGCCTGCATGCTGTACTGAAAGTAAGCAGCGCTGTCCGTGCGTTTGAGCAGGGTAAAGTCCTGAATGTTCTTTCTGAATCCGCTGATAAAGTCGTGCCGGTCATTGAGGCCCATCCGTCCGTCCATGTATGGAAGGGAGGAGAATCCGTTTTGCTTTTCAACTCCTGTATAAGCTTCCAGCGCCCGCATTTCTACAATGGTAGCATAGCTGGGATTAATGTCCTTTACATTGATACGCTGTTCAAATTCGTTTCCCCTTTCATCAATGCCCTTTGCTATGATAACAGGATTTTCCTCAGTGGAGTCCTCTGCATATTTAAGATAAAAAGACAGACCTGTACCATTGCCTCCGGAGTACAGCATATCGTCGGTTTTCATGTAAACAATCTTGGGTGCGTTGCATGGGCTGGTAGTTACCTGTCCAGCCATAGATGTGGCGGCTCCCAGCTGTCCAGCAAAGCTGCTCTGTGCCGGCTGCCTGTAGCTTCTGCCTCTTCCCCAGTATCCGTTTGCAAGTGCCTGATTTCCTAATGCGCTTAAAATGTCCATTTTTGCTCCTTTCTTTTATGGATCCATCCAAATTCGTATAAACCTTCTTTTTAAGATATCGGCATTTTTTGTAAATTCTTAAGCGGCAGCCAAAAAGTGAGGCAGCTGCAGATCATTTCCGATCAATCCCTTTACCCCTTGCAGCCCTTGTATTTTCGGCCATTTCCATGTATAATCGGTGTCATCAGAACCAAAAGCAAAGGCAGTGTAAACAGAACAGGAAGAAGGAATGGAAAGAAGGAAAAAACGATGAACAGAAAAGAACAGAGAATGAGACGCAGGAGAAGGAAACGGTTGCTATCTGTAATTACCGTGCTTTTAGCCTTAGCCGTAATCTGCAATATATGGTATTTTGCAAACCGGCCAGCAGATGCTCCCAGTTCAAAATCGCAAAAGCAGGCATCAGAGGTTCATGACCAAAAAAAGGAAAAGGCCCGGGCCCTGAAACAGCTGGATCTGAATCCATCCGATTTTTTCAGCGATCACATGATTGTAAAAAATTGCGCCAACGGGGAGATTCTCTTTGAAAAGGCAGCAGATGAACAGACCAGGCCCGCTTCTCTCACAAAAATGATGACAGCTCTTGTCGCCATTGAGCATACGACGGATTTTCAGGAGCGGGTTACGATTCCTCATGAGATTTATACCTATTTAAACGGCTCCGGCATTGCTGTGGCGGGCTTTGGGGATGGGGAAAATCCCACGGTAGATGACCTTCTGTATGGAGCGCTTTACAAATCCGGCGCCGAATGCTGCCTGACCCTGGCGCAAAAAGTGGCGGGAAGTGAGGCTGCCTTTGTGGAGATGATGAATGAGAAGGCCGGGGAAATCGGCATGAAGAACACGACTTTTGGCAACTGCGTGGGTCTGGATAACCCTGCCTGCTGGACAACAGCGCGAGATCTGCTGATTTTAACAGAGTATGCCCTGAAAAATCAACATTTCCGGGAGATTTTTGCCAGCTACAGCTACCCGATAGAACCTACCAATCAGTGCAGCAGGACGCGTGTGATCCGCAATGCTGCTGTAAAGCGCTTTGGCTCTGACCGGGCAGGTGTCTTTGGCGGAAAGCTGGGAAATACGACACAGGCGCAGCTCTGCCTGTCTGCTATTGCGCAAATTGAAGGTCAGGAGTACTTGTTCATTTCCACCCATGCGCCCAGAACCCAGCTTCATCCCAATTCCCATGTGGAGGATGCCCGGGTCATTTATAAAGAAATCGCAAAGCAGGTAGAGTAGCGTGTCTGTCTGTTTTGCTACACGCAGGTATGGAAAGGCTCTGCCCTTTCACAGTTCATGAAAAACAGTTCAGAAAAGATTGGAAAAAGCTGCTGTCTCAGAAAAACTTCTAAGGCAGCAGCTTTTTGTAATGGTTTATGCTTTTAAGATTCGCCTGCAATTATTCTTTTAGTCTTCTTTTGATACCGGATCGCATTTCTTTCCTGTTAGGAAGAAAATAACACCCAGAACCAGCATTACGACACCGCCCCAGCGGGCAATCTTGATCATTCCCCAGAAATTGCTCATAATGCCGGAACCATACGTTTCCAGATAATAATCTGGACCCCAGGATCCTTCATACCATACCAGGAAGAAGGAACCGGCAAATGCAATGGCACCAAAGAGCAGGAAAAACATTCCGAACCTTACAAGGTCGCCCTTAGCCAGCTTTGTCTTCGGGTTAATCGGGTTGAGTTCCGGGTCCTTTTTGTACAATCCGCCATAAATCCACTTACAGATGGGGTAGAAGATAATTGCTGCGATAATGGCAATAAATCCAAGCAGGAAATATTCCGTTCCATTTACTAAGAAACTGATAGCTCCTACGATCAGTGGGCCTCCGGCAATGTAAACAGGCGCCAGCTTGCCTTTTACAAAATAGAGTTTTCCTCTCTTTTCAACCGGATAATCCTTTCTCAGCTTTACAAAGGCAAACCCCAGTCCAACATAGAGGACAAACAGAACTGGTGATAAAATAGTAACCAGGACTTCAAAGTTCATATTTACCAAAACCAGATTGATTACTGCCAGCAGCAGGATCGCAATTACTGGAACCTTTCTGTTGGGAGATAATTTTGCCAGGAATTTGGGACAGAGATTATCCTGCGCCATGGGGATAAAGGATCTGGTTGCCGATGTAATGGAAGCGTTAAAAATCGAACACTGGGCAATTACCGCGGCCACCATGAAGGCTGCTCCTGCCCAAGGCGCCAGATTTTTTGTCAGTACAGATGAATAGTCAAGGCTGATGCCCCATTCAGACCATGGGCCTGTGGATACGATGCCGCCTAAGGTCGGAAGTATGTAGCTTGCGGCAATTATAATGATCGCGATCTTCATGCCTTTTGGAATAACCTGTGGGTTTTCTACTTCACCGCCCAGATAAGAAATAACTACATATCCACAGTACATCCATACGCCAATGGCAATACCAGTTCCCCAGCTTGAAAATGCATTGTCGCCTTCAACCATAAACGGCTCCATCGGATTGTACTGCCAGTTAGCCAGGCCTACAACCGCTACAGCAGCAAATGCTACCAGAATAATAATGCAAAAGATGGTGCTTACAATACTGACCTCCTCCAGGCCACGCAGATTGATAATCGTAAAGATGATGATCATAACCGCCTTCAGTATAAATGCGGACACTGCTGTCAGCGGGAAGAACATTCCAATATAGTCGACCGCCAGCACGACATACGCGGCTCCTGTCAGATACATGGCCAGCGCCAGCCAGAAGCCAAATGCAAATCCCCAGAATTCGCCGAAGGCCATTTTCGACCACACATACGGACCTGCATCAACCGGGACAAGGTTGGTCAGCTCAGAACAGTAAAATCCAATTGGCATAGCCCACATAATTGGAATGAGTACTAGCAGAACCAGAGTAAGTCCCGGGCCTGATGATGAAATCATGGATTCTATACCAAACGCGCCGCCTGCACAGGCGCAGTAAAGGAAGAATACCATCGCTGCCAGAGAAAAATGTTTTTTCTTCATACCCGGTGTGACATCCGTCAAGATCTGTCCGCCGGTATAATTTGTTTTGGACATTATGAATCTCCTTTCCAAAATAGTACTTTGAATAATAATTGCCCTGCCGCCTCTCAAAAAGACGGTATCTATACATAAACCGAATCGGTTTGTGCCCCATTATGGCAAAGCCTTTTGTCTTATACTATGCTTTGTACGTCGTTATGCCATCCATAATTGTTTCGCACACAGTCACTTCGTGGATCTGTTCCACAGGTATTTCAAAAAGATTGTCCGCTAAAATTACGAAATCCGCATATTTTCCAACCTCAATAGAACCGGTAACAGCTTCCATATGCATCTGATACGCATTATTGATGGTATAACCTTCGATGGCCTCTTTTACAGTAGTCGTTTCCTCATAGGGCTTTAGCATCGGCGCCTCCGGCTGCCCATACATTTTTCTGGTCACGCACATTTCAATACTCTTAAGAGGCTCCCTGCCGTATTCATCTACCGGGAAGTCGCTGCCAAGGGCCATGCGGGCGCCAGCATCCAGAAGGCTCCTCATGCGGAAGGTCTCATCATTGATATGGCCTAACACCTTATCCATCAGAGGGTTTCCGTACATCCATACACCAGTGGTGTTCGCAGTCACATTATACCTAGCAAAAAGTTTTACATCCTCCGGATCCATGTACTGAGAGTGGGAGCACGTAATGCGGCAGTCGTTAAAGCCCGCTTCCCGCACAGCCTTTGCCATTGCGACTACTGACTTTGCAGCAACATCGCCAATGGCATGCATATTAATATCCAGACCTGCCTCTGCTGCCTTTAGTCCCACCTCTGCCGCCGTCTTTTCATCCATGAGGGGCTTTACAACAGAGCCGTCTTCTGGATATGGCTCGCTAATTGCCGCGGATCGGCTCTCCATAGTTCCGTCGTTGATGAGCTTGAGGAAGTTCATGCGGAATTTATCGTCATTGTACGTTTTCCGCGCTTTTAAAATAGCCGCAATTCTCATATCAACCATACCCGGATCTTCCACATGGCAGGTGCAGCCAACAAACCGCTGCAAATACTGGCCGCTTTCTCTTGCAGTATCCAAAACCTTATAGTAGGGCTCCTCCAGGTAAGAATAGATGCCCATATCTGCAGTTCCTGTAACGCCCATTGCCGCGTATTCCCGGGAATTTTCCACTAATATATTCAAAACGCTTTGTTCATCGAAAAAGTTGATTTTGTTCATTACCAGATACTGAGATTGGCCTTCCACAATATGTCCGGCCGGATTGCCATCTTCATCTCTGGAAAAATAGTGAAGTCCCGGAACTGGATCCGGCGTATCCTTTGTAATTCCAGCTGCTTCAAAGCATTTACTGTTTGCCCAGGCTTCATGGGCCCCGCTGCCGAGAAAGAGCATCGGCTTATCTGCGCATATTTCATCGAGAAGCGCCTTGCGCGGCCCCTTTGCATCAAACATCCATTCGGCATAACCCAGTCCAAAATACGTTTCATGATCCGGGTGCTCAGCCACATACTGCCTGATTTCCGCCATGCACCGCTCCAAATCCCAGTCAATATCAAATACAATACCTGACAGTACATGCGCAGCCATTACCGGGTGGCAGTGGCCGTCAATAAAGCCCGGCAGCATCATCTTTCCCTGCAAATCGCACACCTTCGCGTCTGCGTCGCAAAAGGCTTCCGCCCCTTTTCTGTCGCCTGTATATACAATTTTGTTTCCTTCTGTGGCAACTGCCTCAACCCACTCGCAATTCCTGTTTGCCGTAAAAATACTGCCATTTGTATAAATTTTGTACCTGCTCATCGTCGACTCCTTTTCGTATATGATAGCTGATTTTATATTTTTATTTTACTAAATATAGAGGAAATCGGATATACGATGCTTGTCCTTTTTCTGACTTTTCTGTCTTTCTTTTCCCGATTATCATTCTCTTGCACCTGCTCATCGCAACTAAGATATTGTTCCACTAAAATTCTCCCAGACAGTACGAGATGGATATTGTGCCGCAATCCGGATCCATCATATATCCACGCATGAAAAAAGCCGGCATTTTGTAAAACACCAGCTTTTCCCCTGAAAACATCACTAGTTTGCAGTATCCTTATCTGTATTGTCTTTGTTGTTATCTGTTTTGTCTTTATCCTTATCTCGGTCCGCATTGTCTGTGCCATCGTCTGTACCATCCAGCATATCCTCGGCACCGTCCTTTATGTCGTTACCCAGGTCCTCCGCATCATCTTTCAGATCCTGACCTGCGTTATCTGTGGTTTCCTCCACAGTAGTGCCGTTGTCTGCGTTGTCGTCCGCATTATCGCCGCCTCCGCAGCCTGCGAAAGTAAAGACGGATAATACAAGCATCATGGCTAAAAGAATTTTTGCTTTTTTCAACGTTTTCACTCCTCTCTTCTTTTCTCAAGTATTATTTGCCTTTTCTGAGGAATTTATCAGTCAAAAAAAGATTTTTTTGCAAAAAAGTCCGACAAAATGAACAAAATGCTTTGCCCGGCAGCTTTTTGCCAATCTCACGGCTTCAAACAGATGCTCTGTCATGCCTTAAAAAAGCTTCACGATCTTCTGCCACCATCTAAGGGGCTCTTCTTCCCGCTCAGCAGGCGGCTCCTGCTCTGTAATCTCCACGGGCTCATTTTTAATCACGAATTGAACAGCCTTTACGTTTGTATTTTTTTCCGAAACAAAGGATAGCGCAGAGGAGTCCGAATCAGATGAACCTGAAATTCCAGAAAGCATATCACTTACAGCTGCCTCCATTCTGCTGCTCATATCCAGAGTGTTTTCCTTCAGAGCCCCCGTTCCCCTGGAAAGAGCGCTGCTTCCATGCTCCAGATTCGCGCTTCCTCCCGCAAGAGAATCCGCCCCTTCTTTCAGCTTCTGTACTGCGGAAAAGTCCATACTTTCAAACTGTCCGCAAAGCGTGCCGATGGCTGTATCAAAAATTTCGTAGCTTTTTAAAAGCTCTTTTGCGCCTGTTTCAGCTTCGGATACGCCCTGCGCTGCTGCAGTAAGATAGCCTTCCATACCTGCAAGAGCCGCCAGGTTTCCCTCCAGTACCTGTTCTGCGTATGCAATCTGCTGGCGGTACTCCTGAGGAATGTTTTCCATTGCTTTCAGGCTGGAAAGAGTCCCCAAGAGCTGTTGGTTTCCTGCTTTCAGGCTGTCCAGATCCAGCCCCTTTTGCCGCATCACTTCTTTAAATGCCTGGTAACTGACCGTTTGCTTTATCTGGGAAATTCCCTGTGAAAGCGCGCCTGCCGCTCCCTTTATTTCTCCGGAAGCTGTTTTTAATTGTTCCGCAGCCTTTGTCTTTGCTGCCAGTTCCTCAATGGATTTACTCAGAAACCCTGTGCCGCTGCTGAGCCGCTCTGCTCCCTGGCGAACAGCCTTTGTTCCTGCGGATAATTTTTTTGCGCCTGAATCAATGGCGGATACGGTTTCTGACAGCTGGGAAAAGCGTTCCTCCATCTGAGCGTTGTCCACTTTCACATCAATATTCAGCTTTACCCCATTAAAGGAAATGGGCTCCATTTCAAAATCCGTTACGCGTGCTCGAATTTTAATGGTTCTGCTGGTCTCAGGAAGAAGCGTCCAGGTAAGCTGCCGGTTCCCTCCCGCATTGGCCTCAGTGGCGCCTTTTGTCTTGATGTTTCTGCACTTTTCCATATCAAGGGCTGCGGTAACCTGAAGGGCGTAATTTTCAAAAAACGCTGGGAAGGCCTTTTTATTTTCCCCAATTTTAATCCGGATCTCAAGATTTCCCGATTTTCCTGCCAGCTGACTGGGAGAAATGGTTTCTCCATTCAGGAAATAAGCGATTTCGATATCCCAAGGAAGCTGCGCGTTTTCCAGTTCTCCCTGATAATAGAGGGTGTCCTCCTTTGTCTGAAGGGTAATTTGATCCCCCTTTTGATTCACCTTGTCCTGGGAGGTCATGTTTCGCACAGAAGAATAGTTTCCATAATCCAGAATATCCCTCTGATTTTCAAAAATATTGACCACATAAATCTTTTTGGCAGCTCCGCTTCCGGAAAGCTCACCATAAACCACTTCTTCCTTTTCGCTTGTTGTCCGCTCACCCGTTGTCTGCGCCCAGACAGGCGCCACAGTCCATAGCACCATGAACATGGCTACAAGCAGCGTAATCCATTTTCTGCTGTTTTGTTTCATACACATCATTTTCCTTCCTCCTGTTGCTCTATTGCTCCTTTATATTCCCACAGCTTTTCCGTTCCTTTACCGCAAACTCAGCGCCCCGCGTTGTTTTTTCCAAGACTTTATCCAGGAAGCACAAAAGTCCCGGGAGCACCACAAGCACCAGAAGAGCGGACAAAACCGCGCCGCGCCCCACCAGAGCTCCCAATTCCTTTAGTACGCCGTTTGTGGAAATGGCGCCAAGCATGGAACCCCCAAGCGTCAAGATGGATGCGGATGTCAAAATAGACAAGGCCGTATTTTGCACCGAGCAAATGGCAGCCTCTTTCTTCCCGCGTTTTTTGCGCTCTTCCATATACCTTCCTGCCATCAAGATCGCATAGTCCACCGTGGCGCCCAGCTGAATAGCGCTGATAATCAGGTATGCGATATACTGCAGGCTTTCACCTGTAAAATAGGGCACCGACAGATTGATCCAAATGGAAGTTTCAATAAGCAGCACCAATATCACCGGCATGAAAAGGGAGCGCAGGGTCAGCAGCAAAATCAGGAAAATTGCTCCGATGGCGATAAAGTTGACCTTCTGCATATCCCTTGTTGTCACGTCCTTCATATCGTAAGTGGTGGCGCTTTCCCCTGCCAGAAGATATTGATTCCCGTAATAATCCTCTCCCAGGCTTCGCAGCTTTTCTACTGTATGGAAGGCTTCCTGACTTTCCTGCTTTGTGCTAATGGTAATGACCATTCTGCTGTAATTCTCAGAAACCAACTTTTCCAGCGTCCTTTTTTCCAGATATTCAAGAGGAACCTGCGCTCCTGCCATATCTACGTAGGAAAGAATTCCCGTTACTTGGGGAAGCTCTTTTATTTCTCGGCTGAGTGCTTTTTCCCTTGCCGTATCCCCCCGTGGAACCAGGAGCACCAGCTGATTCTTTTTTCCAAAATCCCACTCCACCTGCATCCGCTCTGCGTAAACCGTAGTTTTTTCACCAAAAAGTTCCCCCGCCCCATAGCGAAAGTCATTGCTCCCCTGAGCCAGAAAGGCCGGGATCATGATCAGCAGGAACAGCAGCATGGCGGGAATCCGTATTTTGAAAACTAGTCTGGCAAAGCCCCCGAATCCGGGTATGAGCCGTCTGTGGCGGGTTTTATCAATGATTTTATAGCTCATCATAGCAAGAACCGGAAGGAGAAACAGCACCGAAAGCATGGAAAGAGCAATGGCCTTTGCCATGACCAGTCCCATATCCGGCCCAATGCGAAACTCCATCAAAATCAGCGCGGCAAATCCGATAACCGTTGTCACACCGCTGGCTGTAATTGTGAAAAAGGAATGGCGGATAGCACTTATCATCGCCTCCCGCACATCCATCCCCTGCTGGCGAAAGGCAGAAAACCGGTGCAGCAGGAAAATCGAGTAATCCATGGAAACAGCCAGCTGCAAAATGCTGCAGGCGGCTTTTGTGACAAAAGAAATTTCCCCAAAGAAAAGGTTTGTTCCCATATTGATGAGAATGGCAATCCCAATAGTCGCCATAAACAGCACCGGTTCAAACCAGGAAGTTGTGGTCAGCAGCAAAATCAGAAAGCAGAGGGGAATCACCAGCATCATAATTTTTTTCACTTCTGAGCCAGTTGTCGCAGTACCAAAAGCAGTATTGACCGCCGCACCTTCCATGGCAGCCCCTGTTCCTGCAGCCCTGCGTATTTTTGTAACCGTGCTGAGAATTTTATCTGAATCAATCGTAATGCTAAAGCAGGCCTTCCCGTCTTTGTAGTATTCTTCCAGTACATCCTGTGGGATCAGTTCTAAAGGGCCTGTAACATCTGCCGCATCATCCAGCCAGGTCACCTCCAAAACACCGTCGATTGCCTCCAGCTCCTCCTTTAAATCCAGTGCTCCTGGAATCGTCTGATTGGCTACCGCAAGCCTTGCATTGGGAGCACCGCCACCGAATTCTTCGTTCATCACATCAAGGGCAACGGTAGAAGGCGTATCCTCCGGAAGGTAATCAGCGAAGGTATAATTGACCTTTACTCCGCCTGCCAAAACGGCGCCTGCCGCTGCGCAGATGAGAAAAAAGGCCGCCACTGTTTTTTTGTGATTTAAAACTGCTCCAAAGAAACGTTCCATAAAAACCCCTTTTGATAATAAACATCGTGTTGATTTTTTATCTGTATTTTATTATAATAGCTTCGATGAATTTTGCAATACACAATCAATAGTCTCTCTGTCCATTACTGAACATAATTTTTAAAAATGTTGATTACTTCGGCGGTAGAGACCTCTTTATCGGATTCAGCCGGAGGTTCAACGGGCTTAATTGGAATTTTATCGCACTTGACCGGAAAGGAAAGAGCACTTGGAAAGAAAAAAAACGGATCGCCGCGTGCGCAAGACCAAGCACCAGCTGCGGCAGGGGCTGGCAAAGCTGATGCTGGAAAAGAGCATCAAAGAAATTACAGTCAAAGAGCTGACCCAGCTGGTGGATGTGAATCGGGGCACCTTTTATCTGCATTACAAAGACATTTATGACATGGTGGATCAGCTGGAGAACGAAATCATGACGGAATTCCGGGCGCTTTTAGAAACGGTTCCCGACCAGGAAGCTGGCAGGCAGCATCAGCTGCCAAGCATTCTTCCTCTTTTTACCAGCATCTACACGTATCTGGCGGAAAATGCGGATCTCTGCGCCGTATTTCTGGGGGAAAACGGGGACATTGCCTTTGTGGAAAAAATCAAAGGCCTGGTGCGTGATAGCTGCTTTCGCACCTGGGCCGCCTGGTATCCAGATGTGGAGCCACAGCGATTTGAATGGTTTTACGCCTTTGTAGTAGGCGGACATATCGGTCTGATCCAAAACTGGCTCAGCACAGGCATGAAGGAAAGTCCTGAGGAAATTGCTGCTCTGGCGGAGGATATGGCCTTCCGGGGGGCCGGGTGCCTGCAGAAACCATGATAGAATCCCCAACACCCGGCGGCCCTGGCGCTTCCGAAGGCAGGCCTCTTCCTACTCCTTCGGTTTTTTAATATATTTGCTCACCTTGCGAAAGGCTGTAGGCTGGCTAATTTTCAATGCCTTTGCCACACCGGTTGTGGTGCGGTGCTTTTCATAGGCCTGCTGGATTAATTCGCGCTCCAAATTCTCCACCGCATGACTGAGGCTTTCGATTTCTTCCAGCATGGATGAACCAGCGCTCTGTCTCCGGTTTGTAATTTCTTCCGGAAGATCCCCTGCTCCAATCATGCTATCTCCGCTGATAACAATCACCCGCTCAATTACATTAGCCAGTTCTCGTATATTTCCCGGCCAGGAATAATTCGTAAGATATTCCATAGCCTCCGGGGACCATGCTTTGTGCAGTCCATATTTTGTATTGAACAGCTCCGTGTAATAATCCACCAGAGGGAGAATATCTTCTCTGCGCTCACAGAGGGGTGGTATTTTGATATTGACTACATTCAGCCTGTAATACAGATCCTTGCGGAATTTTCCCGTCTCCGCATCCTCCTCTAAACGGCGGTTGGTGGCCGCAATGAGGCGAAAATCCACTTTAACAGGCTTTGTGCCGCCTACCCTGGTCAGGGTTTTTTCCTGGATCGCTTTGAGCAGCTTTGCCTGCAGGGCCAGCGGTATTTCAGAGATTTCATCCAGCAGCAGGGTTCCCCCGTCCGCCAGCTCCATGAGCCCCACCTTTCCATGTACATTTGCCCCTGTAAAGGACCCTTTTTCATATCCGAACAGCTCTGATTCCAGCAGATTTTCCGGGATTGCCGCGCAGTTGATATCGATAAAGGGCCCACTCGCCCGCTGACTCTTCTGATGAATCACCTTTGCCAGCATGGTTTTTCCCACCCCCGACTCCCCCAGAAGCAGCACATTGGCATCCAGATCCGCAATCCGGTTGATGGTAGCGATAATCTTTTCCATCTGCAGGGACTGGCCGATGACATCCTGCTCCCCGCAGGATCCCTTCCGCAGCTCGTGGAGCTCTGTCATATATTTTTCCACCTGGTTCTGCAGGTTGGAATACTTGCGCTGGATCGCCTTCAGCTCTGTAATGTCGTGAGAATAGCTGACTACCATTTTGATGTTCCGCTGTTCATCGTAAACCGGCGTTGCTGTTACGAGAATATCGCTGCCCCGGTTGGTCTTCTGCACCATGGTCACCTTTTCCCGCCGCTCCAGCGCCTTTGCGATAATGGATGGCTTAAAATACCCCTTTGCCTCCAACTCATAGACCGTCATGCCCAGGGCCTCTTCACTTCTAATCCCATAAACCTGCTCAAAACCCGGGTTAACCCACAAAACTGCACCCTTCCCATCGGATATCAGGGACTCGTCCGATAATACTCCAAGAATCTCATTAAAGTTTGCTTTTAATTCTCTTTCAAAATTCCTCACAACATCCCCCTCTTTCCTCATTTGCAATAACTGCACCTGCCGGCTTTATGCTGCTTCTTAATTATAGCTCCTGCAAGGCCTCAAGAAAAGCTTTGCCGTCTCCGGAAACTGGCATATCGATCCTGTTTTTTACAGAAATCTGCAGTTTATTCAGTTCCTCCATCAAAATCCCGGTCATAATAGCCTTCGGATCCTGTGCGCTGCAGGAAGGGCTGGTGTCGATCCCCAAAATTAAAACCAGCTCAATCTCCTGTTTGCGGTATTCCTCCAGATTATGAAGCAGCGGCTTCAGCAGTTCCCTGCAGTACAGGCGATATTCTGCTGCTGCAGGGGCCTCCGGCTCAATGGAAACCCGCTCCAAAGCCTGATAGCACAGCTCCGGACATGGCAGCTGTACCATGTTAATCTTCTTTTCCAGCAAAATATCGACAATTGATTTTCGAAACGCGTCGGATGCCTGAGGCAGTTCGCACAGGCTGTTGAGCACGCAATGGGACAGTAGTGCAATCTTGTTCATATCAGTTTCTCCAATCGGTCAAATCCGCAATATATGGGCAAATAGACGGCAGGTGTCTGCCGTCTACACTTACGAAAAACTATAATTACTCTGCCCAGGGCCTCTATTTTCTATTCTTTCTTGCTTCGTTCATCAGGAACATGATGTCCTGTGTCAGGGCTGCGGCCGCGATAGATGTAATGTTACTCGGGTCCTTATCCGGCAGTACTTCTACCATGTCAGCGCCTACAATGTTCAGACCTTTCAGTCCCTGCAGGACTTTTCTTACCGTATCTGTGGAAGGTCCGCCGATTACCGGAGTTCCCGTTCCTGGAGCTGCGGATGGATCCAAGGCGTCGATATCAAAGGTCAGATATACTGGCATATCGCCTACGATGTCTCTTACTTTTGCTGCCAGCTCTGCCGGAGTGTAATCCAGAGCTTCCATGGATTTGATGATGTTGTAACCGCATTCTGTAAATTCGGTTCTGCAGTACAGCTGTACGGATTTGCTCGGGTCAATGCAGCCCTCTTCCTGCAGGTCATAGGCAAAGTTAGCGTGAGACAGATTGTGTGTTCCATCCGGCTTTACTTCGCTGGGGGAGCTGTCCTGGTGAGAGTCAAAATGAATCAGCGCCAGCTTGCCATACTTTTCGCTGCATGCTCTTACCGGCCCATAAGGGATCGTATGGTCTCCGCCAATTGTCATTGGAGCAGCGCCTGCATCCAGAATTTTCTTTACAGTCTGATATGTATCTTCTACCATGAATTCCGTAGCCTTAGCGCCTACCCAGTAGCCTACGTCACCGTAATCAATTACTTTTGCTTCATCCTGCAGCACGTAATCCCATGGATAACGGAAGCAGCATGCGATGAGGCTCTGTTCTCTTACAGCTCTCGGGGCAAAGCGAGCTCCCGGCCGGAAGGTTACACCGCTGTCAAAAGGTACGCCCAGTACGACGATATCCGCACCTTCTACGTCCTGTGTTACTTCACAGTGATTCCAGCTTGCGATTCCTGCATAATGCAGATGTTCCTGTACTTTATACTCCATTTTTCTTTCTCCCTTCTTATTGTAAAATCAATTTTATATAGTTGAACATTAACGAATAAACTTGTTTTTAATTTCCGTCTTCCTTAAACCATTTGAACAATCCGATGAGCATACCGATAATAATAAACATAAATGGAATGGAAAGAACGATGCAGATGGTCTTTAATGCGTTAAACGGCGCGCCTGTAAACATGATTACCAGCGGTACCAGCGCCAGAACAACGCACCATACCAGTCTGAATTTCGGGTTTGGATTTCCTTTTTCATCCAGCTTGGAAGTTGCTGCCGAAGCCAGTGTAAAGGAAGCGGAATCCAGAGATGTTGCCAGGAATCCCAGGGTCGCTATTGCAAATACAATCGGCAGAACCGCCTTGCCAAGAGGCAGTGTTCCAAACATCTCCATGAGGCCTGCTTGTAAATCTTCAGCCTTGGATAATGCATAACTTCCTGTCAGCTCTGCGTTGAGACCAAATCCGCCGTTTACAGCAAACATGATCCAGGTTCCTACCGAAATACCTCCCAGACAGGTGAGGATCATTTCCTTAATGGTTCTGCCCTTGGAAATCTTTGTAATAAAGATACCCATGAGAGCCGCGTAGTTGAACGCCAGGCAGAAAAGGAAAATCGTGTTGATTTCCGGGAAGCCCGACTGTCCTACCGGGTCTGTAAAGAAGCTCATGTCCACATAATTGCTGAGCATTTTGCCGATGCTGTAAGTGAATTCCTGCGCAATAAACTTGGTGGGTCCGAATATGAAGATAAAGGCGATGAGGACGATCATGAGATACATGGTCAGATCGCTCAGCTTCTTCATACCCTTTTCAATACCGATAATTGATGTTACTGAAAAGATGACAGCCACCAGCAGTAGTACGATAAGATTTACAGTAAAGGTAGCTTCAATTCCCATTACGTGCGCAATACCCGCGCTGATAATCGGGACGCCAACGCCCAAGGATACGCCCATGCCGCCGACAATACTTAAAATTGTAAGTACATCGATCAGTTTTCCCAGAGGCTTCTTATATTTGAAGTCCCCCATCATTGCTTCGCAAATAGCGCTGATTCTCAGCACCGGGATCTTTCTCACATGATAAGCGTAAGCAACACTTACAGCAGTCAGTACAAATACGACTTGTACGGCAAAGCCCCAGTGAAAAAACGCATAGGACAGAGAATACTCCGCTGCTTCCTGCGAATACGGTTCTATGCTAAAGGCAGGCTCTGCGTAATAAAAAGACCACTCTACAAACGAATAGTAAGTTGCTGTTGCTGCCAGCGCTGCGCACATCATCATAGCGATATAGCTGAACATGGAAAACTCGGCTTCTCCATCACCCAGTTTTACCTGTCCATGCTTGCTGAATGCGATGTATAAAGAGATAAATAATCCAATAAAGATAAACCACAGAATCGGTGTTGCCATAATTGATGTTACTACATCAAAGATTACATTTACACCATTTAGTGTTTCATCTGGCTTAATTGCCATAATGCATACAAATACAGCTACAATGGCAATACAGATAATTGAAATAGGTTTATCTGCAACAGCCTTTTGCTTAATTACATTGTTTGGCTTTTCCATTAAACACCCTCCTGATATCATAATGGCGATAACGATAATTACATAGTCCTCATAGCATGCTATTTGTTTATATATTATGCAAAAGGCGTGCCAAATATAAATCGCCATTTTTCAAGCTTTTTTACACCAGGTTTTTGGAATACATATTCACTTTAGAATATTTTTTTTCATAGGAACAGTAAATTATGTAAATTTCAATGGTTTCTCGTTATTCTTTTTTGAATTTTTTATTTGTATATGAATACATAATACAGCTATAGAATTCCCGCAATTTAGTTCTTAATGTCTTAGAGAAGAAAGGAAGGGCAGACAACTTATCTTTCTACTGACATGATACTCATACCGTCGCGATACTAGGGCTGTAAATTTGCCAGTACTTCATAGATAATCTTTGCACCAACCCAAGATGTAATCTGGTTAACAGTATCCAACGGCGGCGCTATTTCTACAATATCCATTGCAGCAATAGGCAGTTTATCGAACAATTGATTAATAATTTCCATCAATTCTCTGGAAGAAAGTCCTCCTGCCTCTGGAGTTCCAGTTCCCGGTGCATATGCCGGATCTAGTACATCAATGTCCAGAGTAATATAAATGGCGTCATAGTCCTTAAACTTTACATCTAATTTATCAATTGCCTTCTGATAGCCATTTAAAAATATATCATGCGCTTTAATAACCAACAATTCCGGGTAATTATCAAATAAATCAATTTCTTCGCTTTCATAAGAGCGGATTCCTACCTGTGCCAGATCGCGCGGAGCTATATGAGCATCCAAAACTCGCCTGAGCGGACAAGCATGTGACCATTTGCTTCCTTCATACTCATCGCAGAGATCCGGGTGAGAGTCAAAGTGGATGAACCCAATCTTTTTCCCTTTTTGGTATTTTGCAAAAGCATTTGACAGAGGGATCGTTACGGAATGATCTCCCCCAATAAATATACAGAATTTTCCACTCTGCAGTAATTCCAAGGCTTCCCTTTCTACAGTCTGATAGAATTTCGGCCAGTCCAAGGAAAATTCCACATCGCCCCGGTCGTAAATACGGATATTTGGAAACCGCTTCCCTGTGCTGTTTACTGGTGGCAGGACTTCCGTACATTTTCGTACTGCTTCAGGTGCCAGTGCGGCGCCTTTTCCTACACTGGCTGCACCATCAAAAGGGATCCCTAGGATACATACATCTGCTTCTTCGATAGCGCTAGTGCTGATTCCTCTCCATTTTGAAAAACTCATTACTGTAACCCTCCTTTTGTAAATAACAGATACTTTGATATTTCGCCGCAGACCAAAACTGAATGACCGTAATTCCTGCCAGGAAATCAACAGAAGAAATTTCATCCGGCAACTTGATATCCTCAACGATTACCAGAATTATAGGCTTCCGGATTTTAAGAAAATATAGTCCGGCAGTTTCAGTTAGGCATGCGTACATCTCCATGAGTAAGCTCTGGAGGAAACATATAGTGATTTTGAACGAATCTTTGAAGAATCCCTGAGCTGTATTCACATACAGTCCAGGGACTCTTCTTTTATATAGATCAATCCCTTTTGGTTATAGTTCCATTGCTACAGCACGAACTGGCGATCCATCTGTACCTACGATCTTCAGAGGGAATGCTGCCACTAACACATTTTCAAAATCAATTTTATCAAAATATGCCATGTTTTCACCGATCATAAGTCTTTTTTCTGAGAACAAATCGTGTACCGGAAACTCTGTTCCGCCAGTCTGATCCGCATTAATTGTATCAATACAAAGGAAGCGCACGCCTTTTTCAACGAGATATTCTGCTACTTCGCCGGACACATACGGATGTTCAAAAAATTCTTCTGTACCTACTTTTTTGTACCAGTTGGTATTAAAAAGTACAATAGTCCCCTCTTTGATTTTTGCATCATAAGGCATTACATCCTCCATTGTAATCTTTTCCTGAGCCTTTTTATCAGTGACTCGGACTACAACTGCCTCTCCAAAGAAGAAATCCAGCTCCATCTCATCAATAGTAGCGCCTTTGTTGCTGAAATGGTACGGTGCATCTACATGAGTTCCTGTTTGTGTTCCAACATAAACACCTGATAAATTATATCCTTCATTTTCAAGAGTTGTAGCAACAGTTATTTTAGGTTCTGGATCTCCCGGATAAATCGGGGTCTGTTCTGTCAAATCCCAGCTGAGATCAACAAATTTTTTTACTTTCATTATATATTCTCCTTTCATTACGTTTAAACCAAATCTTTAAATTCTGCCATGTCGATTGTTCTACCCTGCTTTCTCTCTTCAATTGCTGTACGGACTCGGTCGTGCTTTGTTTTGCTGAGCGGATATTTTAATACAATCAGTACTGTAATCAGATAGATTCCTCCACACAGGAAAGCGTACATATATTTAAGACCGGTCAGGGCTTCCCCTGTCTGCTGAGCAGCTTCTGCATTATAGCCAATTATAGTAAGGAGCGTTCCTAAAACGGCAGCCCCCAGTGCACCACATGCTTTCTGAATAAATGCTACAACACCGAAGATAATACCATCAACCCGCTTTCCTGCTGTAAGCTCTGTAACATCAACGCAGTCAGGAATCATTGCCCAAGGAACCTGATATACGGCAGCGTTTCCTAATGACATGAGGACTGCCAGCACATAAATGACAGCCACATTTCCTGGTTGAATGATGAATCCGATCATAACAATCATAACCACAGCCTCAAGTCCTACTGCAATGATCCACGCAGCCTTTTTGGAGAGTTTTTGCATCAACCTATCCGTAACCCATGCACAGAAAATGCTGGCTACACCGAATACCATTGTTACACTTGCAATCTGTCCTTCCGTCAGTTGGGCATAGTTTGTATAATAGTAAACCTGTAGTGCATAGTTAACGGTATTTGCAAATATAGCAATGCCGAAAATCAACATAACAATCCTTGTCGGCTTACTTTTAAAAATTTCTTTAATATCTGTAAAGGAAAACTTGCTGCCTTCTTCCTTATGTCTTTCATAGCCTTTTGTCGTTTTCCACAGAATAAAAATAAAGAGAAGGGCTACGATCATGTAGCATGCCAGTGTGCAGCTCCAGCCCCGATCTTCGTTATCGAACAACCCTCCGAAATAGGCGACCAACATGAGAGTCGGACTGATTGCAACAGTTGCGGACAGGCCAAAATAGTTCTTAAAGGTAGCCAGCGAGGCTCTCTCATCGTAATCCAGTGTCATTTCTGAACCCAGGGCTGAACTTGAAATATCAAGTACTGTCTGTGCAGTATAGTAGAGCAAGATAATAACTACAAAGTACACTTTGGAAACCGCTTCATCAAATCCCCAATTGGTAAAAAGCAGGATACTGATAAAGACAAATGGGAGCGCTACACCGATAATAAGCGGGCGTCTTCTTCCGCTCTTCCATTTCAGATTGTCGGAGATACCCCCTACCAGAGGGTCTGTAACAGCGTCCCACAAGGTTCCCAAGGAAATCATTGCGCCTGCAAATGCTGCCGACAGCCCTACTACATCTGTAAAAAAGTAGAGCCCATAATAGCTGAATGCCGTCCATGTAATAAAACTGCAATAGCCAGATAAGCCATATCCCAGTTTGACCTTAAATGGCAGTTTTTCATTTGGACCCTTTGTAATGTTATTTTCCATAATTAAGACCGTCCTTTCCATAAGTGTTTAAAAGAGAATTATTAAAATTTATGCTATAATATATTAGCAACTATCATGCCAAAACAAAATGGTTAATTTTCAACGTTTTTCAGCACTATTTTTATTTCTTTTTATTCATTTTTGAATGTATTATCAAAAATTCAAACACTACTTGCATTTCATTCTCTTTGCTTATTCTAAATCAAATACATTCTATTTATTTTAGAATAATATGTATTGATGCATTGCTATCCGAATTAAAAGATATATTGTAAAAAATCCAAATTATCATATATTTGCTATAAAAGCAGGATTAGCTGGAAAGAACCGCCTGTAGAAGCTAATGATTTCGCTGTTTTAGATCTCTACGGAAAAGGGACCTGCAACTCTCGTTACAGGTCCCAAAGGTAATTATAATGAAATTACTTTCTTACAGTTTGAACTCATCTTTAACAACAGCCAGAGATTCGTCCAGAGCAGCCAGAACTTTGTCAATCGTTTCTTTTGTCTGAGTGATAGGCGGCTCGATTCTTACTGTCTTCGCATTTACTAATGTACCAGCAGTCATGATCTTTCTAGCGAACAGGTTCTTAGTTACTTCGTAACCAACTTCTGCTTCTGGGAATTCCATACAGATCAGCATTCCAGCTCCTCTGAAGTCTTTCAGAACGGTTGGATACTTTTCCTGTAATTTCTTCAGGCCTGCCAGATAGTAGTCGCCCTTTTCCTTGGACTGTCCCGGAATATCATTTTCCAGCATGTATCTGATTGTGGAAATGAATGCGGAGCAAGCCAGTGGGTTACCGCCGAATGTCGGGGATCCCAGGATCCATGGGTTGTCAAACATCTTTCCTTCTGTACCTGTGCCAACGCCGGACTTTTCATATGTCCAAGGTCTTGCGATGATACCAGTGATTGGAACAAGACCACCGGAGGAAGCCTTACCAAATGTCATGATATCAGGAGTAACACCCTCATAGTCGCATCTCCACATTGTACCAGTACGTCCCAGACCAGTCTGGATTTCGTCGAAGATCAGGGCTACGCCATACTTGTCAGCGATTTCTCTTAATCTCTTCAGGTATCCATCTGGAGGAATGATAACGCCAGCTTCACCCTGAACCGGCTCAACGATGATTGCTGCAACCTTTTCACCTACAGTCTGCAGGTTTTTAACTGCTGCTTCAGTAGCATCAGCATTACCGTATTCAACGTGCTGTACCTGCTGAATCATCGGAGTATAGTCTTCTCTGTAAGCGCCCTTACCTCCCATGGAGATAGCACCCATGGATTTTCCGTGGAATGCGCCAACTGTAGAGATGTACCATCTTCCGCCTGTAGCCAGTCTAGCCAGCTTCAGAGCCATTTCTACTGCTTCTGCACCACCGTTGCAGAAGAAGGAGTACTGCAGGTCTCCAGGAGTGATCATTGCCAGGATCTTAGCAAGATATCCTCTCAGCGGGTCTACCAGTTCCTGAGAGTGCAGGGAATATCTGTTCAGCTGAGCCTGTACCGTTTTTCTGATTTCAGGATTTCCGTGTCC
This sequence comes from Clostridia bacterium, assembly GCA_910575405.1. Lineage (GTDB taxonomy): Bacteria > Bacillota > Clostridia > Peptostreptococcales > Anaerovoracaceae > Hominibacterium. The sequence goes on along the minus strand of CAJTER010000010.1, from coordinate 8,101 downwards.
GCAAGCGAAGATACCGAATCCACCCAGACAGTCGATAAATTCTGTTCCGTCCAGATCTTTGAATACTTCGTTGTCATCTTCCCATTCAACGAATGCGGAGTCAGTTGATACAGATTTTCTGTACTCTAACCAACCAGGGTTAACGTTCTCATTAAAGTTCGCGATAGAATCATCGTGAATTGCTTTCTTATCTTCAGCAGATAAAGTTTCGGATTCGATGTAACCAACGACTCTTTTCGCTTCCTGTAACGCCAATTTTTCATTTCTTTCAGTCATATTATTGACCTCCCTTTTCTTTCTTTTGCTATCCAAATAACATTGATAGCTGAAGTATAACTTTTTCGATATTATATATATACAAAACCCATGCCAAAGCATTTCCAAAATCATCCTGCACTATGGAAATTTTCTGATAAATGCAGCAATTCCAATGGGTTTCAAGGATGAAAAAAAACACGTTTTTTTCTCAAACCTCAGATAAAACGGCTTTTTTTGCTCATTTTCCATCTCATTTCTAATATTTTTTCTCAATTTTAATACAAATTGTAGAAATTCTTTCTTTTTTCTTAATACCTTCCCATGCTATAGACACGGCTCATTTTTATCGGTAAAATGTAAGCAATAGATTTAATACAGGATGGTAATTATGGAACATTTAAAAACCTTTTTCTGCGGTGCGCTTATCGGAATCGCAAACGCCATTCCCGGAGTCAGCGGCGGCACCATGGCGGTAATACTGAATATATATGACAAAATCCTCTATGCAGTCAGCCTGAAAAACTTGAAAAAGCATCTTATTTTTCTGATTCCCCTGGCTTTGGGCGCAGTTTCCGGTGTTTTCGCACTCAGCAATGTCATCGTTTCTCTCATGGAGTCTCATGCTATGCTGCTGAACTTTTGCTTTATTGGTCTGGTTTTGGGAAGCATTCCTTCTATATATAAAAAGGCAAAGGATGAAAAAACCAAATCCCGCAATCTGGCGCTGGGGCTTTTGGCCTTTGCGTTCATGATTTTTATCAGCTGCTTGAATCAGGATACAATTGCGAATCAATCACTTACCGATTTTGGAGGGGTCAGTTTTGCATTATGCCTGCGGCTCTTTTTGTCCGTAGCAGTCAGCACCTTTGCCATGGTCCTGCCCGGAATCAGCGGCTCTCTGATGCTGCTGCTCCTGGGGGTTTACGCGGTTGTTATGGAAGCGGTTGCCGAGCTACACCTGCTCCTTTTGCTTCCAATCGGACTTGGCGTTCTCTGCGGGCTCCTAGTCAGCATTAAGCTTATAAAAAAAATGCTACGGTTTCATCCTCAGGCTCTGTACTTTATCATATTGGGCCTGGTTGCCGGATCGATCTTTGCCATTTATCCTGGGTTCGTTCCTACTGCAGAAGGCTTTATCTCCCTAGGCGGGCTTGTAGGCTTTGCTCTGGCTGCTTACTTTCTTTCCAGCAGGAAGTAAATAAAAAACTTACGAAAACCAATATGTCGAGGTAGTTTATGGATTTCAACTTAACTGCACTGGAATATGTTGTGGAAACAGCTAAATATGGCTCTATTTCCAAAGCAGCCCAAAATCTGTTTATATCACAGCCCCATTTGAGCAACCAGATAAAAGCCCTTGAATCACAGCTTGGCGTAACCTTGTTTATCCGCTCGGCAAGAGGAATTCATTTGACCAGAGAGGGCAAAATTTTTGTAGATGATGCACAGTCTATTTTAGCTGACATCAAATCACTGCAGGATAAATTGCAGGTAAACCCCATGTATGCTGTACGCAGTAATCTCTCCGTGACACGTTCTCATCAGGTCATGCGGTGCATCACACAATTTATAAATGAAAATATCCACAAGCAGGCGTTCACCCTCCGCGTGAAGGAAACCAGCCCATTTCAGGTAGTCGAGGATGTCTACAATCGCGACGCTGAACTAGGCGTGCTCCACTTTTTTGAAGCTCAGAAGGACTATTTTTTCAACCGGATCCAAAGTTATGGTCTCATTTATCACAATCACTTCCAACGAGAGTTTCTGACGCTCATGTCCAGGAATAGCCCGTTGTCAAAAGAACCGGCCATCTACAGCAATATGCTCCGGGACTGTTTGCTGGTCATGTATGGAGATTACGAGATTTTAACAGCCTCTTATGAGGATATCGCAAAAAACAGCGGTATTGAACTGACCAAAAGGAGGATAATATGAGTTTTAGAAGGACACCGGATCAGGTTTGTGAAACATTGAAAGGCGGCATTACCGATTTTCCCGGAGCAGAAGTGATGTCCGTGTTTTACGAAACAACGCCCGAAGCTATTGAGGAGATTTTGCCTCCAGGGTTGAAGCCCTACGAGAGCCCTCTTGTAATTGCCGGCTTTAACAATTTTTCAGAAACTAATTTTGAAGTACCTTACAGGGAAGCAGCTCTATATGTTGCTGCGGTCCATGAAAAGACTGGAAGGCCGGGTCTTTTCGTACCAGGAATGACGCTGGATGTCGATATGGGCAGCATTCTCGGACGTGAAGTAGGCGGTTATCCGAAAAAATGGGGTCGTCTGGACCTGAAGCAGGACGGCACGCATTATGAGGCCAGTGCCGCCCGTCACGGGATTGAGTACTACAAGCTGAAAGTTGAGCTGAACGGTAAGCCAAACGATCCTGAGCTTATGAAAAAAATCACAGGCATCCTGACACCGCCTGATCCGGAAGGACATCCCGGCGCAACCATCATTTACAATTACCTGTGGCCTGCATCTCAATGGGCACACCTGAAAGATATCAGCAATGCACCAAAGCCCATCCTTTATACGGTATGGAAAACTAAACATCCTGGCGAAAAGTCACCTGTCATCGGAACCGGTGAAGTAATCTACACGCATTCCGATCACGATCCATGGGCCAGCCTGCCGGTAGTTCACACTCTAGGCGCCATCCTAACTTTTGATGGGATCGCTCTGGACGGGGCGCGGACTCCGAAAGATGAGTATACTGTAGATCCGGAAGAATATCTGCCATATGCATTCTATGGGTTTGATCACAAACTGTAAGCCAATTAAACAAAATCGAATATAATCAGGAGGAGTTTAGCCATGTCTGTATTCTTAGCCGTAAAAATGGATATCACAATTGGAGAACGTGATTTTGATACCGTTACACAGGAAGCATTTCCAATAGAGGGTGTTGCCCGTATGAGAGCGCTTCCTGCCCTGCAGTGGAAAATCTGGGGCGTTGATCCGGAGCGCCGCCAGGCCAGCGGATTTTATCTGTTCAAAAGTCGTGAAGCTGCAGAACAGTATGCGCATCAATGCGTCCGCATTCTTCAGGAGCGTCCTAGAATCTCTAATGTGACGACACAAATCTGGACCATCTGCGAGGAGCAGACGAGAGGAACCATGGAACCCATCGATCTTCCAATGATAAGCGAGCTGGAAGGTAAAGCAAAGGTTGTTCTAAAAAGGCCGCCGCACGAAATGTAATGTTCCTACGGCAGCCTTTTCTTTTCATTTACCGTGCGTTTTTATATGCACGGCCTTTTATCTCAGATTGTTGTAAACGATTTCACCGTTAAATACGGTCAGATCGGTTTTGACAGAAGGAATATCCTCTTCACTTTCAAAGATATTTTTGCTGAAGACGTTAATGTCTGCCAGCTTTCCCGCCTCCAAGCTGCCGATTTTATCTTCCATGCCCATCATATAGGCCGGATCTATGGTGGAATGAACGATAGCTTCCCCTATAGTAAACTTTTCCTGAGGATTCCAGCCGTCCTGCGGCCGATCGTCCTCCATGCGCCGTTTTACTGCTCTGTAAATTGTATCAATGGGATCCAGATCCACAATCGGATAATCCGTGCCAAACACGACTTTTGCGCCATTTTCTGCAAGTGTTTTACCTGGCCATGCCAGCTTGATCCGCTCCTCGGTCAGCATGCTGAAGATAGGATGGCTTTCCAGGGATTCCATCAAAATGTGGCACGGCTGAATGCTGGCAATGGTCTTTGTCTCTGCGAACCGCTTTACATCATCTTTATGTAACACTTCGATATGCTCAATGGTATTTCTTACATCTTTTTCCCCGCAGGCTTTTCTGGCATTCTCAAAAGCGTCCAGCGCCATCCGCACCGCACCATCGCCGCAGGCATGAAGCCGCATGGCAATTCCATTTTCATAAAGCTCACGGCAGCGCTCCTTCAGCCACTCCCTGCTTACAAGAGGCTCTGAAACAAAGCCTGGACGATCTGCGTATTCTTCCACCAGGTATCCTGTATAGCCCAGAGGCGTTCCGTCCAGAAAGCCCTTTGCTCCGATGAATTTCAGCTTGTCGGAATTGTAGCTTTTCTTCAGCTCCACAAGCTGCGCGGTTTCCATTTCCATATGAGGCGCAAAGAAGACTCTTATCTTGAGGCGGTCTTTATCCTCCAGACGCTTGCAGGCCTCATGCTTCATGATTTTCAGCACGTGGACAGCTCCGACTGATGTCACGCCCCTGCTGTGGGCTACCTTCATGAAAGTTTCAATCAGCTCTTCTTCCTTCTGCGGGGATACCTGCAAAGCCTGTTTTGTTACCATTTCCATGGCAGGCTGCTCCAAAAGGAAACCTGTGGGTTCTCCTGACTCATCCCTTTGTATCGTTCCTCCCGCAGGATCCGGCGTGTTTTTATCAATGCCGCAAAGCTGCAGCGTTTTGCTGTTTACCCATACGGCGTGAAGCTCGTCGTTAAAGGCGATAACCGGCTGATCCGGGAAAAATCGATCCAGCGATTCTTTACGCGGCAGCTTTTCGTCCGGCCATCTGTAGTGGCTCCAGCCAAAGGCAATAGCCCATTCATCGTCCCGATCTTTGTAAAAGTCATAAATCCGTTCTGCAGCCTCTTCTTCGGTTGCCGTATAAAATACGTTTACTGTAGCCGCATTCATGGAGCCGAGGAACAGGTGAATATGGCTGTCGCAGAGACCTGCTGTTACGGTCCTGTCACCGCAGTCCATGACCTGATAGTTTGCGTTGTCCTCATACTTTTTTGTTTCACCCTTTGTTACGGCTTTGATTTTATCTCCTTCAAGTTCAATATACCCCCCAAAGGGCTCTGCTCCCGTACTGTCGTAAATACATGTGCTCTTTAATACTAAATTCATAGCGAACCTCCTGGCATTTGCCTCTGCTGCTCTAGTGTACTGCCGGTGTTCCGGTACAATGGTCCCAGTCCATACACCTGTCAGATTTCTTCGATACATATTACAATTCTATTTATATACTATACCGTAATTACAAGGGGAGGCAAAGATCTTTATTGCTAATTCTTTTAATATTGAGAAAGTCATGCGGCCTTTTTTGCCGCTTTTAGGCACAATGGGCATTTTGATCGCAACTAAGTCAGACAAGGGGCAGGGACTATGTCTGCGCAAGCATTCCTCAATTCTAAAAATATGCATCTTCACAACAGAAATCTTAGGACATGGACAGATATTCCTTTAGCATCCAAATCAGATACAAAGGGACGCTGTATGTTTTGGTATCCTCCACCTGATGAGGCCCTGCGTTCTTCATAGAAAATTTAAATCCGGTTTTGGGACTATATTTTTTGCAGTACTGCCTGTAGCTTTTTGCGCGAGTGCTTGCCGCTGCTTTTGTCTCAACGGGAATGACAGCATCCTCGTATTCAAAAGCGAAGTAATGGCATTGGGGCAGGCCTGGATTTCATCAAAACAGACTGGAACGCTCACCCTTTCCGCACCAGACACTGTTTTTCAAAGAACGCAATCCCCAGCTTCCCGACCTTCTCAAATCCGGCCCGCGCGATCCTGACGGCGTATTGCTTCTCTTCAATCTGGCGCAAAGCCGCCTCGCATTCCTCCTCCAGTCTGAATTCGCGATCCGTCCACTTTGCCTCTATCACCGCTGCCTGCCTGTTTTCTCTGTAATCGTGATAGCTGATTGTGTCGAACAAAAGATCGGAAAGAATAGCGGTCAACTTTTCCGCGTTTTCTTCCCATAAGGCTGTGAAAAGCTCCCTGCGATCCCTTCCTGCCGGTGTTTCATAAAGCCATGCTTTAACACTTTTTTTAAAATGGACATAACCTCTGCATTGGGAATTTTTAACACAACTTTGTCTGACTGTCTTTGATTGCAAACAGATTCGCTTAGGCAGCCTCTGGTCAGATTGTGCCGATTGATCTAACATCAAATTTTGAACATAGTTCATCACATCCCAAGGGCAGTAAACTCGGCCAGCATGCTCATCCCCAAAGTCTTTCCAAATCTTCGCGGACGGGTTATAAGCGTCACCTGCGTTGCATCTGTTTTCGGCAGTTCTTCGATAAGGCGGCTTTTGTCTACAAAATAGTAGCCGTTTTGCCGAATATCCGCAAAGCCTGAACGCCCTATGGGAATTTTTATCTCCTTTATGGCTCCCGCCTCCATTCCAATCTCCATCTACCCCGTTCCTTCGTTCCTTTAAATATATCTGCCCGCCAAGGCGTTCATCTTCTCCGTCCATTCGTCCTCTATATTCTCACGAATAAGACGCAGAAATGCCGCCTTATCCTCTGTGGAAATCTTCCACATTTCCTTCAGGCTGACGACGCGTCCTGTTCTCCGGGCCATCTGGAACAGCTTTTTCTCTTCCTCTGGAAGCTGCAGGTATTCGTCGATAACAGCCAGCATCTTTTCTTTATCCGTATCCAGTCTCCCCTTTACCGCTTGGAGCAGATTAACGATGTGATCGCTGACCAGGCGGGTTTTTACGCCCTTTGTCTCGGTAATAAGGAGGCGTATTTCTTTCACTTTTTCGTCATCGCTGCACAAAATCAGCCGTCCCTGCTGGTAATCCTCGTATATTTCCGTCCCCGGCTTGATGCAAGCCGTGCGCACCCGTACAAAATCCGGGTTGACCTGACTGACCACCTTTGCCATGCCCAGCGCGTTGTCTTTTGAAAGGGTTTTCCCACCCAGACCAGGCATAAAGTAGACGGAAAGCTCCAGGCCTCCTGCCTTGATGTTTTGGCCCGCCTGGATCTGCTGCTCTGCTGTGACGCCCTTGTTGACAAAAGCAAGGACTTTATCGGATCCCGATTCATAACCGGAGTGAATCCGGTCGAGGCCCGCTTCCTTCAGCTCTGCAAACTCCTCCGCACTGACTCTGGACAGGTTTTCCGCTCTTCCGTAGGATGTAATGCGCTCGATCTGTGGGAAGGTCTGCCGCAGATACCGCAGTACCTCGGTCAGCTTTCCGCCGCTTAAGGCCAAGGTGTTTCCGTCCTGAAGAAAGACGCTCTTTCCACCTCCCATGAGCCACATGGCAACCAGGTAATAGCAGTTTTGCTCTTCCTCCCCCATAGCGGCCAGTTCAGCGTTGATGGCGGCAATGTCCCAGGTGCCGTCTGCTCTCCTATGCTTTTCCGCTTTTTCCGCGTAGGCGGCCATGCAGTCGATATCCTCCTTGATGCTGTCTATAGTGTAAGTGCGAAATTTTGTGTGTCTGTACAGGTTACAGAATTTACATTTGTTCCAGGTGCAGCCGCAGGTCACCTGCAACAGCAGGCTCTGGGCTTCACTGGGCGGCCGGATAGGGCCGATTCGGTACGTGTTCATTGGGTTTGCATTCCTTTCGTTTTTTAGCGGGTTTCTAATGCGGCGGAGAATACGCCGGATAGCGGATGAATGCAGCGAATAATCATTTGAGAGGTTATGCTCATTTACAGTTCCTGTATTTCCTGTCGTGATAATCCCGTATAAACCACGATCTTTTCCATATCAACGTTATCTGCTTTGAGCATTTTGGCTAAGGCTCGTTTCTCCGCAGCCCTCTGTTTTTCCGCATTCCTTATTTCCTGCTTCTGTCTCTCCAGTTCCTGTTGCTCTTCTCTGAATGCCCGTTGTTTTTCCTGAAAGGTCTGCTGTTCTTGCTTGAAAGCTTGCTGCTGCTCCTTCAGTTCTTTCTGCATTCTCTCGTTTTCTTTCTGCATTCTCTCGTTTTCTTTCTGTGCTCTCGCGTTTTCTTTCTGCATTCTCTCGTTTTCTTTCTGCATTCTCTTCGTGTCCTCCCGCAGAAATGCAAAGTGGGCTTCATCCCGCAGGTATTTTTCTCTTGCCAGCGCTTTTTCTCTCAGGATCTCCTCTT
>CAJTER010000009.1 GCA_910575405.1 Clostridia bacterium | reverse complement strand
CCCACATTTAAGGCCTACCTTGCGAAAAAGCGCTCTGATGGCAAACATTACTTTGTCGCCATCTCGCATGCAGCCAAGAAGTTAGTACGTCTAATCTACCATCTGCAAACTACCGGCGAGGCTTATTGCCCTATGCTTTGGCTTATGACTTTTCAATATCTTCTGCCAGGCATCCCCAAGGACGCCTGTTTTGTCATGCAGTTTTCAATGTTCATTGCTGATATCTACCGCTTATTAAACTAACCTTTCAGCAGCGGAGGGCTTCAGCTTTTTACCCTTGACTTTTAATAGTTAGTCTTTTGTTTGCTTTTTCAGCTTTTGATTTTCGATTTACAGCTGGTTTAATATTTCATCGTACAGCTTCCGCGCCATGGTCTGGGCTTCATCATATATTTGCTGCCCTCCTTTGGAAAAAGCAGCTGCCTTTGCCTCGTCCTTTACTCCCGGCAAGTTGATTTTCACATTGAGCCAGGCTCCCTTAATGGCGGACATCAGGTTCAGGACGCAGACACCCAGATCGCTCGCCGCGTTGGGGTTGGATTTTCCCGCCATGGTCTCTGCCAGCTTCATGCACGTATAGGCGTCTTCCATTACACTGTAGGGAACTTCGGTTGCTGCCAGGGTTCCTTCCGCAATGGCTTTGCTGCGTTCTTCCTTTTCCTTTGGGGTCTCTTTCGGCATTTTATACGCGGTGGAAACCAGGTTAAAGGCCTCTGTGTCCTTATCCACTGCGGCGGCCAGTTTTTTGTAAAGCTCAGTAGCCTGTTCCTTTGCTGTTTTGCAGATGTCGTGATAGTCGGCGTATTTCTCCTTTCCAAGGGTCAGACTTGCAACCATCATCAGAAGGCCTGCTGCCTGGGCCCCTGCCAGGGCGCTGACTGAACCGCCTCCCGGCGCCGGTGCGTCTGAGCTGAGAATGTCCAGATATTCTGCTACTTGTATATCCATTAATTTCATATGATCAATTCTCCTTTTTTGATTACTTGCCATACCGGATTAGAGCCAAAACGATAGCAAAGCATTTCCATGTCCGGTGCATCCCAGATGACCAGATCTGCCTGTTTGCCCGGTTCCAGAGTGCCGATGGTATCGCCCATGCCCATTGCGCAGGCCGGGTTGATGGTAACGGCTGTGAGGATTTCCTCTGGCGTCAGTCTGTCCCTTAAGTATCCCAGGTTCATGACAAACTGCAGGTTCAAGGACGGACAGGACCCCGGGTTAAAGTCGGTTGCCAGGGCTATAGGGATGCCCCGCTCTATCATCGCTCTTGCCGGAGCGTAGGGTTTGCCCAGATAAAAGGAAGTGGCTGGAAGCAGCACTGCCGTTGTTCCCGCCTCTGTCAGGGCCTTCATGCCCTCTTCCCCAATGGCAATCAAGTGCTCTGCGGAAACAGCTCTCAGCTCTCCCGCTAGGCGGCTTCCACCGATATCCTCGATCTCGTCCGCATGAATTTTCAGCTCAAAGCCATGCTCTGCCGCGCACTTGAGATAGCGCCTGCTCTGCTGCACATCAAAGACCGAGTCCTCGCAGAACACGTCGCAAAAGCGGGCCAGATTTCGCTCCTTTACATAAGGTATCACCTCTGCGCACATCATGTCAATAAATTCATCGCCGCGTCCCTCATATTCCCGCGGCAGGGCATGGGCTCCCAGAAATGTCGCAGCCAGATCCATGGGATGCTGTTCATCCAGTTTTTTGATAACCTGCAGCATTTTTACTTCCGTCGCCAGATCCAGGCCGTAGCCGCTCTTGGCCTCGCAGGCGGTCACTCCCAGGGACAGCATTTCGTCCAGGAATGCCCGGCTCTTTTCATAAAGCGCTTCTTCTGAGGCTTCTCTGGTCTTTTTTACTGTATCTAGAATTCCGCCTCCAGCTCTGAGAATATCCAGGTATCCGGCTCCTTTTAATTTGAGTGGGATTTCATGCTGCCGGTAACCTCCGAATACCAAGTGGGTGTGGCCGTCTACCAGCCCCGGCGTTACCAGCTTTCCCTCCGCATCCACAACCATGTCAGCGGATTCCTCGCCGCCCTGCGGCAGGCGTCCGTCCGATGTGATTTCTTTGATGACACCGTTTTCAATGAGCACGGCTGCCTTATCCAGTTTGTGGTTTTCCCCCTGCTGCTCTCCCCTGTGGCTGAAGCTTCCCACCGGGGTCTGCAGCCGTCCGATGTTTTTTATCAGTAATTTGTGCATAACTTTCTCCTGAGTTTTTCTGTTGTCCTGATTTGCGGGCAGGCTGAACGCGCAGTATGAATGCGCCTGCATTTGCCCGCTTTTTTGTCATTTTACGTATTTGGAAACAATGGTTTCCACCAGATGATCGTCTGCCACATAAGGAATGGTGATGTGTCCGCTTCCCGCATAATTTTCGTTATAAGCGGCTGCCGTTTCCAGTGCGTGTTCATTTCTGGCCCAGTTTCTTCTGGCAACGCCCCCCATAACGTCCCACATCATGGCAGAGCGGATGATATTATCAATGCGCTCGCTTCCATCCAGCACCAGGCCAAAGCCGCCGTTAATGGCTTTTCCGATTCCCACGCCGCCGCCGTTGTGCAGGGCGCAGAGGCTCATTCCCCTGGCCGCATTTCCGGCAAAGCACTGGACGGCCATGTCCGCCATTACATTGCTGCCGTCTTTAATGTTAGCTGTTTCCCGGAAGGGGGAGTCTGTGCCGCTTACATCGTGGTGATCTCTTCCCAACATAACTGGTCCGATCTTGCCTTCCCGCACCATTTCATTGAATTTGAGGGCGATCCGGGTCCTTCCCTCCGCATCCTGATAGAGGATCCTGGCCTGGGTTCCCACCACCAGCTTATTTTCTTTCGCATCCCGGATCCAGACCCAGTTATCCCGATCCTGAAAGCGCCGGCTGGGGTCAATGCAGTCCATGGCAGCCTGATCCGTGGCATCCAGATCTTCCGGCTTTCCTGACAGACATACCCAGCGGAAGGGCCCGTAGCCGTAGTCAAAGAGCATGGGGCCCATAATATCTTCTACATAGGATGGCCAGATGAATCCGTCCTTTTCATCCCGCCCATTTTTGGAAATTTCCTTTACGCCCGCATCGTACATAGCTTTCATGAAGGAGTTCCCGTAATCAAAGAAATAGGTTCCTTTCTGGGAAAGAGCTTTAATTGCGGCAAAGTGACGGTGCAGGGATTCGTCTACTTTTTGGCAGAAGCTCTCCCGGTCGCTGTGAAGGAGCCGGGTTCTTTCCTCAAAGGTCAGGCCCGCGGGGCAGTAGCCGCCATTATACACGTTGTGACAGGAAGTCTGATCGGAAAGCAGGTGGATTTTAAAATCCCGCTTCACAGCAGCTTCCAAAAGATCGACGATGTTGCCATGGTAAGCGATAGAAATGCTCTCCTTTGCAGCGCGCTTTTCCTCTGCCAGCTGGAACACTTCATCCAGATCCTCTAAAATCACATCCACCCAGCCCTGAGCATGTCTGGTTTCAATGCGGGAGCGATCCACCTCCGCGAAGATGCCCACCGCCCGGGCGATGTTGGCCGCCTTTGGCTGGGCCCCGCTCATGCCGCCAAGTCCCGAGGAAACGAATACATATCCGGTCAGATCTCCCTGCTCCGGCACGCCCAGATATTTTCTGCCTGCGTTCAAAATCGTGTTAAAGGTCCCGTGGACGATTCCCTGGGGTCCGATGTACATCCAGCCTCCCGCTGTCATCTGTCCGTAATTGGCGACGCCCATCTCTTCTGCGATTTCCCAGTCCTCCAGATTGTCGAACATTCCCACCATCATGGAATTGGTGATCACAACCCGCGGCGCCGTGGGCTTTGAGGGGAAGAGTCCCAGGGGATGGCCGGATTCCACTACCAGGGTTTGGTTTTCCGTCAGCTCCTCCAGATATTTTTTAATGAGCCGGTACTGGAGCCAGTTCTGGCACGGCTGACCCGTTTCTCCGTAGGTTACCAGCTCGTAGGGATAGAGGGCGATCTCAAAGTCCAGATTGTTGTCGATCATCACCTGGAAGGCTTTGCCCTCCAGACACTTGCCCTTGTATTCGTCTATGGGCTTTCCGTAAATGCGCCCTGCCGGACGATAGCGGTAAGCGTAAATGCGGCCATAGTTTTTCAGCTCTTCCATAAATTCTGGCGCCAGTGTTTCGTGAAGCTCCTCCGGTACGTATCGGAGGGCGTTTTTCAGGGCCAGCTTTGTCTGCTCCTTTGTAAGCCGAAAGCCCCGGTCCGGCGCTCTCCTCTTTCCTTCTTCAAACTCCGGATATTCCGGGAGCGTATTATCCAGTTTGATGGTCATTGCCCGGGAAATGGTTTTGTTATCCAGCATAATGCTCCTCCTGTCTCTGCCCTTTTGCAGTTTACAATTGATCCATAACCTTACTTTTTATCTATAGGTAGTTTCGCCTCTCTCACCTAAGGGGGCCAGCTGCGCCCTCCGCGGCCTTTGTGATTTCGCCTTTTTTAATCATTTCATCGAATTTTTTCAGTTCATCATGCATGATAATGTCCTCGTCTACCGGCTCTACACTCCTGCGGATGTGCTCATATACGGCCCTTGTTGCAGGCGCCAGCCTTTGAATGCCCCTCTCTCCCCTCAGCCAGATTCCCTGAGAAGCGGCAAACAGCTCAATTCCCAGCACCTTCTGGGCGTTATCCAGTACCAGAGCAGCTGTCCTTGCGGCCGTCGTTCCCATACTCACGTGATCCTCCTGGTTTCCTGAGGAAGGGATGGAGTCTACACATGCGGGATGGGCGTAAATTTTATTTTCCGAAACCATGGAGGCTGCCGCGTACTGGGCGATCATAAAGCCAGAGCAGACGCCGCCGTGCTTTGTGAGAAAAGGCGGAAGCCCTTCGGAAAGCTGCGGGTTGATGAGCCGTTCGCTCCTGCGCTCGGAAACGTTTGCATATTCGGAAACTGCCATTTTCAGAAAGTCAAAGGCAAGGGCCATGGGCTGTCCATGAAAGTTGCCTCCGGAAATCACCTCATCCTCATCCGGGAAAATCAGGGGATTATCCGTCACCGCGTTGATTTCCCTGCTTACTGCCTGATAAACGTACTGAATCGCGTCTCTTGAGGCGCCATGAATCTGCGGTACGCAGCGCAGGGAGTAGGGATCCTGTACCTTGTTGGGATTGATCTCCGCCGCATTTTGGCTTCCCTCAAGCAGGAGCCTGAGATTAGCCGCCGTATCCTGCTGCCCCTGATGCCCGCGAACCAGATGGATCTTGGGATCGTAGGCCTTTTTAATTCCATTGAGCGCCTCGGCTGTCATGGCTGAGGCAATGTCTGCTGTCTTGGCAAGATCCATGGCGTCCCAAAGGACATTTAGCCCGATTGCCGTCATAACCTGCGTGCCGTTAATCAGCGCCAGCCCTTCCTTGGCCGCCAGTTCTACCGGCTGAATCCCGGCCAGTTCCATAGCTTCTCTTCCCGGCATGACCCTGCCCTGATATTCCGCCTCCCCTTCGCCAATCAGCGTCAGCACCATATGAGCCAGAGGCGCCAGATCGCCGCTTGCTCCCAGAGAACCCTTTTCCGGAATCTGCGGGTGCACACCCTTGTTGAGCATCGCAAGGAGCGTATTCAGGGTGGAGGGCCGGATACCGGAGTTGCCCCGCGCCAGAGCATTGCAGCGCAGCAGCATAATGGCCCTTACAACCTGTCTGGGAAGCGGCTCTCCCATAGCGCATGTGTGGCTGACAATGAGATTGCGCTGCAGATCCGCCGCCTCCTCCCTTGAAATAAATGTATCAGAAAATTTTCCAAACCCAGTAGTCAGGCCGTAGATGATAGCGCCTTCCTCCAGTTTTCTGTCCACGTAGTCTCTGGCCTTTTTTACAGCAGCCTGTGCTTCCTGTGAAAGCTCTGCCTGCTCATGAAAGCGCGCTACGCGGATAACCTCTTCTACCGTCAGACTCTGCCCGTTGATTATGATAGCCATCTTTCATCTCCATTTCGGTTATTTATCAGTTTTATTGCATTTTTATTAACATTTATGCATCCTTTACTCATTAGCTTTATTATAATCAAAAGGACGGAATATTTCTACTATTTTTCTTGTTTTCTTGAAATTTTCTGCATTTCAAAGGTTTATTGAATTTTATTTATATGAAATTCTTTTTTGTTTTTCTATTTTACTATGATATCCCTTTATCTCATTATCACTTTATTTCGTATAATTATTAAAGTCAGATAATTCAGGTATATCCTCCAGACCTATAACTCTAACCCCCTCAATGTTTCTCTTGCTATATACAACTCTTAGGACCAAAATTTGTTCATTCACAAAATCAGGCAGGTAATACATCGTATAGTTCCCTATTAACTTCCTCCTAACGTTAACTATTCGACAAAAAACGATTGACTACCGGGAAACCACTCTCAGGAAACAAGCAGGCCTCTTCAATCACTGCCTGCAGTTTGTCTAAAAAATTGGCTGCCGCTGTTTGATTTGATAATTCTATTGTAATATACCGGACAATATCATCCAAATCAGCATTCGCTTTCTGTGCCAGCCGATACCTGAATTTAGATCCCATATTTTTTCCTTATACCGTCCAGTGCCAGCTCTCCATCTATCGTCCGTCCGGCCTTTATATCCTCCAGGCCTGTCATAAGTATCTTGGCTTCGTACATTTCCCGTATGCTTGTCTCATATTGCTCCCCCTTTGTGATCCGCTGTTCCCTTTGCAGTCTTTCTATCACAATGTACGGCCTCACATTTTGTGAGCGGGCATATGTTTTAATCGCTTCAGCAGAAAAATCTGCTCTTTTTACAAATTGCTTGTAGCTCTCAGGATTCAAAAGCATATTATTGGCAAAAAGATCTGCTGCCTTTTTCTTGTCTGAATCACTGCCACAGTCTATAAATTTTGCCTTTTTTCCTATATCGCCATTTGCAATGTGACCGATTTCATGAAGCAGGAAGAACCAGAAGGTAGCTGGAAAGTCGCGCTGTTCTGTCAGCACTACCTGATAGATCCGATCCTTTTTTTGTGAAATATACCCCTGGGCCGGAGCGCCCTTAAAGCTTCGCATGACTGAAAAATCTATTCCATATTTCCCCATAATATTTTTTAAATCCTATCCCTCATCTGCAATCTCCCTGCACATAACGCCTTTTATTTCATTTACCAACTCGCTGGTCAATTGCTTGTCGAATTTTGTTGTCAAGATTTCTTCGCTTCCTGCAATTTGACATAGACGGATCCATGCACCGGCCACATATGGATTAACCTCTGCATCGGCAGACATGCGAAATGCTCCAGCCGGGACCATTTGATCCAAATTTGCGATATTGCTAATCTGCAACGCATTTCTCAAGGATAAAATCAAATCGTCTTTCCCCTCATTTACAGGAACCATTCCCTTCTGGCGCAAATATTCGACGATATCTTTTAATGCTTCCCTTACCAAACGCTCTTCATCCGTGATGGTATATCCTTTATTCGCTTCCAAACGCTCTGCTTCGTAGTTCGCCTGGAGATTCAGCCAGAAGGATTTCGGCACCCCCAGCGCATATTCCAAGGCCATTGCGAATTTAGCGGATATATCTTTTTTCCCGCAATGACATTACATACGTATGTGGTTGATACACCTGTCCTGGCTGCCAGTTCCGATTGTGTCAGCTCCCGCTTTTTCAGCATATCCGCGATTGTCGCTCCCGGATGAGGGAGCAGATCACGGGATATACCAGTTTTTTTTGCTTCCATGGTCATCTTTCACCCCTTTTACCCTCAAATCTGTCCGCGCATGTTGTTTTTATTACATCACCTTTTGAAATTAACTTTTTGGTTAATATATTTTTCCATACTTTTACATTGCTGTCAAGCGTAAGCATAATAAAAAAAGTGTGTATGACGGAATCAAAGATTCCTATACACACATGTCGCTGACGAGCAGCGACGCTTCGCAAGGTGCTTTCTTTGAAATTCCGCCAATATCGTTAAAACGATATTTCCTACATTATAAAAAAAGCACCGATCCCTCAACCGATGCTTTCCAAATTCCCCTGTTATTGCTTCCCGTTATCCGGAACAAATTTCCGTTTTTTTGTGGTGGCCGCGCCTCTGATTACTGCCACTACTGCGAGAATCGCTGACATAATCAGCCACGGCATCTGATAGGAGCCATAATGCTCGTACAGGACTCCTACTCCAACCGCGCCTACCGCGCCTCCTATGGATATGAAAATATTTACGTATCCAATCAGCCGCGGCATATCCTTTTCGCCATACATGTAATTCATGATCAGCGGTGATATGATGTTAATTGCCGCTACGCCGAATATATAAAACCCCCCAAATACCCATACGCCTGCCTTTGATACGCAGATCAGCGATAATCCCACCGCTGACAGGGCGAAACAGGCTGCTGTTCCAATGGCCGCAACAGACAGTCTCAATTTATCGCAAATTACGCCGACTGCAGGGCCTGTGAAAATCATAATAGTGGAAAGGATTGAGAGAATTCCCGTGGCCTGGTCCGGGGAATATCCGTTTACAACCATTGTTGGAATTCCATGCTGCAGAATGGAGCTGGACGCGATAACCGCCAGAGTACACGAAACCAAGAACAGCCAGGTAATGGGCCGTTTCATTGCCGCGTGGAAATCAATGCCCTGAGATACGGCGGACTGCATTTTGGCCCGCTCGTCTTCTGCCAGATCTCCGATTCTCTGAATGCCCTTCTTTTCCGGGCTCCAGGATACCAGTATCATTACCACCAGCACTGCGATTGCAACGCATATTGCCAGAGCGACATATCCGGCCCGCCAGCCCATTGCCACCACGATTCGATTGAGCACGTTCAGCTCCAAAAGATATACCAGGGTCATGCCCGTGAGAAAGAGGCTGATTGCCCGGCCTTTTGCTTTTTCTCCGAACCAGTTGGAAACAAGCAGCTGGCAGGGTGTCATAGTCATACCTGCAAAGCAAAATCCCTGGGGCACCGCAAATATGTAAAATGTCCATAAGCTTTTTGCTGTTGCAAAGCCAATAAAGGATATAACGCCTATAATCCCAGCAATCATCATGATAATTTTGATTCGTTTTTCATCCAGAAATTTTGATATAATTGTCAGCGTGATAATGCCTGTGATGGACATGATCGTAAGGTACAGCGAATAGGCTGCGATGGATAGTCCCAGATCCTCTGTCACCGGGAGCATAAAGACGCCGGTTACAGAAACGATTCCGCTGTAAACAAGCCCTGTGATGATTGCTGCTGCAATTACAATCCACCAGCCGTAATAAAATTTTCCATTTTCATCTTTAAACGAGAACGATTTCATATGATTCCCTCCTTCAACATGTAATCGTGATTCCTTTGAATCAAGCTCTGTAGGTAATTGTTCCATCCACCATGGTCAGCTCCACCTTCGCTTCCAGTAATTCGCTCTCTTGCGCATCAAAGAGGTTACGGTCAAATACGATGATATCCGCCAGCTTGCCGGCCTCCAGACTCCCCAGCCTGTTTTCCTCATTCAGGCAGTACGCTCCATTGATGGTGTAAGCTTTTAAGGCCTCTGCCATGGTCAGCTTTTCGCAGGTTTCCTTTTCAACCGGCTTGCCGTCCAAATCTGCCCGCGTAACAGCAAAGTAGAGATTGAGCATCGGCTCAAAGGGCGCAACCGGATAGTCTGTGCTGAAGGCGACATTTACGCCGTGTTCCTTCATAGTCTTAAGGGCATACTGCATTTTGGCCCGCTCTTCTCCCAGCCGCAATTGCAGGGTGTTGCCTGTAAACATCAGGTGGCATGGCTGCACAGATGCGGTTACATCAAGCTTTTGGAAGCGGTCCAGGTCCTCTTTTCCCGGAGCCTCCACATGTTCGATGGAATTTCTTACCTTGAGAGTTTGATTGACGTTCAGGGAATGCTCGTAGGCGTCTAAAGCAAGACGCACCGCGCCTTCTCCTGTACAGTGCAGCTTTACCCCGTACCCTTCCCGGTTCGCTGCGGCGATCTGCTTTTCGTACAATTCATAAGGATAAAAGGAAGCTCCTGTGGCATCCGGCTTGTCCGCGTAGGGTGCTAATAACAGGGCGGTATGGTTGCCATGTACTCCGTCTACAAATGCCTTGAGACCTGCCACCTTTACTTTACCGTTACTAAATTTCTCCCTGTATGCATGGACTATCTCAAAATCATCCGTTACTCCCAGGCTGGGGTACAAATTGAGCCTTACATGTAACTGATTCGCCTTTTCAAGTTCCTCTATAATCTGCAGTTCATCTGTAATGGGAACTGGTTTTGGCAGCACCGTTATGTCCGTTGTGGAAGTAATACCGTGCTTTGACAACTCACTGACAAAGTCAAGTATCAGTTTCTTCTTTTGAAAATCCGGCAATTTCTGCGCTTTGACCGTGCAGATGGAACATACATCAAGCTCATGGAGAACCCCATTTGGCTGCCCTTTCTCATCAAGTTCAATAGAGCCAAAGAGAACCTCCTGATCCGCCGTTATGCCGCACTCCTTTAGAGCCTTTGTATTGAGCCAAAAAGAATGGCCATCCGCGCACATCAGATAAATGGGCCGCTTGTCGTCTACTTCATCCAGCATATGCCTTGTGGGAAGCTCCTTTTGCTCCCATAAAGGAATATACCAGCCAATTCCTGTAATCGTTTCGTAATCCTTATGCTCGTCCGCGAACTTTTTTATAATGTCCCTGCATTCCCTTGCTGACTTTGCCTCAAACAGATCTCTGCACATATATTTGCTGTTTTGGAAAATTCCATCAAAAAAGTGCATATGTACATCGATGAATCCGGCCATGATCAATTTGTCCTGGCAATCTATATATTCTGTATGCTCGTCTGCCCACTTTCCCATATGAGAAGCATCGGATTCTACTGCAAGGATTTTGTTTCCCTTTGTGGCGATAAACCCCGCAAAGGGCTCATCGTGAATGGAATCAAAGATACAATCGCTTTTCAGTATCTTATCTGCTTTGCGCATAATCGCTCTTCACCTCCAGTTTTCATTTTTAAACATGCCAATAAAATACCAAATAATCTGACTTTTTCAAACACCCGATTTGGCTATTTCTCTACACCCGTCCTTACTATAAAAGGCAGTGACTCATTCTTTTGATTGATGGTTCTACTTTGAATGCAGTAGTGGATGTTTATGATAATTGGACAATGCATCAAGTTCTTTTTTCGTAATAAAAGAGCTGAATTCCATGATAGAATCCAGCCCTTTTACTGTGGTTGCCTTTTTATTATCGTTTATTCCGCTATACTTGATATGACCTTCAAAAGTTCCACTCTGCTGCTGATCTCCAGCTTGCCGAATATATTGGCCATATGTTTTTTCAGCGTATTTTTTGAAATCGACAGCTCCTGGCAAATTTCCTGATCCGTCAACCCCTGACTCCACAGGCTTACCACATCGATCTCCCTGTCCGTCAGCCTGAATTTGCTTTTCAGACTGCCCCCCGATGGCCTGAAACTATGGTGTTCCCTCATATTCCACAGCCTTATATTCAAGTGCCCTTTCAGAGTATTGACAATCTGCAGCTCCTTTTCCGAAAACTCCGTACCTGCCTGCGTTCTGTAAAGGCTGAGGGAGCCTAAGGTTTTTTCCCTGTATCCAAGCCCGGCGAAGATGGAGTACTGGATCTTCTTTGGAATCCAGATCCGTCTGTAATACTCGGTTTCCTCAATATTTTTTGTGAACACGTAGTCTCTGACCTTAATTGCAGGATGGTTGGGATCGGACAGGAGCTTTCTCAGAGGTAAAAAAGGATCAATATCTTCAACCTTTTCCATGTAGTATTCCAGCTCCTCCGCGGCAAGATTATAGCCTACGGGCTGTACCGTTTTTCCATTTTTATACAGACAAAAAGACGCGTAATCAAACTCCACCAGGTTCTGGAGCAGGTCAAAGAACTCCAACCTCATTTGATCCATGTCGTTATTGGAATGGATATGCAAAAATATTTCATTCATAAAACGCCATTCGCGTTCCGTAAGTTTTTCCGGCATCCTGCGCCCCACCATCTTTCTGCTTTCTCTGTCACTTCGTCCGCCTTTACTTCGTCTGCCCTGTCCGAAGAAAATTTTCTATGTTCATTATGCAGCAGGAGGGTTCTTTTCGCAAGTAATATTTTTGCGGAATATTCGCAAAATATGAGTGAACTGCTTGCGGCGCGCATTAAAGTGATGCATGATAAAATAAAAACCGATTTCAATAAAAAGGAGTTCCTTATGACCAAATTAACTTTTATTTTTAATGAACCCAAATTACGCGATAACAGCCTAACTGCTGATGATATGCTGTTTGACATGCGAACCTATGCAAAGCATGAAGATATCCAGGAAACGGAGTACGGAGTTTTTTCAAAAGATGGAGAAGATGCTATGGCATTATTATTAAAATATGTCGTTGATAAGGAAAAACGCGATCCTGCATTTATAACATATTTAGATAAATGGGAAGCGAATATTGATGGAGAGATTGAAAATTGCCTGGTTTAACAAAAATTCAGCTCACCTTTGATTTGGATACAAAAGTATGTGAGCAATTTTAGGGAATAAGTATCGGGAAATCTACAAAACGATTGAGCAGTAATGAATGCTTATGGATTCGAACATATCCAAGGCAGTGTATATGCCAGCAAGGCATCCTTACGGAAAACAGATGTTGCCCGTTTTTTGCGGGATCTCTTGAATGATGAACCCTATTTGAGCAAATGTGTGCGGGATATCCGGCAGACAGATGTCGGAAACACATACTCACTAAACCGGTATTTTGATTATGATGGAACTCCCGGCGAATACAAAACCAAAGCTCCAGACTGAAAAAACCGCGCATCCGGTTGCCCGAACTGCGCGGTTTTTTCTATAAAATTGAAATGCAAAGTGTTGGCTATTTTTATTTGCTGTAATCGTAGAAGCCTACGCCGGTCTTTCTTCCCAGCTTGTTTGCTCTTACCATTTTTCTCAGCAGTGGATGCGGTCTGTATTTGGTATCGCCGAATTCTCTGTATAGAGTTTCCATGATTGCCAGGCATACGTCCAGTCCGATGAGGTCGCCCAGTGCGAGAGGTCCCATTGGGTGGTTTGCGCCCAGCTGCATAGCTGTATCGATTCCTTCTGCATCAGCTACTCCGTCTGCCAGGATGCCGATTCCTTCATTTACCATCGGGATCAGGATACGGTTTACAACGAATCCAGGAGCTTCCGCAACGTCTACTGGAGTCTTTTTCAGATCCTTTGTCAGGTTGATGATGGTTTCTCTTGTTTCCTCGGAAGTGGTCAGTCCTTTTACGATTTCAACCAGCTTCATTGCAGGAACCGGATTGAAGAAGTGCATTCCGATGATTTTGTCCGGTCTGTTTGTTGCTGCTGCGATTTCTGTGATAGACAGAGCAGAAGTGTTGGTAGCGATGATGGTGTCAGGCTTGCACAGTTCGTCCAGCTCCTGGAAGAGAGCTTTCTTTGCTTCCATATCCTCTGTAGCAGCTTCGATGATCAGATCTGCGTCCTTTACGATGCTGATATCGGTTGAGCCGTTTACTCTGGACAGGATTTCATCTTTATCCGCTTCTGTGATCTTTTCTTTTTTAACCATTTTTTCCAGGTTCTTTGTAACGGTTGCGATTCCCTTGTCAACAGAAGTCTGTCTTCTTGCTCTCAGGACAACGTCATAACCGTTCTGAGCCAGAACCTGAATGATTCCCGCACCCATTGTACCTGTACCTAATACTCCAATCTTTTTCATAAATATATCCTCCTTGGTTTTATAACAATCTTACTATTGTTAAAAAAATTAACATTCACTGTGGTGCTGATGCAGCGGCAAACGAATCATTTACCTTGCAGTATCTCTATTGTAACCTATTTTTGTTATTTTTGCATTAGGAAATTTCTTTTTTCATCTCT
Organism: Clostridia bacterium; assembly: GCA_910575405.1. Taxonomy (GTDB): domain Bacteria; phylum Bacillota; class Clostridia; order Peptostreptococcales; family Anaerovoracaceae; genus Hominibacterium. The sequence goes on along the minus strand of CAJTER010000009.1, from coordinate 109,336 downwards.
TTTTTGTAAGCTTCTACTCCCGGCTGGTTAAATGGGTTGACTCCCATGAGGGTCGCCGTCACGGCGCAGGTTGTCTCAAAGAAGTAGATGAGCTGCCCGTAATAAAAGGCTGTAAGGCTTGGAATATCAAGGCGTATCACGGAAATTCCCGCATCGCTGTGGGCCTTTATAACGCCTTTTGTCGCCGCCTGATTCAGCTGATTTAAGGTTTTTCCTTCCAAAGGTCCGGAAGGAACTTCCAAATCAACAGATGAATTTTCAATATTCAGAACAGTTTCAAAGAAGATACGGCTTCCCTCCTGAAGGAACTGACCCATGGAATGAAGATCCGCTGTCAGCTCCAGTCCTGCCGGGAACAGGCCTGTGCCGTCCTTGCCCTCGCTCTCGCCGAAGAGCTGCTTGATCCACTCTACAAAATATTTCAAATCCGGTTCATAATGCTGGATGGCCTCCACTGCTCTTCCCTGCTGCAGCATGAGGTATCTGGCGATGGCGTAATCCGTTCCGTGAAAATCCCAGTCTGTGGAAGAAGCCATAGCTTCCGCCCCTGCCATCAGCTGGCGGATATCAACGCCGGAAACAGCAATGGGGAGCAGTCCTACAGGGGTCAGGACGGAATAGCGGCCTCCGATGTCGGAAGGAATGACAAAGCTGGTGTAGCCTTCTTCTTCCGTTTCCTGCCGCAGAGCGCCGTTTTCCTTATCTGTGACAGCATAAATGCGCTGCACCGCTTCTTCCTTGCCGTATTTTTCAATAAGGGCTTTTTTGAAAATATTGAAGGTTGCCGTTGTTTCTACAGTTGTGCCGGATTTGGAAATTACGCAGAGGCATACTTCCTTTGTCTGCATCTCAAGGAGCAGTCTCTGGTGGTACGCTGCGCTCAGGTTAATGCCCGCGAATTTCACTTCCGGGGAGCCTGGCTCTTTTTCCAGAGCATCAATGGCTGCTTTTGCGCCAAGGTAGGAGCCGCCGATTCCGATTACAATTAAAAGACTGCACTGGCTGCGGATGATATCGGAAACCGTGAGAATCCGCTCCATCTCCGCTTTATCATATTCCAGCGGCAACTTTACCCATCCTGTAAAGTCCTCTTTTCCGGACCACAGCTTGTCAAGGGCTGCGCCTGCCCGTTCTTTTTCCTGCTGAATGTCTTCCTCCGTAAGTCCGCTTTTGGAAAGATCGATTTTAATATCCATAAAAACCTCCTTTTGCCATTTCTTTATATTCATAAAAAACATCGCCAACCCCAGTGTGCTTGCTGCCTGGCACTGGCTGTTTTTTTAGATTTCTGACCCGTTGACAGCGCTTTAGGCGTTCTGTTCTGCCATCAGTTCAAAATTCATATCGTCTGCTTTTGTGCAGTTAAAATCGTGCATGAGTTTTCCAAGATCGGATTCTCCCCGGTATTCCCCATTCACATAAAGGATATGTTCCCCATCTTCAAATGGCTTAGCCGCTCAGGCCAGATACGTTTCCTGTCGCTTTCGTAGTTACATACTACCACAAGCCCCCTGATTTTACAAGCTGGGACCAGTATATTTCCTTCTCCTCCCAACTCCAAAATGCAGGCAGCAAGACGACCTTTTGTATCATCTTTCAGGCTCTTTTAAAAGCGGCTGCCCAGGGCAAAAAGGCTGCGGCAAATAACGCAAATATCCATCTTTTTTCCTATAGCAAAAACGGCTAGAATCCCGTATTTTAGCCGTTTCTAGCGCATCCATCTCTATTTTTTACCGCATAAAAAGACAACGCGCATTGGGATATTTCCCAATTATTGTTTCCCCCTTTTTCTTGGGCTAAAGTAGGCCCACAATCTTTATTTTTTAATTCATTTCAGGAAAGGTGGGAAATAAAATGAAAAGAAAATGTGTTTTAATGATTCTGGCCCTGGTGGTGATATTCGGGTCGGTCAGCGTGGCCAGCGCGTATGCTGGTGCCGGAAATATTCACGTAAGTAGGACAAGTAACACCTCAGCTTCCGTTTCTGCAGACATTAGCTACACTAAGGTTCTAACTTCATGCACCAATACTATTACTCTACAAGAGAAATATAATGGTTCTTGGAGAACTGCCACAGGTGTTCCTGTTAAAACCGTTACTAAAACCAAACATAATACAAGAACACTTGCGCTCCCATACACCTTTACCCTAGTAAAGGGTAAAGTGTATCGAGTAAAAGCTGTCTTTACAAGTCAAGATGGTTCAACAAGCAAGGTTATTACTTGCCATAGTGGTACATTTTAGCATGCTATTTTAATTTATAATTTTTATAATCGGCATAATCAATATACTCTCAGTAAAAGTTATGCCGATTTATTTGAGCCCATCTACAATTACTCCAATATCTTCTTTTTTTATATTCCCCAATACTCTAAAGCTGTCTGATTTTAGAGAGAACGCACCTATCAATTCTTCTCCCTTATATGTTAAATAAACCCTTCCATGTTCACTTTCAACGGACTCTGTAGTCTCTCCAGCAAGCAATCCTGTTTCATTTCCAGTAGTTGCATAATGACGTTGTTCAATATAGAGCTCATCATCCATATTTTTATATTTATATATTGCTTGGTATTCCCCCTTTTCTAAATCTTCTAGTTCTAGGGAAACAAACTCATACCCCTCCGGCACATAGGACGGAATCATAAGCTCTGGAAAGTCTTTTCTCAAATCCTTAACTTTATCCCAGTTCTTTTCAACTGTTGTAACGGCGCTTTCACCTTCAGCCCCATTCTCATTGATCACAACTACCCCGTTTTCCTCTTCCACACTCTGCTGCGTATTCTTGTCTGCATCTACAGGAGCGGCCATTTTAGGCCAGGCGGCAAAAGCCGCCACCCCGCACACGAGGATTAGGGCGGCCGCTATGCCAACAATGTTTGCCCGCTTGCGATTCCGTTTTTTCCGATCGGCCTGTTCCAGCTTTTTCAGCTCTTCCACAGTAATTGAGACCTCTGGGATTTCCCCGATGTCTTCGCCCAACGCTTCCGCAAGTTTCTCTGCTGCTTTGTTTTCCATTATTTCATTCTGATCTCTGTTCTCGGCCATATGTGACTCCTTTACTTTTTACATTAGTGACAGTATACGATGAATTTTTCATTACGTCAATCACTCCTCAACTCCAACAATACCCTCTACATAGTAGCGGGAAATCTGTTCCATGCATTTCAGCTGCTCCAGAGAACAGGCGGATAACGGCCCCATAATATTTTCCTTAATTCGCTCTATCTCCGGATCGGCCGCATCTCCTACCACTGATTTATCCCCTGCAAGGATATAATCTGCGCTCAGATTCAGTATTTGCGTCAGCCGATACAGCGTCTGGATGGAAACGCCTTTATCTCCATATTCGATATCCGCTACGAATTTTCCGGAAACCCCCAGCTTTGCCGCGAGCTGCGCTCGCGTCATATGAATAGCCTCTCGTTGGTTTCGAATTCGGCGCCCCATCCGTTTCAGGTCAATTTCCTTAAGATTTAAGTCACCTTTTTTCATGCAGTTTGTACCTCCTGAGTTTACATGTATACTGTCTAACTGGCAGTTATAATAAATAGTGCTGAATCCTGGTGTGCCGGATACCGTGAGTATCAAGTAGAGCATACTCTGACACACGGTCAGCTTGTGAGGTAAAAAAACAAGGCATCGCCATTTTATCGTAAAATGTAACATCCCAAACAACAACGCAGCAGATGACAAAACGAGTCGTACTAAATGCTCTGATTACCAATCCGATAAAGCTCTGCCTGTAGTTCATTTTTCCTCTATTTATAGTGTAATATTCTCAGCGCACAACGAAATAAGCCCAGAGAAGAACGTTTTATATCTTTAAGGAGAAAATTAGCCAAAATGACCAATTACTTCCAAATTTTGTGGCTTTTCCATATTTTTGTGCATCTATTTTTCCGTTCAATCACCTGCTTCAAATGTTCCAAAAATCGTCCTGAAAAATTCTCAAGCAGGGGACCATACAGCCTCTCCGTCTTCCTGCTTTCTCATTTGTTTTTACAACTTTAGGGAGGTTCTTATATGACTACAGGTAACTGTTTAAGGCTCCGCAGAAATTTAAAAGCTCTAAGAAAAATAACTGGAACAACTCAATCGGATCTGGCAGCTAAAATTGGTTTGTGCCGATCTACCTACGGTCAAATCGAACGGGGACTCCGAGAGCCGGATCTGAATATACTCCAGGCAATTTGTCAAACATTTCATATTACGCTGGACGTGCTGGTTGGTTATGATATTCCATTTCTTTTGGGCAATCACCTGCTGTATGGCAAGCCGCTGCCAGATGACCTTCGCCTGATACATATTTATTCCCAGCTGACCCTGCGCTCGAAAAAAAGGTTGATGGAACGTGCAGAGTCTCTCTATCGTCGGGATGCAAAACGAAAACGCCTCTCACAGTAAAAATCGCGATAAACATCCCATTTATTTACGAAATTTTCTGTAATTTCCTTAAATTGTTAAAAATTGTTTCCAAGTTCTACACATTCCCCCAGTATATGCAGAAGAAAGATCGCTCATTTCATTTCTTTTATGGTATAATAGCAGTATAAAGGCAGAGTCTGCTGTAACATCCCTTCTTCAAAAGGCAGGCTTTACCTATATACAGGAAATATCAGATAATGGTATTTCCTGTACACAATATACAAATATGATATGCGGCAAGAAAAGGATAGTACTCCTTTCCTGAGCATGCCGATAAGAAAGCAGGTGATATTTTGCCACAAGAGACACGTTTTACAAAATACCAACTGGATCGATTCCTGCAGGGCGAAGAATTTCACTCCTACAGGGCTCTGGGAGCTCACAAGGAAGCTTATGGCGGCAAAACCGGATACGCTTTTGCTGTATGGGCGCCCTTTGCAAAGAGCGTCCGCGTAATTGGTGAATTTGATAACTGGGAAGGCAGCAGCTTTTATATGGAGCCTGCAGGCAGCAGTGGTGTATGGGAAGCTTTTGTTCCAGATGCACGGGAGGGAATGCTTTACAAATATATGATCGAAACATCGGCAGGAAAAATCCTGTACAAAGCAGATCCCTATGCTTTTTCTGCGGAGCAGCGGCCCGGCACTGCATCCCGTCTGGCGGATCTTTCCTATGAATGGGGAGACAACTGCTGGCTCAGACAGCGAAAGGAGAAAAACCATTTTGAGCAGCCGCTCAATATTTACGAAGTTCATCTGGGCTCCTGGAAGCAGTGGGGCCCCCGCATGGAAGGACGTAAGGAAGGGGAAGATCCGATATTTTATTCGTACGAGGATTTTTCCAGAGAGCTTGTTGATTATGTGAAAGATATGGGCTACACGCATGTGGAATTGATGCCTGTCATGGAGCACCCCTTTGACGGTTCCTGGGGGTATCAGATTACCGGTTATTACGCACCTACCAGCCGGTATGGGACTCCCGTGCAGTTCAAGCACTTGGTGGATCGGTTCCATCAGGAGGGCATTGGCGTAATCCTCGACTGGGTGCCGGGACATTTTTGCCGTGATGCCCACGGCCTCTGCCAGTTTAATGGCAGCATGCTTTATGAATCAGAAGAGCATATCGAATGGGGGACGTTCAAATTTGATTATGGACGTCCGGAGGTACAGTCGTTCCTCATCAGCAATGCGATTTACTGGCTGGAGGAATATCACGCAGACGGCATCCGCGTCGATGGAGTCAGCAGTATGCTGTACCTGAATTACGGTGTAGGTGATGACGGAGAAAAACGCTATAACGAAAAAGGCGGCGAGGAAAATCTCGAAGCAGTGGCGTTTCTTCAAAAATGCAATGATACCATCGGAACGCTGTTTCCCGATGTATTTACCATTGCAGAGGAAAGCACCGCCTGGCCTCTGGTAACATATCCGCCGGAAGAAGGCGGGCTGGGGTTTCATTATAAGTGGGATATGGGCTGGATGAATGACACATTGAAATACTGCGCCCTGGATTTTCCATTCCGGGACGGCAGTCACAATTTGCTTACGTTTTCTATGATGTACGCATTTAATGAGAATTTCATCCTGCCTCTTTCCCACGACGAAGTAGTCCACGGTAAATGTTCGCTCATTGAGCGCATGCCTGGCGACTATTGGCGGGAATTTGCCGGCCTCAGACTTCTCTTTATGTATCAGATGTGCCACAGCGGCGCAAAGCTGAATTTTATGGGAAATGAGTTTGGGCAGTTTATTGAATGGCGTTTTTATGAAGCGCTGGAATGGTTCCTTCTCGACTATCAGACCCATCAAAAGCATCAGAATTTTGTCCGCGCCATGAATCGATTCTATCTGCAGCAGCCATCTTTATGGCAGCAAAACTATTCCTGGGAGGGCTATCAGTGGATCGATGCGGATAACCGGGATCAGAGCATTCTGATCTTCAAGCGGCAAGGAAAAGAGGCGGATGATTTTTCCATCATACTCCTGAATTTCCAGCCGGATACGTATCATGACTTTAAGGTGGGAGTGCCGGAGCTGGGAGTTTACCGTGAGGTATTTAACTCGGACAGCAACGAGTTCGGAGGAAGCGGCCAGATCAATTCTGAGCCTGTAAAGACAAAGGAAGGTACATATCACGGATACGATCAGTATCTTGAACTTACCATTCCGCCAATTGCAGGCATGGTACTTGTCCCGGAAACCATTTGCAAAAAGCCTGAAAAAAAGGCACAAGAAGAAGGTTCTGTAAAGGAAGCGGCAGGGGATGCCGTACAGACTGACTCAGTACCACGCTAAAACGCTCCCGAACATAACGAATCAAGCAGACAAATAATCGCAGGGTGCAGGGCCGGTATCTGCAGCATACTTTGTCGGGGATTTTACCGGATTTGCTGCTTCCGGCAGCCTGCCACCGCGCTACCATAGAAAGGATGATGTGCAATATGTTCAAAGAAAAAGAATCGTTTATTACCCACTATCAGGAAGAGGCGCTGCGCCTTCTGGCCCGACCCCTTTCCGAATGCAGCCGCCGGGAAAAATATGAAGTTCTAGTAAAAATGGTATGCAGCGAAGCGGCAAAGCTTCATACGGAAACTCAGCTCCGCCACAACCAGAAGCAGGATAAAAAGATTTACTACTTTTCCATGGAATTTCTCATTGGAAAGCTGCTGGACAATTACCTGATCAATATGGGGATCCGGGATGTTGTGGAAGAAGGGCTTTCCGATCTGGGAGAAGATCTGGATGAACTGTGCAATACCGGCCCGGATCCGGGACTTGGAAACGGCGGCCTGGGAAGGCTTGCAGCCTGCTTTATGGATTCCATGGCCTCCCTTGGCATTAACGGCATCGGTATGGGCGCCCGCTACCGGTTCGGACTTTTCAAACAGACAATCAAAGATAATCGTCAGATAGAAGAGCCGGATCCCTGGCTATCCAGCGGCTACCCATGGGAAATGCGCAATTCGGCAAGCGAGGTCCGCGTCCACTTTGGCGGTAAAGTAAACCGTAGATATGAGGACGGAAAGACTCTCTTCCAGCACGTAGATTCCCAGACCGTTGTCGCAGTACCTTACGATGTGCCAGTTGTAGGCTACGGCGGTGAATCGGCAAATCTTCTGCGGCTCTGGCAGGCTGAACCTGATCGGGAAATGATCGATCTGGAGGCTTTCAGCAACGGCCGCTACAGCGACGCCATGAAGGAGCGAAACGATATCGAGGCCATTACTGCCATCCTTTACCCGGACGACAGTACGCCTCAGGGAAAGGAACTGCGGCTCAAGCAGGAATACTTCCTGGTGGCTGCTGGTATCGCTTCCATTATTAACAATTACAAGCAGCTTCACGGCACAGACAGCTGGCGGCAATTCCCGGAACGAATCGCCATTCACACAAATGATACCCATCCGGCTCTGTGCGTACCGGAGCTCATGCGTATTCTGGTGGATCAGGAAGAACTGCCCTGGGAGGAGGCCTGGGAAATCACGACCAAAACCATATCCTTCACCAACCACACCATCATGCCGGAAGCTCTGGAAAAATGGCCTATTGATCTGATGCGGCGCCTGCTGCCTCGGGTTTACATGATCATTGAGGAAATCGACCGCCGCTACAAGGAGCACTTTGAAAAGAGTATGGGCTACTGGCCTATGATGCGTACTTCCATATTGTGGGACGGTCAGGTGAGAATGGCAAATCTGTCCATAATCGGCAGTCATTCGGTAAACGGAGTTGCAGCCATTCATACGGACATCTTGAAACGGGATGTCTTTAAGGACTTTTACAAAATTGTACCAGAAAAATTCAATAACAAAACAAACGGTATCAGCCACAGGCGTTTTGTACTGCAGGCCAACAAGGGATTGGGAAAACTCATCGACGAGTCCATTGGAACCCGCTGGCATACGGATACCTATCACCTGGAAAAGCTACTGCAATATAAGGATGACGAAGGCTTTTTAAATGAGCTGAAGGATATCAAGTACCGGAATAAGTGCAGGCTGGCAGAGTATATTAAGGACAACAACGGGATTCTGGTCGATCCGTCCTCTATATTCGATGTACAGGTAAAACGGATCCACGCTTACAAGAGACAGCTGCTCAATATTTATAAGGTCATGTACCTTTACAATATGCTGAAAAAGAACCCGAACATAGAAATGCAGCCTTATACCTTTATTTTCTCCGGAAAAGCGGCTCAGAGCTATGAGTTTGCCAAGGAGACCATACGTCTCATTAACACGGTGGCGGAAATAGTCAACGAGGATCCGGATACGAGCCACAAGCTAAAGGTGGTATTTCTGGAAAACTTCAGCGTCAGCCTGGGCCAGCTGATTTATCCGGCAGCGGATATCAGCGAACAGATTTCTACGGCAGGCAAGGAAGCCAGCGGCACCGGCAATATGAAGTTCATGTTCAACGGTGCGGTTACACTGGGAACCATGGACGGGGCAAATGTGGAAATCCATGAGCTTGTAGGAGACGACAATATTTTCATCTTTGGTCTTACTGCGGAGCAGGTCACGGAGTACTGGCAGAAAAATACATACAATGCTATGCTTCTATATGAAACAAATCCAGCGCTGCAGGAAATTACGGATCAGCTGGTAAGCGGATGTTTTGGCAAGATCGGTGAAGAGTTCTGGAGCATCCGAGATTCCCTGACGCGCTATAATGACGAATATTTTGTCTTAAAGGACTTTGACGATTACATGCGGGCATGGCGTGAAGCAGGAGAAGCCTACAAGGATTCAAACAGATGGGTCAGAATGTCTCTGACCAATATTGCAAAAGCAGGGCATTTCAGTAGCGACCGGACGATTATGCAGTACGCCGAACAGATTTGGCACATTAAAGAAAAATAGAAACAGGAGGGATCGTTATGCATATGCACCATCAGGAGTGTGTAGCAATGCTTTTGGCAGGAGGTCAGGGCAGCCGCCTTGGGGCTCTTACAAAAAATATTGCAAAACCCGCAGTCGCATTTGGAGGAAAGCACAGGATCATCGACTTTAGCCTTTCCAACTGCACAAACTCCAACATCAATACTGTGGGAGTCCTCACCCAGTACAAACCGTTATTTCTTAATTCCTATATCGGCACTGGCGCAGCATGGGATCTGGATGATACGCATGGCGGAGTTTCCGTACTTCCGCCTTTTGCTACAGAATCCGGCGGCCAGTGGTACCGGGGGACTGCCGATGCCATTTACCGCAATATTGAATATATTGATAGTTACAATCCTCTATATGTCCTCATCATTTCAGGCGACCATCTATACAAAATGGATTACAGCCTTATGTTGGACTATCACAAGAAGACAAAGGCAGACCTGACGATTTCCGTTATTGAAGTCCCCTGGGACGAAGCCAGCCGCTTTGGTATTCTGACAGCAGATGAAAACGGCAAGATCAGCAAGTTCTCCGAAAAGCCAAAGAACCCGGACAGCAATCTGGCCTCCATGGGTATTTACATCTTTGACTGGCATATCCTGCGGTCAGCCCTGATAAAGGACAGCGAAGATCCAAATTCGGATCACGACTTTGGCAAGAACGTAATTCCCATGCTCCTTTCAGAAGGCAAGGATCTGTATGCCTATACGTTTACCGGCTACTGGAAAGACGTGGGGACGATTGACAGTTACTATCATACGAATATGGAGCTCCTTGATCCGGACTCTGGCTTTAATATCTTTGAGGATGAGATGCGCGTATTCAGCAATTCCAATATTTATCCGCCGCACTACATCGGACAGAGCGCTGCTATTGACAACGCTTTAGTCTGCAACGGCAGCCGAATTCTCGGACATGTCAAGCATTCGATTCTGAGCTTTGGAGTGTTCATTGATGAAGATGCGTATGTGGAAGATTCTATCCTGCTTCCGGGAGCAACGCTCCTCAAGGGGGCTAGGGTTTACCGTTCGATTATCGGGGAAAATTCTATCATATCGCCGGGCGCTGTATTAGGCGAACCTGATTCAGAAGAAATTACCGTAATCGGCGACAACCAAACGGTGGAAAATCCAGGCAAAAAGGTGGAAGCAGACAAAGGAGGTGAGAGCCGTGAATAATGTTTTAGGGTTTATTACAACCAATTATATGAATGAAAATTTCGGAAAGCTGGCAGAGCTTCGTTCCGTAAGCACGATTCCCTTTGGCGGTAGATACCGCCTCATCGACTTCCCGCTTTCCAACATGGTTCACTCCGGCGTGCGCTCTGTAGGAGTTACGACAGCCCATTACTATCGCTCTCTGGTGGATCATCTGGGCGCGGGCAAGGAATGGGCCTTGGACCGCAAGCAGGGTGGTCTGTTCCTTCTGCCTGGCTCCATTTATGGAATGCGGCGCTTTGAAGGAAAATTCCTGCTGCGGGATTTTCTCCAGAACCGGGCATACCTGGATCGGGCAAGCGAGGATACGGTAATCGTCAGCGCCAGCAACAAGATTTTTAATATTGACTTTGATCCCATCGTGACAAAGCACCGCAGCTCCGGCGCCCAGGTAACCATGATCTATAAAGAAATTGCCGACGCTCACATGAAGCGGGGTCCGTTCCTGGAACTGGATCAGGAGGGCAATCTCATCGGTCTTACCAGGGAAGCTGCTGGAAACGCAGCCTGGTTTTTAGACTGCTTTATCATTAATACCAAGGATCTTTTGAGTCTCATCGACTGGTACGAAACCATGGACTATACGGACATGACGGAGATCCTAAGCGAAAATATTACAAAGATGAAGATCGTTTCCCACGAATTCCGCGGCTACGTAGGCGCAGTAGACAGCTCTTACGACTATATGCAGTGTTCTCTGGATCTCTTAAAGCCTGAAATTCGAAACGAGCTTTTTAACAACAACCGCAATAAAATATATACTAAGGTGCAGGATGCACCTCCATCCAAATACCTGCCATACTCCCACGTTTCCAACTCCTTTGTTTCCAGCGGCTCCATTATTGAGGGCACAGTGGAAAACAGTATCTTGTTCCGAAACGTAAAAATCGGTAGGGGAGCAGTTGTCCGCAATTCCATTATCATGCAGCGGGGCCAGATCGAACCCGGCGCAGTTTTGGAAAATGTCATCTGCGACAAATTTGTCTTTGTTAACGCCCACACTCGCCTGAGCGGCAACCGTTACAAGCCGCTGGTAATCGGCAAGCACGAAACGGTTTAAAAAAATGCGATGCAATCGGGAAAGGAGAGGATTTATGGAAAAAAAGTTCGATCAAACAAGTAAAACAGAAAACCCTGAAGAGCAAAATGAGGTGCAGGAAATGCAGTCAAGCCTTCAGGCAAAGGAACAGATAGAAAACAATCTGCAAAAGGAGCCAAAAAAGGCAAGGGGACGGAGAGCAAAACGCGCTCCGTCCAAATCATCCAATAAGCTGCAGGTTTTATATGCAGTTTTTGAAGCAGATCCCTTTATAAAAACCGGCGGCTTAGGAGACGTAGGTGGCTCCCTTCCTCCTGCCATCTGCAAAGCCGGACCGGATATGCGAGTCGTCCTGCCAAAGCTGGGCTCCATACCAGCCGAATACAAGGAAAAAATGCGCAAAATCGCGGAGTTTACGGTTCCCCTTGGCTGGAGAAATCAGTACTGCGGTATTGAAAAGCTAAAGCATAAGGGCGTTACTTACTACTTCCTGGACAATGAATATTATTTTAAGCGTCCTGCCCCTTATGGCTATATGGACGACGGGGAACGTATTGCCTTTTTCAGCAAGGCAGTCTTAGAGTGCCTGCAGTATATCCCGGATTTTTCGCCGGATATTATCCACTGCAACGACTGGCATACAGCCCTTGTTCCTGTTTTCCTGCGGGAGCATTACATGGGCCTTGCCGATTATCAGAAAATCCGCACTGTATTTTCCATTCACAATTTGAAATTCCAGGGAATCTTCCCGAACAATATGCTGGGCAATGTTCTAGGGCTTTCCTACAATAAGGCTGCTGTGGATCAGCTTTCCTACGGCAGGGATGCCATCAATTTCATGCAAGGGGCCCTCTTTTACAGCGACCGCCTCAGCACCGTGAGTCCTTCTTATGCGGAAGAAATCTGCACGCCCTGGTTTGGCGAACAGATGGATGGAATTTTCCAGCAGAGACGTTCTATTTTGTCGGGAATTTTAAATGGCATCGACGTATACGCCAATTCTCCAGGCAGGGATGCAAACATTGAACAGAAATATAATGCGGCTACCTTCAAAAAAGGAAAGGCTGCCAACAAGGCGGCTCTCCAAAGACAGCTGGGTCTTGCGGAAAATCCGGACATACCGCTGCTGGTCATTATCAGCCGCCTGACGGAGCAGAAGGGGCTGGATCTGGTTCTGCGGGTTTTAGCGGAAATGCTGGGGCAAAATCTGCAGCTTGCAGTTCTGGGCGTAGGAGAAGCAAAATACGAAGATGCGTTCCTGCATTTTCAGGGCATTATGCCGGACAAGATGGCAGCGTACATTAACTTTGATCTGCCTATGTCCTCCCGCTTTTATGCTGGCGCCGACATGCTGCTGATGCCTTCTAAATTTGAACCCTGCGGTCTGTCTCAGATGGCGGCTATGCGCTATGGTACTCTGCCCATTGTCCGCGAAACCGGCGGTCTGAAGGACAGCGTTATCCCATATAATGAATTTGAGGAAATCGGCGATGGCTTCAGCTTTGCCAATTACAATGCCCATGATATGCTCTTTACCATCACATATGCCATTGATATTTACTGCAACCACCGGAAATCCTGGGATGATATGATCCGGCGCGCTATGCGAAAGGATTTTTCCTGGAAGCAGTCTGCACAAAAATACATTGAATTATATGAGGGGTTACTATGTCAATAACAATCTGTCATAATTCACAGCTGCCGCAATATCGGACTCCCGGAGGCGCTGTTTCTCCGGGAACCGAGGTTGCGCTCTCGCTTACTGCCTGTGGCTGCGCGCCTGACGTGTCCTGCAGGCTCAGTTTGTGGAGAGAGGGCGATGGTCAGGAAATTCCCATGGAAGCCTCGCCCCTTGCGGATGGCAGCATCCGTTTTTCCACTTCATTAATCGCCAGTGCAAAGCCCTGTCTTTGCTGGTATTATTTTATCCTGGAGCAGGGTGGCGACCGTATTTATTACGGAAACAACGCTCAGCGTCTCGGTGGGGAAGGGGAGCGCTACGCTGATGTACCGCCCGCCTTTCAGATTACCGTTTATGGGCAGGAGTCTGTTCCAGAATGGTACCGAAATTCCATCGTATATCAGATCTTCCCGGATCGGTTTGCAAGGAGCGCGGACTGGATGCAGTTACAGCAGGCGGCTGATAAAGGCCCTGACTGGAAGGGCCTTTTCCGAACCGTACAGCAAAACTGGTACGATACACCGTATTACACCAGAAATCCGGATGGAGGCGTTACCCGCTGGCCCTTTTTCGGCGGTACGCTGCAGGGGATCCGCAGCAAGCTGCTCTATTTAAAGAGCATGGGCGCGGGAGCCATTTATCTGAACCCGATTTTTGCGGCTTCCAGCAACCACAAATACGATACAGCCGATTATATGACGATTGATCCGGCCTTTGGAACACTGGAGGATTTCCGGCAGCTGGCCCGTGATGCCCGCAGACTGGGGATCCGACTGATTTTAGATGGGGTCTTCAACCATACGGGAGCAGACAGCCTCTATTTTAACCAGTTTGGAAATTATCCGGATCCGGGGGCCTGTCAGGGGGAGGAGTCTCCCTATTACAAGTGGTATCGCTTTACCCGTTTTCCCGATGAGTACGAATGCTGGTGGGGGGTAGGGGCTCTGCCTAATGTGGAAGAATCCTGCCCGGACTATCAGGACTTTATCTATGGCGCGGAAGACAGCGTTATCCGCTACTGGCTCCGTCAGGGGGCTTCCGGCTGGCGGCTGGATGTGGCCGATGAGCTGCCGGATGCGTTTATCGCCGGCATACGAAAGGCAGTTAAAGAAACGGATTCCGAAGGCCTGCTCATAGGCGAGGTCTGGGAGGATGCCAGCAACAAGGTGAGCTACGGCGTTCAGCGCCGCTATTTCCTGGGGGAAGAGCTTGATTCTGTTATGAATTATCCCTTCCGGGATCTGCTGACCGGCTTTATGCTGGGAAGACTTCCTGCTGAAGCTGCTGTAAAAGGACTTTCCAGTTTGGCGGAAAATTATCCTCCAGGAAGCTTTTACGGCGCTCTGAACCTGGTGGGAAGCCATGACCGCGTGCGAATCTTAACTTTGCTGGGCGATGCACCGGAAAACTTTTCAGATACGCAAAAGGAATGTTACCGGCTTACGGTTGATAAGCTGAGGCTTGCAAAACGGAGACTCAAGGTCCTGTCCCTGCTTCAGTATATCCTTCCCGGAGTTCCCTGTCTGTACTACGGTGACGAGGCCGGCGCGCAGGGGTTTGAAGATCCTTACAACCGGGGGACTTATCCCTGGGGACGGGAGGATGAAGAGCTGATGGCTCATTTCCGCATGCTGGCGATTTTGCGCAAGCAGTACGGATTTTTAGCGGACGGCGATTTTTCCCTCACCTGGCAAGGGGAGCACATCCTCATCGCATCCCGCTGCGGGGCAGACGGCAATACGCGGGACAAATGCCGCTGCGGAGAATCCCTCATCGCTGTAGTCAATCGCCACCTGTTTGGCAGCATTGACGTGAAGCTTGAGCTGCCGCAGGGAACCGAGTATGTTCTGGAGCTTTTAGAGTCCCGGGAATTTGCGCCGGAGGAGGGGGGATGCCTTTCCCTTTCCATGGATCCGCTTTGCGCAAAGCTCTTTTACTGCACAAGCAGGCGGCCGCAGCCACTTTCCCTTTCCCGCAGCGCGGGGGTGCTCTGCCATGTTTCCTCCCTTCCTTCCGGACGGCTGGATTCTGCGGCAGAAAAATTTATCGACTATCTTGCCGCGGCTGGACAGCGGCTATGGCAGATCCTTCCCATCAATCCTGTGGATGAATTCAGCCTTTCACCTTATTCTAGCAGCGCTGTTTTCGCGGGAGAAGCCCGCCTTCTGGGCACTGCGTCAGAGCTTCGTCAGATGGAGGTTCCTCCTGCGGAATATGAAGAATTTTGCAGGAAGGAAGCTTTCTGGCTGGAGGACTACGCCCTTTACCGGGTGCTGAAGGAGCATTTTGGCGGCCTCAGCTGGCAGAAGTGGCCAGATGCAGAGCGGCGCAGGGAAAACCTGGATTACTGGAGAGAGGAAAAAAAGAACGAATTAGATGTTATAAAAAGAGAACAATTCTGCTTTTGGAAGCGCTGGGAGCAGGTGAAACGCTATGCGAACAGCAAGGGAATTTCCATTATTGGAGACGTTCCGATTTATGCTGCTGTGGACAGCGCCGATACCTGGGCCCATCCTGAGGCCTTCCTCCTGGGAGAAGACGGCTGGCCTCTGGCTGGATCTGGTGTTCCGCCGGATTATTTCAGCGAGGACGGGCAGAACTGGGGTAATCCAGTATATGACTGGGATGCACTGAAAGCGGATGGCTACCGCTGGTGGATGGAGCGCATTTCCCACGCTATGGCCCGCTTTGATTACGTACGGCTGGATCATTTCCGCAGCTTTTCTGCCTTTTATGCCATTCCCGCCGGCAAAACGGCCAGGGATGGCTGGTGGCTGCCTGGCCCTGGCAAGGAATTCTTTGATTATGTTTCCCAAAAGCTGGGCCAGCTTCCCTTCCTGGCGGAGGATCTGGGATTTTTAGATGCCCAGGTGTACAATCTGATCAAGCTGACCGGCTATCCCGGCATGCTGGTGTACCAGCTTTCCGCAGATGAGATCGAACATATATCCGACGAACGGGCGGCAGGCCGGGTCTTTTATCCCGGCACCCACGACAACCAGACTCTGGCAGGCTGGTGCCAGGACACAGGCGCGGGCAGCGAAGAGCCGGAAGCCATTATCCGAAGGCTCTATCAGAGCAAGGCGCCCTGGGTCATCGTCCCCTTGCAGGATTTTCTGGGGCTGGGAGACGAAAGCCGCATGAATACGCCGGGACAGGCAGAAGGAAACTGGACCTGGAAGGTGGACGCAGGTCTGCTGACCCAGGAAGTGGCAGCTCATATGAAGGAGCTTGCCGCTCAGTCAGGCAGATAGCAATAGGCAGCAGCGCCTATGGAAGGAGCAGTTTCATCCAGGATCACATGGACCGGAACCTGCTCCAGCCATTCCCGGAACCTGCCTTTATCCAGGAAGGCTTCTTCAAAGAGCTCTTTATCCAGGAAAGGCAGGATTTTGGGGACAATGCCACCGCTGAGATAGACACCGCCCTCAGCCATAAAGGTCAGGGCGAAATTGCCGCAGACAGCGCCCAGAATGCGAGTAAACAGCCGGAAGGTTTCCAGAGCCGTTTCCTCTCCTGCAAAGGCTTTTTCCGTAACTTTCGCAGGCTCTATAGGCGTATCGTCTGCCGAAGCCTTCCTGTGGCTTCCCGTTTTATCGGCCGCAAGGAACTGATATAGGTTGGAAATTCCCTGGCCTGCCAGCAGCCTTTCATAGCTGACATGGCTATACTTTCCTTCCAGATAGGAAAGTAGCCGCAGCTGCTGCGCATCCCGGGGGGCAAAATCAATATGACCGCCCTCTGAGGCAAGGGCGATCCCTTCCTTTGTAACCGCCGAAATACCAAGGCCGGTTCCAAGGGAAACGATGGCCTTTGCCCCTGGAGCATCCGGCGCTGCCGAGCCCCGAAAAAGGGAAAAGCTCTCCGCAGAAAGGGCGGGCAGAGAATAGGCCAGAGCCTCCAGATCGTTTAAAAACGCTACTTTGGGCACGTCCGAAAATCGTTCCCGTACCTCCTGCAGATACAGTACCTGACCCGTGTTTGTCAGTTCAAAACGATTTTCCCGAATGGGGCCTGCCAGGCTGAAGCACAGGCTTTCCAGCGGTTTTCCATCGGCAAATTCCCTTACTGTCCCGGCAAAATCGCAGATGGACGATGTAACGAATTTCTGCCGTTTTTCCAGCTTGTCATTGTCCCATAGTGAGCACATTGTTTTTGTGCCGCCAATATCAACTGTCATAATCATAATGTGACCTCCATAAACTAAAAAGGCATTCTTTGTTTTTACGTCGCTTTATGAGTTAAGTATATCACACATGAGGAGAACAAGATATGTTAAGTAATGAAATAAAAACCCGTTACCAGCAGTGGCTGGACAGCCCTTATTTTGACCAGGACACCAAGGCGGAGCTTTCTGCTCTTACGGATGAAAAGGAAATAGAGGATCGCTTTTACTGCGATCTGGAATTTGGAACAGGCGGAATGCGCGGTATGCTGGGTGCAGGCACCAACCGGATGAACATTTACCTCATCCGAAAGCTTACATACAGCTTTGGTCAGGTGATCCGCGATCACGGTGAGGAAGCCATGAAACGGGGCGTTGCCATTGCTTACGATTCCCGCCGCTTTTCCGATAAATTTGCCGAAGAGACGGCCCTAGTTCTGGCAGCCTGCGGAATTAAGGCATATCTCTTTGAATCCCTGCGTTCCACACCGGAGCTCTCCTTTGCTGTACGGGAAAAGGGCGCAATCGCAGGCGTCATGGTAACGGCAAGCCACAACCCGAAAGAATACAATGGCTACAAGGTTTACTGGGAAGATGGAGCTCAGCTTCCTCCCGCTCAGGCGGATAAGATCATGGAAAAGATGGAAAACTGCGGCTGGGATGTTCCGGCCATGGACAAGGAAAAAGCCATTGCAGAAGGCCTTGTGGAAATCATGGGACAGGAAATGGACGATGCCTATATTTCCCGCGTCCGGGAGCAGCTGCTGCAGCCGGAGCTCGATGATGGACATGGAAGGGATCTGAAAATCGTCTATACACCCCTTCATGGAGCAGGGTGCCTCTTTGTTCAGCGGATTCTCTCGGAAATGGGCTTTTCCAGAGTGCTAACTGTACCGGAGCAGGAAAAGCCGGATACGGAATTTTCTACAGTAAAAGTTCCAAACCCGGAGGACGAGGGAGCCTGGGAGCTGGCCATCAATTATGGAGTGCAGCAGGGCGCGGATCTGCTGCTGGCAACGGATCCGGATTCCGACCGGCTGGGCGTTCAGTGCAGGGACGAAGATGGAACGTATCGCCATCTCACCGGAAATCAGGTGGGCGCCATCCTGGCCAACTATATCATCGGTTCTCAGAAAAAAGAGGGCAGACTGCCTGAGGACGGCGTTATGATCCAGAGCATCGTTTCCACCGCTCTGACCGAAAAAATCGCCGCTGGCTTTGACGTTCCCCTGGTAAAGGTTCCTGTAGGCTTTAAATTCATCGGTGAGCAGATCAAGCAGATGGAAGAAACGGGCAAAGGCTCCTTCCTCTTTGGCTTTGAAGAAAGCCTGGGCTATCTCAAGGGAACGTATGCCCGGGACAAAGATGCCATCCTGGGAGCTGCCCTGGTGGCGGAAGCCGCTCTCTACTACAAGGTAAAGGAAGGAAAGACCCTGATTCAGGTTCTGGAAGAGCTGTTCCAAAACTGCGGCTACTTCCTGGACGAACAGGTGGCCTGCACCCTTATGGGAAAGGACGGAAAGGAGCGCATCGGACAGGTGCTGGAAATCCTGGAGGCGGACCAGCGGACAACTCTGGCCGGCCAGAATATCGCTTCCCGCCAGTATTATGCCAAAGGACAGCAGCTTGAAAACGGAACTCTTTCTGACCTGGACTTCCCCAAGGTAAATATGCTGGGTCTTACCTTTGAAAACGGCGGCTTTGTCAAGGTACGTCCTTCTGGCACAGAACCCAAGATCCGCTTTTACTTCTGCATCGCGGCAGGCGGCAGGCAGCAGGCCCAGGAAAAGCTGGAGCAGACGAAGGCGGAATTCTTTGAACCGGTCAAACATTTGCTTTAGACAGCTGAAAAAAGGAGAATCACATGGCAGCTGATAAAATTTACATCAATGGAGAAATATATACAGTAAACGAAAAGCAGGAATGGGCCCAGGCCATTGCCATTACGGGAAACAAAATTACTTATGTGGGGGACAACGGCGGCGCCAGAGCCTTGTGCGGCGATGCTACCGAAATCCACGACTTAAAGGGCAAAATGATGCTGCCCGGATTTATCGACGGCCACTGCCACCCGGTTATGGCTGCTCACTACTTGTGCGGCGTGTACCTGGAAGTTGAGTGGAGCGTGGATGAGTGTCTGGCGGAAATCGGGCGCTTTATCAAGGCGCACCCGGAGCAGGAAACCTACTTTGGCATCGGATACGCGGAATGGCTCTTTGACGAAACAGGCCCCAAAAAGGAACTTCTCGACGCCATATGCGCAGACAAACCCATCATGATCCTGGGAAGCAGCGCCCACGAAGCCTGGGTCAACAGCAAAGCCCTGGAGCTTGCGGGAATCACAAAGGACACGACCGATCCCATCCCCGGCTTTCACTACTTCCACAGGGACGCAGATGGAAACCCTACCGGACATCTGCTGGAAATTTCCACTCAGACCATGATCATGGAAAAGGTGAGTTTCTTTGAAGAAGACAAGATCCACCGGGCCCTTTCCCAGGCAACGGAAGAATATGCTTCCATGGGCGTTACCACAACCTGTGACATGGGGGCTCCGGAATTCGTGCTCAAAGCCTACTTTGGAGCTATGCCGCAGATGGTAAAGGAGGGGACTTACAAGCAGCGCTTCTTTGGCTGCGGCCGCATGGTAGCGGAAAAAAGCGACGCCTCCCTCATCATGCCCAGACTCAAAAACTATATGGAGCAGTACAAAGACGACAAGTTCCGCATCCACTTCCTGAAAATCATCAACGACGGAACCCTGGAAACCCGCTCAGCTGCTCTGAGCCAGCCCTATGACGAAGACGGCGCCATGGTCTATCCGCTCTTTACAAAGGAAGAAATCGCCAAACTGGGCGTAGAAGCCGCAGCAGCTGGCCTGGACATCAATGTTCACGCCATTGGCGACGAAGCCATCAGCGGCACCCTGGCCATGGCAAAAGCAGTGCGGGAAGCAGGCTTTGATGACTGCCGCATTGTCAACTCCCACTGCGACTACGTAAAGGATGAGGAGCTGGCGCTCTTTGGCAAATATAACGTCATTGCAAATACCACCTGCGTGTGGCATTACGGTAACCCGGACATGGAAAAAGTCATCGGCGATCGTCAAAACCACACCTTCCGGCTCAAAACCATGATCAACGGCGGCTGCCGCATGGGGCAGGGCTCGGACTTTCCGGTAGACGAATTTGGAAGAGAGCCTCTGAAAGGCATTGAAATGGGCTGCAGCAGACAGCTCTTTGACCAGCCGGAGGCCCCGGTGCTGAAACCTTATGAGGAAACGCTTTCCGTAAAGGACGGTATCGAAAGCTACACCATAAACAACGCATACCAGATGCACATGGAGCACAGGCTGGGCTCCATTGAACCCGGCAAATACGCGGATCTGGTCGTTTTGGAACAAAACCTGTTCAACATACCGATCCCGGAAATCCACAAGGTGCGGGTATGCGAAACCATCATGGATGGGAAAACGGTTTTCCTTGCAGAATAGGGACATCATATATCATTCATCCTATATAATCCGGGCAGAGCGCGGCTGCGCTCTGCCCGGAATTGTTTTTTGCCTTGCGGCTTTGTTTATCCCTCACTGCTTTTCCCGGTTCCACTGCGCTTTACAGCAAATAATACTTTGTCCCCCGGTTCTTTCCATCGGATTCAAGAATTCCCCACTCACAGAATTTTGTCAGATAGCGCCTGGTTGTCGATTCGGCCATGCCGGTCAGCTCTGACATGATTTTTGTTGTCACAAAGTCAGCGGTTCCAAAAGCCTGCAGCAGGAAACGATAAAACATTTTTTCTTTATCGCTCATTTTATCGCTCACTTTATCGCTCACTTTGATCTTTGATTCAAATCCATCGCGAATGAAAATCGTCGTTTCCAGATAGGTCCGCTCTTCGTCCATATCAAATTCCGGATCCGATGAGCCGTTTTTTCTTAAATCCTTCAGGATCTTGGTGATGCCCGTTCCCTGTTTTTCAGATAAATCAAGCTCCTTAAACAGCTCTCCGATCCTGCGATTGCGATATTTTCGCGCCTTTGCTTTTCCCTGTACGAACTTGTCAAGGTTTACCCATTTTGCAAGCCCCGGATAATTGATAATCATGATTCGATCCACGTATATTCTGATTTCCACCGGTTCCGGCTCACGGTATGACTTATGGAAAACTGCATTAACTACCGCTTCTTCCAGTGCATTATATGGATAATCTGCCAGTGTACTATTGCTGTCGCGGAGAAAGTCTTCCACATATCCGCGGCGGATATGGTTTATCGTCGCTTTTCTGTTGACACGATCATCAAAGGGAACGGAATTGAACTTATCAAATAATTCTGCCGTTTCATCCTGCCTTGCGTATGTTGTCAGCGATGCCGGACGAATCCAGTACTGCATTTTTTTATTTGACGGTTTCCCTTTTTGCGGGTAAACATCCATCGGAGCCTGATATGGGCCGCTGTCGCCAGCCGTACACCACAGATACAGCAGGTACGTTCCGGAACCTTGATAATTAACCACTTCTATTTTGGGGATGTACCGCGGTAAAATGTGATTACAGTATTGAAAAATTTCCTGCTGAATCACATCCAACTCCACAACCGGCAGTCCCTTTGGCGGTAAAATTGGAATGCCGTTATCAGCCTGAACTCCAATGACCAGATATCCCCCATTCACATTATTATAATCATTGGCAAAAGCACAGATTGTATGAATAATATCATTTGGATTCCAGCCCTCTTTGTATTCCACGCGATCCTGCTCAACGATCTGCCCTGCCAGCAGCGTATCTATTTTTAATGGTATCATAAAACACTCCTTGCCAGATTGTCTTCCTACATTAATTTTGGTATATATATTCACATTTTATCACAATTTTTCAAAACTGGTATAGCTTCTTTTAAATAGCGACTGTTGCTTTCAAAACATTCCGCTCCCAATTTCCGCCATTTCATGCCCTGAGCCTTGTATTTGTCCGGGATTTTTAGTATTCTGATTAGATAGGATAATAAGATGCTCAGATAGTGGATGAGCAGGGGAGGTGGAACGAATGCTGCGATTTGCGGTCTGCGATGATGAGCCCTTTATGCTGGAGCAGCTTGCCCGCCGACTGGAGGATTATATGAAAGCGTCTGAAATTCCCTGCCGGATTCTGCGTTTTTCCAGCGGAAGGGAGCTGCTGGATTTGGCGGACATGGAGGGTGATGGGTTTGATCTGGTTTTTCTGGATATTGAAATGGCGCCCCCCGATGGCATGGAAACGGCCATGCTGCTGCGGGAGCGGGGCTGGGAGGGGCTCCTAGTTTTCGTTACCGTATTGAAGGAGCGGGTCTTTGATTCCTTTGAGACGCGACCCTTTGATTATCTGGTGAAGCCGCTTGCAGAGGAACGCTTTGCAGGAACCATGGAGCGAGCTATCCGCAGGCTGCAGCAGGATGCCGGGCTGAGCCTTCTGGTGCAAAAGGGAGCTTCGCGCCACATCATTCCCTTTGCCCGTATTCAGTACTGTGAGGTCATGGGGCGGAAAATCTATATTCATCAAGAAAACGGCCAGGTTCTGGACTACTACGACAAGCTGGACGGTCTGCAGCAGCGGGTGGACGGACGCTTTTTCCGCTGCCACAGGAGCTTTCTTGTGAATCTGGATTATGTCCGCAGCTGTGAGGGCGGCCTTGTAAGGCTGGAGGGCGGCAGTGAAATTCCCCTTTCCAGACTGCGGGAACAGGAATTTAGAGAAGCGCTCCTGGCCCACATGAAGGAAAGGCGGCGGTGATATGGATTGGTTTCTCCTTGCGTTAAACAGCATCAGCCTGGCGGGCCAGGGAATCCTGCAGCTCTTCTTTGTCTGCCGTTTTACGGCAAAAGCTTTTCGAGCGCGCCATCTGGCCCTGTACTTAGTGTGCCTCTTTTTCATTGAAAACGCTGTTTTTTTCCTGCAATCCACAGGCGCGGATCCTTCCGCTCTTTTGCCTGAGATGAAGCAGGATCTGCTTTCCGCTGCTGCTTTATGCGCTGATTTTGCCCTTCTCTTTGGAACCTGCTGTTTTTTCCTTGGAAACAGCCCCACCCGTTCCCTGATCAGCTCCATCCTGGCTTTTTATATCCCCCAACTTTCCTCCGGCATCCTCAATTCTCTGGAAATGCTGCTGTTTCCCAGCTTTTTGGGAAGCCGTCTTCTGTATGCGCTGGTTTTTCTGGCATCCCTGGCATCCCTGGCTCTATGCGCCTACTGTTATCTGCTGATCCTCAAACGGTTTTCCTTCCAACAGGGAGAGGAACAGCCCCATATCCTCCTCCTGCTGCCCTCCTGCCTCTTCTTTTTCGCGGCAGAAGGCTTCATTTTGTACGCCTTCTACTATCATGTGGAGCTTCCGGCCGGTACGGATCCGGGAAAGCATTTGATCCTGCTGGCCCTGCAGGTTCTGGGACTTGCCGCGCTTTTGAGCACCCTATTTGCTTATGAACGGATCTGCCGTGGCTTTCGCGCCCAGACTGCCCTCGCTTCCATGACCCAGGAGCTTGCCGCCCAAAAAGCCTACGTTGCCCAGGCACAGATGCGCTATGAAGCGACCCGCAGCTTTCGCCATGATATAAAAAACCATCTCTCCGTGCTGGACGGTCTGCTGAAGGAGGGAAGGGCGGAGCAAGCAAAGGCTTATCTGCAAAAGCTGGAAGCCGTAACTTCCCATCTTTCCTTCCCTGTTCAGACGGGAAACCCGGTGGTGGACATTGTCCTCAGTGACAAGCTGGAGCTCGCTCGGGCCGAAGGGATTGAGACGGACGTTTCCCTCCGCTTCTCCCAAGCTGGGAACCGGCCTTTCCAACATCAAGGCAGTAGCGGAAAAATACAGCGGCGCCATAACCGCGGAGCGCTGCGGCCAAAGCTTTCGCCTCAGTGTCCTGCTGAACATTTCAAGACACCCAGAGCCCCCTTCAGTACAAATCTATTGAAATCCGCTGCCCGGCCTTTATAATTAGGAAGTAAGCATTGTGTATTGTCGAATATGCATATAGGAGGTAAACCAAATGAGCAGTATGTTAAGTACCGTCGCTGTCATGCGACCCGCGGCACCGGCTCCAGATCGGAGGGAGGACGAAGCCTTGAGCCTGGGCCGGCGTGAGGACGCTAAAAAAGCGGCAGAGGATAAACAAAAAGGGGAAGAAACGCTCCTGAGAAGCGCAGGAAAGCTTTCACAGGCAAACAGTACTATCGGTGCGACGAGCACGGAAAGCGTCAAAACCAAGGAGCGGACCGCGCCGCAGCGGATCTCTTCGGCCCCAGTAGTCGATCAGTACGTACAAGGCCAGGAGCCGGAGCCTGCCGGACTTTACCGCACGGTCCCGGATGAAAAGGGTATGCGCAGCATTGTGTTCGATGACCCGGAAAAGAAGACAGACGGCGGAAATGCCGCGGAAAAAGCACCGCATAAAGCATCGCCTGATGAAAAGGCGGAGGGCAAAGACACGCCTGACAACAAGGAAGAAACCGTCACTGCGAATACAGACAAGGTGGAAGCTGAAATCCGCAAGCTGAAGGAAAAGCTGGAAGCTCTAAAACAGCAGCTGGCCCGGGCCAAGGACAATCCGGATGAGCAGAAAAAGCTAGAGAGTCAGATTGCCCAGGTCGAAAACGAACTTCGGATCAAGGATACGGATACTTACAGGCGGCAGCACACACAGTTTTCATAAAAGAAATAAATGCCGGAAAGGGGTTCGCACGAAACCGCTACACACTTTCCGGCATTTGTTTGCCGTTACTTCACAAAGCTTTCCGCTTGTATCCATCGTAGTTAAACGATTTATAACAAAATCAGCATATATCGCAAATAGACCATCCCTGCAAGAGAGTGAAAAAAATTTTGTGTCTATGAAAGCAGAGCCTTTTGGAATAAGAATTGGATATGTTGTGATTTAGTGTCGATTTTCTGCGGGTTAAGATGTCGGTTTATGTCCTCTCTTTTAAAAAGGCCCGTAATTAATAAAGTTGCAAATCAAAAGAAAGACTGCCGCGATTCCGATCCATATTCCAAACAATGGAAGGATAAATTTCACATATTTGTCATATGGAATTTTGGCAACCGATAAAACGGCCATCAATACAGGTGATGTAGGAAAGAGCGCGTTTGAAATGCCATCGCCGAGCTGGAAGCAGGTTACTGCGGTCTGCCGTGTAATTCCCAGTATATCAGCAATAGGAATCATAACTGGCATGGTGATCATCGCCTGTCCTGAACCGGAATTTACGAAAAAGTTAATAACCGTCTGGACTACCATCATGCCGAGGACCGCAAGGCTTTGGGGCAGAATCATAACTGCATTGCTCAGGCCGTATACAATCGTATCGAGAATCTGTCCTTCGTTAAAAATAATGACAATCGCCTGCGCGACGCCCACCAGAAGGCTTCCAAAAACAACGGAACGCGCGCCTTCAATAAACGCATCGCAAATGCCGGAGCAGCTCTGTCTGCCTATAATCCCCGCCAAGATTCCCATAATCAGAAACAAGGCACTCATTTCTGTAATATACCAGTCCCAGAGGGAAATTCCTACAACCAGCAAAATCAACGCGGCTGCTACTAAAAGCAGTACCATAATCTGTCCTTTAGACATTTTCGGTATGTTGGATAAATCCAGAGTTTCATCCTGTTCTTCTTCCAGCTCACGAACCAGGCTCTTGGACGGATCATCCTTGACTTTTTTTGCATAGCGGATGATAAACCAGCAGGTAACAATTAAGTATACCGCCCAAAGAACCAGCCGCAGGGCGATTCCTGAAAACATAGGCAGCTCCGCTACATCATGAGCTACACCTACTGTAAACGGGTTGAGCCAGCCGCTTTGAAATCCCACCTGCGCGCCAAGGGATATCATTGCAAATCCTACCATTGCATCATATCCCAAGGATCTAGCAAGCATAATTCCAATAGGAATGAAAATAACGGTTTCCTGGGACATCCCGATGGTAGCCCCTCCAATGGAAAACACAAATACGAAAACAATAATGGCGAGAACTTCTTTTCCCTTCATGGCTCTTGCCAGACGTTTTATAGCGCCTTCAATTGCGCCGGTTTCCGTAACCACCTGAAAGGCCCCTGCAATAATGAAAATAAAAAAGATGACGTATGCAGCCTGCTCCATGCCTTTTGGAACAGCCAGAAATAAACGAAACAGTCCCAATGATTCACTATCCACCTTATGGTACGTGTCGGGGTCCACCATGCTGGCTCCGGTTTCTTCATTAGTAATCATATCATACACGCCGCTGGGAACGATAAAAGTCAAGATATATGCTATAACGATAAAGATTCCTATCAGCGCATATGTATGCGGCATCCGGAAGGAATGCTTCTTTTTATTCAATGTATCGCCCATTATTTTTTTACCTCCGTTCCCATTAAGTATACCCAGGATTTTGGATTTACGATTGAATAAACCAGGTATCCTACTACAATTCCATCGTAAGGTGCCTTAATCCGCTCAACTTCGTTTCCAAAAACATCTGTAATAATGGATAAGGTTTCTCCTTTTTTCACCCGCTC
This sequence comes from Clostridia bacterium, assembly GCA_910575405.1. Classification (GTDB taxonomy): domain Bacteria; phylum Bacillota; class Clostridia; order Peptostreptococcales; family Anaerovoracaceae; genus Hominibacterium. The sequence goes on along the minus strand of CAJTER010000009.1, from coordinate 82,386 downwards.
TTTATCCCGCTTTTGAGGCTTGTGGATACCACCGTGAGTACTGTAGATGTATTTCAGATGAACCGAACATGGCTGCTCAAAGCTTTGCACCGGATCGCCGAGGATTTCTAAAACTTTTATTACGTTCAAAATTCCCCGCTGAATTCTCTGTATACATTCTTCCCGTTCCCTGTGACGTATGCATTGCCCGCCAATTTCAGCAGTGACTACCGGGATGCCGTTTAGATAAGCGTGCTGATCCATGAGTCCGAACGCCGGGTCGATGTCCTCATCATGCCAGAGAAAGTCAAAGCCAAAAGCCTCAGCCATTTCCTTTGCTTTTCTGCTGACCTCCGTTCCGGTATCAGGGAAGCAGACGACTGGCGAAAGAAAAAGAGTGTTTCCGCCGCCGTGCAGAGTTACAACTGCGGAAGCTTCTTTAATAAAATGCTCTAAATAATAATTTGCCAGATAATCCGTCACATATCCCTGTTCATTTCCCGGGAAAGCTCTGTTTAAATCCACCGGTACAAAATCATTGCCGCTGTAGCGGTTCATGCTTCCATAAGCATCCAGATTCAGTGCCGGGATTCCCACAAATGCGCCCTTAATGCTTTCAGGCCCAAGGTTTCTCCAGGTTTCAATAATTCCTTCTGTTCCCTCATATTCATCGCCATGGCAGCAGCCATCTGCCAGCAGAATATTTCCCGGCTCTGTTCCTGATACCAGCAAAATCGGAATCTTCATCCATTCCCCGTTTGCTTTTCTCACCAGATTCAGCTCCAGCTGCCGCTTGTTTCCTCTGTTTTCCTCAATCAGCTTTTTTAAAGAAAAGTCTGCTGCTGATAATTGTAAAATCTTCTCCATATGCTGTCCTCCTTCGATATTCAGATGCAAGGTTTCCTCTTTTCTGACGCGCCGGCCGCATCACCCCAGGCAGATTGGAAAGTATCCTTTCAAGCCTGCCTTTGACGCTTAATAATGCAACAACCATGCCAATATAAAAGGGGGATTTTTGCAGACGGCCTCCTTTTCACCCGGACAGCCTTCGCTTTATAGGATTGTGTCAAAGCAATCCGGCCTCACTGATTTTCAGAAAAAATTTATTGGTATTGGGAAAGAAACATAGACCATTCTTAATATAATAAAAATGCGGGATGAAAAAGATAAATTTTCATCCCGCATTTTTGTTATATTAATTCGATTCCCTTGCGTGTATTGTGAGTTTTGACGAGCCCCCTCTTTTCCATCATCTCCAGAATCTGCCGGACCTGGTATTCTGAAACCGGGAACCCATCTTCCCCTAAAATTTGTGTCAGCCTGCGCCGCCCCAAGGTTCTTATTCTTAAAATTTCTATGATTTTAAGCACCAGTGCTTTCTCTTCCGGCAGGAACCCCGTCAGCAGCTCACCGTTTTGATACACGTTCTTCTGCATCCGCAGATCCTCGATTTCCGCGTGCAGTTCAGGCGGCAGGTCCTCCATCCCCAGCTCCTGCTCACCCATAATAGCCATGTATTCGATGCTGTGCTCCAGCTGCCGGACATTTCCTTCCCATTTCAGTTTTGGAAAAACCTTTAAAATCTCTTCAGAAAAATATTTTCCTGGGTATTTTCGGATAAAATGCCACGCCAGAGCAAGAACATCCGCTTCCCTTCCTGCCAAAGGCGGTACATAAATATGGATTCCGTTGAGGCGATAATACAGATCCTTGCGGAACTGTTTTTCCTCTATCCGCGTTTTAAAATCACTGTTAGAAGCAGCGATAATCCGTATATCCACTGGAAGCATATAATCGCTTCCGATTTTCATGACTTCCTTTTCCTGCAGCACCCGCAGCAGCTTGGCCTGTACCGGAAGGGGCATATCCCCAATTTCATCCAAAAATATAGTCCCCTTGTGAGCCATTTCCAGTAGTCCTCTTTTTCCGCCTTTTTTTGCTCCTGTAAAAGCGCCCTCTTCATAGCCGAACAGCTCGCTTTCCAAAAGCTCAGCTGGAAGCGCCGCGCAGTTGACGGCCACAAACGGCATTTGTCTGCGTGGGGAAGCATTATGGATGGACTGGGCTAAAAGCTCTTTTCCGACTCCGCTGTCTCCGGAAATCAGCACTGCTGTATCGTAACCTGCAATTTTCCGGCACTGAGTAACGCACTTTTTCATGGCTGGACTTTCAGCTATGATATTTTCAAAGGTATATTTTGCAAAGAGCCCTTTTTGTGCCAGCTGGAGCCGTATATCGTACTCAGCTTTTTGTATCTCAGAGGCATCTTCTATCAGGATCAAATCCCGCCTGCTGTCGCTGCAGGAAGTCGGCTTCCGTTTGGAGAGCGCGACTTTCATTCCACCTGGCAGCTCCAACAGAAAATTATCCAGTGTATCATATTGATCGATGGGGTCCAAAATTTCTTCATATAGCAACTGGTGAATATCACAGCCTGCAAGGCTTCCTTCCATATGCTCCGCATCTTCTCTGCACAGCCGCTTCATGAAGTCATTATAGCAGATGATGTTTCCAGAAGGGTCCAGCAGCAGCACGCCCCCGTCGATCATATTCAGAATCGACTCCCACTGACTTTCCAGCTGAAAAAAGGATTGAAAAACCTGAAAGATCCCGGAGTCTACAACATGGACCGCTTTAAAGTACGCGTACAATTTATTTCCCATGACAGAATCCATAAGCCCCAGCCTCTGAGAAATTTCTAAAATCGTAGTAGGGCTTATAAGATACCAGCCTATATCAATGACTGTTTCTATTCCTTCTGGGGCGCAGACAGTATCCCCGGTGACAAGCGCGCAGGAAATATTCTCAAAATCGCTTTCTTCCTTTTCCGGATACCAGAGCATATAATTAAAGCCCTGATATCCAATAGAATTTAAGACGCCCATTGTTTCATTCGCGAAGTTTTCCGAGTAATCCGCCAGCAGTACCCGGCTCCCCGGCTCCAGATGCTCCAGCGCCGCCGTCTTTTCTTTTGAAAAGGATCGCATAATATAAATCACGGGCACCTCTCCGGACAGATGCTGTTCAATATAGGGCGTTACATCGGGAACTGAAATAGCAACTAAATCCGCCTCAATTTTTTCGGTTATCTGCCCAAGGGAAGTACAGTAACCCTGCACTTTAACAGATGCCCCGAAAAATTCCCGAATCTGACAGGCATAATTTTTTACGGCATTTTCCTCAATCGCTATGACTGCTATCTTTTTTTCCATAAGCGCTCTTCCATTTCGCATTCCTCTTTCCTGCCGGGGCTATGTCAGTAATCTCCATCAGCAACCTCAAAGATAGTCCTTAATATTCTCTGCCAGTCCAGCAGAATCAGGTCGTAAGGGCTGCCGGCCTCGCGATGTTCCCGCATCATGTGGACAGCCGTTTCTCCATCCGTAGCGTAGTCTGTAATTACACCCTCCTGAGACATGACTTTAACTATGTTGAGATAGACCTTCTCGTCATCGTCCGCCACAATCATCTTAGCTACCTTGTGTTCATCCCAGAATTCCAGCTCCTCTTCCGTCTCCTGAATACGCAGCTCCACAGTAAAGGCGCTTCTCCTGCCACAACGCTTCCCTTGCAGATGATAATCAAAATGATCAGCAGTATTCGCTGATGCCCTTTTACTTTTTCAAACATGTTCACCCTTCTCACTTTCTCGAGACTGGCTATTTCTCAGGCAAAATGGTGTTACGCTCTTAAGCGGAACCTTCCCACCAGCTCCTTCATAAGCTGCGACTGGCCTGAAAGCTCTTCACTGGCCGCCGCGCTCTCCTGAGCAGTAGCGGAATTCGTCTGTACGACATTGGAAATCTGATCGATTCCTATCGTAACCTGTGCGATTGCTTCCGCCTGGTTGTTGCTGGCTTCTGAAATCTGGCTGACAAGATTGGTAACTTCCTTGGCGCCATCCACTGTCTCAATCAGAGATTTCGCTGTTTCATCGACAATTTGCGTTCCATGCTCTACCGCTTTTAAAGTATTCTCTATTAACGCAGCTGTATTTTGGGAAGCTTCAGCGCTCTTGCCTGCCAGATTGCGGACTTCGTCGGCTACAACGGCGAATCCCTTTCCGGCAGCTCCGGCGCGGGCTGCTTCTACAGCGGCGTTCAGCGCGAGGATATTAGTCTGGAAGGCGATATCTTCGATGGTTTTGATAATTTTTCCGATCTCACCCGAACAGCTGCTGATATCATTCATGGCCTGAATTACTTCCTGCATCTGCTGATTGCTGGTGTTCATCTCCGCTCCCACAGAATCCGCCATCTGGCTGGCCTGCTGCGCGTATTCGGCATTTTGTTTTACCCTGTCGGAAATTTCGTTGATGCTGGCGACGAGTTCTTCAACAGAGCTGGCCTGCTCCGCAGCTCCCTGGGAAAGCGCCTGTGCCCCGCTGGACACCTGCTCAGAGCTTCCCGCAACCTGAACAGAGCTCTGGTTGATCTGCAGCATCGTGTGGTTCAGTTTATCGGCAATGGCCTGGAAGGAAAGCAGGAGCGGCTGGAAACCTCCGGTATATTCTTCTTCACAGACCGAATTCACGGTAAAGTCACCGGAAGCCATCTGTGCCAGAAATTTATTCTCATCATCAATGATAGTCTGGAGCTTTCGGATCAGCTCACGCACCTGATCGGAAAGCATACCCAGTTCATCCCTGGAAGTGTAGGAAATTTCTATGTCCAGATCCCCCTTTGCCATTCTGGCAGCAGCATTTTCGATTTCAGCAACAGGGACTCTGATTGCCCGGATAATGATAAAGGAGAAAAATATGCCGATTATGATAATGACCAGCATAATAGCACCCTCCAGGAGCATGGAATTTCGATAGAGGCTTTCACTGGAAGCGGTTTCTTCATCACTTCCATCCAAATTGTAAGCAACGATTTCATCAAGGGCACTGTTCAGCGAGTTATACAACTCTGTGCATTCTCCCTCAAGAATGGAACGAGCCTCCCGTGTCTTACCCTTTTTCCCCAGATCCATCAGCCGGGTATCGGCCTCGTCGTACTGTGTCCAAAGATTCATAGCATTCTCATAAAAGTCCTCCTCATCTTCGTCGATCATTTCCGCGTATTGGGAGAGAAGCGAGGACATTTCTTGTTTTTCCTGTTCAAGATACTGAAGGCTTGACTCCGCTACTTCGTCTGTAAGCGCAGTGAGATATCCTAACTCATTGAGCCGGATATTGGATATTGTGGCCGTCATATTTCTTCCCGTATCTACACTGGGAAGCCAGCTCGTTGAGATATCGCTGGCCTTTTCGTTCAGACTGCCCATTAACATGAAAGACATTCCCCCGATAAGGAGCATGCCGATCAGCGCGATGCCTACCAGAATGTAAAGCTTCAGACCGATCTTTAGATTGTGAATTTTCTTTACCATATCAAATATCTCCTTTCACTTTTTGTCATAATTCCACATTGCGTGTTCCGATTTCTGATCTGGTTTCAGAAGTATTATGCAAGGCCACCCCTTATTTTCGGGGGCCGCTCGTTCTTCCTACGCACCTTCCCAGTCACAAACCCCAGCACTGCCAGCGCTCCTGTCATGGCCACCAGCGCCACCATGGGGATTGTCCAGCTTCCCGCTCGGTCGAACAGCTCGCCCATCAGAGCCGGTCCTGCCGCGGCCAGCAGATATCCGGCGGACTGAGCCAGGCCAGACAGAGCCGAAGCGTCGGCTGCGTTTTTCGTATGCCTTCCAAAGAGCAGCATGGCAAAGCTGAGGCTGGCTCCTGCGCAAAATCCGCAACAAAGAATGGCTCCCATGAGCGTCCAGGTGTTCTGTGCAAAGATCATGGCTACCATGCCGCCGATGTAAAGAACTCCGACCCCTGCCGCCAGGCCGGACTGATTCTGCCGCCCTCCGGCAACCATGGGAAAGATCAGAGAGCCCGGAATTCCCACCAGCATATATATGGAATTAAAATATCCGGCTGTCTCAGCATCAAACCCCTTTGACTGAACAATCGTCGCAAGCCAAGCCACAAAGCAGTAAAACAGCAGCGACTGAATTCCCATATAAAGCGCAACCAGCCAGGTCATCCTGCGCTTTGCCAGATCGCCCAGCCCACTGCCCGCCTGTTCCAAATCAAAGGTCTCCCGCTTAGGCGACTTTCCCTTTGAAGACTTCCCCCTTAATAAGGAAGCCTTTGCGGAAGAAGCACTGCATCCACCCTTTCCCGGCTCCTGTCCCTCCAGGCTGCAGCTTCTGTTGGGAATCCAGAAGACAAAGGTGACAGCTAACAGGAAAATCCACACCACAAGGGCGTTTTTCCAGCCAAAGGAAACAGAAAGAGGCACGCTGATGGCCCCCGCAATGCCGGAAAAAATGGCCATCAGGGATGTGTAGATGCCGGTCATAATCCCTTCTTTGCCAGGAAGATATCCTTTGATAAAGGCGGGAATCAGCACGTTTCCCACTGCAATGCCGATGCCGATGATAACCGTCCCTGCAAACAGTCCTCCCATTCCCATATAGGAACGGCACAAGACCCCAGCGCCGGTAATCAGAAGGCCTGCGAGCATGACATTTCCTGCGCCAAAGCGGCTACCCGCCTTGCCTGCAAAGAGGGAAAAGGCCGCAAAGGCCAGGAGCGGTATGGTAGTCAGCATTCCCGCTCCACTGCTCGCAAGGCCTGTATCTTCCTGAATCAGACCGATCATAGAGCCCAACCCTGTAATCGGCGCCCTGAGACAGCAGGAACTCAGAAGGAGCGCTGCCACCAGCAAGACCTGTTTCTTTTTATCCATAACTGCCTCCTTCTGCAAGCATCAGATACAAGTTAAATACAATTCAGATACAGCCAGGCACAATCAGATAATGAAGCTTTGAATCAGCTTGATAGCCAGTGGAATCGTAGCGCTGGACACCAATGTGCTGAGAAAAAGAATTTTGCTGGGCATAGTCCGATCCTCCCCCTCCTGCTCAGCCAGCATGGACACCATGGAAGCCGCCGGAAAGCAGCACCCCAGCACCAGCATAGCCTTTATCATGGGATCCACCGGAAGAAACACCACTAAACCATAAGTCAGCAGGGGCAGCAGCACCAGCTTGTTAAAAGCCGCTTCTATGACCACCTTCTGCCTCAGGATCTCCAGCAGCCTGCACTCTGCCAGAGTCGATCCGATAAAAATCATGGCCATGGGCGTGGAAACGCTGCCGATATACACTAAATATTCATCTGCTGCATCCGGAATCCCCACTCCCAAAACACTGATGAGAAAACCGATAACTAGGGCGATGATGTTGGGATTAAACAGCACCTTGAGCAGGGAGCGGACCGCAGCATGAGGTGTGCGCCGCCTGATTTCGTCCTTGTTTCTGCGGATCAGCTTTGCCCCGTAGCTGAAAAAGAAAAAGTTCATGGCCGCATTGTGAGCCAGCATGAAAAAGAGCCCCTCTTCCCCAAAGAAAAGTAGTGTAATGGGAAAGCCCATAAACCCATTATTCGGGCAAATGGAAGAAAACTCCACCACATGGGAAATTTCCTTTGGTATCTTGCGCAGCTTGCTATAAAGGTACATGACGCCGCCATAAATAAAAAAGCAAATAAGGGTCAGAACCAACATCAGCAAAAAATTAAGGGCCAGCCTGCGATTCGTCTCCAGAGTTCCCAAATTGTGTATAATCATGCATGGATATGCAAAATAGACGATAAACTTATTGAGCCCATGGTTCATAGCATCGTCTAAAAAGCGGATCTTCCTGAGAAAATACCCGGTAAACAAAATAGCAAATAAAACAAAATATTTTGCGTACATATCCCCTTCCCAGCTCCCTATTTTTTAAAGGGTACAAAGGTACCGGAAGCAGTAGCAACGATCTTGCCGCTCTGTTTTTCCCGCGCCACGCAGGTAGCCCGGATCAGCGTTTTCCCCATACTGGTAATCTGGGTTGAAAAAATGAAAGCCCCGCTGAGAAACGGCCGGATAAAGCTGACCTGAATATCCGCCGTTGAAACGCTCCCGTGCCCCTGAAACGCTGCGGCAGTCACGCCCATAGCTGTATCAAACATGGCGGCAATAGCTCCCCCATGAATCTCATCTCTCTGATTTTTCTCCCAGTCCTGGGTGCAGAACAGAATATCCGAAACCTGCTCTTCTTCGTCTCCGCCCAGAAAATAAGGATCCAGCATATTATTTAACCTCAACTCGTGAGGATTTTTGATGGATTGTAAGATCTCCTGAAATCGCTCTTCCATAATCATCCGATTCGCCTCCTTTTTCTATTTGGCATTATATGTTATTATACCAAAATTTTTATGGGATTCATAGCCCCGAATTTGCCCTTACCGCTATCTTTACCGCTATAATGCCTTTTTGGGCTTCGTAGAAAGTGCGGTTCGGTCAAATAATTGTTGAGCAACCCTCTGCGGTTATGCTAGAATACTATCAGGAGGTGTTTCTATGAATAATATTCGCCCTGCATCGGATTTGCAGAATCATTTTGCTGAAATATCCAAATTTGTGCACGAGTCTGCACAGCCCGTATTCCTTACAAAGGACGGTTACGGCGATATGGTTGTTTTGAGTATGGAAGCTTTTAAAAACCTGCAGCTGGAAACCGAAGTGCACCTAAAGCTTCAGGAGGCGGAGCAGGAAGCGCGCAGTACATCCACCCGCTATTCTTCTGAAGATATCATGAAAGCCGCAAAGGCTGTGATTAGAGAATAGAGTCATGTATACACTCGAATACCTGCCTGCAGCTAAAAAGGATATCGCAGATATCTCTTACTACATCAGCCATATATTATTGAATCCCGCTACAGCGCTGCGGCTGGCCACGGAGATCGTTTCGTCTGCCGAAAAATTAACTGATTTTCCATATGCCAACCCTGTCTATACGCCTCTGCAGCCGCTTGAACATGAATTCCGAAAGCTGCTGGTACGAAATTATATTGTATTTTATTGGATCGACGAGGAAACAAAAATAATTACCATTGCGCGCATTCTTTATAACCGGCGGGATTTTGATGCGATGCTTTAATTCTTCTGTAAATAAAAAACATTACGGCTGGATGTCCAAATAGCCGTAATGTTTTTTCTCATATTTGGCCGAAAATCAGCAAGTTCCGCAAACGGTCTGGCTTGCAGTCCCCTGTAGCTTGCTTAGCTGAAATAAAGGTTATTCGTTATGTATTCCGGATCGCAGGTCACGTCGATGCCCAGGGCCTTGAGGGTCTGATCGTCGCTCTCGCTGAGGATGGCGGTGCAGTGAGCCTGGCATCCACGCAGGCGGGACAGCTTGTGCAGCGCAACCTCTGCGGATGGGTTGGTTGCTGCGGAAATGGTCAGGGCGCTGAGGACTTCTTCGCAGTGAAGGCTCGTCTTTTCGTGATGCAGAATGTCCGTCTTCATGTCCTGGATGCCCTTGAGGATATTGGGGGAAATGAGGTGGATGTCATCTGCCATGCCGCCCAGGACTTTGACTGCGTTGAGGATTGCAGCTGCCGAGGCTACCATTCTGCGGGAGCTGCGGCCTGTAACGATCTGCCCGTTTGGAAGCTCTAAGGACATGACGACTACGTTTTCATAGCGGTCATCGCAGTTCCTTTTGTATTCGGCATAGTCTCTGGCCGGCTGAACGACGCTCCGATCCTCTATCTTCAGATCCAGCTCGTCCATCAGGAGCTTGGTCCGCTCTACGGCATCGTCCTGAATTTTTCCCTTTTTATAGTAGCAGAGGGCGTTCATATATCTGCGGATAATTTCCTGACAGGCTGCCTCTTTTACGATTTCGTCATCCGTAATGCTGAAGCCAGCCCGGTTTACGCCCATATCTGTAGGGCTTTTGTAGGCCGATTCTTCGCCTGTGATTTTTTCGATAATTCGCTTTACAACCGGGAAGACTTCCAGATCCCGATTGTAGTTGACTGCCATTTCGCCGTAGGCTTCCAGGTGGAAGGAGTCGATCATGTTGACGTCCCGCAGATCAGCGGTGGCCGCTTCATAGGCGATATTGACCGGATGCTTCAGTGGAATGCTCCATATGGGGAAGGTTTCAAATTTGGCGTAACGGACTTTTTTGCCTATTTTCGAATCGTGATACAGCTGGGAAAGGCATGTTGCCAGCTTGCCGCTTCCGCCTCCCGGGCCTGTAACCACGATCAGAGGCTTTGTCACTTCGATCCTAGGGTTTGCACCGTAACCTTCGTCGCTTACAATGGTTTCTACATCCGTGGGATAACCTTTTGTAAAGCGGTGCTTGTACGTCCGAATGCCTCTTCGCTGCAGCTTATTGAGAAACATATCTACAGCCGGCGCGTCGTCTTCGTATCTGGTAACAACCACGCTGTTGATTTCCAGATCGTACTTACGGAAGGTGTCGATGAGCCGCAGGACTTCCAGGTCATAAGTGATGCCAAAGTCTGCCCTCGTCTTGCTGGTGGTAATATCGCCCGAGTAAATACAGATGATAATTTCCGCCTGTTCTCTCATCTTGTGGAGTAATTTAATTTTCGCGTTTTCATCGAACCCCGGAAGGACACGCATGGCATGCTTATCCTGGACTAGCTTTCCTCCAAATTCCAGGTACAGTCGTTCGCTGTCGCCTGTATTGATCCTTTCTAAAATATATTTTGATTGCTCTTCAATGTACTTTTCCGCATCAAATCCTATTTTCGCCATTCCGCCTTTTTCCTCCTATATTCCACTGGTAAAACTATAATAAAACTACTGCTCCGACAACCGTCGTCAGAACCATAGCTGCAATAATGGCTATGGCAACAATTCTTATGGTTTTCTGTTTCATCATAATCCCGCACCCCTCCTTTTACATGAACTGTATATTCAGTCGATTGCGCCCTTCGGTCAGGCCTTTCAGGCTTACGCTGTAGTCGATATCCAGGCTGCCTGTTCCATCCGGGCGAATTCCGTTTTCAAGCCGATTTGTCAGAACCTCCAATTCAACGGCTCCGTAAGGCGTCCCATAATAGCCGTTATAGCGTTTGCCCTGCTCGAACTCAATCTCCGTATCAATTCCCACGCTTTTTCCCACTCTTCTCATTTTAACGGTTCCGTCTTTGAGCTTGAGGCGGGTTTTGCAGCCAGGCATTCCCGACAGCTCGGTTTCATCGTAAATCAGGTACATGGCCTCTCCCTTTTCGTACAGCTTGCCTTCGGTAATCAGCTCCAGCTGCTCCTCTTCCGCATTGGCATTTACCTGCGTGCCGATAATTCTCATCATGACTTCCTTCATTACATCAACTCCTTCAGCATTTTCTCCAGATCTTGTCTGTCAAACTTGTATTTTTTCAGGCAGAACTGGCACTGCAGCTCCGCTTCGCCGTCTTCTTCCAGAATCTCCTGCAGATCCTTTTTGCCTATGGACATCAGCGCCTTTTCAAGCCGCGGACGGTTGCAGTCGCACCGCCATTTGATTTCTCTTGTATCAAGAGGCTCTGCCCTGTAGTCCTCCGGCATTTCCTTAAAAATCTCTTCCAGCAGCATCCCCAGCATGCCTTCTTTTGTTTTTCCCGCAGATTCGGTCTGTATCCGGTGAATGGTGGTTGTCAGGGGCTCCATTTTTCCGATCATTTTCTCCAGAGCGCTGACTGCCCCCTCTTCCGCTCCGGGAAGCATCTGGATGATCATGCCCCCTGCCGCGCCGATGGTGTAGTCCCGTTCTACTCTTACGCCAAGGGCCACCGAGGAGTTCTGCTGCTCGGAAATGAAAAAGTAGGCGGTCAGATCTTCCGCGATTTCCCCGTTTACCAGGGCGATTGTCCCGGAATAAGGCTCCTTCAGGCCCAGATCCTTGATTACTCGCAGCTCCCCAATTCCAAGGGAACCGCCTACATCCAGCTTTCCTTCCTTTGTCAGAGGCAGATCTACATCTGGATTTGCAATATATCCCTTTACACAGCCGGTTCCGTCTGCAGAGGCCAAAATCTGTTTTGCCGGCCCGTCGCCCTTGAACTGGATGGTAAGCTTGTCGTCCGGGCTTTTGAGCATGATGCCCATGAGGCCCGCTGCTGTCAGAACCCGTCCCAGACCTGCCGAGGCCAGGGGCGTTGTCCTGTGTATGCTCCGGGCTTCCTCTGTCATCTCTGTTGTAATGGCCAGATAGACCCGGTAGGATTTGCTCTTATCTATGGCAATCAATGCGTTATTCATGATTTGAATACCCTTTCCCTTTTGTTTTATCCATGCAGCCTGCGCTTCCTTGCTCACTGCTTTATTTATGTTATCGGCATTTGTACATTCCGTATTAAAGTATAACACAAAAATTTGATTCGTGAAGCAGAATTATCGCTTTTCTCCGCTCTTCCTGCCGCCGTTTTTTCCTTTGGCTGCTGTTTCTGTTTAGGCGGTTGTTTCGTTCTTCCTTCCGCCCCGGATGAGGACGGTCTTACCTTCAAAGGCAAAGCCATAGCTGCGGATTTTGCCCGCCGGGATTCCCTTTGCCAGCAGGGTTTTTGCGTACTGCTTTTCCTCGATCTGAGCAAGGGCGGCGGCTGCGGTTTCCTCCAGATCTTGTTCATCCTCCGCATCATGGACTTTGAATTCCAGGAGCATGGCGTCATCCCCCCGGCTTCTCGGCTCCAGCATCACATCGTAGCGGCCGAATCCGCTCTCCCGGTTGGAGGTGATGGTATAGCGCCCTGAAAGCTCCACCATTAAGCCCAAAACAAATCCATGGTAGAATCGTTCCGGCTCAGACTCAGAGGGGTTTTTCCCGGTATCAAAGTAGCTGAAGGTTTTCAGGGCCACGCTGTTCATATAGCGGTTCATTCCTTTTATATCTCCTGCCAGCAGGGCTTTCAGAAACTGGTTGTAACTGGATTTGGCCCCTCGGAACCACCCCTTTACTAGGCTGTGAAACATCCTCCGGACTTCCATATTTGTCAGAGTCAGCTTGTATACGGGATTCGTAAGGATTCCGTGTTCCCAGTCCCGAACTGTCTCTTCGTTTCCCACACGCTCGGCAATTTTCAGGTACCCGCTGGCCAGCAGCAGGCTCCAGATTGCGTCATCATTCTCACCCAGCTGATCATAGACAATCTGTTCATCCAGCTCCGCTTTAATACTGCCTCCCTTCAGCAGCTGTTCGAAATCTTTCTTCAGCTCCTCCGACCCTTCCTGGATGAGCTTGCCCGCCAGGCTGTTGGTACTGGTGTTGGCCCAGTAAGTTCCCGTTTCTCCTGTGTCTAGGTAATTGGTAATGGACCAGGGATTGTAGATATCCGTCGTATCCCCAAAGGTAAAGCCATCGTACCAGGCTTTCACTTCCTCCTTTCTTGCGGAAAGGCCGTATTCCTCCAGACTTGCGAATACTTCCCCCTCCGTGAAGCCGAAACACTGGGCGTATTCCTTCGAGGTGGTGGTCACGACTTTGGGGTTGTTAAAGTCGGAGAAGATGGACTCCTTGCTAACTCTGGTAATGCCCGTCATCAGGGCCCGGTACATATAGGGGTTGGTCTTAAAGGTGGAATTAAACAGGCTCCTCATAAAGCCGCTCATTTCCTCCCAGTAACCCTTTATATAAGCTTCCTGCATGGGCGTGTCGTATTCGTCCAGGAAAATCAGCACCTTTTTTCCGTAGTATCTGGAAAGGTAATCGCATAGCTGATGAAGCGAATCGGCAGCCGCGGTCTCAGATAACGGTTCCGTCAGAGACGACAAAATACCGCGAAAATCCTTCTGCTCCTCTTCGGACAGCCACCCATCCTCCAGCAGGAAGCGATATTTCTTATAGACCCCTGCCAGAATGCGACCGATCTCCTCCCGTACTGCAGCATATGTGCTTCCCTTTACCCTCGCAAAGCTCAGAAAGAGCACTGGATAAGTTCCCTGCAAATTCTGGTACTCTTCCTCCTGCCAGATGGAAAGGCCTTCGAAGAGGTCGCTTCTTCCCGCGTAATCAATAGAAAAGAACTGCTGCATCATACTCATGTTCAGGGTCTTTCCAAATCGCCTGGGACGAGTGATGAGTGTCACGTCATCCTTGTTTTCCCACCATTCCCGGATAAAGTTCGTTTTATCAATATAAAAGGTATCTTCCATCCGCATGGTCTCAAAATCCTGTCTCCCGATTCCAATCGTTCTTGCCATATGGTTCTCCTTTCCCCTTGCCTTCCCTAAAACTCCGCATCTCCCATGTAATTAAAGTGTCTCCGCTTAGCCTGTTTTCATTCTTTCCCTTTTATCCAAAGCTTCGTTACATAGCCATTATACCACACAACGTCTTTTTTCCCCGTAAGAAATTGTTAATAACTTTCTGTAAGATTTACATTTTTTCAACACAAAAAAAACATAAACTGCGTGTATATTAGCTTTAACAAAAGGACATAAGGATAAAAGGGAGGAAATAATATGGATAACTACGATGACAACAGATATCAGTACACCAGCGGACCAAATCCCGGTCAGTTTCGGACCGATACAGCAAATTCCATGCTTCCAATGGGGGATCTGTCGGGGAAGGAAGCATTTTCCGAGCCGCCGCGTCATACTTCGAGAAAAAAGAAAAAGAGCAAGCCCGTGACTCTCACCAGGACCAGCCTGACTGCTGTAATTCTGGTATGCGTGCTTCTCTCCAGCGCATTCGGCTTTGGCGGGTCGATGCTGGCAGGCAGCTACAGCTCACCTCAGGGCGGAGCAGGCCAGCAAAATACAACCAACGCCAACACCACAGGCTTTAATCTGGAGGATGCTACGGGAAGCGCCATGACGGTAAAGGAAATTACCGCCAAATCCCAGGATTCTGTGGTGGAAATCAAAACAGAGTCTGTTCAGGCCGATACCTGGATGCAGCAGTATGTTACGCAAGGGGCGGGAAGCGGCGTTATTATCAAGAGCAACGGCTACATTATTACCAACAACCATGTAATTGAAGGCGCAAATAAGATTACCGTGACAACCAGCGACAACAAGGAATACGAGGCAAAGCTTGTTGGTTCTGATTCAGATACAGATGTTGCTGTGCTGAAAATCAATGCCAAAAATCTGGCAGCCGCAACCTTTGGAAACAGCGATCAGCTGAATGTAGGCGATATGGCGGTAGCCATCGGCAATCCTTTAGGAGAGCTGGGCGGAACTGTAACAGCCGGTATTATCAGCGCTCTGGATCGCTCCATCAGCATCAACGGAAAGACCATGTCCCTGCTGCAGACGGATACTTCTATCAATCCCGGAAATTCGGGCGGAGGTCTCTTCAACCAGTACGGACAGCTGGTCGGCGTGGTTGTGGCCAAATCCTCGGGCTCCGATGTGGAAGGGCTGGGATTCGCGATTCCCATTAATACAGCGGCCAATGTGGCTTCTCAGCTCATGAAGGGCGGCTATGTAAAAGGAAAGCCTTCAACCGGCATCACCTATGTGGATATGTCTTCACAGCAGGACAACAGTATGTTTGGCGGCATGTTCGGCGGTGGATCCTACCGTTCTGCAGGAAGCGTATATATTCAGGAGATCAATGGAAAGAACGCGAAAAAGGCAGGCTTTAAGGTAGGCGATCTGGTCTATTCTGTGGATGGACAGGAAATTGACAGTATTGAAACTCTGTCTTCCATTATTACGTCCCACAAAGTAGGGGATAAAGTAATGTACATTGTTTTAAGAGATGGCCAATCTATTGAGATTGAATTAGAATTATCAGAAAAAACTTCCTCTTAAATAAGTAGCATAAGATATGCAAAAGCCCGCCGGATTCGCCGGCGGGCTTTTGTGTGTCCTGATTATCACTCGTCAAATGGAACAATACTTATGAAGCAGCGCTTGCGGGAGCTCCGATGCCGTATTTTAGCTTCATTCGCTCCAGCTTTTCCAGCATGGGCTTTCCCAGAACATAGAGGAAAAATACGGTGGCAATGCCCAGCACCAGGTTAAAAGGAAGGGCTGAGGCATATACAACTGCAGCTGTAACCGGGCTGGGATCCGGGGTCATGGAAAGAATCGTCCAAAGATCTACGATTAGGCCGTAAAGCAGCGCGCAGCAGCCTCCGAAGATCAGAAGGGGCAGTTTTTTTGTTCCTAAAAGTTTTTTTTCAGCAAGAAATCCCGCCAGAAAACCGATGATGCCCATGGCCAGCATTTGCCACGGAGTCCAGGGGCCCTGTCCGAATATAAAGTTGGAAACAAAGGCGGTCATGGCACCTATCAGAAAGCCGGTGTCCCTTCCCATAGCTATCGCCGGGATGATTACCAGGGCCAGCACGGGTTTAAACTGGGGCAACATAAAAAAGGCTGCTCGGCCGACTACGGCTATGGCGATCATAACGGATATGAGCATCAGTTCCCGGGCCGGCGGCTTTTTTCCCTCAAATCTTACGAGAAAGGGAACCATCGTATATAGGAGCAAAAGCAGGCTGATGATGTAGTATTTGCGATCCTCCAGGAACGAATAGCCTGCCCAGATGGTGCCTGCCGCAAGCAGCAGCATAAGGCCCATGCAGAGGCTGTTTCTGTGCCTGGCTAGCAGGCGCTGTGGCTCATCCTTCCTCTGCCGGAGCCTATGTGTTTCGGTATGCTCCGACGGCCGGCTCCTACCTTCTGTCTCAGGCCCCTGCCGGGATAACGCCAGCTCTGGCGGCTGGGAAACCGTGGGAATCGGAGACTGGAGATCTCCGTTATCCGGCAGCGGACTTTCTCGATCCGTTTCACCCGCATCCGGCGGCTGTACTGCTTTTGCCTCTTGCCGCTGCAGATTCTCCGCGCACAGAGCTGTGATATCCTCCGCTGTTATGGCGTTTTCAAAAATATGACGCGACATGCGGTTTGCCGCAGTGGTATAAAAGCTGTTTCCCGAGAAAAAGCTGCGCGGCGTATCGGTGGTAACGATACTCCCATTAAAAAACATGGCGCAGCGGTCTGCGCAGCAGGCGCAGAATTCGATGTCGTGGGAAACCATGATGATGGTCTTTCCCTGTGCCTGGAGCTTTTTTAAAAGCTGGGCCAGATCTTTTTTGAAAAAGCTGTCCAGACCCTTGGTGGGTTCATCCAGCAGCAGGATCTGCGGATCCAGCAGCAGGATTTTGGCCAGAGCCGCCCTCTGCTGTTCCCCACCTGACAGGTCATAGGGGTGCGTATCCAGCAGCTCTGAAATCTGCGCCGTAGCTGCGACTTCCTTTAGCCTTCGCTCCTTTTCCTCCTGCTGCAGGCCCTTTCCATCCAGCATTTCCAGGAGATCCAGGCGGACTGTTTTTTCTGCGAAAATGGACTGGGGATTCTGAGGCAGAACTCCTAGTCTGCCTTGGAAGAGTTCTTTACTTTTGTAATCCGAAAGGCTCTTTCCCCAAAGCAGGATCTTTCCCCGGTAAGGCTTTACCATTCCGCAGGCCAGGGACAGAGTCGTCGTCTTTCCCGTTCCATTTCCTCCTGCCAGGCAAAAGCATTCTCCCTCATAGACTTCCATGGAAAGGCCTTTGATGACATCGTCGTCCTCTTTGCTGTATTTGAACCATACTTCCTTCATCTGGAGCACAGGCTTTTCCCCTGCTCGCTCCGGCTCTTTTTCCAGGGGAATCCCTGTCTTTCTCAGCTCCTTCCCTTCCAAAAGCTCTGTCAGCCATCCACGTCCTTCCCTTACGCTCATGGGACAGGAGCTGCCGACATCAATATTATGCTGTCTGAGCTTTGTATATGCCTGCAGGGGCGCAGGCATGGCCTCAAACATCTGGTGCTTGTGGTTTGCCAGCTCCATTCCGGCTTTCGCGGGAGCATCATTCGTCAAAATCCGTCCCCCATCCACGGTGATCAGCCGATCTGCCATAGGAATCACATCCTCCAGCCGATGCTCGCTGAGGATCACCGTCGTACCCAGCTCCCGGTTGATTTTGCGCACGGTCTCCAGAAAATCTCCTGCCGCAATGGGATCTAACTGGGAAGTTGGCTCGTCCAGAATGAGAACATCCGGCTGCATGGCCATGATACCTGCCAGATTCAGCAGCTGCTTTTGGCCGCCGGAAAGCTGGTTCACATCCTTCATAAACCAGCTCTGAATACCAAAAAAGCTGGCCATTTCCGCTGTCCTCAGGCGGATGGTTTTCGTATCATAACCGAGACTCTCCAGGCCAAAGGCAAGCTCGTGCCACACTTTGTCCGTTACCAGCTGATTATCTGGGTTCTGCAGCACATAGCCGATGCGCCGGGCCTGCTCCCTCTGGGAAATTTCTTCCAGAGGTCTCTCATAAAACAGGATCCTTCCATCCAGCTGCCCGTGGGGAGCCAGAGATGGTTTTAAATTTCGCAAAAGCGTACTTTTTCCAGATCCGGATCTGCCGCACAGCACTACAAATTCCCCGGTATGAACCTTTAGATTTACCTCCAGGAGAGCAGGCTGTGATTTCCCGGGGTAAGTAAAACTCAGATTTTCGATTGTAAATGCCACCACTGGATTTCCTCCTTTATATCTAACAAAACGGGCAGGAAACATAGTAAAAACCATGCTCCATATACGATGCATGCTCCCAAAGTAACCTCCGCCAGCTCCACATAAGGGTAATATCTGGCGCTGCAGATCCCCAGTACGCTCCCCCCTATCATCGCGGAAAGCAATGCCAAAATGAACAAAAGCAGGAGCCGATCCCGCAAATCAAAACGGTAAATGGAAAAGGTGGTTCGTCCCTTAAGTCCGTAGCCCCGGCTTTTCATGGAATCTGCCGTATCAATGGAATTTTCCAGACCCCAGGTGGTCATAATGGAAAGGAGCTTCATTCCGTGTTTTCCTTTTTGCGCTGCGCTGCCTGTCCCGCTGCGCCCTATGCACTTCTGGGCCTGTGAAATGGCCGTCAGCTGGCTTTTGTATCTGGGAACGGAGCGCATGATCATGGAAAAAATAAGGGATATGGAGGGCATAATCCTGCCAAAGAGATACACGAATTTGTCGCTGGTCATAATGGCGTTATAGCAGGAAAACCAGAGAAAAATGGAAGCAAACATGAGTCCGGAAACAAGCCCGTAGACAAGGGCCTCCTTTGTGAGGGGATTATCCCACAGATACCCGAGAATGGTAACGCCCTGATGGTTGATCAGAAAGTTTCCCCCTGTAACCAGGAGGATCATGGGAACAAGGAAGAACAGGATCAGCCTGCCGGTTTTTCCTCCCCCCAGCCTGAAAGCATAAGCTGCCGAACCTGCCGCGGAAATGGCCAGGAGAACTGGATGCAGCAAAAATACGCTCAAAAGAATGACGGTACAAAACCACAGAAAGTTGATCGCTGGGTGGCAGCTGCTAAAGGTGCTTTTCATCAGTAATTGCTCCCTCCAATATCCTTTCCCTGGTCGCAACTGTAGAGCCACTGAATTGTATCCCCCTGCTCTGCCTGGTATTGGCTGCATCCTGTCTTGGGAAAGGTGTCGCCCACCTTGTACATCCAACCGCTCAGCTCGCCGCAGTCCAACTGGTAGAGGTTTCCGATCCCTTCGATATACTGGGTCTTGTAGACTGTGCCCTCTTCCGCTTCCATCTGCAGCTTGCGATTTCTCGTTTCCCGCTGCAGGATATCGTAGACCGTGTCCCCTTTCTGAAATTCCACTTCTGTTTCCGCCAGTATCACGCCGTCCGCGGGGAGGATTTTTTTCTTGCCCTCATCCAGCTTTTCGCTCTTCAAAGCTGTATCGCATTTGATGGTCAGAGTGCAGGTATATTTGCTCTGAGTCTGGCCGCCTGCCGCTTCGTTCCCTTCCGCCTTGCCGCAGGAGGCCGACAGTCCCGCTGTCAGCAGGATCAGCAGGATAATTCCCGCCAGCGCAGCTTTTTTTCTCATAAATCCGTGAATCCCGTTCATCGTTTCCTCTTTTCCGGCGCATGTCCGCCTCGCCTGTGTATCATGAAAAGGGTCTGAATGCTTCCTCTCAAACCCTTCTTCTCTGCGGCTGCTCTCTAATGTACTGACAGCAGCTTTCATGTTATTTTACTGTAATCTTCACTTTTTTGCTTATGCCGTTGCAGGTAACCTTGACGTAAGTCTTGCCTTTTTTCTTTCCCTTTACCACGCCTTTCGATGTTACGGAGGCGATCTTTTTGTTGGCCGATTTGTAGGTGACCGTTCCCTTTGGCACAGCCTGCTTTACCTTGATGGCCGCGGTTTTGTTCTTTTTAAGGGTCAGAGCGCTCTTTGCCAGCTGGAAATTCGCTTTCTTTACCGTCACCCTGCAGGTTTTGCTGACTCCCTGAGCGGATACGGTTACTGCCGCACTTCCCGCCTTTTTGGCAGTGATGACTCCTGTTTTGGAAACAGAGACAATTCCGCTGCCTTTTGTCACCTTCCAGGCCGCGCTGGTGGTTTTTTTGCCATTGAGGGAGGCAGTCAGGCTGGCTTTGTTGTAATTTTTGCAGGTGTAAAGGGTGAGGCTGGCCTTGCTGATGGTCAGCACTGGCTTTTCTACCGGCTGGCTGGGATCCGTGGGATCGCTTGGGTTTGTCGGATCGACCGGATCCGTAGGCTGGCTGGCGGCAGAGCCCCGGTTTATGGTCACTAGGTAATCCTTTGTCAGTGCGCCGTCCTCGGAGGTAACCCGGATGCGGATTTTGGCTGTAGTTTTTCCTTCCGTCAGGTAAACCGCGTAGCGATCTCTTTCGCCCGAAGCTGCGGTGATGCCAATGGTTCCGTCTTCATCCACACCTTTTGAGGTCACGTTTTCCAGCGGATATATCTGGATCTTTGCCTTTGCTTCCGAAGCAAGGGGCCAGATATTTACAAATTTGTTAGCTCTTCCTTCCATGTAAGCCGTGTATGCTCCGCTCTCAGGGCTGAAGGCTTTGTCTAAAGGCAGCTCCTCGGCGCCAAAGGCGTTGCTGGCGCTGATTTTCAGGTCGGAAAGAACGGCGCTGTTTCCCTTTTGGCGGATGCTCAGGGTATAGGTTCTTTCGTAGGTTTTGCTGCCCTCGGTTTTGCTGACCTGAATGGAAACGGTCTTCCTCCCCTCTGTGCCCAGATCGCAGGTGAAGGTTCCGCCGCAGGCCTTCCCGTCTACTGTTGCCTGAACGCCCTGGGGCATGCTCAGGGTCAGCTTTACTTCTTTTGTTCCTGCCTCTGCAATCAGATCGTACTGTGTATAGCCCGGGTTAAAGTCGTCGGACCAGGTGATTTTGCCGCTGGCTGCGGATGCAGTTATGTCATTCAGATAAGCCCGGTTCTTTGCTACGGCCATGAGATAGCCGGAGTCGTTTTTGTAATACAGGGTTCCTTCTTTATCGCAGCAGAGGGTGCTGATACAGTGCTGCTGCATTTCCTTTGGCGGTGTGAAGAGAAGCTTCGCGCTTCCCGAGGTCTGTCCCGGCGCATCGGCCAGATAGTAAATTCCGCCCGGCTTTGTATTGTAGGTGAAGTAGAGGTAGACCTTGCCGTTCTGAGCTTTTGCTGCTGTGGAAAGGAGTGCCGCTGCCTGAGGGTATCCCTTGATGGGCACTTCATAGGCAAGGGAACTTGCGCTCAGCTCCGCATCGTCGTTTATGACCGCGAATTTGTGGCCGCCGTCCGCGCTGAACAGATCTCCGAGACCGCAGATGCCGATATAGATTCTGCCGTTATAGACCACTGGAGAAGCGGTCATCATTCCCTTTAATTCGATGGAGGAAGAGGTTCCCAGGTTTCCGTCCTTGTCCACGGAGACCTTGTAGAGGGAGCCGCCCTTTGTGGCAAAATACAGGTATCCGCCGCTGTAAACAGTCGTGGTGCGGACATCGCCGTTTAGTCCGTCCAGCTTGTCGATGATTTCCCCACTTTTGGGATCCACGGTGTAAAAGCTGCCAGTCTTTGCATCTCTTCCTTCGATAACGCCGTCATCGGATCCAAAGGCAACGTAGTTTTCCGATACATAAGACCCTGCCCAGTAAAAGCCTCTGGGTGTTTCGCCTTTCTGTGAGGGCACGAATTTCCAGGTGCATTTCTTCACTTCATCGGGCTGATCCGGTTTTTCATCCCTGACGGAAAGACAATAGTAGGTCCCGTCCTTGTCCTCCGCGTTCCAGGTTCCCGTGTAAATATAGCCGTTTTTGTAGGTCACCGGAGATAAGGTCTGGCCGCCGACTTCCTCGCTGATCCAGAGGGATTCCAAGGTCTTTGCGTCCAGAGCCTGGATCCTGCCGTTGTTGATCTGCACGAAGAGCATTCCGTTGGCGTAGAGGATGGGGTTTAAGGCATAGCCCAGCTGACCCGCCAGCTTTACGCTCTGGGCCATCTGCTTTCCCGTTTCCTTATCCAGCTTGTAAATGTAGCGCCCTTGGGCTGTGTAGGCATAGCCGTCTAAGATCAGAGGCGGTGTGCAGGACTGGGTATAGCCCTTTGCAACGGGAGCCGCCCATTTGAGGGTCGCTTCCTCTGTTGTCACCGGGGTTTCCCGATCCGTCACGCCGTTGTTTTCATCGCTGTTGCGGAAATTGGCCCATTCCACGTTGCTTATGTTCTGTGCCGCGAAGGCTCCTGCCGGGAGCATCCCCATACAGAGCATGAATGCCAGAACTATGGCTGTAATTCGTCTCGTTTTCATCATGTTAATCTCCTTTTGCTATTCGCCCTTTTGCCGTTTTACCAGCTTCCCCACTCGCCGTTTAAGTCCTTGCCCTGCCAGAGGGTAAAGCGGATTCGCACCGTATCGCCGTCTCTGGGGATGTAGCCGGATACACCGTGGCTGAGTCCTTCGCCGTTGACCTGATACATCCAGCCGGATTCGGTGGTAAAGTCCTTTTCTCCCAGGGAATTGGCTTCGATATTGGTCTTGGTGTAGCCGATATCCTCTTCCAGAATCTGCTCCAGGGCGGAAGGAAGCTTGTAGCCGGAGGTGATGCCAGTTTTGTAGATCCGCTTGAGGTAAAAGCCGGTGTTCAGGCTGCCGCCGCTGTCATAGCTGAACCCCTTTTCCTTCAGGGCATTGTCCAGCGTGTAGGCAAAGGGCTTTCCTGCCGCGACCTCCGCCTCCATGGGGCCCAGGATGTATCCCTTGCCAATGGTTCCCGCCTCAATGCTGAGGGTTATGGCGCCTTCCTTTTCCTCTTCCTTGCCCTCTGTACCGTAAATCAGGTAGAGGATGGTTTTGCTCTTGCCATAGCGATCCGTGGCTGTAATGCGGATGGAATTTTCACCCCGGATCATCTCCGCCCCGTAGTTGACCTTGCTGCCGTCTTCACCCGAACGATAGACCTTTTCCCCATTTACGCTCACCTCAATGCCAGAAGAGTCGATGGCCCGATTTTTATGATCCGCTGCCTTGATCCAAAATCCCTTGTAGCCGATGGCGACCTCTTCCTTTTGCCGCAGATTGGTTGCAATGGTGGGAAGCAGGGGATCCTCCTGCTCTTCCGGCGGGTCCTTTTGATCCTCCTGAGGGCGCTGGGCCTCCCCTCCCTGCTGGCCGCCGTCAGAAGGCTTTTTGCCGCCGGGCCTTTGCTGGGGAAGGGCGTCCTCCTTGGCCTTTACCGGAGCCGTTCCCGGCTCCTGCTTTTTTACAGTCTTTTCTTTTTTTTGCTCCTGCTGCTTTTTCTTTTCTTCTTTTTTGCGGGTCTGTTCCTGCTTTTTGTCCATCTGAAAGCCGCTTCCCGTCACCAGCTCCTGGGATCGCTTCGCGTTTATCCCATCCAGGGGATTTTCCGGAATGGCCTCAACCTGAGAGGTGAGGGAGAAGGCCAGAATGCCGCCAAAGGCTATGAGAAGAGCCAGGGAAATTCCAGCCCATATGAAATTGTGTTTTCCTCTGGGGCCTTTTTTCATCGCCTTCTCCTTATTATTTCACGAATTCATCCAGCGCGCACATGGCCTGCTCAGTAGCCAGAAGCTCCGCTTCCCCGCCTGCTTCATGGCTGAAGCCTTCTCCGGTCCAGTATTCCATGAGGGCGGAAACGATCCCGTTTTCCCCCTTGATAAAGCGCTCGTCTGTCATAGGATCCACTCCGGCTGCCGATAACCCCCGGATCACCTGGGAGATGGTTTCCGAGCTTTCCCCAAATCCGCCGTTTTCCTGCTGCATGCGGCTCAGCGCTTCGATGCTCCGCTCTGCTGCTTTCATGGCCGCTTCATCTTCCTTGTAAGGGGCCAGAGCCTGAAGGGCCATACCTGTCACGTCCGCGTCTACCTCTCCTTCCCCGTCAAAGGAAAAGCCGCCGCCGTCAAGCTCCGCCTCCAGAATCCGCTTTAAGTGGCGCTTTTCTCCCTTCAGCTCATAGCCGCAGGTATTCGCCGCAATCAGGGCGTATATGGAGCCGTTGATTCCTTGGCTTATTACCTCCTCATAGTCGCAGAGGGGCTCTAAAAGATCGTAGCCTTCCACATCCGTCGGATCCTTTCCAATGGCGTTCAGGGCAATGCTGACTCTGGCGTATTCCGTATAGCGCCTCTCATCCAGCACGCCTTTGCCGCTTTTTACTGCGGCCCGCACATTATCATAGTAGATATCGTAATAGTCTGCCGGTACTTCTATATTTCCTCTGGCAAGTCCGATTACCGTCCACTCGCCTCCTGTGGAGCTAACTGCAGGCTCCGGCACTTGCTCCAGGAGGTATGCGGCTGTTTCAGCCTGTATGTCCTTTGGCTCCTGCTTTGCGCTCTTTGCCCCGTTTCCGCTACAGCCTGCTGCCGTCAGCACCAGCAGCAGTACCAACGCCAGAGCGATTCCTCTTTTTTTCATGTCTTTCTCTTTTCATCCTTTCCCATTCTTCCAGCATCCGGCTTCGATCCGTCTCGCTGATTTCACATTTGCTGTAGGCAGCCCGGTTTCCTATCTCCCTTGCGGCCCGTGTAAAGGGAACCTTCAGAGCCCGCATGTAGGTATAAACGGCGCATACCGCCTTTCGCGGATCCGCATCCCCAAAGGCCTTCCTCCTTTTCCTGAGATAAGCCAGCTTTTGGATCAGTTTAGCGATGCCGTATGCCAGGGCCAGCACCAGCAGATCGAGGGCAGCCAGCAGCAATATGGCTTTCCAGAGGATGGATTCGTCCTCCGGCCTGCTCTCCGGATCCGTGTACACGTACTGTCTGGTATTTTGCCGGTCATAGTCTTTCTGAGCATCCGATGCTCCCTGGTTTTCCAGGCCCTTTGAAAGATCCGGCTGCTCCATGCGGTCGTAGTATTCCGGCGTTACCTCCAGGGGTACCCAGCCAAAGCTGTCGATATAGATCTCCGGCCAGGCGTGGTTGTTTGACCGGGGAATGGAGATGAGATCCCCAGGCTCCTTTCCCTCAATATCCTCCGGCGTGATCAGATAGCCTTCTACGTATCTGGCCGGAATGCCGTAATAGCGGAACATGAGAACTGCCGCCGAAGCGTAGTGCACATCGCAGCCCTTCTTTGAGCGGAAGAATTCCTCTACCGGATCCTCCTTGTCCTCGCTCTCTCGGATACGCTCCGTATAGATGAAGTTTTCCTCCAGCCAGACTTGCACGGCGCTGATGGCCTGTTTATAATCCACGTGACCCTTGTCCTGGTTTCCCTCCCGGCCGATGTTCTCTGCCAAGAGCTTTCGCTGGGAGTCCGTGACTTCTGAGTAATCCTCATACATGCGGACGTTGTAGTGGCTTTCGTTTGTCCGGTAGCGGCTCAGCTCTTCCCCCGCCTTTTTGGTGAACAGCTCGGCCGCAAGGGAGGGCCATTCCTTTACCATATTGGGAAGCGTCTCCATCCGGTATTCCGCTGCCCCCGAAAGTCCCGCAGCCGTCAGGAAGCTGTCGGACCAGCTCTTTGCGGCAGGCTCCGTTTTCCCTACCAGTTCATAGGGAGCATATACGTATTTTCGGCATGCTCCGGCATTTTTCACCGAAATGCTCCCATGCTCCCCCTTTTTCTGCAACAGCTGTTCTATCTGCTCCATTTGAGAAAGGCCGGAAAAGCCCTCCCTGTGAAGCCAGTAAAAGAGGGCGTTCTGCTGGTAATAACCGCTGCAGGAAAGGGGCTCCCAATGTCCGTCCTTGTACCTGCTGCCTGTAAAGCCTTTTAAATAGAGGGAATCCGGCGTTTCCATTTTGATCTCCAGGGCCGTTTCCTGACTGTCAAAGTCCGCTGGCTGAAGGCTGCCGTCTCCCCTGGGGTTTGTGCCAAAGCGGGCTTCCTCCACTGCCTGGTGCAGCCTGCCGGAAAGCGCCTCCGCAGATGGGAGCGCTCCCTCCTCTCCTGCCGCGGCCAGCGTCACGCCTGCCGCTGTGCCTCCAGCCAGAAGCAGTAGCAGCAGGGCTGCCAGAATTCCGCCGCTCTCAGAAAGCCGCGGACGGACTGCCGCTGTAAAGGCTGCCCACAAAAGCAGGGCCGCTGCCCAGGGCTGAGACCGGATGTCCCACAGGATCTGAG
Organism: Clostridia bacterium; assembly: GCA_910575405.1. Lineage (GTDB taxonomy): Bacteria > Bacillota > Clostridia > Peptostreptococcales > Anaerovoracaceae > Hominibacterium. Next base: position 56,200 of record CAJTER010000009.1, on the reverse strand, counting down.
CTGCGAAAAAAGGAATCAGATACAGCAGCAGAAAGGGCCATTTGCCGCTTCGCACAAAGCCGTAGCTGACAGCGGAAAGGAGCAGCCATACGATGAGAAGAAAGAGGCCGCAGCCCTCCCCCGCCCCTTGGTACTTCGTCAGCAGGAGGAAGTGGGTATTTCCCAGAAAATCCGCTGCCTCGTTCCACAGAAAGAGCAGCCCGCCCTTTAGGCCGCCTCCCAGCAGGCCTCCCTTTCCCGCAGTAAGGTTAAGTCCGGTCATAAAGCAGCAGAGGAAACCTGCCGAAAGGGCGGCGGAAAGAAGCAGGACAAGGAGCTGCGGCTTTTTGACCTGCTCCCTTTCTCTTTTATGCCTGATAGACTGTAACTGCACCGTAATTCTCCAATCCGCTCATGCTCCGCTGGCTGCTTGCTGCTGTAACGTACAGATAATGGGAAAATCCGGCCTCTCTGTCGTACTCCTGACAGTGAATCTGGGCCGGAACAGGATCCTCCTTATAGGGTGTCTCCATCAGAAGGCCGGTCATGACCCACAGGGCCTCCATATCTTCGATGCGGCGGCTAATAAACTGGCCGCTCCTGTAATCCTGCCAGCCCGCGCTGTGGGTGATCTGATGGGAGAGCAGTGTGTGGGAGAGGGATAAAAAGAGCTCCGCCGCCTTATCCCTCTGCTGGGGGGTAAGGGGGTTTCCCGGCTCCATGCCCTTTTCCAGCAGCAGCATGATGTTATTTTCTACCGGAAGACCCAGCTCTCTTACCATCAGGTCTCCCAACTTTCCCGTCAGCTTCCAGTGAATGGTTTTCAGACTGTCGCCTTCCTCGTATTCCCGAATGCCAAAGGTGTCCCCCGGGTCATTTCCCTTCCTGGAAGCGGAATAGCGGTAGCTTTCCATATTGTAGGCGTCCAGCTCCTGGGGGGAAAACTCCGCTTCCTGGATCTGGGGCATAACATAGGTCCTGGCTTCAGCCCGCAGCCTGCGCCGCGCCCGGTAAAGGGAAAACAGATCCCCCACCGAAGCCTCCCTGATGCAGCAGGAAAGGCAGCCACAGTATGGGGCTGCAAGCTCTGCCTGCAGGGCCGCCGATCCCCTTGGCCACAGGCTGAAGGAAAGCGGAATTTCCACCTGCTCTCCTGTGAGGATGTTGCTGCATTCCAGGATCATGCTGCAGCGGCACACGGGAAGAAGGGAGGCGTTCTTTACCGTCAGATCGATAAAGACCGGCTTTCCCTTTTCCGCCTCCTGAGAAGCTGAGAGAATCGCGCTGCACCCTTTACCACAGGTAAGGGTCAGAAGCGCCCCTGCCAAAAGAACGCACACAGTCCCTGCAAGTACCGCAAGAGCCGCGGGTGAAGCGGTCCACATGTAAAACAGGATCGCAAAGCAGCCCCAGAGCAGGGCTCCGATTCTCGCGGCCTTCATCGTTTGTTCTCTTTCTTCCTATTTTCGTTCATCAGTTTCGGCTCCGGCACTATCTTCAAAATTTCCGCCAGCATCCGATCCGCTGTAACCTGATTGAGCTGGGCCTTTGGCTCCATAATGAGCCTGTGGCGGCACACGTCTACGAAGATCTCCTGCACATCCTCGGGAACTACGTAATCCCGCTGATGGATGTAGGCGCAGGCCCTTGCCATGGCGCAGACAGCCAGAGCGCCTCTGGGGCTAATTCCCAGGCGGATGAGCTTTTGCTTTCTGCTCAGCTCCGTAAGTTTTGTTACGTATTCGACGATTTTGCGGTCAATATAGAGGTTTTCCACCTCCTGCTGCATCTGCAGAACTTCTTCCTTTGATACAGCGGGGATGATCTCATCCAAGGGGTTCTTTTTCTGCCGATCCATCAAAAGCTCCACCTGGGCCTCAAAATCCGGATAACCCATGGAAAGCTGGAGCATAAAGCGATCCAACTGCGCTTCCGGCAGACTCTGTGTTCCCGCTGTTCCCAGGGGATTCTGGGTGGCAATAACGATAAATGGACGGGGCATCTGTCTCGTTGTCCCGTCTACCGTAATGCTTCCCTCCTGCATGACCTCCAAAAGGGCGGATTGGGTCTTGCTGGAGGTCCGGTTCAGCTCATCGGCCAGGAGCAAGTTGCACATGGCTGCTCCCGGTTTGTATTCAAAACGCTCCGTCTGCCGGTTGTACATGGAAAATCCGGTGATGTCGGAAGGCACCACGTCCGGCGTGAACTGCACCCGGTTGAAGGACAGGCCCATGGCCTTGCTGAAGGCCAGGGCCAGGGTCGTCTTTCCCACCCCCGGTATGTCCTCCAGCAAAATGTGTCCCCCGGCTAGAATAGCCATCAACACTCTGGTTATGGTTTTTTCCTTGCCTATGATGGCCTTTCCGATCTGCTGCCGGACTGCCGCTGTTTTTTCCCGCATCATTTGATTTTAACTGCTTTTACTTTTGAATAGCTGCTCTTTACTGAGTTTGCGTAAGCCCGTACTTTGAAGTAATACTTCTTGCCACTCTTTAATTTTGTCGCTTTTACGCTCAGTTTTTTGGCGGAAACAGTTGCGATCTTCTTGTAGGTTCCGTTTTTGGAGGTTGCCCGGTAAACCTGATAGCCCTTTGCTCCGGCTACCTTTTTCCAGGAAATCTTGGCGTACTTTTTCCCTGCCTTAACCGTTACCACCGGGGTCTTTAAGGTTTTTTTCACTGGCGCGGGCTTTACGACTGGCTTTGCCGCAACTGTTACCTTTGCATAAGGCATCATGAATCTTCCGGAGACCTGTGCTCCCGTATAGCCTGTGTAGGTAGCGGTTCCGATGGCGGTTATATAATAGGTTCCTTTTTTAGCGAATTTTAAAGAAGCCGTTCCATCCTTGTCCGCAGTCGCGATCGGATCTGTCACTTTTCCCGTTTTAGTGTCCAGGAGCATGATCTTCGCGCCATCGTCGATTGCCGCTGCTTCATTTCTGCTGTTTACTGCCATAAGATCTACGCTTACTGCTTCCCCTTCTTTGGCTGTGTATTCCCTGCTTTTAAAGCTTCCATATACATCGGACCAGGTTTCCGTGTCATGATAAAGCCCTGTTTCCACAAAATCTCCATCATTTACTTTCGTAAGGCAGATTCCTTCCTGGGGAGCGAGGCTGTTTACATAGTACATATAGGAGCTTCCCGTGCGCTCAAACTGGGTCAGGGCAAAGCCGGTCTTGTAGGTTCCGTCTTCCACATTGTAGTAGGCGGCAGGGTTTTTCTCAAAGGCTTCGCCGTACTTTTCCATGTGGGCCGCTACCAGCACGTCGGAAATGGTTACCTCGTTTTTAGGCTCAACGGTTACGTCTGGATAATACTGCTCCGTCAGATCGGAGGCTACTTCCAGGGTCACAGGCTGCATGTCAAATCCATCTGCTGTTTCGCCGCTGAATGTAACGGTTACGGTCTTCGGCTCCGCTTCCGTGCCGCCGGTTTCTTCCGCAGCAAAGGCCATGCCAGGTATCATAGTAAACACCATGGTCATTGCGGTCAAAGCTGCAATTGTGATTTTTGATCTTGATCTTCTCATTTTCATACTTTTTCCTTTCTTACTGCTTTGGTTTTTGTGCACTCCGGCTATTTACTGCAATAAAAAATAGCCTGCCTTCCTACCCAAAGGCCCTCTACTTGTGGATCTACAGCAAAGTCTCCTGGCTCGTGATTCATCCGCGGGAGCGCCTTCTCACTCTCCATGAAAAGCAATGGCATCTGTGCTCCGTTGTCCTCGCATACAGTAGGGGTAAATCTGCGCCGGCCTTTCACCGGTCTTCGTTACGCTGTGAATCCAAAATATTCAGTTATTTACTAACTATGTTCAATCTATCACAATAAGAAGATCTTGTCAATGATGAAATAATTCCTCAGTTTCTTTGCTGCGGTTTGTATTAAAAAGGGGCGGTTTTGCTGTTGGAATCTGTCGGAACGGAAAATAAAAAACCGAAAGCAGACGGAAAAGAAGAAGAGCCCCCGATTGTACTACGAATACTTTCGGGGGTTCGTCCTTTTGCCCATATGGACTAATTCTATCCTTTTGTCTGCTGGCATTATAGCATATACAAATTTTGTTGCAATATTCTTTTATCTGTAAAATTCAAAAAATTACCAATTTTAGCATCCACAAAAAAATTTTTTGCGGGTTTTATACTTAATCCGCAAGCTTTACCACCGGCTTGATCAGATCCGCCGGCTTGTCCTTCATGAGAAACAGCGCTTCTTCCAGGTGATCCCATCCGTCGAATACGTGGGTGCTCAGGGGAGATACGTCCAGCTTTCCCGCCGCAATCAGGCTGGCCAGCTTTTCCATGCGCAGGCGTCCACCCGGCATCAGGCCGCCGTTAATCTGTTTGTGTCCCATGCCAACGCCCCATTCCACTCTGGGGATGTCAATGACGTCTCCTGTGCCCAGGTAGTTTACATTGCCGATCTTGCCACCCGGCTTCAGGCATTTTACTGCTTCGGAGAAGGTACTTACGCTTCCTCCTGCAATGACGATCTTGTCTACACCTTTTCCATCCGTCATCTTCAGCACCTGTTCGTCAAGAGGGCCGTCCTTGTAGCTGATAAAATCCGTGGCTCCGTAGCCCTTGGCCGCTTCCTGGCAGACGCGTCTCGTGCCTACGGCCATGATGCGGGAAGCGCCGCGCATATTGGCTCCGGCAACGGACATCAGGCCCACTGGTCCGATTCCGATGATCAGAACGGAGTCGCCGAACTGTACGTCCGCCAGTTCGACGCCGTGAAAACCGGTAGGAACCATATCCGACAGCATGCAGGCATCCACTGTATTGATGGAGTCCGGCAGCAGGGCCAGGTTTCCGTCTGCGTCGTTTACGTGAAAGTATTCGGAGAACACGCCGTCCTTAAAGTTAGAGAATTTCCAGCCGGCCAGCATTCCTCCCGAGTGCATGGAGTATCCCGCCTGGGCCTCCAGGGAATTCCAGTCCGGTGTAATGGCCGGCACCAGAACCCGATCTCCCGGCTTAAAGTCCTTCACCAGCTCTCCTACCTCCACTACCTCCGCGCTGCACTCGTGGCCGAGTATCATGTTATGGCGTTCTCCAATGGCGCCTTCCCACAGGGTATGCACATCCGATGTACAAATCGCGATGGCAAGGGGCTTGCAGATGGCGTCCAGGGGCCCACAGACAGGGCGGTCCTTTTCGATCCAGCCGGACTCCCCGATTTTCAGCATAGCATAACCTTTCATAATTTACGATCTCCTTTCAATTTTTCATCTGCTGCCTCGCTCAGGCGGAGCAATCAGATGACACATCAGTTCCTACATAGTTTTCTACATAATAGAAAAATTATTAATGGAATTGAGATACGTAAATTTAGATGTGTATAGGCTCAAAAGGTAAGCCGCGTTTCACCTGTCAGCTTAGGATCTCAAACTGGATATTTTCCATTGAAGCGGCACAGAGCAGCCCTGTATCTCCCATGAATAATCTGCACTGCCTGTGGCATGGTGCCGGACTGGATGCAATCAAATCTTCCGTCCTCTGCCAGAAATTTGATGGCAGTACGAACCGCGAGACATTCCTGTACTTCATCAAAGAAAACCAGGGTCCGCCCTAGCTGCAACGGTTTTCTGATATAAGCGGTCAAATTGGTGATAATCGTATCCGCCTTCTTTCTCTCTTTTTCAAAAAGGGACCGTCAGAGACTGCCCCGGAGCAGAGCTTCTTATAGGATATGTGCAGGACGGCGTATTAAAAAAGGGAACCGCAAAACAAAGTATGCAGGGGCTCTATGAATTTGAAGCGCCGGAAGATGGGATTTATTATCTCTATTTTAATGAGTGCCAGTTCAGATTACCTGACTGTTGTGAATGAGAGCTTGACGATTAAGGGTAATCCTTAATCAGGAGATGGAAGGCAAAAGTAATATGAATTTTTTTCCAAAAAAATATTTTTAACTGTTGCATTTTCTGTTGAAAGGTGTATAATAACAACACAGATAAAGCATAGATAAAATCTGATTTTTTCAATATAAAAGCAGGGAGTGCGTTCCCTGCTTTTATACTATCATTACGATATGTAGGCTAGTTATCATCATGATTGCCGTCTAACCATTTGCGAATCCCATCAGTCAGGAAGTTCGCCGCAACAGCAATTAAAGAATGCATAAATAAAATCCAAGATTCTCACCTCCTTACTGCTATCAGTATGAGGGATGATAACGTTTATAGTATAACATATTCTGGAATATAATCAATAAAAATAAAGTAAATTTATGGAATAGATAGAATTTTAAAGAAAATGAGGTGCTATTTTGAAACCCAAAGGCTATTGCAAAGCAGGAAAGGACATTGCCCTGCTTCTGGCGGCCAGTTTCTTTTACATGGCAAGCCCCTTGCTGGTAACACCTCTGATTACCGGGTTTGCGGGGGAATTCTGATGGGACTCATCGGAGGAATAATGAACATCTGCTCCCTTTTCTGTCGTCCTGCCGCCAAAGGAAAAGATCGATCCGGTATGGGTCTTTACGGCAGTATGAACGCAATCAGCATGGCCCTGGAGCCGGCTGCAGGAATTCATCTGCATCAAATGTTCGGTTACAGGAGCGCCTTTATCGCCGCCGCCGTTTTTTCCGCTGCCACCGGAATCATCATCCAGTTTACTTCAGACAGGGGAAAGCCCCCTGCGGAGATACTTTGATCGGCTGCCCTTCGGAGCCTTTCTGACGGGGAGCAGTATCAGTGCCGTATGTTCCATGGTGTGCTTAAGTTTGATGAAGGGAAATCTGTGGATGCTGGCGCCTGTATCTTCATGGCCGGAGGCTATGGCATCATGTGTTCCGTAGCTCAATCGACCGCCATCCTTCTGGCAGGGGAGGGCAGGCGGGGCCTGGCAAACAGTACATACATGGTCAGCAACTGTGTTGCGGCGATGACAAACTCCAGTGCTGTATTCCAGGCATGCAGACTGATCAGCTTGCCGCGCTCATCCAAAAATTGATCAGGCTTTTTTTCATAACGTTCTCCTTCCTTTTTATATAGAAACAAATACACGAGCTTACACGCTTATATCAATTCACACTAATTTCGCCCCTCATAATACATAAAAGCAAACACTTCCGCAAACAGGGAGATGGCGAAAGCAAAGGCCAGGCCCGCCCCTATGGCAAGAAGGACGCCGTAGTCAGAGACTTTTCCCAGAACCAGCAGCGCCAGCATGAGCACAAAGGAAGTACCCTGCGTCAGCCGGAAGGCCCTGCTCTTTGCTTTCAGTTCAATCAGCTGATTGCGTTCGTCCATCTCATCCAGCTTATCCTCCCGGGACAACTTCCGCGAAAGGCTGCGGAGGGTGGCGAAACTGCCAAAGAGGAAGAGAGCCACTATCAGGATGATTCCATTTACATCGATCCGGTCTGTAACAAGATCGCAGATGAGATTCAGGCAGCCCAAACCGATCATAACCACTCCAAAGGCAAATACCTTCTTGTTGTAAATTCGCTTACAAGTCTTCATATTGTTCATCCTCCAATTCCTTGTTTTCCTGCAGGCAGCACAGCTCCTCCACCGTCACCCCAAAGACGACTGCCATGCGGTAGGCTAACATGAGGGAAGGATTGTACTGCCCCTTTTCAATTGAAATAATGGTCCGCGAGGAAACGTAGACCAGATCCGCCAGCTGCTGCTGCGTCATTTTCGCGGCTGTCCGCAATTCCTTTACTCTCGTTTTCATGAATACTCCTGGAATACTTCTGCAGTAATATGAAGTTTACTTCATGTGAAGCTAACTTCATATTACTACCTGGCCAGGGATATGTCAATACCCTGCTCTGAAAAAAGGTTTAAATTCCTTGATATCGGAAAAAAGTTACAGACAGGCATATATTATTGAGAAAAGGGGTACAATTTCAGATAATTTATTAATACTGCGTGCAAATCTTTGTATTGATCATATGTAAAAATTGGGTAGCATACTGACCACCTGGGAATTAGGGTGAATGGTGCTGAATATTTTATCAGCCTGCAACTGCAAGGCGGAAGAACGAGGTGTAGCCTTAGCTATGGCGAGCGATGACAATGCAGCAGATGGCAAAATAGGCAGTGCCAGACGTCCCAATTGTCAGGTGGTCAGTACATTAAATGGCAAGAAAGATGATAACTAGCCTACATATCGTAATGATAGTATAAAAGCAGGGAACGCACTCCCTGCTTTTATATTGAGAAATTTAGATTATCTCTTGGCTTTCTATATTTATATTATACACCTTTCAACGGAAATACAACTGTTAAAAAATATTTTTGGTAAAAAATTCATGCTGTTTTCGCTTTCCGCCTTCCGTCTGCCAAAGTAGGAGCTAAGCCGGGAGTACGTTCCGCTTTAAGCTAGTATAGGCCAGCAATATGTAGATTCCATAAATCAGGAAAAAAATCCCCAGTGAAATTGTTATGATGCTTCCAGGACTGTTCATTCCCACCAGCACCCCCGGCTCGGCGGAACAGGCCATGTGGAGGATAACGGGCACGCCGATCAGCACCGGAGGTACAGCGGGCATAGTGTAATAAATGGCAAACTGATTGCGCAAAATCTTAGCCATCTCCCGCCGGTCCATGCCAAGCTTTTGCAGAAGGCCGAACTGCCGCCTGTATCGCTCTGATTCGCTGAGCTGCTGGATTGTCAAAATAGTGGCGGCGGTCATGGTAAGGGCCAGTGCCAGGAAGAAGAGGGGGAATACGGTGAGAGCCGTCCAGGCCGCCGCATCTGCCTGCTCCTGGGATTCGGCGTGGATCGCATCATAGCCGCTTTGAGCCGGTTTCTGTTCCTCCTGGATAGAATACAGATCGTAAAATTGAACCTCCGTCACTGGCTGATCCGTCTTGGCTGCATAGGCATGGTGAATTACCGAAAGGCCCTCCGCCGCTCCATCGGGAACCACGAGGATATACCGCGCTCCATTGCCTGTGTCGTAGTTTTGCAAAAGGTGCTCCGTATAGACCCCGCCAGGAGTCAGGCTGGCTTTCCCCAGGGAAATGGGCTGGGTATAATCGGCCAGGTGTTTTTCCAAATAGGGCCAGCAGTGGATGAGATATTCCCCCGAATTCAATTCTGCCGGCGGGTAGCCTGCGATAGCCCGGAGAGCGGCATAATCGCTGTACCGCAGCACCGGATCCCGGCCAAAGTATCGGTAATAGTCCTCTCCCCCGCTTTCCACATAATCCATGATCCGGCTGTCCTTTCCCTGAAAGACGCTATAGCGCAGCTCCCGCTCCACGGGGATGTTCTCCCGGATGTAATCCAGATAATCCTGACTGAGGGGCTTGTCACTGTCAGTACCGATATACAGATCAAAGCAGGCATTTTCCGCCGCTCGGCCAGCGAAAAGCCCCCTGAATACCAGCCCTGCGCCCTCAGAGATGAAGGTGGCGGTAAAGAGTATGGAGATAACGGCCATGAGCACCCCCATAGTGGCCAGCTTAGCTGTGAGAGTTCGGAACACCAGCAGGTTCTGCCCCCTGTACTTGCGGGCGGGCCGCTTGTCAAAGAAGTCAGGCACTGCGGAGGAAAAGCAGAGGAAGAAACCGAAGAGAAATGCAATCACACATCCTGCCCCGATGATGCCAAAGATGGCTCCTCCTGCCATAAGCAGGCAGGTTCCGGCTGCGCCCAGCGCAATAGAAAAGGAGAAAAGCAAGCGGCGTTTTTTGCTTCTCCGGATGGCTGAGTCCTCATTAACCCGATCAAGGTAGATTAGATCGTGGATCTTGGCCTTACGTATATATTTGCGGCTCCGGCACAAGGCGAAGAGGTAAATCAGGGAAAAATAGAGGACGGTCATCCCCAAAGCCGGGAAAGAGAAGGCTAAGGAAAAGGTATAGGGTAGGCCAAACAAAGTCAGCACAATAGCACGAAACGCCTGATAGAGCAGTCCTCCCAGAGCAATTCCCAGCAGAAGGGCACAGCCGCCCACAGCCAGGTTTTCCAAAAAGAACAGCCGGGCCACCTGTTTGTTTTCCAGGCCAATGAGCAGATATGTCCCTATCTCCCGCCCGCGGCGCAAAAGCATGAATCGAATCGCATAAGCCACCAGCCAGCCGAAAATGCACACCACCACGATACTGGCCAGCACGATCACCAGAGGGAGCGTGGACATGCTCTTGGACAAGGTATTGATTTCACGGGAAAATACCAGCCCGTTGAAGGAGTAAAGCAGAGCGGCAGCCATGGCCACTGTGGCGAAGTAGACCATGTAATCCTTTGCCTGCCGTCTGGCGTTGCGCAGCGACAACTCAAATAACGTCACTGACATCACCCCCCAGCGCAGCCAGCACATCCAAAATTTCGTGGTAAAACACCGGCCTCCCCCGATCCCCCCGGAGCAGCTCGTTGAACACACGGCCGTCCTTGAGAAACAGCACCCGTCTGGCGTAGCTGGCACTATACGCATCGTGGGTGACCATGAGGATGGTGGCTCCCATCTCCTGATTCATGGTGGACATGATTTCCAGCAAATTCTTGGATGCCTTGGAGTCCAGCGCCCCAGTAGGCTCATCGGCCAGTAACAGAGATTGCCCCGCTACCATGGCCCGGGCACAGGCGGCCCGCTGCTTCTGGCCTCCGGATACTTGATAGGGAAACTTGGGCAGGATGCCCGTGATCCCCAGTTTTTGAGCCACCTCCCGCACCTGGCTCTGCACAGTTTTGGGATCTTGACGGTTTAGGGAGAGGGCCAGTCCAATGTTCTCCTCAATGGTCAGAGTGTCCAGCAAATTGAAATCCTGGAACACAAAGCCCAGCCGCTCCCGTCGGAATTTGGCAAGCTCCTCCTCGGACAGATCTGCAATACTCACGCCGTCCAACAGAATATTTCCGGCACTGATGGTGTCGATGGTGGATATACAATTGAGCAGAGTGGTCTTGCCTGAGCCGGAAGCCCCCATGATGGCCAGGAACTCCCCAGCGTCCACATCGAAGCTTACCCGATCCAGCGCCTTGGTGACATGGTTTTTACCTCCGTAGTATTTTTCAATGTTCTGTACTTGTAGCATAATGGTTTCCTCCTTTGCTTGTGGTTCTATGATACTCCAAAAACAAAGGGTGATGTATCGAAGTAATATTGATTTGTCTTACAGTTCTGTAAGCTTTTTTTTTGCCGGAAACATCAGGGTCACAGCAGTTCCTTTCCCTTCCTCCGAGGCAATATCCAGCCCCAGCTCCAGAAAACCGGCCAGCTTCCGGCACAGGTACAGACCCATGCCAGTAGACCCGCCTCGAATCCGTCCGTTGCTGCCGGTAAAGCCGCGGTCAAATACGCGAGGTAATTCATGAGCCGGGATGCCGATGCCGTTATCTTTAACAATAAGCCAGGTTTGATGTGCAAGTTGTTTGGCTGAAAGTGTGATCAGGGGTTCTGTACCCCTGTAGCGGGCAGCGTTTTGGAGCAGCTGGCCCAGAATAAAGACCGCCCATTTTTCATCCGTATAGACGGTGCAGTCCAGCTTCTCCGTCTCTATCCGAACACCGCTTTGAATCAATAAAGAACGGTGGTTTTCAATGGCCTGAGATACTATTTTTTCCAAATCTATCTGCCAGAGCAGGCAGTCCTGCTGCGGATTATCCGCACGAGCATAGAATAAGGCCCGCTCTACATGAGCCTCGATCTGCGCCAGCTCCGCAGTCAGTTTGCGGCGGGTTTTTCCATCCAGCTCCCGGCAGATGAGCCTGGCAGCTGTGATGGGGGCCTTGATTTCATGCACCCATTGCTCTACATACTCCCGGTACTCCCGCTGAGATGCCTGGGCATCAGACACCGCGCTGGTCATGGCCCTGCTCGCCCGGCGGGTCAGATCAAAGAGCCGCCGCTTGTAAATTCCTTTGGGCTGTGAAACACACTCCGCAAACAGGTATTTCCGATCCAGACCCTGCCAAATGGTTTCCAATTCCAGAAGGCGGGTGCGCTGCCGGAAGAAATCCAACATATTCACAATCAGGAAAACCAGCAGAAGCCCTATCAGCAGAATCACCAGCACCCCTAGCTGTGTCCCTGTAGCGAAAAGAAACAGCGCCGACAGTCCGGCGCAAATCAATTGGAGGGCAATTCTCCCCAGCCGATCCGATAAAAATTCCCGCAGAGTCATAGCTGATACCCCATTCCCCGGCGGGTTCTGATGGCATCAGGCAAGCCGATCTCTTCCAGTTTTCCCCGAAGCCTGGTCATGTTGACGCTGAGGGTGTTATCATCGATGTAAATTTGATTGTCCCACAGGGCATCGATCAAATCGGCGCGGGAAACAATTTGCCCGGCATGGGTCATCAGACAGGCCAAAATCTGCAGCTCATTCCGGCTGAGTTCTACGGCTTTCCCACCAGACGACGCCATCCCTTTTGTCAGGCTCAACCGCAATTCACCAGCCTCCAGCAAATCCGCCGGTTCCGGTTTGCAGCTGCTCCGGCGCAAAACAGCCTTGATCCGGGCCAGCAGGACGGGGACGCTGTAAGGCTTCGTGATATAGTCGTCCCCGCCCAGACTCAGCGCCCGCACCTCGTCCACACCGTCATCCCGGCTGGTCACAAAAATTACCGGCGCGGGAGCGGCTTTGCGCAGAGCGGCGCAGAGGGAAAAGCCATCGCGCCCGGGCAGACCAATATCCAGGAGCACTAAATCCGGACACTCCCGTGCCGCTTGTTTCAGAACGCCATCAAAGTCTGTCACCGACAGAGGCATGTATCCTTCATTCTCAAGGAGCAGTACCAGCTCCTCCCGAACGACTGGATCATCCTCAATTATCATGATTTTTTGCATATTACCATTACCGCCTTGTCATTTTTTCACATACTAACATAAACGGAGCATACTTGTCCAGAACAAGCCGGGCGGGCGTATCTCCATTTATCCGGATCTTTTATGCGCCCACGGCAATTTCCTTTGATCCTGTTTTTCTTTAAAATTCTATTTATTCCATAAATTTACTTTATTTTTATTGATTATATTCCAAAATATGGTATGCTATAAGCGTTATCATCCCTCAGACTGATAGCAGTAAGGAGGTGAGAAGATTGGAGATTTTGTCCGCACTATTGATTGCCATTACGGCGAACTTCCTGACCGATGGAATTCGCAAATGGTTAGGTGGCAATCGTGACAATCGCGATGATAACTATCCTACATATTAGAAAAGCAGGGAATGCCGTCCCTGCTTTTCTACTGATAACTTGGAAATTTTGTCTGCTTTCCGTGATGGTTCTATTATACACCTTTCAGCGGGAAATGCAACAGCTAAAAAATATTTTTTGGAAAAAAATTCATGCTGCTATTTCACCTGGCTGATTTGATGCCGGAATCCGCCCCATCCACCCGATTCCCTTTACCTTTTATTCGCTGACAATCTGCCCCGTCTTTTTGCCCTGGGATTTTGCCGCGGCATTGCGGATGTTTCGGATTACGACAAAGGCCACAAAGGCAAAGCCCACGTAGCCGTTGATGACATAGACGATGTTGACCAGGCGGTTGAAGGGCAGGGCCACGGAGATGAAGAAGCCGGCTGCGGCTGCGGCGATGGTGATGATTTTGTATTTTTTCGTTCCTTCCTTTGCCATGCGGCTGACTCCTGTCCACAGCAGCGGACAGGCGGTGGTGTACACGCCCAGAAAGGCTACTACGGCGTAGACGGTGGCGGCGATGGGGCTTATCTGATCGATGATCAGCAGCAGCGGAATCTGGGAATCCCAGATGAGTTCAATGTTGGAAAGCTCCGATAGGGTCACGACGGCAAAGGCTACGCTGACTGTGAAGATGCCGATTATGGTGCCGTACTTGGCGTTTTTGTAGGAAGTTTCTTCCCTTCCGATGCCGCCGAAGAACCCGATCATCCACATGATGGCAAATCCCACGTTGTTGATGATGGCCTGCCACCAGGAGGGAGCCGCTTTCATGATTTCCAGCTCCTGAGTCATCTGGCTGCCTTCCAGGATCCCGTTTTTTCCGTTGATGATGCCCGCCACCGCTCCTGTCAGGCAGAGGAGGATGAGAACAGGGCCGATACGGCCGAGAACGTCTACCAGCTTGCCTAATCCAAATACGGCAGAGACCATTCCCGCCCCGGCGATAATTAGCGCTCCGGCCCATACGGGCGCGCCGTACTGCTGATTTAAAACAGCGCCTCCGCCCGCGCACATTACGATAAAGCACAGATAGCAGAAGAAGGAAGCGAACCAATCGTAAAATGTGCCGATGTATTTGCCGCAGAAGTACTGGCAGATCTGCTTCATGCCGCCTTCATACTGGCCGATATGGCCGGCGTAAATAAAGTTCTGGTTGAGATACCAGAAAAAGAAAAAATAGAACACACAGCTGAGCATGGAAATCAGTCCGTAGGCAGCGTAATACTGCAGCATTTCCTGGCCTGTGGCATAACCTGAGCCCATGTAGTATGCGATAACGGAGCCGGCAAGTACGCCAACTCTTTTCCAGCTAAAACCCTGGTTATTCATAAATATACCTCCTCTTGGTATCCTTTCTTTCTCTTTTCCCCTGTTTTTCCCTATTTTGGGTACACGAAATAAGAGGTTCAGCCGGCGCCAGGCAGTGAAGTCTGATGCCGTGTATTTCTATAACCTCAGAAAGGATATTTATATTTTTTCGATCCGCTGGTATGGGAAGTCAGAAGATCGGGATGATTTGGAAAAAGCTCGTTTTGCGCAGCTTGATAAAAGCGGACTTCTGCATGACCTGAATTTCCCGAGCCTTTCATAGAATAGAAATGAGATGGGAACTTATTCTTCCAGCTGGAGAAGCGCTGCCTTTACTGCGTCCAGACACTGCTGATCCTGCGGGGGGCTTCCGCCGCTGACTCCTATGGAGCCGACAAAGCGGCCTTTGCAGTTGATGGGCATTCCACCGGGAAAGGTTGTGACCCGCAGACCGTTGCTGAAATGCATGCCAAAGAAATCTCCATCCGGTTTGGAGTTCTCATAAAAGCTGCCGCTGTCCGCGCGCCAGGCTGCGGCTGTGTAAGCTTTGTTGATGGCAAAGTCTATATCGCCCCAGCAGGCATCGTCCATGCGCAGCAGCGCCCGCAGGTGACCGCCTTCATCTAAAAAAACAGCTGTAATTTTAATATCCATACCCTCTGCTTCATGGATTGCTGCGTGAAGCAAAGTTTCTATTTCTTTTAGCTTCATACTCGTTTTCCCCTTGCCGGGGCTCCTCTCTGCTTTTTGCTTTTTGTCTAATCCGTTCTCAATTCGCTCTCTTTTCATTGATCGTTTTCAGATGCTGTTCTGCTGTAAAGCGCCAGTGCACTGACTACTTGTGAATTAGGGTAGATAGTACACTATGGAATTGCCTGGGAAATGGGCGTCAGTCCAGAATCAAAGGCGCACTTTTTACGATGCGGGCTGCGTTGTGGCCCATCTGCCGGATAGCATCTTTCCCCTCTTTTCTGGATACCAAGAGCAGCGGGGCCTCGTCCCTTTGCAGGCGGTGGCGCAGGATCAGCTGCTCCGAATCCGCGCCAATTCCCAGTTCAAAGCAGCAAAACCGGGCTGCCGTATTGGCCAGGCTCAGGGCGTCGCTTCCTGGCGATTCTTCTCTGCCGTCCAGGCAGTGCAGGGGGAGTCCTTCTTCCTCTACTCCATATAAAAACTCTTTGTACCAGGGCGGATCTTCCTGCCCGGAATACAGGAGCAGTAATCCATCTTTCATCTCCATACTCTTCCTACTCTCCCTCTACTCCTGCTGTCTCCAGATAATGTTTGACCAGACCTACTGCCACTGCTCCCCGGGGACCGAGACAGCCGCGAATGTTTCCCGCTCCGCAGACGACTCCGTAGTGGTGGAGCATGTATTCGGAAATCAGCTGGGATACTTCAAAATCCATGGCGCAGCCGCCTATGAGAGCCACGTGCTCAAAGAGACGGATATTTCCTCCAGGGGCGATTTTTTTCAGCGCCCGCAGGGCATTTGTAAGTAAAACCTTTGATTTGCATTCCCGGCGGACGCGCACCAGCTTTTCCAAAGAGATCTGCTGTTCCAAAGGATAGAGGACGCCGTTTTCCATCAGCAGAGCCGTTCTTCCCAGGGCGGGAAGAGGCGCCGGTTCCTTTGGAAAGACCATCTGCCCGTTTTCCATGGTATAGTGAAAGAGGCTGTCTACGAATACGGCCGGATACCGTTTTACCAGCTCAGCCGTATCCCGGTTTTTCAGATCCAGCTCCGTGTCGATCATGCGGGTGACCATTTCCCCCGCCCCTGCCAGATGGATGCCGCGGATTTCCTTTCCAGCTTCCCAGAGGGCCGCGTCTACTGAGCCGGATCCCATGTCCAGTACTACCAGGGGCTGCTGGGTGCCCGGAGTTGTCAGAGCGCCGCGAACAGCCATTTCCACTTCCACACCGCCGATGGAGACGGGAAAGGGAACTTCCTGCTGCAGCTCTGTCAGCAGATCCTTCATCAGCATCCGATCCGTGTAAACCATGGCCGCAAGGCCCACTGCCCGGTTGGTGCAGGTTTCTCCCGCAACCGCGCCTTTTACCGGCTGGGAGACGATGGTATCCACTGCCAGCAGGTCCCGTACTTTGATCTGATCAAAGCTCTGGCCGCTGCTGTCGCTGAGGCACTGTTTGATGCGGCCCAGCATTCCTCCCACAGAAGTACAGGCTTCGCCGCGAATATCGGTGATCTGGCGGCAGCCGTCCACGGCTGCCATGATTTTTTCTGCGCCCAGAGAAATATCCACTTCCTTTTCCGTAGGGCCGGATTCGATATAGAGGGAGCCGATGGGCACCCGGTATTCCTCAATCATTCCCGCAGGTGTTTTGATGACAACGGCAGAGCGGTTTCCGATTAAGGTAATGGCGATGTTGGCTACGCTTCTGGTCTCCTTGCTGCTGAGACCAAAGATGGAGGAAATGCCGTAGGGGTTGCACAACTTTGAAATGGTGTACCCCGCCTCCGCTACCTCCACTGCCGCCGGCATATCCAGAGGCACTGCCTCGATTCCCCGGACTTCATCTACTACCGGGAGTTTTTTTGTCAGCCGGTTGGCGATGAGAACGCCGTCGTCCTTTTGGGCGATGATTCCGTTTACTTCCACGCCCTGCTCTAAGGCCTGATTGATCAAAAGCGCCGCCTGGTGGAAGCCATAGCTTTCATCAACCAGAGCGATGATCTGCTCTCCCCTGCCGCAATCTTTTAGGTCGGAAATCGGCTTTGTGCGGCCGATTCCAAGACCTGAGCCCCCTGGCGTTCCTGGATTGTGGCCGATCATGGCTGAGTCTGTAATAATGGTTTCGCTGATGGTGGACATAGCCAAATCGCCTATTACCGGTGTGGCATCGTTTAGCAATGCCAAATGGATATCCTCTCTGGTCAGACCGGCCCGGCGGACGACTTCATCCAGAGCCTGGAAGAGCCCTTTTATATTTTCTTTTGTTCCTTTTACACCAGTCGTCGGTACACAGGCGCTCCACCAGCTTTCAGGCAGCCCCTGCTCCAAATGAGCAAGAGCTACCTCGGTCGTGCTGTTTCCTATGTCGATCCCTGCCACATATTGGGGCAAGGCGGGTTTGGTTTTATGTTCCTTCATCGTCCTTCATCTTCCTTATCGTCATTCATGATTCAGCATTCGCCATTCATCATTCGTTATTCATTATTCGTCGTCCTTGTTTAAAAAGCCCCGCTGCCTGTAGGCTTCTGCGGCTTCGCGAATCAGGGCCGCGTTCAGTTTTGCGTTATAGTTTTCTTCCAGATCCGAAGCCATGGCCTCCATTTCCTCGAAGGTGCAGCGGTTGGGCCGAAGCGCATCGTATATTGCCATTACTTTATCGTCAGGTACAAGGCAGAGCTCTGCGGCGCGGCGGAAGTTGTTTGCCACAAACCATCGTCCGGAAGCTTCCGCTACCTGAGCCTGAAGTTCCAGAGTCTGTGGGGACAGCCGCACATCGTCTTCTGTCAGATCCCCTTTGAGAATGGCCTCAATTGTAATTTCGTCCAGACTTTTACCTGTCAATGTCCGGATCTGTTCAGGTTTGTTCACATATAGTGGATAATCTTTTAATGTTATCTTACTCATACCTAATCCTCCTTAATCATGCAGGAATTCTACTTTAATATCTGTACAATTACGCTCCGGCCGGCAGCTTGCTTTCTCAATTTGGTTCATAACAACTACCTTGGGGAAGGCGCGGGTCTTGGCAACCAGCGTATCGTAGTTCCAATCCAGTATAACCGGATCCGGTGAAAGATTCTTTGCGTACTGGGCGGCATTGCGGCCTGCTTTGCGGTAATATTCCAGCGTAATCAGCGGCGCCATAGGCAGCAGCTCCAGGTTATTTAAGGGCGTCAGATCTCTCTGATGGATGACAGCCGTACCCTTTGCCTGCAGACAGACGCTGATGCCGGAACCACTGAGCATGGAACACTTCTTGGCAATGATACCTAAGTCGATTTCGTTTTCCACCCGCACAACCCGGCAGTTCATGCCTTCTTCTTCAATACCTGCCATTACTTCATAAAGAGCGTCTCCTACTGTGGCTCCGGAGAGAGTTACGTTGATATCCTTTGCAAAGGAGGGGCTGATTCCCACAATGACTTCCTTTTCATCCGTTCCCTGCTCTGCCTCTCCGATGTCGGACAGCTTAACGCCGATATGCGGCCTTGTTTCGTCCGGCTGCATTTTTTTCAGCAGATCCGCGTCGATGATCTGGCGGATTTCCTTGATTTCTTCCCAGCGCTCACCCTCTACCCGATAGCCTGTTCCAGGACCCCGATAATCGTTTGCATTGTTTACGGCGCTGAGCACCTCGAAATTGCGGTCGTACATGGCGGCAGTCTGCAGCAGGTCGCCGCTGAGTTTTTTCTTGAGAAGCTCCAGGAAGCTTTCGGCCAGCTCCATTTCGCCGGCTTTGGCAAATGCCTTGATTACATCGATAAGAGTAAGGTTATTTTTTTCAATGGTTTCCGCCACTGCGATGTTATCGGCTGTGCTGCGTTCAATGTCCTTGCTGGAGTGGGCGAATACCACCTTTTCGATATCCTCATCGGAGTATTCCGGGAATCCCAGCTGCTGGCAGAGTACCTGTATTGCGTGGGCGGCTTTCTGGCGAATTTCGATCCATTCGTCTTCGTCAATGGAACGGAGGGCGCAGTCGACCCGGAAGTCTCTCTGTATGGTAATTTCATCATCCAGATCCTGCAGGTTGTAGCCGGAGCCGCCGAAGTTATTGTCTTCAACTGTGATAGTTCCTACACCTGAGTGAATGTAGTCGGTGCCAGTGATCATCCAAGGCAGCATGTGAGACGTATTCCTGGAAACGGAGCCGGACCAGAATCCGTCGCAGCCGCTGGCGCATTCCAGATCCCACATGGCTACGATAATGTTTTCCGCCATGGTGTTGATATGGCTGGCCGGCAGGGAATTGGAAAAATACACGCAGTCGATGCCGCCGTTTTGTACACCCTGGCAGCCTGCGCCGCGAATCAGTGCGATACAGCGCGCCTCCAGATAGAGCATGGATTTTCCTTCCGCGTATCCCATGAGACATTCGGAGCCGCCACCGGAGGTAAAGCGATTTTTCAGACCACGGGAGCAGTAAGCGGCTGTGAGGAACATCTTGGACCAGGGAAGATCATCCCCCTGGCGAAAGACTTCTTCTGTACCGTAAACGGACAGGGTTTCCGCGTAAGTGGTAAAGCCTCTCATGCCCTGCTCCAGCTCAACGCCCTCTTCTACCGAGCACTGGGTCAGGCAGCCCGGATGGCCGATCTGGGATCCGATGAGGACGCCCAAAGCCGTGGAAGGCGACAGGCGGGAAACGGTCAGTGTTGTTTCGATTTCCTGAAATCCCATAGCTGCGGCAACGGCCGCGTCAGCTGCCAAAAGGGCCGGATCCTCCTTGCGGTTGCAGACATGAGCCTGGTTTCCCGGAGTGCGACGGGTTCTCAGCTTTTGCATGGCCATCATCATTTCCACTGCGTTAAGGCAGTTTACGATTTCTACAGCCTTGGCAGGGGTCATGCCTCCTGCCAGACGGACAATTTCCGAACGCGGCACGTTGATATCCACAAGGCGTCTTGCAAATTCCATGGAGTCAATAGCCATGGCTTCTTCGCATATGGAAATGTCGATGCTGTAGCGGGAGATAAATTTGTCGATAACATCAAAGTCCGCTTCCTTTACTCCGTCCATTTCCACAATTCGTCCGTTTTCTACTTTGATTCCCGGTTTTGGATCATTTGGAGAATGCATGGTAACAAGACCAATGGAAGGATCCTCCCGGATAAAAGATTCTTTATTTACTTCCAGGCTGTCAAGATATTCATATCTCTTTGTTTTTCTTTTCATCTTTCTCTCCTTAGCATTTGTAACTATTCTATCATTTCAATACTACCAATACCATCTGTTATTTTGCTCTGGTCAGCTCGCTCCGATCCTTCAGCAAATAATTCTGAATAGATGGCAGCCTGCTGCCAATATAGTAAGCCAGACCAGCCGCAACGCAGGACCAGGCCGATGCGCCGATAAAGTAAAAGAGTCCGCTGTTTACAGAACCTGTAATCGGATTATAGATCCGAATCATGACCACTACGCCAATAGCAAAGGCTATGAAGCTGAGCAAATTGAATCCGCCGTGGTACTTGTAGGACTCATTTCCATCCAGCCTGTAGATGGAGCGCATGGAAAATCTCTGCTTTCTGACGATAAAGAAGTCTACGATGAGAAGACCGATGATGGGCGCGTAAATAATTCCTCCAATTGACATGAATGGTCCCAGATGAGCTGCCACGCCGCCCCAGAGGATAAGTGCGATAACATAGGCCGCAAGTACAAAGGCCAGCGGCTTGAAACCTACCTTTGGGAAAATGGATTTTAGCACAATGGCAAAGGAATAAGAGCCCACTCCCTGTACAGCGATGCTGGAAAAGGCGATAAAGAACAGACCTAAAATAGCAAGCGCCGGGTGCACCAGGGCAGCGTACATTTCTACCGGATCATCCGACAGAACGCCGAATCTGCAAAACATGGCTACCGAAAGAATCCCGCCGATGAGACACATGATAGGCACCATGGTTCCATAGGAAAGCGCTGCTCCAAAGTAGGCGTGGCTTTCTCTCTTGCACAGACGCGGCATTGCACCGATGCAGGAAATCCAAGACATGGAAAAGGCGATGTTTCCTTCCAGGGAAAAGCCGTATGCCTGACGTGCGCTCTCAAAGGCAGTCAGATCCGGCTCAAAGTTTGTAAGATCGCTGCCGGAAAGAGAACTGAAGGCAGCAAATACGATTACGACTGCTACGGCCAGCAGTGTAGGAACCAGAACCCGGTTGGCCCATTTTAGCGCCGTAGGGCCTGCGATTGCTACGATAGTTCCCAGGACAATGCACAAAACTCCCAGTATTGGCCGCCATGCTACTGCTGTAAGATCGATGCCAAAGGATGAACCCAGGCTGATAAGGGCGGAAGCGAAGATATCCGCGCCAATGGCATACCAGGGGAAATTTACAATAACTACTGCAATGCAAACTATTTTGACACCTGTATATCCAAAGACAGCCCGGAAGTAGACCCATGAGTCAATACCATAACGTACAATCGGTACCATGACTAAGCACATGAGGCACATAAATAACATATTTCCCCCGAGGATACTGCATATCATCGTTGAAAAATGATTGAGGGAAGCGATATATACACCCTGTGAATAGCACCAGACTGCAATACCGAAACCGCTGACTACAAAAAAGAAATCCCAAAAGCTATAAGTTCGTTCCTCATGGAGCAGTGGAGCTACACCAAATATGGCTTCCTGCTCAGCAGCTTTATTAGAAACTGACGACATTTACATTCACCTCCTCCTTAGTGAGATAATACAGTGCCGATTGTTATGAGAATTGCCGATATAACAAACAGCGTTCCTACAAGGCACCAGTTGCCTTTTGAAAATGGTACTCCGAAATCATAATCATCGGATTCAATAATTTCTACGCGGCGTTTAATTTCCGCCTCCATTTCTTTTTCAAAATCTGTAGCTGACATATCTACCATCCTTTCTCATACTTACCTGTATGACGATTCCTGCAGAATCCGGCTTTAGTCTAGTCTCTGGTTGATACTTACGGTATCTAGCGCTGCCGGTCTGTCTCCTTTTGTAAATGGTTCCTCCTTTCCGGCTCTGTCCGGAACCCGCGTCCGCGGCCTCTGAATTTTTATAAGTAAAAGTTAAAATTTATAATCTATGAATGATTGTGTTTTTATTATACCACCCGAATGATCCCAAGATAAAACGAATAATTTCTATGTTGCCTGCAAACTTTTTTTATTATATAATTTTAAATATAGCGCCATGCTTGAAAATTACTGAAAATTCACTATTTATATCGCATTTTCACATATACACCCATAAAAAAATGTATTGGTCTGCTAAATATTTTTAAGGAAAGTAATAAAAAAGAATGATTAAATACAGAGCTTTAATACAGGCTATTGAACTTGGAAGCATTACGAAAGCGGCAAAGGCTCTGGGATATTCCCAGCCAGGGGTTTCCCATATCATTGATTCTCTTGAGGAAAAGATCGGCTTTCCGCTGCTCATAAAAAGCAACAATCGCCTGCAGCTTACAAACACCGGAAAAAAGTTGTTCCCCTATTTTAAGAAGATCGTAAACGCAGAGGATGATATGCTGTCCATGGCAAAGTCCATCAACGGACTTATGGAGGGTTCCATTTATATTGGCGCGCAAAACAGCATGCTGGTGAACCTTCTGCCCAAAATAATCGCCAAATTTTCCGAAGCCTACTCCAGCATTGAACTGAATATCCAGGAATACCCTTTTGAAAATTTTGCCGCTTTGCTGGAATCCGGCGATATTGATATCAGCTTTATGTCTGAGTCCAATATTAAGGGATTTGAGTTTCATCCTCTTTTCAAGGATTCCCTTTGTCTGATTATGAATAAGGATCATCCCTTTACGGCTTATGACAAAATTCCAGTTTCCTCTCTCAATGGGTGCGATTTTATTATGCCCGCGCCTGGCTGGGGCGATATTGTCAGCATTGTTTCTGGTAAAAAGGAATTTTCGGCCAATACCAAGTATTACACTACCAGCGATACGGCGGCTATTGCCATTGTGGCGGAAAATCAGGGCGTTTATATTATGTCCAGCCTCCACACCAGTCTTTTGCCGGAAAACGTGGTTTTTCGGGAGTTTGAGGAAGACATTTCCCGTGTAATGGGATTCGCTATCAAGTCCCTGAAAAATACGACTCCCGCTATTTTGGAATTTATCCGCATTGCCCAGCAGGTTGTGGAAACGGAGCTAAAAAAAGAAGGGTCTATTTTAAGACCCCTGTAATTTACTCTTCGCTGCCTTTGCTCTTCAGCAGCTCCATGAGTTTTGATTTGACCTGGAGCTGTTTTTCTTTGTCAACACCCAGCTCCTCCATGGCGCTTTCATCTTCTTCGATGAGGCACAGGGGCGGGAACAACACGCACCACCAGTTGTGGCCTTCTCCTTTTCCCAGTGTTACATTGAGAGCTTCGTAGTTTCCTGCGGGAAAATACATGTCGCCGTAAGTTTTAGCCGGGATCCAGCGCACCCCGATATCCGCTTTTGCATCGTATTCTTTACCGTTCTCCTTTATGACCTTTGCGGCGGCAGCTTCCATATCCTTCAGATGGCGCT
This sequence comes from Clostridia bacterium, assembly GCA_910575405.1. Lineage (GTDB taxonomy): Bacteria > Bacillota > Clostridia > Peptostreptococcales > Anaerovoracaceae > Hominibacterium. The sequence goes on along the minus strand of CAJTER010000009.1, from coordinate 32,588 downwards.
TTAGATAACTACGGGATTCCTCAATGTTTTCGCTGTTTTCCAGGTTCCCTACTTCTTTAATAATTTCGTCCCGCACCTTTAGTTTGAGGTTCTGATCCTCCGAGCTGTCGCTGTTAGCGATAACGTGCAGTCTTATGACTCCGCTGTACTCGTTTTCCGGCTCATCCGTATATGTATATACAAGGATAAAGCCCATTACAATTACCAGAATCAGACTGACAATGCATTTTTGCTTGATACTAAAATGTTTCATAATAAAAAATCCTCCCTGTACTTTAATTCTTAACAGGAGAGGATTTTTTATACATATTATTTTAGCGCTTATTTTACTACCAGGAGCCGCATGCCTTCTTTTATGGCGCTCCCCTCTTCCATTTGGTTGACTTCCCGGATGGCGTCCATTCTGATTTTGTATCTTTTGGCGATTTTCCACAGGCTATCATTTTTCTTTGTAATATAAATCACCATGGAGGATGGCCGGCCGGATTGGTTGTTTTCCACAAAGCAGGGGTTTTTTATAAGCTTTAAGGAGCTGACCTTGATTGCGGCGGCTGTTGCCTGCAGGCTGACGTTTACTTCCACCTGCTTGCCATTGATTTTATCAAACCACAGATCCTTGATTTCTACTTTGCTTTCCGCCTTCATGCCCGCTTGGGCTGAGGGGATTTCCATAGCCCCTCGGAAGGGTATATCCTGCTTTATGGCAAAGGCCTTTTTTTCTTCATCATCGGAAAGACAGATGACTTCTCCCAGAATAATGCCTTCTACCATAACTCTGCCCGGTTCAACAGTTTCCTTTTTCTCTTTTATGCGGCCGCCTGCATAGATAACTCGATCCGCCTGGGTATGCTCCGGCACATTGAGGATTTCCCTGGCCGAGGTTTCCGTCATTCCCGTTCCGATTACCGTCTCTATCTGGTTTTCACTGAAGTCATAAGTCGTGTCTTTGACGCTGTGGTACAGATCCGTAACCATCTCCTTTTCCATATTGGTCAGAACTTCTACGGAAGTGTTCACCGATCCTTTGAGGCTAAAGCAGTCTCCTTCTTCGTTTATTTTGACTTCCAGCTCTTCCTCGTTGAAATCCACTTTGCACATGGCCGCATCCTCGTACTGATCCATGAGGATAAACTGGGTAAAATCAGTCTTGCCCTGGAAAAAGGCGGGTTTGCTGTATGTATCTTCCTCAATGGTCTCTTCGCCCATGTATAGTATGTTTACCATTATGTTTGCGTTTATTACCATTTTTTCCGATGTAATCTGCTTGTGATTTTCCACTACGCGAATATCGGATTTCAGAATCCGCACCGGCTTTAAGCTGCCGTCCTTCAGTTTGAGATCTTCTGAAATTTCCACAGAGTCTTCCTTGCGCAGGGCTACGTGGCTTATTTTTACGGTTTCCTTCAAAAGCTCCAGATTCTCACCCCGAATGCTGTCAAACATCTGCAGCTCTTTTTCCGCATATTCGGAAAGCATCAGCTCCACGGTGACTTTAGCGCGGAATTTTCGTTCATTGATAATTGTATAATCGATCTTTTCCACATTCGCGCAGATGCAAAGGTGGGACATGGGCGATGCAGAAACCTGCCAATCGGTCTTGAACGGAAGGCGTGATTGTATGATGGAAATGGCTTCGCTTTCTTCTTTGCTCTCCGGAAGGTAAATAGTCTGCAGCAGAACCTCGCCAGTTACGCGGATCCCATCTTCGCTGCCCTGCCCTATCTGGATTTCCTTGCTGGATACAAAGGCTTTTCCGTCCATGCAGAGTATTTGTTTTAAATCCGGCTTTATATCCGGCACCAGGATATCTTCTTCTACGAAGATGGTCATTTCCAGCTTTTGCGAGATAATGTTCATTTTTAGCTCTTTGTATATGGCGGCATTTTCCATTGGAATCATTTTTACGGACTCAGGGGCTGCTGGAAGAGCGCCTTCCTGCTGGGCGTCTCCGGCCTGGAATACTACGGGGCGGATGGGTTCCGGCTCCTTCTCCTGCATCGCATTGTCCACTGGCTGCGAGCTTTTAGCCTGGTCTGGAAGCGGATTTTGGGCTGGCTCTGGAATTGTATCTGAGGCTGAAGTCTGTATCTGATTTAATTCGAAATTTGTTTCCAGGTCCGGCTCTTTGCCAGAACGCAGTAATTCTCTATCCTCTGTGCCGGCATCCTGCACTGCGGCTGGCTCCGCATTTATCTCTACTGTTTCGCTTTTTAATTCTTTTTTCGTATTTTCCTTTTGCGAGTTATTCGCTTCGTATTCCTCCGTCACTAGTAGTCTATCGTAAGGAGTTGGGTCAAAGCCGTCGTTTTCCAATGGATCCTCGGACGGTCCGCTGGCTGATTTTGCCGGCTGAAGTGCAAATTCAGGTATTTTTTCCTCATAGGTCATGGTTGTTCCCCCTCTGTTTTCCTTATACATATTCTTGCTATATTGTATTCAGGAAAGAGGCCTACCATTCCTTTTAATTAAAAAAATCCTGCCTGGCGATATTTTATAAAAAAAAGGAGCCTCTGTGCAAACAAATCTGTTATAGGGCTTATTTGCACATAGGATTCCTTTTTTATAAATGATTCTCTATGGTCGAGTTAATATTCAAATTTTCATTTTCCCATTTACCAGGCAGCGTCCTTAACATTTTCCAGCGTTCCGCTTTTTTACTCGCATATGTAGCATTTCAGTCTGCCGCCGCATTTGCACCGATAGTGGTTTGTCTCGGTCACCAGCTTTGATTTTTTCTGTCTGTAAAATTCATGGCCGCATTTCTGGCATACGATCACATAGTGGATCGTTCTTTTTCGCTCAGGAGCCTCCAGTCCCAAAGCTTCGTAAGTAGTGGTGGTTGTAATATGGTATCCGTAGGCTCTGTTCATCTTGTCGGCGTACAGCTTCCACCGCTTGCCGTGGTTGTAGCAGCCATAGCAGGTATGGAGTATCTCGTGGGCAAGAATGTTTTTTACTACCATCCGATCCGAACCCAGCAACGCCTCCCCCACTTCTATAATATAAGGAGAAGATCCCTTCTTTTTGCAGGCCGCAAAACGGCTCCTGGCTCTTTTGTTGATGATGATATTGGGATCAATATCTGTACTTATGGGAATTTTCAAAGCCATGCATTCGCGCATCACTTCATTCATACACAATTCAACTTCCTGTTTCAGCATTTTTACCTTTATGTTTCACGTGGAACAAATCTCTCAAACCGCTTTAATTCAAGGTTTTCGGTCTTTTTCTTCTTTTTTGTTTGATTTACTTTTTTAATCAATTCTGCATCATTTAGCTGAAGGTCAGCTGAGGGTTTTCAAAAGTTCGATCAACCGCTCCAGTTCTTCTCTGCTGTAGTATTCGATTTCAATGCGGCCTTTTTTTCCCTTTTGGCTCAGATTTACTTTTGTGCCCATAATCTGTTTCAGATCTTCTTCTACCTGTTTTACATCTGTGCTTTTTTCCGCTTTTTTTCGAGGCGCCTTTTTTTTCTGCAGGCCACCCTCTTTTATGAGCTTTTCGATCTCCCTTACGGAAAGCCCATGTTCGATGGTATAGTGGGCGATTTCAATCTGCTTTTCCGCATCCGAAATACCTGCAATTGCTCTTGCATGTCCGGTTGAGAGTTTGCCTTCTGAAAGCAGATTTCTTACTTCCTCAGGAAGCTTTAAAAGCCGCAGCGCGTTTGTGATATAAGGTCTGCTCTTTCCCACACTTCTGGATATTTCCTCCTGAGTCATGTTAAAAGCTGTAATCATCTGATTCAGTCCTTCGGCTTCCTCAATGGGATCCAGATCTTCGCGCTGCATATTTTCAATAATGGCAAGGAGCATGTTCTCCTCGTCCGTCAGTTCCTTTATAATCGAAGGAATTTCCTTATAACCTGCTTTTCTGCAGGCTCTCCATCTTCGCTCCCCTGCGACGATTTCATAGCCCTGAGACGCTTTTCTCAAAATAACCGGTTGAATGAGTCCATGTTCCCGAATGGATCCCGCCAGTTCCTCTAATTTTTCTTCATCAAAATTCCTTCTGGGCTGTTTTTCATTTGGCTTAATATCGTTAATATCAATGAAGGTAATCCCCTTTTCCTGCACCTGTTCCTGTGATGCAGGGGAAAGTTCCGTCATATCAATTTCCGAATTATCGAATAAGGCATCCAGCCCTCTTCCGAGGCCCGTATTTTTCCCCGCCGCCATTATCGTTCAGCCTCCATGGAGAGAAATTCCTCCGCAAATTCCTGATAAGCGACTGCTCCTGCGGATTTTGGATCGTACTTCATAATGGGCATACCATAGCTGGGAGCTTCCGCCAGTCTTACGTTTCTCGGAATAACGGTCGTATATACCTTTTCTTTAAAGTATTTTTTTACTTCCTCTACTACCTGTACGGATAGATTTGTCCTTCCATCAAACATACTGAGTATAACGCCCTGAATTTCCAGCTTTGGATTGATATTTTTCTTAACAATTTCAATAGTGCTCATCAATTGGCTCACTCCTTCCAGAGCATAAAATTCACACTGAATTGGTATGAGCACAGAATCTACGGCAGCCAGAGAATTGATAGTCAAAAGCCCCAGTGATGGTGGACAGTCGATGAAAATATAATCATAATCTCTTTTTACCTGATCCAGAGCATATTTTAACCGCTTTTCCCGGCCCTGCAGCTGAATCAGTTCTACCTCTGCTCCTGCCAGCTGAACACTGGCTGGAATGATATCCAAGTCCTTCATCTGTGTTTCTAAAATTGCAGTCTTTGGATCGATTTTATCCTCTATTAAAATCTCGTAAGAAGTATTTTTTAGCTCTTTTTTCGATAAACCGATACCGCTGGTAGTATTACCCTGAGGATCGATATCTATAATTAAAACTCTCTTTCCCTTTAAGGCCAGACAAGCAGCAAGATTAATGTTTGTGGTGGTCTTTCCTACTCCGCCTTTTTGATTAAATATTGCAATAGCCTTTCCCAAAATATATCCTCCTTTATCAAATGACAGGAATCCTCGTCTCATTACTTTGATTATACACTATGAACCTTTTTTTGACTATAGTTTTGCACAAAAAAAAGGATGTTTCACGTGAAACATCCCTATTGGTTTACTACTTTTGGTTTAGGAGTGTTTTTTGGTATTGTAATTTTAACTTCATAAAACTCGCCTTTGTCTTCCTGCGTATATTTCGCGCCCTGTTCTACCTGAAAAATCTCATTAAAGGTTTTCCTTATGGTATTCAGATAAAGCTTATAACTGATATAACGAATTTTATTTTGCTTTCTTCTCTCTTCCTGCTGCTTTTCCATTACATCCTGGATCAGCTTTTCGCTCTGCCTTACGTTGAGACCGTGGGCAATAATGCGCTTTATAACGAGCCTCCTGGTCTCGTCATCCGGTATTTTTAAAAGCGCTCTGGCGTGGCGTTCTGTCAGTCTGTTGGAAATCAATTCTTCCTGTATGTCCTTTGGAAGTGTTAAAAGCCGTATCTTGTTGGAAATGGTCGATTGTTTTTTTCCAACCCGCTCTGCAAGCTCCCCCTGTGTAAGGCCAAAATCCTCCATCAGCTTGTTGTAAGCATGAGCTTCCTCCATATATCCCAAATTTTCCCGCTGGACATTTTCCACCAGTGCAATAATGGCTGAATCCTGATCATCTGCTTCCCTTACAATAGACGGCACTCTCGTCAGGCCCGCCATATGGGCTGCCCTGAGCCGCCGTTCCCCTGCTATCAGTATGTAAGTTCCATTTTTATTATCTCTTTTTAGAATAATCGGCTGTATTACGCCATATTCTTTAATAGAATCCCTCAGTTCGAGAAGCTCTTCTTCGCCAAAGACTTTCCGCGGCTGATCCGGATTTGTAACAATCAGATCCACAGGTATCTCTGTAACCTTTTTTGTCAACATCATTTCTCCCCCCTTTGTCCTTTTTCTATCTTAGCAGGTATATAAGGTGAGGAAAAGAGTATCTTTCTGACAAAATGTTCCTGTGTTTCCTATAGTAGCGGATCTTTCGATGGAGTACCTGATTTTCTTGGGAATTTCGATGGAGTCTCTCCTGTCTTTTTTATAAAAATAATTTTGTGATTTAGCTCAAAATCTTCTAAAATAGCTTTTTCTTCCCGCATAATCCTTCCGCCGAGAATGCGGATTGCCTTGCTTCCGGCCTGCAGCTCTTCATCTGTATCCGGTCCCTTGTAGGCAAGAAACCAGCCTCCTTTTCTAAGAAAAGGAAGGCAGTATTCAGACAAGGTCGCTATATTTGCTACTGCCCGTGAAACACATAGGTCATAGCGCTGTCTGTGATCCTTCTTTCTTGCCAGCTCTTCTGCCCTAGCATGAATGGCTGTTACATTGTGAATTCCCGCTCTTTCGCAAAGCTCCTTTATGATTTTGATCCGCTTGCCCAGGGAATCCATCAGTACGAATTCCTTGTCCGGGGCCGCGAGGGCCAGAGGAATTCCCGGAAATCCGCCTCCGGTTCCTACATCAATGATTCTCTTTGCCTGCTGAAATTCTCCATAAGGAACGGACAACAGAGAGTCGATATAATGCTTTTTTATGAAGTCCTGCGGCTGGGTTATGGATGTCAGATTTACTTTTTCGTTCCATTCTAAAATTCCCCCCATATAAACCTGAAACTGGTCCAGGGTTTCTTCCCTACAGGGAATTCCCAGCTCCTTCAGGGCAAAAGCCAGCTGCTCCAGTTCCTGTCCTATGTTTTTGTCCATATCCATTGGCTCCTTTTTCGTTTTCTCAGATTTTGTGTCCTCCACAGCAGCCCGGCTGTTTGAAAAGACACTATCCCCTCTTGCGCCGCAGCTTTTCCAGATGAATCAGCAGTACGTTGATGTCAGCAGGTGAAACGCCGGAAATTCTCGAAGCCTGCCCCAGGGAAACCGGTTTGAACTGGTTTAGCTTTTGCCTGGCCTCAATACGCAGCCCGTCTACTTCATCGTAATTAAAGCTGCTTTCCAGCTTTTTATCTTCCAGCTTTTTAAATCGTTTGATCTGTTGTTCCTGTTTTGTAATATAGCCTTCGTATTTGATCTGCACCTCCAGCTGAGCCTTTGCATGGGCAGGAAGCTGCGGCCGCTCTGGATCCACGGCGCTGAGATCGTCGTAGGAAACCTGCGGTCTTTTTAAAAGCTCCAGAATGGAAATTTTCGTCTGGATGGGACTGCTTCCCTTTTCTTCCAGATAAGGATTGATATCCTCCGGTGCGATCATCGCTTTTTCAAGGCGTTTTTTTTCTTTTTCAACAATTTCCTTTTTTCCCATAAACAAGTCAAATCGCTCTTGATCTGCCAGACCTAGGGCATAAGATTTTTCCGTCAAGCGCAGATCTGCATTGTCTTGCCTGAGAACCAGCCTATATTCGGCTCTGCTGGTCATAATTCTGTAAGGTTCATTAGTACCTTTTGTTACCAGATCGTCGATTAGAACGCCAATATAAGCCTCGCTTCGATCCAGAATAAAGGGATCTTTTTTCTCAATTTTGAGAACCGCGTTAATTCCCGCCATCAGGCCCTGAGCTGCTGCTTCTTCATAACCGGAGCTTCCGTTGAACTGGCCTGCACAGAAGAGGTTTTCGATCTGTCTGTTTTCCAGATTGAGCTTCAGATCCAGCGGATCGATACAATCGTACTCAATGGCATAGGCAGGCCGCACGATTTCCAGGTTTTCAAGTCCCGGTATTGTTTTGTAAAAAGCTTCCTGCACATCCTCCGGAAGACTGGAAGACATTCCCTGAATATACATTTCATCGGTGGTCAGTCCCTCTGGTTCAATAAAGAGCTGATGTCTTTTTTTATCTGCAAACCGGTTGACCTTGTCTTCAATGGACGGGCAGTAGCGGGGCCCTACTCCTTCGATCTGTCCGCCAAAGAGAGCGGATCGGTGGAAGTTGTCTCTTATAACCTGATGAGTCTCTTCATTGGTGTACGTAAGCCAGCAGGAAATTTGATCCTGCTCAAGGGAATCGTTTAAAAATGAAAATGGCACGATTGTTTCGTCTCCCGGCTGTCTGGTCATTTTGGAATAGTCCAGACTCTTTCCCAGGGCTCTGGCAGGAGTACCTGTTTTGAAGCGCCGCATGGGAAGACCGTATTTTCTGAGATTTTCTCCCAGCTCCAGGGAAGGCGCCAGGCCGTTTGGCCCACTGTCAAATGCGCTCTCGCCAATAAAAATTTTCCCTTTTAAAAAGGTTCCTGTAGCCAGTATGACGGTTTTGCCGCGATATACGGATCCAGTCCGCATGATAACGCCGCAGGCTTTTTGATCCTCCAGAATCAGGTCGATTACTTCTCCCTGTTTTAAATCCAAGTTTTCCTGCAATTCCAGAGTTTTTTTCATTTCCTCGTGGTATCGGTTTTTATCCGCCTGGGCGCGAAGGGAATGGACTGCCGGACCTTTTGCTGTATTGAGCATTTTGCTCTGAATAAAGGTTTTGTCAATGTTGATCCCCATTTCTCCGCCTAGTGCATCGATCTCCCGCACCAAATGACCCTTTCCCGTCCCGCCGATAGAAGGATTGCAGGCCATCATGGCCACTGCTTCCAGGTTAATAGATAGGATCAGGGTTTTTTTCCCCATGCGGGCGCTGGCAAGCGCGGCTTCACAACCTGCATGTCCTGCCCCCACTACGATCACATCATATTCTCCCATTACAAATTTTTTCATATTCTGTCCTCTGCTTACCTTTTCCTTTACTTGCTCCCCCACTGTTTTTCTGTTTTCCTATTTTCCTAAACAAAATCTTGAAAATACTTCATTGATAATATCATCTGAAACCGTCTCGCCTATAATTTCTCCCAGAGCTTCATAAGCGCTCTTTACGTCTACTTCAATAAAGTCCATTGCTTCCCGCATTCTGGTCATGGCAAGGGCATCCTTTATAAAGCCGGATGCCTGATCCAGGAGATCTTTGTGCCGCACATTTGTGACAAGGAGGCTGTCGTTTTGCTTGACGGATCCGCTGTACACCATGTCCTGGATGGCCTCTTCCAGCTGATGGATACCAGTCCTCTCTGTCATGGAAGTTTCCAGAATTTCTGCGGCAGGCAGTTTTTCTTTAATAAGTGCCTTTGTTTCCTCTGTCCATACTCCAGCCAGATCGATTTTGTTGATGAGGACGATGGTCTTGCGACTGCCGATATAATCCATAATTTCCCAATCTTCTGCTGAAAGCTCCCGGCTGCTGTCCACTACAAATAAAATCAAATCCGCATCGTTAAAAGACTGTTTGCTCTTTTCAATGCCGATCTGCTCAATTTTGTTTTCCGTTTGCCGGATTCCGGCTGTATCGGTCAGGTGCAGGGGGATGTTTCCTATACTAACCAGTTCTTCGATGGTGTCTCTGGTGGTTCCGGGAATTTCTGTGACAATGGCCCTGGTTTCCCGCAGCAGCCGGTTCATCAGGGAGGACTTTCCTACGTTTGGTTTTCCGATAATGGAAACCCGCAGCCCCTCTTTTATGATTTTTCCCGAGTCAGCTGTTGCAGCCAGTTTGTCGATCATATCGCCTATCTGCAATAGGTTTTCTTCCATCTGAGTATAAGTCAGCTCTTCAATATCTTCATCCGGGTAATCGATATTGACTGTCAGATTTACAAGAAGATCCATGATATCAGCACGAATACTGGTTATTTCTGCGGAAATTCCTCCACTCAGCTGATCCATGGCAACGTCAAAGCTTTTATCGGTTTTGGCTTTTATCAGATCAATGACTGCTTCTGCCTGGGAAAGATCCAGCCTGCCGTTTAAAAAAGCCCGTTTCGTAAATTCACCGGGTTCTGCAAGGCGCGCCCCATTTTTTAAGGCAAGCTCTAAGGTTTTTCTCAGGGAGACCATACTGCCGTGACAGTTGATTTCAGCAACATCCTCTTTTGTATAAGTATGGGGCTGTTTCATATACACGCAGAGAACTTCGTCTATTTTCCTGTTGGTATCCGGATCCACAATATGTCCGTATGTCATGCGCCTATTTACTATCTTTTTACTACGGGACACAAAGATTTTGTTTAAAACAGACAGCGTATCAGGTCCACTGACGCGGATGATGCCGATGCCGCCTTCTCCATATGCAGTCGCAATAGCTGCAATTGTATCTTCCATATTCCCATTCCTTTCTGCATCTGCCCTCTGTCTTTTTTCTGCCTTTGACAGGTTTGAGCAAAGTTTGGACAAAGTCCGAGCAAATCTTAAGTAAACCTCAAGCAAACGGTTCCTGCTGCGCCGCGAGCCTGAGCAAAGAAAACGCCCGCAAAAGCTGCGGGCTGTTGTCTTCCATTCGGCTGTGTCATGCACACTTTTTTACTTTACCAGTTCAATGATAACCCTTCTGTACGGCTCCTCACCTTCGCTCTTTGTCGTAACATTAGGATTATGCTGCAGCGTAGCATGAATTACCTTTCTTTCATAAGGGTTCATCGGTTCCAGCCGCACATTCTTTTTCGTTCTTACTACTTTATCAGCAAGCCTGTTTGCAAGCTGTTCCAGAGTTTTTTCTCTCTTTGACCTGTAATTTTCCGCATCCACAACAACGCGGATATACTTGTCGTTTTCTTTATTTACGACAAGACTCGTCAGATACTGAATCGCATCCAGAGTCTGTCCCCGTTTACCAATAACCGTTCCCGAATCCTTTCCCTGAATATTGATAAAAATGCTGTTGTTTCCCAGCTTTGCTGTTATATCCAGAGTAAGACCCATTTTTTCCGTAGTTTCCTTCAGGAATTCCAGGGCCGGATGCTCCTCAATTTCAACCATATTTTCTTCCGGTTCTCTTGGGATAATCGGCTTTCTCTTTTCCTTCCGGCTCCTATCCCGCTTCTTTTTTTCCGGTTTTTTTGTCTCTTTGTTCGTCTCTTTATATTCGGCTTTTTTCTCTGCTTTCTCTGTTTTTTCCGGCTTTTCCAATTTTGCGGTTTCGATTTTTTCTGATTTTTCTTTTTTAACCGGAACCTGAGCTGCCTTACGTTCCGTCGCTTTTTCCCTCATAGGCTCTGGCGCAGCCACTTCTTCTTTTACTTCTTTTTTCTTTGGCTCAACACGTACTTTGGCCAGCTTTGCTCCAATCCCGAAAAAGCCTCTGGAAGGCTCCTCTAAGACAGTGACCTCTACCTCATCCCTGTCCAGCTTTAAATCCATGAGGGCCAGTCTTACCGCTTCTTCAACATCAGTACCCCATTTTTCTGAAAACTCCATAATTCATCCTCCACCTTTGTCTGATAACAAGGCAATTTATTTTTTCTTTTTCTTCTTTTTTGATTCTTCTTTCAGCTTTTCTCTAACAGATTTCAAATGGATATTAAAGAAAATCTGCATAACCTGTCCCAAAGCCCAGTACACTGCAAGGCCCGCAGGAAAGGATCTGCCCATAAAGACGATCATAACCGGGAAGACGTATTTCATCATCTTCATCATGCCGTTCATCTGCGCAGCCGGATCATTTCCACTTGCCGGCGTCTGCTGATTTAATGAAAATGCGATAAAGGTCGCAACACCCGCCAGGATCGGCAATATCCATTTGTCAGGCTGACTCAGATCCATAATCCACAGGAAGCTTTCATGTACAGCAAAGAGCATGCTGTCGTCCGCCATATAAGCCATGGGTTTTCGCAGTAAAGCAAACAAAGCCATAATAATCGGCATCTGAATCAGCATAGGCAGGCATCCGCCCATTGGGTTGAATTTCTCCTCTTTATAAAGCTCCGCCATTTTTATATTGAGGGTTTCCCTGTCATTGGCATATTTTCTCTGAAGCTCCGTCATTTTCGGCTGAACAGCCGACATCCTTGCCATAGATTTTGTCTGTTTTATATACAGCGGATAAAGACACAATTTTACAATTATCGTAAATACAATGATAGTAATACCATAATTATCTATAAAACTGTATAACAAACTAAGTAACCAACCAAGAGGTTTTGCTATTACTCCTAATATTGTATACATTCATTTCCTCCACTATTTTAAAGGATCATAGCCTCCCGGATGGAAAGGGTGACACTTTAAAATTCTCTTAATCCCAAGATAGCTGCCTTTGAAAAATCCATATTTTTCTAATGCCTGAATAAAATAGACAGAACATGTAGGGTAAAATCTGCATGTAGGCGGAAAAAGAGGGGAAATAAACATCTGATAACCCCTTATCAGAACAATCATGAGCTTCCTCAATTCCCATCACCTTCTTTGTATTTTCAAAGTATGTTCGTAGTATAATCCAACCTCTCAGTTCCCATTCCGGCTAAGTCTGCTGCCGGATTTCCTTTGGACAAGCAGCAGCTTTGGGCTGCCTTTTCAAAATCCCTGCTCTCCTGGCTGCGGCTTCAATTGATTTTTTCACATCCGCATATTTCGTATTAATTATTGTTTTTCTCGCTATAAAAATAATGTCATATCCTACAGCAAGTTCATCACAAATCTGTCTGTAACTTTCTTTCATCAGCCTTCTGGCTCTGTTTCTTGTTACACTGTTCCCGACTTTTTTGCTCGCTAAAAAAGCGATCCTGTTATAAGGGAGTTTATTTTTTCTGAAAAACAGAACAACAAACCGATCTCCCACAGACTTTCCTTTTTTATAAATAGAAGAAAAATCGCTGTTTCTCCTTAAAATTTCTTTTTTAAGCATAGCGTCAATTAAAATACCGTAAAAACAGTATTTCCTAGGTTATAACAAAAAGACCACTGCTAGCGGTCTCTATGCTGATAACACTTTTCTTCCTCTTGCTCTTCTTCTCTTTAACACATTCCTGCCACTCTTAGTCTTCATTCTCTTTCTGAAACCGTGTTCTTTCTTTCTCTGCCTTTTTTTAGGCTGGTACGTCATTTTCATTGATCTGCTCCTCCTTATTTTTAACCGTAAATTTTCTGTTTTTTTGTCATATATCAGGTAAACCCATGTACATATGCCTTATTATTATACAATTGCCTGCGGGATGTGTCAAATCTTTTATTTTGCTTTTTGATTTATTTTTGTCGGATTTTTGCCAAAAATAAATCAAGGGGCCGATTGTGGAAATTTTGCACAACTTTTTCCACAGCTGGTGGATAACTTCTGCATCTTTTATTTTTGCAACAAAAATAAATTTACATTGCCTGTGGATAACTTTTCTGCTATGATAAGTTTATTCCATTTGATTTAGAGATTTAGGAAAGAGTACCAGCATAATGAAAAACAAAAAGCAAGTATGGGAGGAAGTTTTAAAACTTCTGGAAATTGATCTGACTCCAATCAGCTATCAGACCTGGTTTGCGCCCTTAAAACCAACGGAGCTGAATGATGAGCTGAAAATTTTGTATCTGGAATCCCCGGAAGAATTCTCTATGAAGGTAATACGGGATCGCTATATGGAAAACCTGCAGCACAAGGTGGAAACCGTATTAAAAGAACCTTACAGAGTCATCCTTCAGCTGGAGCCGGATGAAGATGAAAAAGAAGAAAGAGAAAAAGAAAAGCAAAAGCAGGAAAACGAAGGAAACGCCCCTGCTGCCGGCGAAAACTCCACCGAACAGCCGACTCAGCTATTAAAGGATGAATTTTATTTTAATCCCAGATATAATTTTGAAAATTTTGTAGTAGGAAATAATAATAAATATGCTTACGCGGCAGCCGTTGCAGTAGCCGACGCCCCTTCTCTTGCCTATAACCCGCTCTTTCTCTACGGCGGATCAGGGCTTGGGAAAACGCATCTGATGCATGCAATCGGTCATTACATAATGGAGCATTATCCGGAAAAAAGCGTACTCTACGTTTCTTCTGAAATGTTCACAAATGAGCTGATCAAATCCTTAGAGGATAAGAAAAAAGCCAGGATACGGGCCTTTAAAAACAAATACCGCAATGTAGACGTGCTCCTCATCGACGATATCCAGTTCATCGAAGGAAAAGAAGCGACGCAGGAAGAGTTTTTCCACACCTTCAACACCCTCTACGATCTCAACAAGCAGATCATCATATCCAGCGACCGGGCGCCAAACAAGCTGACCAAGCTGGAGGACAGGCTTACTTCCCGCTTTCAGTGGAATATGATCGCGGATATACAGCCCCCTGACTATGAAACCAGGGTTGCCATTTTAAAGCGCAAGGCGGAGCTGGAAAATGTGGAAATCGACGAGGACCTCTTTAACGTCATAACCCTTATCGCAGAAAAAGTCAAGTTCAATATTCGTGAGCTGGAAGGCGCCTTTACCAGGGTTACCAGCCTTTCCACCATGCTGGAAGAACGGGTAACCGTAAAGTTCGCCAAGAACGTATTAAAAGATATTTTTTCGGGAAACGATACCGCCATTACCTGTGAATCCATCAAAGGCGCGGTCTGCAGAAGGTTCAATATCAAAGCTTCCGATATTGAGTCCTCAAAGAGAACCAGAAACCTGGCCTATCCCAGACAGATCGCCATGTATCTGTGCAGAGATATGACCAATACCTCCCTGCCTAAAATCGGGGATGCCTTTGGAGGACGGGATCATACCACGGTTCTCCATGCTTACGAAAAAATTTCCGCGGAAATAAAGACAAATGAATCAACAGCAGATGTAGTAAAGGCGCTGCGGGAAGAAATCAGCGGTAATTAAAATATGTGATTAATCAACAAGATACGTGGACAAAAAAAACAAGTTGTGCACAAAAATAAAAGAATGATTTTTGTACAAAAATGAACGGCCAAAGCACTTATCCACAGTTTCAACAGCCCCTACTACTATTACTACTAAAAATATATATAAAAAGAAAGAATGATTTTTGGGCCAAAAATAAACTCCAATCCAAACATTCTCACTTCACACATATAAGGAGGTCTTAACTTTATGAAATTTACATGCAGCCAGCATACTCTCTCAAAAGCCTTAAATACAGTATCAAAGGCAGTATCCGCAAAGACAACGATTCCTGTTTTAAAAGGAATTTTGATAAAAGCCACAGAAGACGGAACTCTGATCCTTTCAGCATCGGATCTGGAGCTGAGTATTGAAAAAGAAATTGACGTAAATGTGGAAAGCGGAGGATCCATCGTTGTTTTCGCGAAACTGTTCAGCGACATCATCCGAAAGCTTCCAAATGAAGAAATTTTGATCGAAGAAAAAGCAAACTGCACGCTTCTCATAAAAACTTCTTCTTCCGAATTTACAATCGTAGGAGCTGATCCAGAAGAATTCCCGGATATTGAAGATCTGGAAGATGATTCTAATTTAATTTCCTTTAATAAAGAAGTGTTCAAAAATATGATAGCAAAAACTTCCTTTTCAGCCAGTATCGACGAATCCAAGGGCATTATCGTAGGCGTGCTTTTGGAAGTCAATGAAAATGGCGTCAGCATGGTAGCTTTAGATGGGTTCCGCATGGCCATTGCAAGGGAAGAAATGGCAAGCGAAGAAAGCGGGGAAAGCATGAAAATTGTAATACCTGCCAAGATCTTAAATGAAGTCAGCAAAATCATTTCCGAATCAATTTCCGAATCCGAGGAAGAAGATGGAACCATCAGCATTGCCATTAACGAGAAAAAAGCCATCATCCTCATCGACTCAACTAAGGTGGTAGTTCGCCTGCTGGAAGGAGAGTTCATCAAATACCGGGATATCATCCCTTCCGACAGCAGCACCACACTGCAGGTAGGAAGAACGGCCCTTCAGAGCGGCATTGAACGAGCTTCCCTGCTTGCAAAAGAAGGAAAAAATAATTTGATCAAGCTGACTATTGATGGCAACCTCATAACCATCACCTCAAAATCAGAGGAAGGAAATGTAAAAGAAGAGATCATCATGGAAAAAACAGGACATGACCTGGAAATCGGCTTTAACTCAAAATATGTCCTTGATGTATTAAAAGCGGTTGACGATGATGAAATCAAAATGGAATTTAATACAAGCACTACCCCATGTCTTGTAAAGCCGCTGGAAGGAAGGAGTTTTGAATATCTGATCCTGCCTGTAAGGATCACATCAACGTATTAAGGTATATTAAAATATTTAAAGATATATTAAGGTATAAAAATATGTATGTCAAAAAAATAGAACTTCAAAACTTTCGTAATTATGAGGCCCTGGAGGTAATTTTTGATCCCAGGGTCAATGTCTTTTACGGAGAAAATGCCCAGGGAAAGACAAATCTCCTGGAAAGCATTTACATAACCTCCATGGGAAAATCCTTTCGCACCAATAAGGATCGGGATATGATCCGCTTTGGATCCGACTTTTTCCGCATTAAAATCACCACGGCTGTGGAAAGAGGGGTTCATATGCTGGATCGGCTTATAAACGCTTCCAATCCCGATTTTGATAAAGACAAAAAGGAAGAAAGCGAAAATATCGTGGAGCTTGCAGTCAACCAGATGGGAAAAAAGGGCATCAAGATCAATGGATTGAAGATCGACAAGCTGGCAGATCTTTTTAACCTTATCTATATAGTCATCTTTTCCCCGGAAGATCTGAAAATTGTAAAGGATGAACCGGAAAAGCGCCGAAAATTCGTAGATCGGGAGCTGTGTCAGATAAAGCCCCTTTATTTAAGTATACTCGACAACTACAAAAGGACCCTCATGCAGCGGAATATGTACTTAAAAGGCCAGAATATCAATGAAGCGGTGCTGGACGTGTGGGACAGAAAATTATCCGAATACGGCGGCAAGATCATTTCCTACCGCAACACCTTTGTGAAAAAGCTAGACTTGATCAGCAACAGCATTCACAGCGAAATTACGGCGGGAAAAGAAAATCTGAGAGTCTTTTACGAATCCAACATACCGGTAAGCGGTAGCAGCGAGGATATTGAGATGGACTTTTACCAGGAGCTGAAAAGCAGCCGACAGCGGGATCTGAAAAACAGAACTACCTCCAGAGGCCCCCACAAGGACGATCTGCGGCTCCAGTCCGGCGGCATGGACATCCGCAAATTCGGCTCCCAGGGACAGCAGCGGACAGCAGCCCTCTCCCTCAAGCTTTCCGAGATAAAGCTCATCAAAGAGGAAACCGGCGAATATCCGGCGCTCCTCTTAGACGATGTGCTCTCGGAGCTGGATAAGAGCAGGCAGCAGTACCTGATCGAATCTCTGGAACATGTGCAAATTTTCATTACTACAACGGAACTTTCAAAAGACGTGGAGCAAGCTTTAAAGCATATTAAATATTTTCATATTAAAAATGGCGCTGTGGATGGGATTGTGGATACGATATAGTTATGAGCGGTCCCTCAAATGAAAATCGATTAAGCCAAAATAGAGCCTTTTTTGAACAGCAAAAAACGCATTCTTGTAAAAGATGCGTTTTTGTTGTATAATGGTATATCTATGGAAATTATTCACTATAATCGTTATAGAATGGAATAAAAAAGATATATCGTTAATGAACTATTTGAGTGGTAATGAGATACAGGAATCAGAGAAAATCCGCAATATTTCATAAAAAGAAGACTTTCATAGATTAAGCAGATTGAAAACAAATAGATAAAGAGGTGAAGCAATTAATGAGCGCAGATGTGAAACAGCAGTATAATGCTGAGCAGATTCAAGTGCTTGAGGGATTAGAGCCGGTCAGAAAAAGGCCGGGAATGTATATAGGGAGTACAGGACCAAGGGGTCTTCACCATCTGGTGTACGAAATTGTAGATAACAGCGTGGACGAAGCTCTGGCCGGCTACTGCAGCAGCATTGACGTAACCATCCAGAGGGACAACTCCATCATGGTAGAGGACGATGGCCGGGGAATGCCGGTGGATAAGCATCCGAAAATGGGAATACCTGCGGTGGAGGTTATCCACACAGTGCTCCATGCGGGGGGAAAATTCGGCGGCGGAGGCTACAAGGTTTCCGGCGGACTTCACGGCGTAGGCGCATCCGTTGTAAACGCCCTCTCCACCCATATGGAAGTGGAAATTCGCAGAAACGGCAAGATATACAAACAGACCTATGAAAGAGGCAAGACCACTTCCCCGCTGACGGAAATCGGAACATCAAAGACAACCGGATCAAAGAGCATGTTCTGGCCGGATCCGGAAATTTTCGACGATATTGAATTTGATTACGGGACTTTGGAATACAGGCTGCGGGAAATGGCCTTCTTAAACAAGGGCATCCGCATCACCCTGACCGATGAAAGGGAAGGCAAGGAAAAGCAGGAGATCTTCCACTATGAAGGAGGAATCCGCGAATTTGTCGTTCATCAGAACAAGAACAAAGAGCCCCTGCACCAGAGCATCATTTACTTTGAAGTGCAAAAAAAAGGCATGGAGCTGGAAATCGCCATGCAGTACACGGATCGGTACAACGAGCTGATCCTGTCCTATGCCAACAACATCAATACAACCGAGGGCGGAACCCACATGGTGGGCTTCAAAACAGCTCTTACAAGAGTATTGAACGACTATGCGAGAAAAAATAAATTCCTCAAGGAAAACGACGATTCCCTTTCCGGCGAAGATGTGCGGGAGGGACTGACGGCTATCATTTCCGTAAAGCTGACGGAGCCGCAGTTTGAAGGTCAGACCAAGACAAAGCTTGGAAACAGCGAAATGCGCGGATTTGTGGAAACTTCCACCAACGAAAATCTGACCGCATTTTTAGAGGAAAATCCGGCTCAGGCGCGGATCATTTTGGACAAGTGTCTGCGAGCTGCAAGAGCTAGAGAAGCTGCCAGAAAGGCGAGAGAGCTGACCAGAAGAAAAGGCGTTCTGGACGGGACTTCCCTTCCTGGAAAGCTTGCTGATTGCTCAGAAAAAGATCCTTCTATTTCCGAAATATTCCTGGTAGAGGGAGATTCTGCCGGTGGTACGGCTATTAACGGAAGGGATAGGAAAAGACAGGCCATCCTTCCCCTGCGAGGTAAGATACTCAATGTGGAAAAGGCGCGTCTTGACAAAATCCTCAATTCGGATGAAATTAAAAACATGATCACTGCCTTTGGCTGCGGCATTGGCGATGATTTTAACATAGACAAATTGCGATACCACAAGATCATTATCATGACCGATGCGGACGTGGACGGAGCCCACATCAGGACCCTGCTCCTTACCTTCTTCTATCGCTACATGACGCCCCTCATCGAAGGTGGATTTGTGTACGCGGCCCAGCCTCCCCTCTTCCAGGTGAAAAAGGGCAAAGAAGTTTACTACACCTATTCGGATATTGAGCAGGAACGGCTGATGACATCCCTTTCTGACAAGCCGGGAAAAGCGGATATTCAGCGGTACAAAGGTCTTGGTGAAATGGACGAGGATCAGCTGTGGGAGACGACCATGAATTTTGAAAGCAGGACACTGGTTCAGATAACTTTGGACGATGTGGCTGCTGCTGACGAAATCTTCACCACCCTCATGGGGGACAAGGTTCCGCCGAGAAGAAAATTCATTGAGGAAAACGCAACCTACGCGACCTTGGACATTTAAAAGGGGGTAAAAAGTGGCGAATTTAATTGAGGATCAAAAGCTGATCCAGCATGAAATATACAAGGAAATGAAGGACTCCTACATCGACTATGCCATGAGCGTAATCGTAGGAAGAGCCCTTCCCGATGTGCGGGACGGATTAAAGCCCGTACACAGAAGAATTTTATACGGTATGAGCGGCCTTGGGGTTACACCGGACAAGCCATACAAAAAATCAGCCCGTATTGTAGGTGAAGTCATGGGTAAATATCATCCTCACGGCGACAGCTCCATTTACGATGCGATGGTAAGACTGGCCCAGCCCTTTTCCACCAGATATATGCTGGTAGATGGCCACGGAAACTTCGGCTCTGTAGACGGCCACGGCGCTGCGGCAATGCGTTACACGGAAGCCAGAATGACGCCCTTTGCCCTGCAGATGCTGCGGGATATTGAAAAAGAAACCGTTGACTTTATGCCTAACTTTGATGAGGAAGAAAAGGAACCGACTGTCCTTCCTTCCAGAATACCGAACCTGCTGGTAAACGGCAGCAATGGCATCGCGGTGGGCATGGCAACCTCTATTCCTCCTCATAATTTGGGGGAAGTCATTGACGCTGCTGTAAAAATGATCGAGGACAAGGACTGCACCATTGACGATCTGATTCAGATCGTAAAAGGCCCTGACTTTCCCACAGGCGCCACCATTATAGGCAAGAACAACATCAAAAACGCTTATAAAACCGGCCAGGGAAAGGTCATCGTCCGCTCCAAAACGGAAATAGAAGAAACCACAAGAGGAAGATCGCAGATTCTGGTAACGGAAATCCCCTACCAGGTCAACAAGGCAAGGCTCATCGAAAAGATCGCCGAAATGGTCAAGGACAAGCGGGTAGAAGGAATCTCCGACATCAGGGACGAATCCTCCAGCAGAGGCGGAATGCGTATTGTCATTGAGCTGAAAAAGGACGCCAACCCGCAGATCATCCTCAATAGACTATACAAACATACCCAGCTTCAGGAAAGCTACAGCATGATCATGATAGCCCTGGTGAACGGCCAGCCAAAGATCCTCACCCTGTACGAAATCCTTGACGAATACCTGAAGCACCAGTTCGACGTTGTCACCAGAAGAACCAAATTCGACCTCAAAAAGGCGGAAGCAAGGGCCCACATATTAGAAGGATTGCGCATTGCCTTAGACAACATCGATGAAATCATCCGCATCATCCGCTCCAGCTACAACGACGCCAAGGAAAAGCTGATGGATCGCTTTGGCCTTTCCGAAATACAGGCCCAGGCCATCCTGGACATGAGACTGGCCCGCCTGCAGGGACTGGAACGGGAAAAAATCGAAGCAGAATACGCGGAGCTGCAGAAAAAGATCGCCTATTACAACGAGCTTCTTGCGGACGATGACAAAATGATGGGCGTTATCCGAGACGAACTCCTGGAGATCAAAGAAAAATACCAGGATGAAAGAAGAACCAGAATTACAGCAGGAACAACGGAAATCGAAGAGGAAGATCTGATTCAGGAAAAACAGGTCGCCGTCACCCTCACCCACCTGGGCTACTTAAAGCGGATTCCAGCCGACACCTACAAGACCCAGAAACGGGGCGGAAAAGGCATTACCGGTCTGACCACCAGGGAAAACGACTTTGTAAAAAACCTGATTATGACTTCTACCCACGATTACCTGATGTTCTTTACCAATACAGGAAAAGCGCATAAGATCAAAGCTTACGAGATTCCGGAAGCCACCAGAACGGCCAAGGGAACCCCTGCCATCAACTTCCTCAATCTCATGCAGAGAGAACGTATTACCGCCATCATTCCCATCCAGGAATTTTCCGAGGAAAAATATCTGATGGCAGTTACAAAACAGGGAACCATTAAAAAGACCGCCCTCTCAAGCTTTGACACTAGCCGCAAAAACGGCCTTCTGGCCATCAATCTCAAGGAAGGCGACCAGCTGGTAGACATCAAGCAGACTACAGGCACGGACAACGTGATCATTGTCACCAAAAACGGCAAGTGCATCTGCTTCTCAGAGGACGACGTCAGGCCCATGGGAAGAATCGCCGGCGGCGTACGAGCTATCAAGCTGGAAGATGACGACGAAGTCGTTGCCATGGAACTGGTGCAGCCGGATCAGGAACTGTTGGTGGTTACCACCAACGGCTACGGCAAGCGGACTCCGGTGAAGGATTACAAGATCCAGGTAAGAGGCGGAAAGGGCCTTCTCACCTACGATAAGGGCAAATTCAAAAAGACCGGCGAACTTGTTGGCGCTATGGTTGTAAACGAGGACGATGAAATCCTCCTCATCAATTCGGATGGAATCATCATCCGCATCGAAGCAAAGGACGTTTCCGTACTGGGAAGAGCGACTCAGGGCGTAAAGATCATGAAGGTGGAGGAAGATTCCAACATCATCGCTCTGGCAAAGGTCATTAAAGAGGATGAATTGGAAGAAAAGCCGGAGGAACCGAAAAACGATCATGGTAAGAGCGGCCAGATTGAAATAAAGACAGAATAGGAGAAAGTAAGATGGGGGATTTGTTGAAATTTTCAATACCCGGCAAACCTGAATACGTGAAAATCGCCAAGCTTGCGGTAGGATCTGCCGCAGGCACGGCAAATTTTAATATAGAGGCAATCGAAGATATTGAAATTGCAGTAGGTGAAGCATGTAAAAACATTTCATGCCACGGCTTTGACGGGTTTATCAATTTTTATGAGGTGGAATGCCGGATTGATGAAGAAAAAATAACCATCACCATTTCGGACAAATGCTGCGAACATGGAATTGAAAAATGCAAAAAACCTTGTCTCGACTGCCCCAATGAAGGCAATCTGGGCATCTATATTATAAAATCACTGATGAATGAAGTAGAAATCGTTAAGGCAGAAGATGGAAACAGTATCAGAATGGTGAAACATAAATGCTGAATCAGGAATTGTTCGACCGATATCATAAGAAAAAAGACATTTCACTGAGAAATGAAATTGTGGAGTCTTATCTGTATATGGTGGATATTTTAATACGGAAGTATTTGAACAAGGGTGTGGAATACGACGATCTATATCAGGTCGGCGCCATGGCTCTGATTTCCGCTGTAGAAAGGTTTGACCCTTCCAAGGGATACGAGTTTTCCAGCTTTGCCACCCCCACCATTATCGGTGAAATAAAAAAATACTTCCGCGACAAGGAATGGAGCGTCAAAGTACCCCGCAGAATGAAGGAAATATCAGGAAAAATTCAGGCTGCAAAAGATGAACTGTTTAATAAGTACCAGCGAACGCCCACCATCCCTGAGCTGGCAGACTACATCGGCCATTCGGAGGAAGAAGTTTTTCAGGCAATGGAGAGCAGCATGGCATATAATGCTTTTTCCTTAAACCAGACCTTTGACGAGTCGGGAGACGAAGGAGAAAACGCTGCCTTTGAACGCTACGCTGCTGTAGAAGACGCCGGATACAACCGGCTGGAATACAGTGAAATGATTTCAAAAGTATTGCATGAATTAAGCGATACCAATAAATATATTTTCAAACAGAGGTTTGTTGAAGATAAATCACAGGCAGAAATCGCCAAAAAGCTGGGCGTGTCCCAAATGACGATTTCACGTGCTGAAAAAAATATCAGAAAACGGTTTCAGCAGGAATCACAGTGCTAATAGCAAAGAAAATGACGGCGCTGCCAAAAGGCAAGCAATCACAAAAGTGCCGGCATATTTGAGGAAAGGAATAAGTATGAAACGAGTATTTTCAGGCGTACAACCTACAGGAAATATCCATATCGGAAATTATTTAGGAGCTTTAAAGCAGTTCGTTGAGCTGCAGGATGAAAATGAATGCATCTACTGTATCGTAGATATGCATTCCATCACAGTTCCTCAAGATCCAAAAGAGCTGAGAAAACATACCTTAGATGTTGCGGCCCTTTATCTTGCAGTAGGAATTGATCCGAAAAAATCTATCGTATTTGTTCAATCTGATGTTCCCGGACATGCAGAACTTTCCTGGGTACTGACCTGCAATTCCTATACAGGCGAGCTCTCCCGCATGACTCAATTTAAAGATAAAAGCAAAGGTAAAGAATCGGCTCCCACAGGGCTATTCACTTATCCGATACTGATGGCAGCAGACATCCTCCTGTATGACACAGATATCGTCCCTGTTGGAAACGATCAAAAGCAGCATATTGAGTTATGCAGGGACATCGCCACCAGAATCAACAATAAATACAAAAAGACCTTCGTAGTGCCGGACGGAAGATTTTTAAAAGCCGGCGCGCGTATCATGGCCTTAGACGACCCGGAAAAGAAAATGAGCAAGAGCGCGGAAAACATCCACAGTCGCATCTCTCTCCTCGACGAGCCGAATAAAATCAAAAAATCCATCATGCGGGCCACCACTGACTCAGAAGGCAGTATCCGCTTTGATCCGCAAAGCAAGCCGGGAGTCAGCAATCTGCTGACCATCTACAGCGTATTTTCCGGCATCGAAATCCCGGATATTGAGAAACAATACGAAGGCTGCGGATACGGCGACTTCAAAAAAGACCTGGTAGAGGTCACCACAAAAGCCCTGGCCCCTATCAAAGAAAAATATAGTGAAATCCGCGAATCTGAAGAACTGATCCGCGTATTAAAGGACGGCGCCGAGCGGGCAAACGCCATTGCCGAAAAGACCATGAAGCGGGTGAAGGAGAAGTTTGGGCTGGGGGTGTAGATCGAAAAAAATATCTGGAGGAGTCACTCTGTGGCTCTTTTTTGAGTTCTCAGAAAAAATGACAAACAGCATTATACCTCCATCTTTGAAATGTTTCTTTTCAAATTAGCCCATGCGATTACTGCTCCACATAGACACATAGCAATTACTGTATATAAGAACACCATGTACATCTTCGCGCTTAATACCTTCTGCCGCGAAATAGGGTATGAAAACAAGAGGATTGCTCTTTCATTTCCTTTTTGGCGCTTTACCAAATCACAAAACAGTTCCCGCATTTCTTTTATTCCAACGGGGTCAAGACCATTTACAGGTTCGTCTAAAATAAGAAGCTCCGGCTTATGCACGATTGCCCGCGCAATCGCCAGCCGCTGGCGCATACCAAGTGAAAACGTGGAAACAGCCTGTGTACCAACATTTGATAAGCCTACCATTTTAAGAGTTTCCGCAATTTTTCCCCCGTTCACTTCCATATAGTCAAGATGTAATTGCAGATTATCCATAGCGGACAGATGTTCATAGAATATCGGCGTTTCGATCAGACTTCCTGTTCGCCTCAATCCCTCCAAATTGTTTTTGCTGCTATCCATGCCTAAAACGCGTATTTCTCCCATAGTGGGCTTTAACAGCCCTAACAGGATTTTGAATACCGTCGTTTTTCCGGCTCCGTTTTTCCCAAAAATCCGTAGATTGTTCCCCATAAAGATACGGGTTGTGACAGCGTCTATGATTTCATCTTTGGACTTAAAATGATGATAGAACGCCCCGCATGTCATATCGCCTAATTCGTCAACAATATCTTGAATGGTGGTCTGCTCCCACCCGTTTTGTAAAAAAAGTTTTGTCGCTGTGTCCAATATCCTCGCTTCTGTTATTTCGGGATATTTATTTCGTGCCATAAGTTCATCTCAGCTCACCTCTTACAATTAGATACATTTGAATGTTTCTAATTGTATCACTTTGGTTTCCCTATGTCAGTATGTTGAATGGGTCTCAGCCCAACAGGGAAACCATTGCGGCTATGCTGGAAGCGGAACGCATTGCGCATGATCCAAACGTGAAACACTATTCCGATGTTGAGGAAGCCCTTCGAGAGCTGAAAAAATGATCGGAAGATATCTCAAAAATGCTGCTTAAACACCTTCCCCGCCCCTGCCGCAATCGCAAGGGACACAGCCCCGGAAAAGAGGACAACCGCATATTCAAACCCTTGGCAGATTCCAAACAGCACTCCGTAAAGCGCATTGCCTAATGGCTGTGCGCACATGGAAATGGTCATGACCACTGCGATGACCTTTCCGATGAGATTCTGCGGAGTTTCCCTCTGGATGAAGGACATCATCTGCACGGCAAAGGTGGTGGAGTACACCATGATGACAAAGCAGCATATCGTCATGACCCCATAGCTTGCCATATCTGGTATTACGCCAGATGAGGAAAGGATCAGCGCCGCGCCCATGGGAAAGACGCATACAGCACAGGCAACGATCAGATTTCCCGCCTTTTGGATAGACAGCCTGCCCGCGAACACACCTGCGCCGATGCCTCCTGCCAGCCCTCCCGCTGCCAGCGCCCCCTGAGCAAAGCCGTAGAGCCTGTTTGCCTGAGCCTTCTGAAAATCCAGCACCTCTGTTATCAGATAAGGAAGCGCCACGATGATCATGGCCGATAAAAACAAATTGATGCCGCAGACAATGAGAAGGGTTTTGCCGATGACAGGCCGTTCTCTGCGGATAAAGCGGACACTTTGCGCGAAATCATGTTTTACCATGCTCCAGATATTTCCGCTGAAAGCCTGCTTTTGGAAGGGTATTTTGATAAAAAGCTCCATAACCGCCGACAAAGTAAAGCATGCGATAGAGACATACAATACAGGCGCAAGGCCGTATGCGCTGTACAAAATGCCGCCGATAACCGGGCCTGTGAGGGCGGAAAAGGAGTTGACTGTATTGATGATGGAATTGGCGGCCATAAAGCGCTCCGGGCTTACGAGAGCCGGTATGCTGGCCTGAACCGATGGCTGATAAGCCCCCGCAATGCCGTAAAGGATCATCAGGGAAGCGGTCAAAAGAACGGTGATGTTAGCTTCGTTTCTGAGAAGCGCAAAGGTCAGGATCACCACTGCTGTAAAGAAATCCAGGATTACCATGACATTTCGCTTGTTTACCCGATCCGCCACAATGCCCCCCACCGGCGACAGCAAAATGGAAGGGATAAAAGCGCAGGCCGTGACCATTCCGTAAAGGGCGGAGGAACCTGTTAAATTTAATAAATAAAGGGGCAGGGCAAACCGTATGGCCGCATTGCCAAACAGCGATATGATCTGCCCGATTACAACTAAGGTAAAATCTTTTGAAAAAAGCCTTTGCTCCATGATGTTCCTCTTCTCTATTTTTATTCTTCGGATTTGCTTTTCTGATAAATGGCTGCCAGCTCCTGCAGACGCTGCGACATTTCTTCGTCAATAATATCCAGCCCAAGGCCCTGCAGCATCTGGCTGAATATCCTGATTTTACAGTAGGACTCCTCCCTGGAATCGCCGAATATCATGGGGTTCATCCACACGTTTGCCACCAGTAAAATCAGCTCCCCCAGCTGCTCCGGGTAATCCGTTTTGATGGAGCCGTCGCAAACACCCTGCTTCATAATGGGCAGCACGTAATTGGGCGCTACATTTTCAATGGTATCGTGCAAAAGGCTGAACAGCAGCTTGGGATTATTGCGAAAATCTGGCGCTACTGTAAATATGTCATCCTGCACAGGCCGGCTGATGGACTCTTTAAAAATCGCCTTTAGCTTTTCCTTTCCGTTGAGATCCGGGCGGCTGCATATATCCGCCAGCATCTTGTTTGACTCGGCGGTTATGCGGTCGGTAACAGCGACTAAAATATCTTCCTTTGATTTGAAATGATGATAAATCGCGCCTTTGCTGAGGCCGCCCAAATTGTTGATAATATCCTGAATGGAAGTGTGCTCGTATCCCTTTTCCATAAACAGGCGCAGGGAAACGTCCAATATTAAATCGACCGTTTCTTCGGGATGCTTATTCCTTGCCATGATTGCGTCATCTCCTTAACATACCGGTAGTATGTAAAAACAGTAACATACTATCGGTATGTTTGTCAAGGGGCGCTGTTAAAAAATTTCAGCTGCCGCAGGAACTGATCCGTGTACCATGCGCCAAATTTAAGGGCAAGAAGCAGTCTGTGATCTGATTCATCTACAGTAATCAATTCCCTTCTAAAAAGGCTCGCCGGCTAATGCCAGCGGGTCTTTTTCTCTAAATTTTTCATTTTCCCCCTATCTTTTTGCCCAAAAAACGATTATACATAGTGAAAGGACTTTTTCAGAACGCAGCCAGAACACAGAAAGAGGAAACCCCATGCTTGCAGATGTTCGATTCGTGCAAAAACTGAAAAACGGCGATCAGGAGGCTATCGAGGAATTCGTGGAGGAATACTACCCGGCCATCCTCAGCTACTGCCGCTACCATACCTGGAACAGGGAATTTGCGGAAGACCTGACACAGGACGTATTCTGCAGATTTTTCAAGGCTCTGCCCTCCTACCGGCACCAGGGAAAGCTCCTCAATTACCTTTACGTCATTGCCCGCAATTTGTGCATGAGCGAATACGAAAGGGCTTTGCCGCTGCGGGATGCTGCGGATATGGGGGATGAAGCAGTGCAAAACATGGTTTCAGGGGAAAGCGGCGATGTTATGGAGGCTGTTTCAGAGCGGCTGGATGTGGAGCAGGCCATAAAACAGCTGCCCAG
The DNA here is from genome assembly GCA_910575405.1 of Clostridia bacterium. GTDB lineage: Bacteria > Bacillota > Clostridia > Peptostreptococcales > Anaerovoracaceae > Hominibacterium. Next base: position 4,744 of record CAJTER010000009.1, on the reverse strand, counting down.
GGAGCTGCAGGAAGCGGTCATCCTCTACTATTTTCAGGGTCTGAAGCAGCGGGAAATTGCAAAGATATGCGGGATCAAGTTGCCCCTTGTGAAATACAGGCTGAGGCAGGCCAAGGAACAGCTGAGAGAGCTGCTGGATCCCGCAGCGGCCGCAGAAGCAATGGCAGCCGAGTCAAAAGGAGGAATGAAGAAATGAAGGAAGTGGGAGCAAAAAAGCGAAAAGCGAGAGATAAACTGGAAGAGCAGTTGCTTGCCTTTGCGGCGGAGCGGGAAGCAATTCCAGAGGAAGACAAGATCAAGGAAACGGCTCAGGCCTGTGCGGATCTTGTTTTGATGCAGCGGGCGGGGGAGCGGTTGAGCTATGGGGCGTTTTTCCGCATGCAGGTAAAGCTGATACAAAAGATCTGGTGGCTCATGCAGGCGGCCTTACTGACTTTGGCCTGGCTGGTGCTGGACGCTTCGGCAGCTCCGGAGTCCATGCAGCGGGTTATGAGTGTTGCGGCAGTCCTGTTCGTCATTTTGATCATGCCGGAAATCTGGAAAAACCGGGAGACCAATGCCATGGAAATTGAAAAAGCATCCTTCTACTCTCTGAGGCAGATTTACTCGGCAAAAATACTGGCCTTCGGGCTGGTGGATGCCTGCATTGTGAACATCTTTTGCTTTACTGCCGCAAACGCGTATCAGATTCCGGTATACGATCTGCTGAAACAATTTATATTTCCACTAATAGTAGCCACAGGCATTTGCTTTTCCATATTCTGCAGTAAAAGGCGATTCAGCGAAATGACGGCTGTAATTGCCTGTATCATTGGAAACGGCATCTGGACGCTGGCAGTTATCAATGAAGCGGTTTACAGCAGGATCACATCCCTTTTGTGGGGCGTGCTATTCGCGATTTCCGGGGCAGTGGTGGTCTTTTCAATTCGCAAAACGATCCGTGACTGCGATACTTTATGGGAGGTAAACAGAAATGACGTTAATTTTGGATAAGGTAACAAAGACATTTGGAAGTTATAAAGCAGTTGATGATATGTCCATTACCATGAATAACGGCGTTTACGGCCTTCTGGGGGTAAACGGAGCGGGAAAAACAACCCTCATGCGGCTCCTTAGCACGATTATGAAGCCTACCGGTGGCAGCATCACTTACAAAGGAAGGGACATCTTCAAAATGGGAGCAGAATACAGGGGTCTCATCGGCTACCTGCCCCAGGAATTCGGCTATTATCCGGATTTGAAAGTTCGCGACTACCTGATGTACATCGCTTCCATCAAGGGACTTCCGGCGCCAATCGCAAAGAGGCGTATCAGCACCACGCTACGGCTGGTGGGAATGGAACGGGAAGCGTCCAGAAAAATGAAAACCCTGTCAGGAGGAATGAAGCGCAGAATCGGCATTGCCCAGGCAGTCCTAAATGATCCGGAATTTCTCATTTTGGACGAGCCCACGGCAGGGCTGGATCCAAAGGAAACCATACGCTTTCGCAACCTCATCGGAAGACTGGCGGAAAACCGCATCGTACTCCTTTCCACCCACATTGTAGCGGATATCGAAGCTGTCGCCAGTCAGGTCTTTCTCATGAACAAAGGAAAGATCCTAGTGCAGGGAAGCGCAGCAGAGCTTTGCGGGAGCGTGAAAAAAAGCGCTTGGATCTGCCGCCTTCCCGAACATGAAGCGGGCCGGGCCGCACAGCGTTTTCAGGTCATCAGTATGCACAAGGAAGGAAGTGAAGCTGTGCTGCGGGTACTTTCCGAGGAAATACCGGTTCCCGGGGCCATCCAGGCAAACACCACACTGGAAGATGTATTCTTGTACTATTTTGGGGAGGAAGCGGGAGAATATGCTGAACTATGAGTTAAAAAAACTATTCGCAAAGCGAATCAATGTGATTTTTCTCGTACTGCTCCTTGCGGCAGCCGTGATATTCAACCTGCTTGCGGCAAAAAGTGTCCTCTATTTTGATAGCCACGGAGCAGAAGATCAGTCCCTTAAAGCGGTCCGCATGCTGACGGAGGAAAAGAACAAGTGGAAAGGCCCTCTTACGCAGGAAACTCTGGCAAAAGCGGCCTCAGAACAGCAACGGCTTTACAAGCGCTATGGGGATCAGATTCCCGATGAAGCCTATGTAAAGGTGCTCCAGCCAGCTTCCGATATCCTGGAAATGCTGAAATACATCGGGCAAGGAGATGCGGACAGCTTTTCATCGCAAAAGGTTTCACCGGAGAAAGCGGCTGATTTTTACAAGCTCCGCCGGGAAAAGCTTTCAGGGGCTGCCAGGGAATACGGGAAAACACCTGCTCAGCAGGCTTTTCTCAAAGAGCAGTATGGCAAAACCGTCACTCCCTTTTACTACGAAGGCGCCGATTCCTGGAAAATCCGCACTGATTACGCGGAGCGTTACGGAATGGTTATCGCACTTTTGATCGGAATTTTGGCGTCAGGCATTTTTGCGGGCGAATTCCGTCTGCAGGCGGACTCGGTTTTCTTCTCTTCCCGCTATGGGAGGACAAAGGCGGCCCGCACGAAAATATGGGCGGGAATTGTCATGGCAGCCGTCCTCTACTGGGGCCTTATGCTGGTGTATTCCCTGATGGGATTTATCATCATGGGAACAGGCGGCAGCTCCGTGCCCATTCAGGTGGAGTGGAGCGAAAGCGTTTACGCCATTACCTTTGGGCAGGAATACATGCTCACCCTGCTGTGCGGCTTTACGGCAAGCCTGCTTTCCGCTGCCCTGACTATGCTCATATCCGCTGGCAGGCACGCTTCCGGAATCGCCATATGCGTCCCCTTTTTCCTCTTCTGCGTGGCCCCTTTTATCGCCAGGGCCCTTGGTGCTGAGCTGTTTGAAAACCTGATGCCCCAGCGATTGTTTTACGTGGAAAATATTATAAGGACGCCTGTTTTATTCCAGGCGGGAGATATGGTTTTCCGCCAGATACCGGCGCTTTTGATCCTTTACCTAGCCGTTTCTCTCCTATGCCTGCCGCTGATTTACAGAGCGTATCACCGCTATATCATGAAATGAGGCGGAAAGCCAGGGTGAATTGAGGGGCAAGCTTTGATCTTTGCCCCAGCATAAAAGAAGGGAGCGAAAAAATTGATTTACGAATTAAAAAAGCTATTTACAAAGAAAAGCAGCCGCATCCTCCTGGCAGCTCTGATCCTGCTGGCGGCTGCGGCCAGCGTCCTGGCGGCGGGAAGCGTGAATTATACGGATAAGGATGGAAACCTTCACAGGGGTATCTCTGCGGCCCGCCTTCTGACAGCGGAAAAAAACAAGTGGCAGGGCGAGCTTACCCCGCAGGTACTTTCAAAAGTCATATCCCAGGGGCAGCGGGATCAGAGGCAGGCAGCCGGAAAATCAGCAAATCCAGATGGGGAAAACACGGCGAATACAGAGGAAGGATTTTCCTCAGCCGGGTCAGCTTCTTATGCGGATATTGAATTTATGATTAACCAGATCCTCAGCGGAGACGGCGACTATAACCCACAGGCTGCCGCCAGGCTTACACCGGACAAAGCCAGAGACCTCTACCAAACCCGTCAGCAGCACATCGAAGAAATATTGCGGGTCCAGGCGCAAAACCCGCAAAAACAGGCCTTTCTCGAAAAAAAATACGCCGCTGTCCATACGCCCTTTTACTATGAAGCGGCCGATTCCTGGAAGACCCTGTTCATGTACCTGCGCATCTATGTCCTGATCGCTGTCACGGTTATCGGCTTTTTCGCCGCCGGCATCTTTGCTGACGAATTCCGGCTCAAAGCCGATGCCATCCTCTTTTCCACCAGAAACGGCCGCGGAAAAGCGGTGATAAGCAAAATTCAGGCAGGTCTTTTCATGGCCACTGCCGTCTACTGGGCAGGCGCCCTGCTCCTTTCCCTTCTCACCCTTTCGGCCATGGGCAAAAGCGGCATGACGGCCCCCATCCAGATAGAAGATCCCTACAACATTTACGACATTACATACGGACAGATCTGGCTGCTCATCCTGCTCTGCGGATATATAGGAGCCCTTCTCTCCGCCTCCCTGGCAATGCTGGCCGCCGCCGGGACCCGCTCTCACATCCTGGCCGCCAGCATCCCCCTGTTGCTCTTCTGCGCCCTGCCCTTCATCGGCCTGGCCACCGCCTTTGACACCTTCTTTTCCCTGACGCCGGATCAGCTGGCAAATACCTACGTCTGTATCGGCCTGCCCCTGATCTATGAAATCGGAGGCTGCGTCTTCCGCCAGATACCCTTTCTCCCGGTATTTTATGGACTGGTTTCCCTTGCCGCCCTGCCCCTGATTTACCGGGTCTGCAACAGGTACCGGATGGATAGAAAATGCAAACTTCCCGTAAAAAAATTTACATTTCAGGGTAAAAAATAGAGCCGGGAACCTGCTTTTTAGATTCCTGGCACATAATATCAATACCCTCCTTACTCTCTTTGAAAAACATCACCCTGTCTGCCAATGTCCCATAGTACATATCCGCTGCGTTTGTACAGGAGAAGTCATGCATTAACTTCCCAATTGGCGTATCGCTGCGGTAAGTGCCATTTACATACAGTATGTGCGAACCGTCCTCAAATCTTTCCCCGGTTCCTAAAAAGCACCCCTCAAGCGGATAGAGTGAACCGCTCCCCGTCAAGAGGACATTGAAACAAAATAAGATTGTTGTACAGTCAGTATCGTATGGTGCTGGCTGTTTTTTTAACGTTTCTCCTGATTGGTGGCATTCATTCTAATCATCGCTC
>CAJTER010000008.1 GCA_910575405.1 Clostridia bacterium | reverse complement strand
TTTGACTTATGACTTTTCAATATCTTCTGCCAGGCATCCCCAAGGACGCCTGTTTTGTCATGCAGTTTTCAATGTTCATTGCTGATATCTACCGCTTATTAAACTAACCTTTCAGCAGCGGAGGGCTTCAGCTTTTTACCCTTGACTTTTAATAGTTAGTCTTTCTCATATATTCCGGCGTGGTTTGGGGCCGGAATCTTTGCGGCTGCTGTTCTAAAAAAATTCTTTCTGTTTTTTATTACTATAATCCTCGGGCCGTGTTATGGCAAATACTTTGATCGAATAGATTTCCATAGCCGCAGGGCATGGATAAACGGGGCGCGGTCGGGGGAAGAAAAGGCAGAAAGGCCTCGGAAAGAAGTCCGGAAAAACGATGACTTTCTGATGATACCATGCTACAATAGAAAAAAGGCTACAAGTGCCGAAATCAAAGGGGAAGAGCGGGAGGAAGCGATATGACCAGAACGGTGGCAATTGGATATCAGGATTTTGAAACCATCCGAACGAGGGATTATTTTTACATTGATAAAACGGACTTCATCCGTCAGTGGTGGGAAAACGGGGATCAGGTTACGCTGATCACAAGGCCCAGGCGCTTTGGAAAGACGCTGAACATGAGCATGATGGAGCAGTTCTTTTCTCTGGACTATGCGGGAAGGGGAGATTTGTTTGAGGGGCTTTCCATCTGGAAAGAGGAAACGTACCGGAACCTGCAGGGCACCTGCCCGGTTATCAGCCTTTCCTTTGCAGGCGTCAAGGAAGGGACATACACAGAGGCCCGGCGGAAACTGTGTGAGCTGATAGCGAATGAGTATGCAAAGCGTGAGTTTCTGCTTGAGGGAGACTGCCTGGTAGAATCAGAAAAAGCGGCTTTTCGCAGAAAAACAATTGATATGGATGATGTGGATGCGACGATGGCACTCCATCAGTTATCCAATTATTTGTCCCGCTATTACGGAAAAAAGGTCATCATTCTGCTGGATGAATACGATACCCCCATGCAGGAAGCTTATGTATACGGATACTGGGAAGAAATCGTAGGATTCACCAGGAGCTTATTCAACGCGACCTTCAAAACCAATCCCTATCTGGATCGGGCTCTTATGACGGGGATTACCAGAGTCAGCCGGGAATCCATTTTTTCCGACTTCAACAATGCGGAAATAGTCACTACAACCTCTGAAAAATATGCAGACAGCTTTGGATTTACAGAGGAAGAGGTCTTCTCAGCGCTGGATGAATACGGACTTTGCGACAGAAAAGAAGAAGTGAAGTACTGGTATGACGGCTTTACCTTTGGAAGCAAAGCAGATATTTACAACCCCTGGTCCATTATCAATTATCTGGATAAGAAAAAAACAGGCGTTTACTGGGCCAATTCCAGTTCCAACAGCCTGGCGGGCAAGCTGATCCGGGAGGGAAGCAGGGCTGTAAAGCAGGAGTTTGAACGGCTGCTGCAAGGGGAAAGTCTGAAGGTGGAAATCGACGAGCAGATCGTATACGGGGAACTGTCCGGACAGAAAAATGCCATCTGGAGCCTGCTCCTTGCCAGCGGATATCTGAAGGTGAAAAACGTTCAGATTCACACTTTGGGCCTTGAGCAGTGGAGCAGGGAGCACGAGCTTGCGCTGACCAATTTTGAAGTAAAGCTGATGTTTCAGGGGATGATACGCCGGTGGTTCGGCCAGGCTGAGGAGGACTACAGCGATTTTGTAAAGGCCCTGCTCATGGGCGATGTGAAAGCGATGAATGTCTATATGAACCGGGTGGCTCTGGAAACCTTTAGCTTTTTTGATACGGGAAAACGGCCCTCAGGCGCGGAGCCGGAGCGCTTCTATCACGGGTTTGTCCTGGGGCTGATGGTAGAGCTTGCGCCGCGCTACACTCTGACCTCCAACCGGGAGAGTGGATTCGGAAGATACGATGTGATGCTGGAGCCGGGCGATGGGCAGGATCCGGCCATGGTGCTGGAATTTAAGGTGCGGGATGCGGAGGATGAAAAGACTTTGGAGGAAACGGCTGCCGCGGCTCTTGCTCAGATCGAGGAAAAGCAGTATGCCGCTGCCCTGCGGGCAAAGGGGATACCGGAGGAGCGGATCCGCAAATACGGCTTTGCCTTTGAGGGAAAGCAGGTGCTGATTCGGGCTGCGCAGGGATGAATGGGGCGATGAAAAGGCAGGATTATCGGTTTTTATAAAAAGGAAAGTGCGAGATATTAAATTTATTCGATATTCGTTAAAGGGTGATTTAATGGTAGATAAGACATACAGCGCGGGATTGATTTCGCAATCGTTTTGGTTTATTGAAATAAAAAAAATCATAAAGCTGATTAACGATGGAACATCCGAAGAAGACATAAAAAAGATGTGTATAGAAGACAATCTCTTTGGCGCTGCAAAAGAATACAGAGCAAAGAGAATTTACGGATACATTTGGAATAGGACGAAGAAGTTAGACAAACCACTTATTGGAATATTCTGCAGCTCTGACTTGGCGACACAAAAAGTAATCAACCTGATTGCTGTTCTCAGGTCGGACAGGCTTTTTTTTGAGTTTATGTTTGAAGTATATCGTGAGAAGAATATTCTCGGTATTCCGGTAATAGAGGATGCCGACGTAAATATCTTTTTTAAGAATAAAGAAATACAGAGTGAAGATATTGCGTTATGGACAGACGGCACAAAGCGCAGGCTTCGCTCAATCTACTTTAATTACCTGACAGACGCAAACCTACTGACTGTTGTCGATAACAAAAAAACAATAACACCGCCAATTCTTGACATAGCATTAGAGCGTTATCTTGATGCCTGCGGAGATGGCGCAATTATAAAAGCGATTACGGGGGTGGAATAAATGATGTCTCTTGATGAAAGATTAGATAAAGCAGAAGAGATGATACAGAAACCTTCCTTTAGAGAAAACAATGGTTTAGGTAATGAAGTCGGATATTACATATTTGATTATCCGGCAGAAAAAGAACTTTATATCCGTGAGAGAATTGAATACATAAAGAAGGAAAACGAAAACTCCAATGATGATTATCAGGTTGTTGTTTTCGACCTTTACGATATTACAATTGATATTCTCAAACAAAAAGGATATTTAGAAAAGTGCTACCAATTTGAAAAGACAAAAGGCTTTGAAAGAGTGTCAAAATCAATCAGTAATATGTTGAGGATAACCTCATCAGATAGCCTGATCGTAAAGCATATTCGAGATAATACTCCAGAAAAAGCGGTAATATTTATTACAGGTATCGGAAAATGTTATCCGATCTTACGCTCGCATACGGTACTAAATAATTTGCACCAGGTAATTGACACTGTTCCGGTTGTGCTGTTTTATCCCGGAAATTACGATGGGCAGGAACTCGTGTTATTTGGAGAGATTAAAGACGACAACTATTACAGAGCATTCAAACTCGTAGATTAAGAGGAGAACGAATATGATTATTAAAAATATGTTTTCAAAGCCTATCGACAGAGATATTAAAGGTGTAATTAAAGTCGGACAGGATGATGGCGCAAATATTAAGCAGGAACTCGAAGAATATGTTGTAACAAGAGAGCTTCAAAAGCACTTCTCTGATTTCTTTGCGAGCTATAAAAGGGGAATAACCGGAAACACCGACAAAATGGGCGTATGGATTTCCGGCTTCTTTGGAAGTGGTAAATCTCACTTCTTGAAAATTCTATCTTATCTTCTTGCAAACAAAGACGTTAGCGGAAAGAAAGCAATCGACTACTTTATTGATGACAGTAAAATTTCTGATCCGATGGTGCTGGCGGATATGAAGCTGGCAGCTACTGTGCCCACTGATGTTGTCCTTTTCAATATTGACTCCAAGAGTGAGGTAAACGGAAAGCAATCAAAGGTTGCTATCGTATCTGTATTGCAGAATGTGTTTAATGAAATGCAGGGATTTAGCGGTTCCAATCCTTTCCTTGCAGATTTGGAACGCAAACTGACAGCAGAAGGAAAATACGATTTATTCAAAGAAAAATTCGAGAATAATTTTGGTTCCGCTTGGGAAGAAACACGCAGTGACTTTGATTTCATTCAGGATGATGTTGTAGAAGTTTTGGATGAAATTGATTTTATGAGCGCCACTGCAGGCAGAAACTGGTGTGAAAAAGCCACCGGGGATTACAAATACAAGGTTGAAGATTTTGCACAGCTTGTAAAGCAATATTTTGATAAAAAAGAAAATAATCATCATATTGTATTTTTGATTGATGAAATCGGTCAGTATATAGGCGATGACTCAAAACTTATGCTTAATCTGCAGACCGTAACGGAAGATTTAGGAACTGCTTGCAGGGGAAAAGCCTGGATTATCGTAACAAGCCAGCAGGATATTGATTCTATTACAAAAACAAAAGGAAACGACTTCTCAAAAATTCAGGGTCGTTTTGACACCCGACTTTCTCTTTCTTCAGCAAATGTTGATGAAGTCATCAAAAAGAGAATACTGGAAAAAAATGAAGCAGGAAGACAGACCCTTTCACTGCTTTATGATGATAAGACAACCGTAATTAAGAATCTCATTCTTTTCAATGACGGTGTTGAGAAGAAACTATATTCAGACCGAGATAATTTTGCGGGCATTTATCCCTTTATTCCTTATCAGTTTAACTTGCTTGGCAGCGTACTCACTTCTATTCGTACCCATGGCGCATCAGGAAAGCACCTTGCCGAGGGAGAGCGTTCCATGCTTGCGCTGTTCAAAGAATCGGCTGTTAAAGTTATGAAGGATGAACCGGGTACACTTGTGCCCTTTCATATGTTTTATGATGCCCTTGAGCAATTTCTCGACCATTCTCATAAAGGTGTTATTTCCCGTGCCTTGGATAATGATTATCTAAACCCCAATCATGAAAGAGAGTGCTTTGATGTAAATGTGCTTAAAACTCTCTTTATGATTAAGTATGTTAAGGAAATTAAAGCCAATGTAGAGAACATTACAAGCCTTATGGTTTCAAATGTAAATGATGACCGTATGGCTCTCGCACAGAACGTTGAAGAAGCATTAAAACGCCTTGTCCGTCAGACATTGGTTCAGAAAAATGGCGATATATATGTGTTCCTTACAGATGAGGAACAGGAAATCAACAGAGCGATTGAGTCACAGAATGTTGACTCCGGCGAAGTAATCGCAAAGGCATCGGAACTAATTTTTGACGGCCTTTACGATGAAAAGAAATACCGCTATCCGGCATTCAACGGAAGATATGCTTTTGCTTTCAATCAGGTTGTGGATGATAAGCCATATAAGGCGAATCAAAACAATGACATTACATTAAAAATCCTCACTCCAAACAGCGATGAACGATCGGATGAAACCACAATGAGACTTTTGTCAGGTCAGTCAAGCTGCGTGCTTGTTGTACTGCCGGATGACAGAACCTTCCTTGATGAAATCCGTTCAGCATTGCAGATAGAGAAATTTATTCGTTTTGACGCAACAAATGCAGTGACCCAATTTGAGAGCATAAAAGAAGCGAAAAAAGTAGAAATGCGTGAAAGAAACAGCGCTGCAAGGCTGTTCCTTTCAGAAAGCCTGAAAAACGCAGAAATCTATGTAAACGGTGATAAAATCCAGAGTGGATCTAAAGAAATTACTGCAAAGATAAATGAAGCGCTTGGCAAGCTTGTTTCGACTGTTTATCATAAACTTTTTTACATAGATACAGCAATGAGTGAAACAGATGTACGCTCATTGTTTAAGAATAACGGTCAGCAGCTCACTCTTGACGGTATGAAAACTGCGAAGAATGAACTGGCGCTTCACGATGTGAACGACTATATTGCGCTTAATACCCAAAGACATATGAAAACTTCTATGAAGTCCATCCTGGAGCGCTTTTTAAAAGCACCCTATGGATTTGTGGAAGCCGATGTGCAATGGCTTGTTGCCAAGCTATTCAAAGACGGCGAAATCGCGATGTTTGTCAATAACGAAGCAGTGACACTGCTTGCTAAGAGTGAAGAAGAAATTATCCGTTATCTGACACGCAAAGAGTTTCATGAAAAATTGATGACTGAAAAGCGTGTTAAGGCCAATGAAAAACAGAAAAAGTCTGTTCGTGAGGTAATGAAAGAACTGTTCAATGTTACTTCGGCAAGTGATGACGACGATGCCATTATGAAAAGCTTTTTTGGTTATGCCAATGACTTAAAAAATGACCTTGAAAAATTGGATATTCATTATACTGCTCAGTCTGCTTATCCGGGCAAACAGTTTATTGCTTCCGGTAAAAAGTTGATGGTAGAAGTGCTGCAAATGAAATATTCTAATGAGTTCTTCGCGGGTATTGACCGTAAAAAGGATGACTTCCTTGATTTTGCGGAGGATTACGAACCTGTTAAAAAGTTTTTTGCAGGCGATCAGAAAGCTATTTTTGACAAAGCACTCAATCTGATGAAGATTTACGATGACAGTAAGACTTTCATTGTAAACAGTGAAATTGAAGCAGTTGTTGCTGATGTCAGGGCCATTTTGAACAAGAGGATTCCTTATTCGGAAATCTTTAAATTGCCGGATTTGCTTGAAAAATTTATCGATCTTTATGGCGAACTTCTCGACGAAATGCAAAAGCCGATTGATGTGGCGATTCAAGACGCAAGAAAGCGTGTATTTGAAGAACTTGACGGTAAAAAGTGCCACTATCAACTGGCTGATAAGTATGTCAATCTGTTCAGGGAAATCAGTGATAAGGCAATAAGCTGTAATAACGTAGCTATCTTACAGAATATTAAGGTAGAAGCTGATGCGCTCAAGGTTCGCTGCTTAAATGAGATTGAAAAAGAAGAAGCAAAAATCATCGCGGCAGAGCAGCCCGCTTATGTTGCTGAAACCCAAAACTACGGCAGAGAAACCATTGCACCGGCTGCTCCTGCTCCAAAGGTAAAGAAAAAGAAAACCGTCAGCATTAAATCAATTAATAATGCTGCTACCTGGCAGCTTGAAAACGAAGCGGATGTTAAGCGATATATCGCGGAACTGGAAGATAAACTAATGAAGGCCTTGGAAGCTGATACAATCATTAATGTTGAATTTTAAAAGGAACGGTGGGGGAAGTCACATGTTTACCTTTGATAAAAAAGATGAAAATGCAGACAAATATCTGGCACTTGAAAGCCTAATAAAAAATTGGGAAAACGAGGTTGTTGAATTTAAGGAAGCCAATCATGATTATGATAAAGAAAAAATCGGCAGGTATTTTTCGGCAATCAGTAATGAGGCAAATCTGAAAAGCTTGCAGTTTGGATGGCTTGTCTTTGGAGTGCGCAATAAGGATAAAAAGATTGTCGGAACAGACTACCGCAATACAAAAGGTTTGGATACCTTAAAGCAGGAAATTTCAATGAATACTACTGGCAGCATATCCTTCATTGAAATATATGAGCTGTATCCGATTGCAGATGACGAAGAAAAACGTGTAATAATGTTTCAGATACCGGCCGCGGCAACAGCAATTCCAACAGGTTGGAACGACCATTATTACGGAAGAAACGGTGAATCATTAGGCGCATTATCTATTGAAGAACAGGATCGAATTCGGGGTCAGGAAAAGAAAGACTGGTCAAAGCAGATTATCCCTGATGCAACAATTGAGCATTTAGATAAAAATGCTATCGCTATTGCGCGGGAAAAATATAAAGAGAAAATGAATCGTCCTCATATTACGGAAGAAGTAGATAATATGACAGACGAAGAATTTCTTACAAAAACAAAGCTACTATTAAATGGGAAGATAACCAACGCAGCAATGCTGCTTTTAGGCAATGAGGATTTTGATTATTTATTTAATGCCGTGCCTGAAGCATCCTGGAGACTTTATGACGCTAAAGACGACGTGAAGGATTATGAAATATTCAAAATTCCGTTTATTACTTTAAGCGACAGAATGTTTGGAAAAATAAGAAATTTGACGTATCGATATATGCCAAATCAACTCACTCTTTTTCCTACAGAAACGAAGCAGTATGATATGTGGCTTCTTCGTGAGCTTCTGAACAATTGTATGGCTCATTCTGATTATACAATCGGAGGCAGAATTTATCTTAATGAATTTGAGGACAGAATCGTGCTTACGAATCCCGGCACATTTTTGCCAGGAACCATTGAAGCGGCTTTGCAGAGAAATTATAATCCTCCGTTTTATCGTAATCAATTATTGGCAGAAACAATGGTTAAGTTCAACATGATTGATACGCAGTCCATGGGTATTCGTAAGGTGTTCAGAATACAACAAGAAAAATATTTTCCATTACCAGACTATAATTTTTCAACATATAATAAAATAGAAGTTGTCGTATATGGCAAGGTCATTGATGATAATTATTCAAGGGTGTTATTTGAGAATCCGGATTTTGATATCGAAACTGTATTTCTCATTGACAGAATACAAAAACATAAGGAAATCACAAAGGAAGCGGCAAAGTATTTAAGAAAATTAGGTGTAATAGAAGGCAAAATGCCAAATGTCTACATTTCCGCTAAAGTTGCGGAAAGCATTGATGAAAAGGCCCAATATGTAAAAAATAAAGGCTTTGAGGAAGATGCATATCGCAAATGGATCATCAGTTACCTGGAAACCTATCAATCAGGTAAAAAGAAAGACTTTATCCAATTATTAAAAGACAAGTTACCTGATACCCTTGATGATAAGCAAAAGGAATCAAAAGTGAAAAATTTGCTTAAAAAGTTGAAAAATGAAGGAATTATTACTACTGATTCGGATAATAAAAGATTGGCTAATTGGGTATTAAAGAAATAATTTACCCAATGATTACCCAATAAATTATCCAATCCGGACGTTGATGTAGGAGGGAATTTATGTAAATCGAAGTGTTCACTTTTACGATACAAGGCGACAGCGAAGGATATGTTACTGCAATAGATTGAGAATTTTATCAAATAAAAAGAGAGGGAAAAATCCTGAGATGAATAAAACAGCGATTAAAAACTTTGCGGTATGGGCAAGACAGAAACTCATAGCGGATATTACATATAAGGCAGGTATGCTTGGGATTACTGAAAATGGAATTGCTGAAAAACTGCCACAGTCAACGAATGACCTACATTTTTATGATATAGGCACAAAAGATTATGTTGAAATTTCTGGAAAGGAAATTTCGCAGCGTAGTGCTTTGGTGGGGGCTATTAAGCATAAAGAAAAAGATATACAAAACTATAAAGAAGTATTTCAATATGTGGTTGAAGAAGTTGCTTACACTTGGTTCAACCGCCTGATCGCTATTCGTTTTATGGAGGTAAATGATTATCTGCCTTCAGGAGTTCGTGTACTTTCGTCTGAGAATAAGGCAAAGAACGAGCCTGATTTTGTAACAACGCCCTTTGATACAGATTTGGAATTTACATCATATGAGCAGGATAAAATTATTCAATTGAAGGATGAGAATAAATTGGACGAGCTGTTTCGCATGCTTTTCATCAAGCAATGCAATAAATTGCATAATATTCTGCCGGAATTGTTTGAAGAGACAGATGATTACTCAGAGTTGCTTCTTACGATTTCTTTTACAGATAAAGACGATGTTGTGTATCGTCTTGTCCACGATGTTGATGAGGATGACTTTAACATTGAAAAAGAAGGTCAGGTAGAGATTATCGGTTGGATGTATCAATACTATAATATTGAACCGAAGGCGGCAGTATTTGCAAGACCAAATGGAAAGAAAATATCAAAAGAAGAAATTCCGGCGGCTACACAGCTTTTTACTCCCGACTGGATTGTTCGCTATATGGTGGAAAACTCTTTGGGAAGAATTTGGGTAGAAGGACACTCTGATAATTCTCTGAAAGATAGTTGGAAGTATTATATTGATGAAGCGGAGCAAGAGCCGGAAGTTATGGCGAACCTTGAAAAAATTAAAGCAACATATAAAGCTTTAACACCTGAAAGCATTAAGATAATTGACCCGTGTATGGGAAGTGGCCATATTCTCGTATACGCCTTTGATGTGCTTATGCAGATTTATGAAAGCTATGGGTATACACAGAGAGATGCTGCCCGTAGTATTTTGGAGAATAACATCTTCGGTATAGATATAGATAAGCGTGCATACCAGCTTGCATATTTTGCTGTGATGATGAAAGCTCGCCAGTATAACCGTAGAATTTTGACTGAAACAATAGAACCAAACCTTTGCTTTATTAAGAGCAGCAAAGAAATGTCAGAGTCGGCGCTTGAATCGTTATATTACAGGACAGTCTGATTTCCCTCGAATCCCTGGGTCACCCGTAGCATATTGGGTTGGGAAACAGGTGATAAAAGCATTTGAATCTTCGCTCCTTGGTGATTATGCTTATCCAAAACAAGGCTTTGCAACTGGAAATAATGATACTTTTTTAAAATTTTGGTATGAAGTTGATTTAACAAAAATTGGTTTTGGAATGGGAAACAGGGAACTAGCTAACCAATCTGGAAAAAAATGGTTCCCTTGTAATAAAGGTGGTTCTTTTAGAAGATGGTATGGAAATAATAACTATTTGGCCAATTGGCAGTTCGATGGAAAAGAAATGATAGAGTTTAGGGGGTCTGTAATAAGAAATCCACAATATTATTTCAGGCAAGGAATAACTTGGAGTTCTTTAGCTAGTGGCAAATTGTCAATGAGGTACAGCCCTAAAGGATTCTTATTCGAGAGCAAAGGATCTGTTTGCTTCATGAAAGACGAAAATAATTTATTGTATATATTAGGACTAATGAATACTAAAATTGTGAGTAATATGTTATTAGTCCTTTCGCCTACACTTGATTATCATGAGGGACCTATATCAAGAGTGCCTATTATTATGAATGATGAAAAAGAGGCAGTTGAAAAGTGTGTAAAGCAGAATATTGAATTTTGTAAGGATGATTGGGACTCTTTTGAAACTTCTTGGGATTTCAGAAAGCATCCGTTGCTTTGCTATACTTCTACTACTGTATCAGCATCTTTTGAAACCTGGTCAAAGGAATGCCATAATCGCTTTAACCAGCTTAAAGTCAACGAAGAAGAACTTAACCGTATATTCATCGATATTTACGGTTTGCAGGACGAATTAACACCAGAGGTAGAGGATAAAGATGTTACAGTTCGCAAAGCAGATTTACAGCGAGATATTAAGAGTTTGGTTTCATACGCAGTTGGCTGTATGTTTGGCCGCTATTCTCTTGACATAGATGGTATCGCTTATGCAGGGGGAGAATGGGATGATAGCAAGTACAAGACCTTTATCCCTGATGAGGATAACTGTATCCCGATTACGGATGAAGAATATTTTGAAGATGATATTGTTGGCCTGTTCTGTGCCTGGCTCAAAAAAGTCTATGGCGAGGATACGCTTGAAGAAAATCTTGATTTTATCGCCAATGTGCTCGGAAATAAGGGAAAAACAAGCCGCGAAGTAATCCGAAATTACTTCCTGACTGACTTTATCAAAGACCATATCAAGACTTATCAGAAACGTCCGATTTACTGGCTCTTTAATAGTGGCAAGCAGAACGGATTTAAGGCTCTCGTTTATATGCACCGTTGGAACGCGGATACAACGGGGAATATGCGGGTTGAGTACCTGCACCGTATGCAGCGTGTATATGAAAAAGAAGTTGAGCGTATGCAGGAAATCATCGAAAACAGTCGCAATAACAAGGAAATTTCTAATGCTACGAAGCGTAAGGAAAAGCTTCAGAAGCAGATTAAGGAAACCAAAGACTATGATGCTAAAATTGCTCACTTGGCTCTTTCACGTATTAATATTGACCTTGATGATGGTGTAAAGGTCAATTACGAAAAGGTGCAGACTGCCGATGGAAAGAAAATGCAGATTTTAGCGAAGATTTGAGGAGGAACGGATGGGAGAAAAAAAGCTACTAGATTTGGTTAAAGCAACTGGAGGTGAAACTGGCGATTTTGCATTAAGTGATGTTTTTCCGCAAATTGTTAAAACATACGGAAAAACTTTAGTGTCTGAAGGCATTGCAAATCTTGTAGGAGATTTGGTTGGTGCAGTTTTCCCACGAGTTAATAGTATAAGATTATCCTATAAACAAAATAGGTTAGAACGTAATGTGTCAACTATGCTAAATCATCTTGTTACAAATCAGGAAGTATTGAGCAGTAGAATTGATGAATTACAAAAGACAGTTGAAGGCAGAGATTTTATTGAACAATCAAGTGAAATGCTTTTAGATAGTATTGTAGACGAAATTCAGCCATCAAAAGTTCAATATAGCGTGAATGGCTATGTTAATTTATTGCAGACTGAAAATGCGAATTTAGATATGACATTGATGTTTTTCAAAACTATTTCTGAACTAAATGATATAGATATACGAGTGTTGAAAAATTATGATTGGAGAAACTCGGATAAAACAGAGCCTATTACACCATTCAATTCTGAATTTGATTATGACCAACTTAGACATATAAAAGAAAAACTATTTAGATTTGGGTTGTTGAAAAGTAAGAATGAGGAATTGAGTGAACAAAACCAGAAAATCATAATTGATTTCTTGCAAAAATTTTATAAGGACTTTTCTTCGGAGAAGCCAAAGGGGGTCAAGTTACCAAGATTCAAAAAAATACAATCTACAGATAGGTATAGTATCACTTCATTAGGGCTTGCATTACTTCAGCTAATTTCTGAACAATGTAATATGACAGATTTGAGTGTACCAGATGATGAAGTTGGAGAATAAATGGAGATTGCTATGGCAGAACTAAACTTAAAACAAATCACAGACAAATTAAATAATGAATTTGCGAGAGATGTCCGTAAACTTGTATTTTGGTATGATGCCAATGCGGAGTTTCAGGAGGATATTGACAGTATAGAACTGGAGAACGCAAAGGTTCTGCACCTTGAGCCGGATAATCAGTTTTACATCAAATACTTCCTGGAGCGAGAGGATACGACAACCAATTACCTTGTTTATGCTCCCTTTGCGAAACCGCAGGTAAGGGATAACCATCTTGCGGATACAATCCGATATTCCAAAGAATTTTTTGCTGACAGGGCTTCGCTCCTTACTCTTGATTTAGGTATTGATGAACGGTACAAGCCTGTTATTCAGCGTTATATTAAATTCTTTGCCAATAAGGACCGAACACAAAAGTTCTATGATTTGGAGATTGAGAACTTCAACAAAAATACGATTGAGATTGCTCTCATGAGCGTGCTCTGTAAGAATAAAACAGCTTCTTTTGAAGAAGTGCTGCGTTCCATTTTAACAGATAAGGTGAATTCCACTGAAAGCGGAAGAGAAGACAGCCAGGGTTGTGACGGGCTGGTCGATAATGAGTATCTTGCTGAGTTTGAAAAGTACGATTTGCTGGCAGCTTTTTGGCAGCAGGCAGATGCGGCATTTGGATATAACGACTCCAAGCCAACCCTTGAGAAACTCCTCATCACCATGTTTGTTACATATGTTTCTAAGTGTATTCATGCGGATATGCCGCAGGCCTGGAAATCATTTGTTTCCTACAAGTCAGGCAACATCATAGCGTTTATGGACAACCTGATGAACAGTTATCTGTATCGCTCTTGTTTTGATGAGATTTCAGAGAATATATACAACGCGATCAATGCCAGAACTTATCTTGAAAAGATGGACGTGGAGGCGCTTGTCGATTGCAATATTTTTGCAGGTGTTGATGAACTTCTCATTGATTGGGTTATCGGAAGGCTTGAGAATGAAGATATTGGTGCAAAATTAAATGAGAAGGCGATATCGGTACTCTGCGCCGAACGAAGAAAGAACCATTTCGGAAGGGATTTACGCAGGGAGTATTTTATTCTTGAAAATGCGTATCACATGATTGCTGGCGGCAAATATCAGCCCGTCAGCGGTATCAAAAACCTGGTTAAAGAATACACCGAGTCAACCTATAAGATGGACCGTTATTATAGGTACTTTTATTTTTATTTTGACAGCATAGAAGATACAACGAAGTTTGAGAAAATCAGAGAGCTGGTTGAGAATATTTACACGAATGAGTATCTGAACCAAATCACAGTCAACTGGAATAATGAATTTGCAGACGCAGAAACAGGGATTGTAAAGCAGAGAGAGTTCTTCGCAAAGTATATTCATTACTCTAAGGACAGAGTAGCAGTCATTATTTCCGATGCGCTTCGCTATGAAGCAGTGCATACATTGTTTGAAAAGCTGCAGGCAGATGAAAAATGTACTGCTTCCATTAACGCAATGCAAGGGGTTCTTCCCTCTTATACACCTTTGGGAATGGCTTCGCTGCTTCCACATAGGAAGATAGAATATAATGATTCTTATGACGTGCTGGTAGACGGAAAAGTGTGTGCTTCGACCGAGCAGAGAGAAGCGATTCTGAGGGCATATAAAGAAAACAGCAAATGCGTTCCATTTGACTCATTGAAAAATATGAAGCGGGCGGACCTTCGCTCCGTATTTACCGGACAGGATGCTGTGTATATCTATCATAATCAGGTGGATGCCCGTGGGGATAAAGCAGCTTCTGAGAATGAAGTTTTTATCGCTTGTGAAGAAGCAATCAATGAGATTTATACATTGATAAAGAGGATCGCTTCGCAGGCGAATACCTATCATTTTATCATAACGGCAGACCACGGATTTATTTATAAGCGGGATAAAATTCAGACTACAGACAAAATTGTTGGAGCAGCTTCAAAGACAAATCGAGTTGGACAGCGTTACTCCATATCAACGGAGGGTGTTGACGCGGATGGTGTTTGCCGGACAACAATCGGTAACGTTTTGGGAAATGATGATGAACGTATCATATCGTTTCCTCTTGCTTCTGATATTTTCAAAGTCAGCGGCGCGGGACAAAACTTTGTTCACGGTGGATGCTCACCGCAGGAAATGCTTGTACCAATGCTTGACGTGAAAGTTGATAAGGGTAAAAAGGAAACAAGTTTGGCGGAGATTGCACTTGTCAGTCTTACAACCAAGATTACCAATCTCATAACTACATTGGATTTTGTTCAGACAGAGCCTGTTAGTGATATTGTTAAGGAAAACAGTTATCGAGTTTTTTTTGTTTCTGAAAATAACGAGAAGATCTCCAATGAAAATATCGTTATTGCAGATAAAAAGGATAAGGACACAACGAAGCGTATGTTTAGACTCCGCTTTAATTTTAAGAACAAGCAGTACAATAAATCACGGAAATATTACTTGGTTGCTTATGATGATAAGAACGGTATTGAGGTTCTTCGCCATGAAATCGTTATGGATATTGCGTTTGCCGATGACTTTGGCTTCTTCAGCTGATGCCGGTGATTTTCTTGATTTTGTGCATAGAGCCGGCCAGAGTTGTAATGAGGCTTCCCCAGTACATATCCGGATATCCGCAGCCGCAGAGTGTGCAGCCGTGGGCTTTGGCAAGCTCATCCAGCTCCTTTGTTATTTCATAAGAGGAATTCCAGGGATACAGCGCTTCTTCACAGGTAGTGATGGCATTGATGCCGTTTTCCGCGCATAGGGAAAAGGCTGGTTTCAGCTCTTCCATGGTGGAGCGTGTGGCGATGATACAGACGTCCGGCTTGGTTTCCCTGAGGATTTTATCCGCTTCCTCCGCGCTGCTGACGGTTATGCCGGTTTTTCCGTTTCCCATCAGTTCGCCCACGTCCTTTCCGATCACTGCCGGGTTCATATCGAAGGCCGCTGCCAGCTCTCAGCCGTGTTTGATGACATAGCGCATCAGATAAACGCTCATTATACTTAATATAAAGTCAATGATTTTTTTCCAAGTGGCTTTCTCTTTTAGTTCATACTATACTTCTGCGAGGTCATCGTCCATACGCCGCATATGGGGCAGGAGCAGCACAAAATCACCTACAAGCTGCAGGTTCCGGTATGCCGGAGTCTTTCAGAATGAAAATGTGAAAAGCCATTTCTGAAGAATTCTGAATCATGCGGGAACAGACAAAATCCATTCTCCAGGTATGGTAAAATACAAGGCAGGAAGCCCGTTTTTTCCAAAAAATGCGCGCATTGCAAACTTCCCTGATTTATGGTATTATTTAAGTTGTATCTTTACAGGCAGATAATCAATCGCAACATCAAAAGGGAATAGAGATCAATTATCAGGTCAACGGAGGAATACAAATGAGAGTAATACTGGACGGTATGGGCGGAGATCATGCGCCCGGTGAAATCGTAAAGGGAGCTGTCGCAGCTTCCGGGGAAATGGATCACGAAATTTATATCGTGGGGCAGGAAGAGAAGATCAGGGCTGAGCTGAAGAAATACAAGTATGACAAGAAAAAAATCCACATCGTGCATGCGGAGGAAGTCATCACCAATGAAGACAGCCCGGTAAAAGCCATCAAGCGAAAAAAGGATTCTTCCATGGTAAAGGGACTTTCCATGGTAAGAGATGGACAAGGGGATATCTTTATTTCTGCGGGAAATACAGGGGCGCAGGTAGTAGGGGGCAGGATGATTCTGGGAAGGATCAACGGCATTGACCGGCCGGCGCTTGCCAGCATCTATCCCATATTAGGGGACAAGGCATGTCTCCTTGTGGACGCGGGGGCAAGCGCGGAATCCAAAGCTCACAACCTGCTGGAATACGGTACAATGGGCAGCATTTATGTGGAAAAGGTCTTTGGACGAAAAAATCCGCGGGTCGGCCTTGTGAATCTGGGTGTGGAAGAAGGAAAAGGCACCAGTGTTACAAAGGAAGCTTATCAGCAGCTTTCCCAGGCGCCCATTAACTTTGTGGGAAACGTAGAAGCAAGAGAAATCCCGGCAGGGGCCTGCGATGTCATCGTCTGCGACGGCTTTGTGGGAAACGTCATTCTCAAGCTGACAGAGGGCCTTGCCTGGAATATTCTGAAGCTTCTCAAGAAAAAATTCCTGGACGGAATGAAGGCCAAGATTGGGGCGCTGTTTTTAAAGAGTAAGCTTGGGGAGCTGAAAAACGAATTCGACTATTCAGAATATGGCGGCGCGCCTATTTTAGGGGTGGATGGAGCTATGATCAAAATGCACGGCTCATCCAATGCAAATGCAGTGAAAAATACGATTTTAAAGGGCATTCCTTATGCAGAAGAAGGGGTAGTTGACATGATAAAGGGTGCCATTACGGATTTAGAGGAGATTATTGCCGGTGAACAACAGTAAGAATTTTGAAACCATTATCGGATATACGTTTAGGGATATTCAGCTTCTGGATAAGGCGCTTACCCACAGCTCTTATGTAAAGGAGACGGGGCAGAGCAGGTTAAATGACAACGAGCGGCTGGAATTCCTGGGGGATGCTTTTTTGGATGCCATCATTGGGGAAGCGCTGTTCAAAGAGCTTCCAAAGGCAGCGGAAGGAAGGCTTACCAAGGCCAGAGCCTCCATTGTATGTGAAAAATCCCTGGCAGAAGCAGGCCGGAGACTTTCCATCGGGGATCACATGCTGTTCAGCCACGGGGAAGAAAAAAGCGGAGGACGAAACAGAGACTCTATTTTAGCAGATGGTATGGAAGCGGTCATAGGGGCCATTTACCTGGACAGCGGGTACGATGCGGCCCGGAGGTTTGTGCTGGACATTTTCCGGGAAGATTTAAAGGATGCAGGCCATGGAAAGCTGAGCCACCAGGATTACAAATCCCAGCTGCAGGAGCTGCTCCAGAGCCATGGAATTTTGGATATTCATTACAGTCTGGAGGGCGAAGAAGGCCCGGATCACAACAAGACTTTTTCCATCAAACTGGAGGTCTGTGGAAAGGAAGCTGGAAGAGGCAGAGGAAAGAGCAAAAAGCTTGCAGAGCAGAATGCAGCAAAAGATGCGATAGAAAGGGGCATTGATGTATTTTAAGCGAATCGAAATGCACGGCTTTAAGTCCTTTGCAGAACCGGTTACCATTGAATTCCATCGGGGAGTTACCTGTGTAATCGGTCCTAACGGCAGTGGGAAGAGCAACATCAGCGATGCCATACGGTGGGTGCTGGGAGAACAGAGCCCCAAGATGCTGCGGGGCGGCAAGATGGAAGAAGTGATTTTTTCCGGCACAGAAAGCCGTAAATCCAGGGGAATGGCAGAAGTCGTGCTGGTAATTGACAATTCCGCGGGACAGCTGCCAATCGACTATAACGAGGTAGCCATTACAAGAAGGGTATTTCGTTCAGGAGAAAGCGAATACATGATCAATGGCAATTCCTGCAGGCTGAAGGATATCCGGGAGCTGATTATGGATACAGGGATCGGTGTAGACGGGTATTCTCTCATTGGGCAGGGAAAAATCGCGGAGATTGTAAGCAACAAGACGGAGAGCAGGCGGGAGATCTTTGAAGAGGCTGCCGGCATTGTCATGTACCGGACGCGAAAGGCAGAGTCAGAACGAAAGCTGGCTCAGGCATCTGCCAATCTGGAACGTCTGGGGGACATCATCGGTGAAATTGAGGGACGTATCGGCGGCCTGAGAGAGGACAGCAGGAAGGCGCAGGAATATATCGCTCTGCGGGACAAGCACAAAGAACTGGAAATCAATATTACGTTGAACAATATTGAAGAACTGGAACAGAAAAACGAAACCATGAAGGCTGATATTTCCCAGCTGAGCCAAAAGCTAACAGAGGTAAAGGCCAGGCAGGAGGAAACGGGGAAAAAACTGACAGAACGCTCTCACGAAAGTGAGAAGCTCCGCCAGCTGATGGATGAAACCAGAAAAAAGCTCATGGATCAGACAGAAAATCTCAGCAGCCTGAAGAACAGAAAAAAGCTGAACAGCGAGCGGATTCTCGCCATCCGGGAGGACTGCGCGAGGCTGACTGAGGAACTGCGTCTTTTGGAAGAAAAGCAGCAGAGGGAGCAGGAGAGCGCTTTAAAATGGAGCCGTGAAAAGGAAGAAGCCGCAAAAGAGCTAAAAGCCCTGGAAGTACAGCTGCAGAACATGCAGCAGCAGCAGGCGGCGCTCACGGAAGAGCTTTCCCAGGCCGAAGAGCAGGCGGATCAGCACAAGGACGATATGTTTTCCGGACACAGCAGCATCAGCAGTTGGAAGGCGGAGATTTCCAGCCTGGAAAATCTGAAGGACACCCTGGAGAGAAGAAAGCAGCAGCTTCTCCTGGAAAAGGGAAGCGGTCAGGAGGAAGTAAAGGCCAGACAGGAAAAGGAACGCCAGCTGCAGGCAGAAAAGGCGCGGCTGGAAGAGCAGCTCAGCAGAGGAAGACTTGCGCTACGCGATGGGGAGGAAGCCTGCGCAGAGAGGGAGCTTGAGGCAAAGCAGCTTTCCAGAGAGCTGGAGCAGCTGCGGATTTCCGCAGGACAGCTTTCAGCCAGAAAAAAGACCATTGAAGAAATGGAAAGCAATTACGAAGGATATAACTATGCTGTAAAATACATTATGAAGTCAGGTATTGAAGGGCTGCACGGTACAGTAGGAGAACTGATCCGGGTGCCGGAGGGTTTTGAAGTAGCCATAGAAACGGCCCTGGGAGCCGCACTGCAGAATATCGTCTGCAGAGATGATAAAAGCGCCCAGCAGGCCATCGCAAGACTGAAATCCCAGAGGGCAGGAAGGCTGACCTTTCTCCCCGTTTCCTCCATACGGCCGGGCAGACGTCAGGACAGCGCAGCTCTCAGTCAGGAGCCGGGCTTTCAGGGAATTGGCGCAGAGTGTGTAAAGACAGACGAACAATACCGCTCTGTAATGGAGTATCTTTTGGGACGGGTTGTAATTGTGGATGATATGGAGCATGCTGTAAGGATGTCAAAAAAAGCCGCAGGCCTTCGGTTTGTCACTCTGGAAGGAGAAATCATCAATGCAGGCGGAGCCATTACAGGCGGCCGTTACAAAAATAAAACAGCTAATTTGCTGGAGCGGCGGGCTGAAATCGTGGAGCTGCACAAACAGCTGGAGCAAAGCCGGAAAAAGGCGGAGGCGGCAGCGGAAGAGCAAAAAACGCTGCAGACCGGGCTGGAGAAAGACCAGAGAAACGTCTTTCAGCTCCGGGAACAGAATCGGAATCTGGAGATGGACATTTTTGGAATTGAAAATGAGCTGGCAGTGATGAAAAACGCCCTGGAGGATTTTGGACAGCAGTATGCCAAATGGCAGCGGGAGCTGGAAAACATCGAAAGCGAGCAGGCTTCGTCACAGAGTATGATACAGGAGCTTGAGAAAAAGGTTCAGCTCCAAAGAGAGGACATTTCCCAAAAGGAAAGTCTTGCCCGCCGGCAAATGGATCGATACGATGAAAAGCGGCTCGAGGCCGAGGCGCTGGGTGAGCAAATCACAAAGCTCCGCATTGAAACCGGCAGCTTTGAGAACCGAAAGGCTGGCGCGGAGGAAATGGAGGCCAGGATTCAGGTATCCCTTCAGGAGTTGACAGCAGAGCAGAAGGGAAAGCTGCAGAGACTGGAAGGTCTCAAAGGAGAGCAGCAGTCTCTGGAATCCGGTCTTTTGGATATGGATGTCCAAATTAAGGAAAAGGCAGAAGAAAAGGATGGTCTGGGGCAGTACTTAGAAGAGCTTGCAAGAGAGCGGGAGCAGGCGGCAAAGCAGGCGACAAAGCTGGCAGCAGAGCAGGAAAACCTTCAGCAGCAGGCAGCTTCCCTTCAGAACCAGAAATATGAGCTGGAAATCAGGGAGGCTAAGAATGAAACGCAGCTGAATTCTTACAAAGAAAAGCTGTGGGATGATTTTGAGGTTTCCTACATCCAGGCTATGAGCTTTAAACAGGAAAATTTCCTGCTGCCTGCGGCAATTCGGGAAAACCGCAGTATTAAAAATAGAATGAAGGAGCTGGGCGAGGTGAACATTGGCGCTATTGCAGAGTACGAATCTGTCAGTGAGCGCTACGAATTTCTGACCTCCCAGAGGAGGGATATTCTGGAATCTGCAGACAGTCTGAAAACCATTATCGAAGATATGGACAAGACTATCAAGCAGCGGTTTAAAGAAAGCTTCCGCCAGGTAGGAATCTATTTTGAGCAGGTGTTTTCACAACTGTTCGGCGGAGGCCACGCGGAGCTGCGCCTTGACAATGAAAAGGATCCGCTGGAATCGGGGATTGACATCATAGCTCAGCCTCCGGGGAAAAAACTGCAGAACATCAATTTGCTTTCCGGAGGAGAAAAGACTATGACCGCCATTGCCCTGATGTTTGCTGTTCTGAAAACAAAGCCTACGCCCTTTTGCATTTTAGATGAGGTGGAGGCAGCTTTAGACGATGCCAATGTAGAGCGATTTGCAAGGTATCTGAAAACCTTTGATAATATACAGTTTACTCTGGTGACCCACCAGAAGGCTACCATGGAGCATGCAGATGTACTGTACGGCGTAACCATGCCGGAACAGGGAATTTCCAAGGTATTATCTCTGGATCTGAACAAGAGCGCTTAATATATGAGGAGGAATATATGGAATTCGGTAAGAAAAAAAAGGGATTTTTCGGGCGACTGTCGGAGAAAATCGGCGACGTCATTTTAGCAAGGCCGTCCATTGATGAAGAATTGCTGGAGGATCTGGAGGAAGTCCTGATTACATCGGATATTGGCATGGAGACCACCATGCATATTATAGAGCAGCTGAGAAGCGATATCAAAAGCAATTATCTGAGAGAGCCGGAGCAGGTAAAGGATCAGCTGAAAACCATTATTACAAATCTGATGGACAAGGGCGATCGGCACAAGCTGAGCCAGGAATCGCCTCTGATCATCCTCATGATCGGAATCAACGGCGGCGGAAAGACCACCTCCATCGGAAAGCTGGCCCACAAATGCAGGCAGGAGGGAAAGACCGTCATGCTGGCGGCAGCCGACACCTTCCGGGCAGCAGCCAGCGAGCAGCTTGAAATCTGGGGTCAGCGAGTAGGCGTCAACGTAATCCGCCACCAGGAGGGTGCTGATCCTTCGGCTGTTATTTTTGATGCCATCCAGTCGGCCAAGGCAAAGGACATTGATGTCCTCATCTGCGATACGGCAGGCAGGCTGCAGAACAAAAAGAATCTCATGGACGAGCTGACCAAGATGGATAAGGTCATTGCCAGAGAATTTCCCGAGGCAGCCAGAGAAAACCTGCTGGTGCTGGATGCCACCACCGGCAAAAATGCCGTTTCCCAGGCAAAGGAGTTTAATGAAAGCGCCGATATTTCCGGCATTGTTCTGACAAAGCTGGACGGCACGGCAAAGGGCGGCATTGTTATCACCATTTCCGATGAATTCGATATGGCGGTGAAGTTTATCGGCGTAGGAGAAGGGATTGAAGATCTGAAGGAATTCGATCCGGCGGAATTTGCAGGAGGAATTTTTGATGAGTAAACCGATTGTTGCCGTTGTAGGCAGGCCGAATGTAGGAAAATCCACATTCTTCAACAAGGTAGTGGGCCGCAGAGTGGCCATTGTAGAGGACACGCCGGGTGTTACAAGGGATCGGATTTATGCAGACGCAGAATGGTGCGGCATTCACTTTGCCCTCATCGACACAGGGGGAATTGAGCCGGACAGCAAGGATATCATTCTCTCCCAGATGCGGGAGCAGGCTCAGCTGGCCATGGCAGCAGCGGACGTGATTCTGTTCATGGTGGACGGAAAGGACGGGCTGACGGCAGCGGATCGGGAAGTTGCCATGATGCTGATGAAAACCGGCAAAAAAGTCATCCTTACTGTCAACAAGGTGGACAAGCCCATGCTGCCGGAGGATTTTTACGACTTTTACGAGCTGGGGCTGGGAGAGCCTATCGCCATTTCCTCGGTTAACATGCTGAACCTGGGAGACCTTCTGGATCAGATCGTGGAAAGCTTTCCCGAGGACGCGGGGGAAGAGGATGAGGATGAAATCAAAATCGCTGTAATTGGAAAGCCCAATGTAGGAAAATCCTCTCTAATCAATGAAATCCTGGGAGAAAAAAGGGTCATCGTTTCCTCAATCGCAGGAACCACAAGGGATTCCATTGACACGCCCTTTGAAAAGGATGGAGAAAAATACCTGCTCATCGACACGGCAGGTATCCGAAGAAAGAGCAAGGTGAACGAGGATATTGAGCGCTACAGCGTCATCCGGGCCATTGCGGCCATTGAGCGCTGCGACGTGTGTCTTCTCATGATCGACGCGGCGGAGGGTATTACGGAGCAGGACAAAAAGATCGCCGGCGCGGCCCATGAAGCGGGAAAAGGCATCGTAATCGTGGTCAACAAGTGGGATCTGATTCAAAAGGAAACAAACACCATGCGTAACTTCCGCAAAGAAATTGCCAAAGAACTGACCTTCATGTCCTACGCGCCGGCTGTTTTTATTTCCGTGCTGGAAAAGCAGCGCCTGAAAAACGTGCTTGATACGGCAAAGGCAGTTGCCGAAAACCGGGCTATGCGGATTTCCACAGGCCAGCTCAACAGCCTGATTACCGACGCTACCATGATGAAGCAGCCGCCGGCGGACAAGGGACGGAGACTGAAAATCTACTACGTTTCTCAGGTAGGCGTAAAGCCGCCGCTCTTTTCCTTTAAAATTAACTCCAGGGAGCTGATGCACTTCTCCTATGCCCGCTATCTGGAAAACAAGATACGGGAAGGCTTTGGCTTTGAGGGTACCTCCCTCAAATTCGTGTTCCGGGAGAAGGGAGAAAAGGAAGATGTTTGATGCCATCAGAGAATTTGCGGCAGCCGAAGAAGCGGCGGGAATCATCGGCGGAGCTGACGGGCCCACGGCCATTTTCCTGACAAGTACGCAGGATCTGGGCCTTGCGGGAAAACTGGTGGAAAACGGGTGTACCCCGGGGCAGCTGGCGGGATATGCGGCCATTTTCGCAGCCATGGTGCTCCTGGCCTACTTCGTCGGCAATATTTCCCCTTCCATCCTGCAGGCAAAGGCCAGGGGGATCGACATCAAAAAAGAAGGCAGCGGAAACGCGGGCACCACCAATGCCCTGCGGGTCATGGGAAAAAAGGCTGGAGCCATCACTCTGATCGTAGACGTGCTCAAGGGGACCATCTGTGTGCTCCTGGGAAATCTCATCTGCGGCCATCTGTGCGCCATGCTCTGCGTGGTAGCCGTCATGCTGGGTCATGTGTGGCCGGTAGTTTATAAATTCAAAGGCGGAAAAGGCGTTGCTACAGCCTTCGGAGCGCTGACGGGCCTGAACCCGCTTTTAGGACTTTCCGCCCTGGGAATCGTCATCATCGGCGTGCTGGTTTCCCGCAGAATGTCCGTGGGATCCGAGCTGGGAGCCATTACCTTCCCTGTAGTCTGCTATTTTTTGGAGCCGGACTTTCTGTACTTGGGATGCGTTCTGGCGCTGATTATTTTAGTAAAGCACAGGGCAAATATCGCCCGCCTTTTCAGGGGCGAGGAGCCGAAGCTGAGCATTTTCGATAAAGAGAAGAATAAGGAGAAAGAGGAATGAAAAAAATCGGTGTGATAGGAGCGGGAAGCTGGGGAACGGCCCTGGCCCTTACTCTCAGCGGCAAAGGTCATCAGGTGAAAATCTGGGATGTAAACCCGGAGCACTTAAAGGAGCTTTCCCAGAATCGGGAAAATGTACGATATCTTCCGGATATTAAATTTAACGATAACCTGCAGACAGCAGATACCATAGAGGAAACCTTAAAGGATACGGAGGTAGCGCTCTTTTCCGCGCCAGCCCAGCATTTCAGAAGCGCCCTGGAAAATGCCATGCCCTACTTAAAGCCGGACATGATTCTGGTAAATGTAGCCAAGGGAATTGAGCAGAAGACCCTGATGCGCATGTCGGAAATCGCCTTTGAAAAACTGCCCCAGGCCAGGTACGCAGTTCTCTCCGGCCCATCCCACGCGGAAGAAGTGGGGCGCAATCTGCCCACAACCGTAGCAGTGGCTTCCAGAGACTTAAAGCTGGCCGAGGAAGTACAGGAAATCTTCATCACGGAGCGGTTCCGGGTATACACCACAGAAGACGTAGTAGGCGTAGAGCTTGGAGGCGCGCTGAAAAACATCATCGCCTTGGGAGCGGGAATCTCCGACGGCATGGGCTTTGGCGACAACGCAAAAGCCGCCCTCATGACAAGGGGCCTTGCGGAAATCAAGCGCCTGGGCGTAAAGCTGGGAGCTGATCCGGCAACCTTCGCAGGCCTCACCGGCGTAGGCGATCTCATCGTAACCTGCACCAGCATGCACTCAAGAAACCGCCGCTGCGGCATCATGATCGGAGAGGGAATTGATCCAAAGGAAGCCACGGAAAAAGTAGGCATGGTGGTAGAAGGCATGTTCACTACAGAAGCAGCCTACGACCTGTCGAAAAGGGAAGGGGTGGAAATGCCCATTACCGAGCAGCTCTATAATGTAGTAAAGGGCAAGGTGGATGCTGCTGACACAGTAGCCCTGCTCATGGGGAGAGACAAAAAGCATGAACAAGGGTAGGGCGCATGGAGAGAAAGATAGATATCATAAAAAATGACGAAGGAAATTCGATTGCCGTAGTGAATAGCATTCGCTTTAAAGGGAAGAGAAGCATCAATTGGAACGAGGTTGAAGGTTATTTAAAACAGTACATCGGAACCGTTACAGAAAGTAACGAAACGGTATATATCGGCAGCGATCTGCCAGATGAATATACAGGCTCAAACTATACGGCAAAGCTAAAAGGCGCCCTTGCAAAGGCAAAAGCAAACGCCGCTCAGGGGATTCCGGAAATGATCCAAATTGCCGGGAATGGAAGGGTTCAGGAGAACCTGGCAAAGAAGCATGCGTATAATGCGAAATTCGGATGGCACCGCTATGATTCCAGATTTGCACTTCCGATTTTTGATGATAAGGGAACCATTTTGCGATATAATGTGTTTCGGGCAGAGCTGGTGATCAGGCATGCGGCAGATAAAAAGCTGTATCTCTACGACATTATAAACATAAAAAAAGAAACGAGCACCCCGCTTGAGCACTAAAGCTGTACGGTTAAAAACCCATTTCTCTTTTAGAATTATATAAGTTTAAAAGAAAAATGTCAAGGGGGCATTTGGGGAGAGACAAAAAGCATGAACAAGGGTAGGACATATCATATTACGACTTTTGGCTGTCAGATGAACGAGCACGATTCGGAGGCTCTGGCCGGGATGCTGGAAGAGTTGGGCTTTTCGGAGAGCCCGGAGCGAAACAGCGCGGATGTGGCCATCATCAACACCTGCAGTGTGCGGGAAAATGCGGACAAGCGGTTTTTCGGAACCCTGGGGCAGCTGAAAA
This sequence comes from Clostridia bacterium, assembly GCA_910575405.1. GTDB lineage: Bacteria > Bacillota > Clostridia > Peptostreptococcales > Anaerovoracaceae > Hominibacterium. The sequence continues at coordinate 104,558 of CAJTER010000008.1, read as the reverse complement.
AAATTAAAAAGGAAAATCCGGATTTTACCGTCTGCGTCTGCGGGTGCATGATGCAGCAGCAGCATATCATCGACAGTATCAAGACCAAATACCCGTGGGTGGATCTGATTTTTGGCACCCACAACATCCATCAGTTTCCCCAGCTTTTGCAAAACGTCATGGCGGAACGGGAAAAGCTGGTAAAGGTCTGGGAGGACGGGGGAGAAATTGTAGAAGGGCTTCCCACGAAGAGGCTCTACAAACACAAGGCCTTTGTCAACATTATGTACGGCTGTAATAATTTCTGCACCTACTGCATAGTCCCTTATACCAGAGGCCGGGAGCGGAGCAGAAAGCCGGAGGACATCCTGGAGGAAGTGAGGCGCCTTGTCCGCGATGGCGTGCGGGAGGTGACTCTGCTGGGGCAGAATGTCAATTCCTATCAAGGCGATGAAAATACGGATTTCGCGGATCTGATTTACATGCTTAATGAAGTGGAGGGACTCCTGCGGATTCGCTTTATGACCTCCCATCCAAAGGATCTGTCGGACAAGCTGATTCAGGCATATCGGGACTGCCAAAAGCTGTGCAATTATATTCACCTTCCGGTACAGTCTGGCAGCCGCCGCATCCTTGCGCGGATGAACCGCAGGTATACGAAAGAGGATTACCTGGAGCTCATCGGGAAGCTGAGGCAGGCGGTTCCGCAGATTACCATCAGCACAGATATTATTGTTGGATTTCCGGGAGAAACGGAAGAAGATTTTGAGGAAACCCTGGATCTGGTAAGAACGGTCCGCTATGATTCCGCCTTTACCTTCCTTTATTCCATACGAAAGGGAACGCCGGCAGCGCAATATGCGGATCAGATACCGGAAGATGTAAAACATCACCGCTTTAACCGCCTGGTGGAAACCGTCAACTCTATTTCTGCAGAAAAAAACGCAGCTTATGAGGGGAGGGTGGAGCAAGTGCTGGTAGAGGGGACTAGCAAGACGGACAGCAACACCTGCAGCGGGCGGACGGAAGGGTTCAAGCTCATTAATTTCCCAGGAAACTCTGAGATGGCAGGAAAGCTTATAGATGTAAAAGTTACTGCAGGAAAAACTTTCAGTCTGGAGGGCGAAGTTCTTTAATTATATGTTTAGTGTGAAAAGGTGTGTGTATGACAGAAAAAAATTCTGAATTTAAGGCAGGCAGGACAAAGAACCAGCTCATCAGTCTGGCAGTAGTAGCCGTACTTATTTTCCTGACCTTTTATACTCTCTACAACAGTATAGAGGATCTGGATTTTCGCGATTTGTACAACGTGTTTCAGCAGCTTGATATGAAGTATATCGCATTGTCTGTGCTCCTGATGGCAGTGTTTGTCCTGATTGAAGGCCTAAATCTGGCAGCGCTTACTAGGGCGCTGGGCTACAGAGTCAGCTTCGCATCTCTGCTGGTTTACTCATCCTCGGATATTTACTTTTCCGCCATTACGCCTTCCGCCACAGGGGGCCAGCCGGCATCCGCCTATTATATGTCAAAGGATGGAATGCAGGTATCCCATGCGACGACGGTTCTGGTGGTGAATATTTTACTATATACCATGTCCCTCATCCTTATGGGACTGTGGGCGCTGGCAGTGGAATTTCCATTTTTTATGGGTGCCGGGAAGCTGTTTCAGATCCTGTTTTTCGTGGGAGTTGCCCTGCAGGTGGGACTTGTGGGACTGTGCCTCATGTGCATGTTTTCCAAAAGCCTGATAAAAAAGGCGGGGAACTGGGGCGTGAACCTGCTGCACCGGGTACGCCTTCTGAAAAACAGAGACGAAAAGTTAAAAAAAATGGAAGAGTCCATCGGACGCTACCAGTCGGGAATGCGGTTTATAAGGAAAAAGCCGGGCCTTATGGCAGCTGTTCTTGGGGGAAATGTTTTGCAGCGGATCGCATTTTTCTCCATCGGCTGGTTTGTCTATAGGAGCTTTGGCCTGGAGCAGGCCGGATACGGGGAGTTTATCGCCATCCAGTCTCTGCTGGCAATGGCAGTCAACAGCCTGCCCATTCCAGGAGCAATCGGCATTTCAGAGGGGAGCTTTCTCTTTCTCTTTCAGACTGTATTTCCGGCAGCAGTTCTAGCTCCGGCAATGATCCTTACAAGAGGGATCAATTACTATTTGTGTTTTATATTGTGTGGTGTTTATACACTTATCTACCATTTGCATATGTTGAAAAGCAAAGGAATGAACAAGGAGGAAACAAATGAACAGGGCGAATAAATTTAAATTGCTTGGGTTTTACAATTATACGGTAATTCTCACAAACCTGTCTCTGATTTCATCGGTATTTGGCATTTACATGGCAATACAGGGTCAGGTGCAGGCTGCAGTCTATTGTCTGATGATTTCCGGATTCTGCGATATGTTTGATGGAAAAGTGGCCAGGACAAAGGAGCGGTGCGAGGCAGAGCAGCGCTTTGGCATCCAGCTGGACTCTCTCAGCGATCTGGTCTGCTTTGGAGTGCTGCCTACTGTAATCGGCTATGCCATTGGAATGACGGAAAAGATCAGTGTTGTAGTCTTTTTCCTCTATGTTATGGCAGCTATGACCAGACTGGCGTATTTTAATGTAATGGAGGAAGAACGGCAGAATCAGACGCCGGAAAAGCGAAAGGAATATATGGGGCTGCCAGTAACAGCAGTTGCCTTGATCATCCCGCTGATTTACATACTTGGAAAATTTGTTTCTATTAAATTTCATTTCTTGTATGGAGCATGTATGCTGATGATTGCCCTGGCCTTTGTCCTGCCTTTTCGCATTAAAAAGCCGGGAACAGGCGCGGCAGTTGTTATGATTTTGCTGGGGATCGGAGAACTTATCGCACTGGTGGCAGGTGTTGGGTATGGCAGCTGAGAGAACTGTATTTGCACTGAAGGAGAGTGCAGCATTAAGGTTTCTCTATGAAACTCCCCTGGGGCGGTTTTGGCTGAAGCTTCTCATCTGTCCGGTAGTTTCACGCATGTGCGGAGTCTTCATGGACAGCAGGCTATCAAGGAGCCTTATTAAAGGATTTATACGGAAAAATGGAATATCCATGGAGAGGTATGGGGAAAAGCAGTATGCCAGCTTTAACGAATTTTTCTGCCGAAGACTGAAAGCGTTTTCTTTTGATAAAGATCCAGGCAGCCTGATTGCCCCCTGTGATGCGAAATTATCGGCTTTCCCCATAAACTCCCAAAAGGAATTTTTCATAAAAGGAGTACCTTACCGAGTCTCAGATCTGCTGCGGAATGAGGAACTGGCAGGGCGCTATGAGGGCGGCCTCTGCCTGATTTTCCGGCTTGCGGTAGACGATTATCACCGCTACTGCTATATTGACGATGGAGTCAGAAGAGAAGCCCGGTTTCTTCCTGGAAAGCTCCACACCGTGCAGCCCATTGCCCTGCGAAGCTGTAATATATATCGGGAAAACTGCCGGGAATATACGGTAATGGAAACAGAGCATTTTGGCTGTGTGACCCAAGTGGAAGTGGGGGCGCTCTTGGTAGGAAAAATCGTGAACCATCAGCAGGATGGGGCCTTTGTCAGGGGCCAGGAAAAAGGATTCTTCTGCTACGGAGGCTCCACCATCGTTCTGCTCCTGGAAAAAGAACGGGCGCAGCTCTTTCCGGAATTTTTCGCAAATACGGAAAGGGGACTGGAGACCATCGTAAAAATCGGTGAGAAAATCGGAAGGAAGCTGTAAAAAAGAAAAAGAATTGAATAATCGGAGGACCTCCCTAATATACTGTATTGATTTATAGTCAAAGGCACAGGGAGGTTTTTGTTTTGGAAAGTTTAAATATCTATGAAAGCATTGCTAAAAGATCCCAGGGTGATATTTATATAGGTGTTGTAGGTCCGGTACGCGTAGGAAAATCTACGTTTATCAAGCGGTTTATGGATCTGCTGGTTGTGCCTAATATGAAAAATATCTACGCCAAAGAGCGTCTCCTGGATGAAATGCCCCAGAGCGGTTCAGGAAGAACCATTACAACAACGGAGCCTAAGTTTGTTCCCGCGGAGGCTGCAAGTTTGAAAATGCCGGGAAATATGAACTGCCGTGTGCGCCTTGTGGACTGCGTAGGATATTTAGTCCCGGAAGCCCTGGGTCACGTGGAAGATGGCAAGTCCAGAATGGTAGGCACTCCCTGGGATGACGAAAAAATTCCATTTGAAGAGGCTGCGGAAAAAGGAACAAAGAAGGTCATTGAGGAACATTCTACTATTGGGATTGTTGTAACAACCGATGGAACCACCTCGGACATTCCACGGGAAAATTACGAGGAAGCGGAGGAAAAGGTCATCTGCCAGCTAAAGGAGCTGAAAAAGCCCTTTGTGGTAGTCGTCAACTCCACTCAGCCCCAGGGGGCAGCCGCCCAGTCCCTTGCGCTGGAGCTGCAGGAAAAGCACAGGATTCCCGCCATGCCCGTCAACTGCGCACGTATGAGCAGCACGGAGCTGAACCAGATCGTAGAAAAAGTATTATACCAGTTTCCCATAAGCGAGATTTCCTTTGAGCTGCCGGGCTTCATGGAAGGACTGGAAACGAGCCACTGGATCAAAGCCTCGGTCATCGAAAGCGTGCGGGCTTGGTCAGCTGCCTTCGAAAATGCGGAGGACATCCAGAAAACAGTGGCAAGTCTAGCGGACGGACAGATCATCAAATCCGTCAAAGTGGCGGGTATGGATCTGGGCACTGGCCAGGTGGTCATTGAAGTCAAAATGGCCGACGGACTCTTTTACCGGGTCATCGAAGAATTGATGGATGAAAAGGTGGAAAACGACTACGAATTTTTCCGCCTGCTGCGGGAATTCGCGGCAGCAAAAAAATCCTACGACAAGCTGAAGGGCGCCATGGAACAGGTGGAAGCGACCGGCTACGGCATTGTCCAGCCAAAGCTGACGGAAATGGTATTAGGCCAGCCGGAGGTCTTTAAGCAGGGCAGCAAATGCGGAATCCGCCTGACCGCAAAAGCCCCCAGCCTCCACATCATCCGCACGGATATCACCACAGAGGTGGCGCCGGTGGTGGGAACGGAGCAGCAGTCAGAGGATCTGGTCAAATATCTGCTGACGGAATTTGAAAACGAGCCGGAAAAAATCTGGGAAACCAACATATTCGGAAAGACCCTGTACGATATGGTAGCCGAGCAGATGCAGAGCAAGCTGTCCGGCGTTCCCGACAATATACGGGTCAAAGTCCAAAAATCCCTGCAGAAGATCTGCGATGAAGGGAAGGAATATTTTATCTGCATTGTGATATAGTGTACTGTCTGGCTGCTCCCTATGGCAGTCAGACCATACAATCAGAAGCGAAGCCTGCCGGCCAGCCGTAAATCTCGGCTGCCGGTAGGTGTTTTTTGCGGGAGAAAAAGGGGAGAAACGGAACCCATACGAAGCGCGTATGGCAGCGATATAAAAGGCATATGTGCATTGCCATGGGCGGTTAAGGTATAATGTTTATGAAAGGATTCCCATGTACTAGTATACTGGCCATTTGTCATAACACCCAAGGGGTCTTGTTTGATAAGGAAATTGAACTTGCGGGAAACCATATTGCCTTGGAAATCAACAGCGGAAAAGCCTGCGGTTTACAGCCATTGATTTGAACAGCGGAAAAGAAACAGAGATTTTCCGATCAAGCTTTGAACGAAAGGAAAACGGCGACTTCAGCGGCACCATCCTCATGGGAATGGAATACAGTAGGGCTGTCCCAGCACTGGTGGAAAACGGCATCTGCTATCAGACCTGTACATTTAAAGATGAGTCCATGTTCGGCGCAAAAGCAGGGGACAACCAGTTTGTATTCTACGATTTTCAGTCCGGGAAAAATACCAATTTGGGAAAACATTACTGCCCGGTCGAGTATGTGGGCGGATTTTATATTATTGACGCAAAAAACAAAACTTATCTTCATAAAACCTACACCACAGATGTGGAAGAATTAGATGAAGAAGAACTTCAGAGAAGCTATGTGGAGTATGTAACCGGAATGACATACGGAGATAGGACCTTTGCCTTTTCCACGGGGTAGGGAAATGAAATTGAGATTCACGAAATAACGAAGGAATAGAGCGGCCTGCGCTTTTTCAAAGCAGTTCCAAGAGCCGCTTTTCATTGCTTCTTGTAAATTCACTCAATGAATACGAACGAATTCGTTCCTTTACCAGATTGGGAACCAGAAATCCGCTGCCCGTAAGTCTGGCACAGCGGTTGATAATTGTCTTATTGGTTACTCCCAGTTTTTTACTCAATTCAATGGGGGTGAACTGATATATGCGGTTTTTGAGGAGAAATAGCAGCAGCTCTTTTTCCCGGGCATTCAAATAGGACAAGCTTCCTGCTAGCTCTTCTTGCTGCGCGTCTTTGGATAATTCACATACTCTCGCAGAGTAGAGCTCCACCATCCGGAGGAAATAGTGGATCCAGATTTCAGGGTGCGGCGGATTGTCCCTTCCGGAATAATATAACGGCGGCAGGTCCATTTGCAGAGCTTCATAGTATTCATCCGATGCGTAGGCGAAATACTCCTCCAGAGAGCCAATTCCATGAAATCCATAGCCGTAATAATCGAGGATATATCCCGATATCAGCCTAGCCGTGCGGCCGTTGCCATCTTCAAAGGGGTGGATCGTAACCAGCTGATAATGTACGATAGCGGCAATGATCAGAGGATGATCGTCAGTCGTATTCACATAGTCGATCAGTTCATCCAGAAGTGCCGGAATATCCGTATATTCCGGCGGGATATATTCCGCAGCCCCTGTTTCCGAGTCATACACGGCAAACAGCACGCCGGGGGGCATGGAACCTCTTAATCCCGTTTTTTCTTTTGATACGCCTTTTTCCACCATGGCCTGAACTTCCAGGAGCATATTTTTGGAAAAGGGTTCTCTGTGCTTCAGCTTTTCTTCCAACAGATTCAGCGCTAGAAAGTAATTGCGGACTTCCTGTTCAGGCCTTAGGAAATGTTTGTGAGAGTCTTTTTCAATCGCTTCATTCGCCTGGCTCTCGGTAAGAGGATTGCCTTCTATTTTATTTGACGCATAGGAGCTTTTTTTCCTGGAGTTTTTTCTCAGTTTATTTTTGGCTGAGGCAGGCAGCTCTACCGTGCTGAGGGAAAAGCGGTTTTGATCGATTGCGCTTATTTTCTTAAGTATTTCATTGGTCAGTGTAACTTGAATCATGGGTCACCTCACATGCGGATCGTTACAGACTATTATATCCCTTTTCAGCAAAAATTCCATTATAATTTCACTATTTTTTCACTATTTTTCATTACCCGCAGAGGGAAAAGGGCTGATCGGAACGAAGGCGCACCCCATGATCATACTGGGAGCGTGCTCGCTTACCAGTAATGGTACCGCTTCCTCTTTGCGAAAAGAAAGAGAGATGTAGCGGTTATAGACATGAGTTCAGCCATTACGATAGACAGCCAGATTCCGTCGATGCCCAGCAGCAGAGGCAGAAGGAGGACTGCTCCGATTTCAAAAACAAGGGTTCGTAAGAAAGAAATCGCCGCGGAAACAGCGCCGTTTCCAAGTGCCGTAAAAAAGGAGGAGCCCCAGATGCTGATGCCCATCATGAGAAAAGCGATGGCGTAAATGCGAAAACCGTGGCAGGTCATGACAAACAGTTCCGGATCATAGCTGGCAAAAATGCGGACAAGAGGCGAAACAAAAAGCTCTGCTAAAAGCATCAAAAGGAACCCTCCGCAGGCCATAAGGGTGAGGCTTTTTTTCAGCATATTTTTCAGTTCGCTGTGATTTCCCGCACCGTAATGATAGGCGGTAATGGGCGCGCTTCCGATAGAATACCCCAAAAAGATACCGATAAAAATAAAATTGGTATACATGATGATGCCGTAAGCAGCAACGCCATTTTCCCCGGCAAGGCGCATGAGCTGGAAATTGTAGAGGATATTTACAATAGAGGAGGACAGATTTGTGACCATTTCCGAAGAGCCGTTGGTGCAGGCCTTCAGAAGGGCGCGCCCGTAAAAAGCAGGCTTTTTCAGCTGCAGCAGGCTGTTATTTTTTCGCATAAAGTAAATGAGCGGCACAACGCCTCCCACAATTTCTCCCAGGCAGGTAGCTGCCGCAGCTCCGGCGATCCCCCAGCCAAAGACGGCAATAAAGAGAAAATCAAGAACCATATTGGTCAGACCGGCGGCAATGGAGATTTTCAGAGTCATTTCCGGTTTTTCCGCAGTCGTGCAGAAGCTCTGGAACACGTACTGCAAAATAAAGGCGGTTTCCGAAATAAAGAGAATGCGGCCGTAAATCACGCAGTTTTCCAAAAGCTCGCCCTCTGCGCCCAGAAATATGGAGATAGGCCGGATAAAGACCATGCCCAGCAGAGAAAAAAGGAGACCCATCGCAGCAGCAGCGCAGATGATCATGGAAAAATACCGATTGGCCAGATCCGGCTTTCCTTCTCCCAGAGTTTTGGCTACCAGAGCGCTGCTGCCGGTCCCCAGCATAAAGCCAATGGCAGCAACTCCCATCATAATCGGCATGATCAGATTTACAGCAGCAAAGGGCGTTTTTCCCACCAGATTGGATACAAAGATACCGTCTATTATGCCATACAGCGAGGTGCAGATCATCATCAGCACAGGGGAAATAACAAAGCGCAGCAGGCGCTTGTATGTAAAGTGATCAGACAATTGGATTCTCATAAAAATACTCCTTTATCATTTGCAGCCATTTAGCTATTTCGTAAATTGTCAGGCCTAGATCAGAGGCCCGGCCTTCAGGGATTATAACTCCTTTAGCTGAGCCTGAAGATTGTTCAGATATTTGCGGGTCAGCTGCAGAAGGCGGCGGCTTTCCCTTTCGGTCATGCGAGCAAAGGCCAGCTCTTCGATTTCCACCACAGGTCGGATCTTCTCGTCCAAAAGCCGGCGGCCTTTCTCCCTAATGTGAATGTGCTTGTCCCGGCCCTTTCCAGCTTCAAGGGCAAGATACCCCTCCTGCTCCAGCTTTTTTATGGAAGAGTTTACAGTCTGTTTGCTGAAGAAAAAGGCATTGCAGATATCCCGCTGCAGACAGCCGTCTCCCTGCTCGTAGAGGGCGTAAAGGATGAAAAAGGCGCTGTCCGAAAGGCCCAGCTTCAGGGCGGCTTTGTGGTAAAACTCATCCATTTCCTTGTACAGCATGTTAAATTCCATCAGCATATTTTGCGGTTCCACTAAAATTTCCTCCTCAGAATAAAGGTACGATATCGGACTCGATGGTAGAATATTATAGTATGATTTCGGACTTAAGTCAAGAAGAAATTAACCAAAATATTTGCCTGTGAGCCGGGCACAAAGCTTCCTATTCCGGCAGCCGCACCGGCCCTTCCAGTTCCTGGCGGGAGACATAGAGAACCATATCCTCACCGGCTTTTTCTACCCATTTTACAAGGGTGAGGCTGCGGCCCGAAATCTCGATTCCTGTAATCCCGTAAGGATGGACGCAGCTTCCCGTATTAAAATAAGAACAAGTGCCAGCTTCAAGGCGAGGTCTGTGGGTATGGCCGGAGATGAGGATACGCCCCGCAGCATCTGCCCAGGAAGACAGCTTCTTTTCCGTCTTGCTTTTCCTGTGGTTGTTTTTTGCCGCGCTGGTAGGATCGAGAACGCCAAAGTGCTCCAGAGGCTTCCACACATAGCGAACCAGAAAGCGGGACAGCTTCCAGAAGCGGGAGTTTAACAGATCTGCCTGATGTCCGTGGGTCAGATACAGATCGCGGCCGCCTGCCGCATCTTCCAGAATCAACCCGGGATAATGAGGAATGGAGGGAAAGCCGATAGGCGCAGGCCTGGCATTGACCATGTCATGATTGCCGTGGAGGAAATAAAGGCGGCCCTGCTGATAAAATTGGAAAAGCAGGTTGAAAATTTGGTCATGAATCTGAATGATGGGGCCCATGCTGCGATTTTCCCATAATTCATCCCCATCTCCCAGTTCAATATATGTATAGTGATTGCGATAGTAGTATTCTAAGGCAGCCTGGTAAAGGTGCCGGTTTTTCAGAAAATTGTCGTTTGAGGTCCCGTTTCCCCGGTGGCAGTCGCTGATGAGAATATAGCGGCTGTCACCTGTCAGCGAAAGGCGAGGCGCATGACAAAAGGCTCTGTTGAGACGTGCTGTATAACTCATAAAATCCCTCCCGCCTTATGATATGAGCACAAGGGAAACATGGTTACGGATATAGCATGTTACGTTCAAGACAATACAAGAAGGATACTGTATTAGGAAGCTTCGGACAGACTGCTCAAAAAAGAGGCCAGCTCCTTTTCATCAAGAGGCCGTCTGAAAAACACCTGAATTCCAAGCTCTTCTGCGGCTTCCAGAATGTCTTCCTTTTCTTCGTCCTCATCCGAGGCCAGAAGAATAATGGGCACCGTTTCTCCGGCAGGCGTGCTGCAGTAGCGGATATCCTTAGCCAGCTCAAACCCGTTCATGGCGGAAATCTGGGAATTCACCCGGCAAATGGCGCTGCCCAAATACCTTGCGGGCGCTCTGGTAATAAAAATGCTGTGATAATAATCGGACTGGGCAAAAAGCTCCAGTGCCTCTGGCGCGCTGGCAGTCAGATCATAGGTGCCGCCCATTTCCAGGATGAGATCCGTCAGAATCGTGCAGTCAGGTCCGGGGCGCGATGTGATGAGAAAATGGCAGCCCTTCAGCAGCATATCCGAAGGCGCTCTGGTAGGAGAAAGAACGCAGTAAAAGGACAGACAGCCCCCCTCCTTTTGCTGTAGCTGGGCGGAAAGGTTTGTCCATTTGTAGGTTCCGTCCTGGCAGAGGATGCGGCAGTCATAGTTAAAGAGCCGCTCTTCACGCAGAGTGGCAACCATTTCGCTATAAAGGCGATCTTCAAAATCAGGGTGAAAAAGGGCAAGAGAATCCTCCTGCGTCAAGGCAAGAAGCCCGCCTTTCTCATAGCCAAACAGCTCGTCCGCCGCCCGGTTAAAATAAAGAAATTTGATTTCATCAGATATGGCAAAGAGACAGATTCCGGAAGAAATATTGTCTAAAAGATCTTCTGCATATTGCCGGTCATGTTCAAAGTCATGGAAAATATTATCGCCCATAGCCGTACCTCCAAGTAAGTCAGCATTCAAGTACATCAAGATCTTTCTTCATTATAAAGTGTCAGGGGCAAATTGTCAATTTTCCATAAATAACCATTACATCGTACACGGATCCGTCGTATCCCGCTGGATCAGCACAGGGGCCACCTGCCTGTGGATCGGCGCAGAAAGCGGCTTTGGCACTCTTTTTTTCATCTCATTCATCTGCAGGATCAAAAGCTCCATGGCATTTCGCACCATAGTTTCAATCTGCTGCCCGATTGTCGTGATAGGAAAGACAGCCTCGCTTGCGATAGGCGAATTATCAAACCCTACCAGGCGGTAATGGGGCGGAAGGGATCCGTATTTTCGGATAATAAAATTGAGAAAGATATTTGTGTACGTATCATTAGCAAAGAAAATCCCCTTTTTTTCATCTCCCATCTGTTCAATCCGGTTAAAAATCCGGCCGATATGCTCCACAGTACTGTCATAAGTAGGGCCAAAGTCGGCGGTGATAATTTCATAAGGCACATTGCTCGTTTTGCAGGTATCCTCAAAGCCTCTGATTCGCCCGTAGGCCGGTACATATTCAGGGGTATTGGAATTAATGTGAATCAGCCTGGAGCAATTGTTCTTTATCAGCAGGCTGGTAGCCTGGACGCCGCCCAGATAATTATCCGTACAAACGCTGCATACATGCGCCGACTCCCGCTCTATGGTAACCACAGGAATTTGATAGGAGGCCAGCTCTTCTGAGGTTGTGGTATGGCTCAGCACGATGAGACCCTCGATTTTGTAGGCCAAAAGCTCATTAATATACGTTTGCTCGATCTTCTTATCATTATCTCCGATAAAAACGAGAAACTTGTAATTGTGCTCCCCATAAGTGGACAAAATCTGGTTCAGCATTTCCGCGTAATAGTGAAGATAGATATTGGGAACAATGATTCCCACAAATTCACTTTTTCCATTTGCCAGAACTCTTGCCAGCTTATTTTCCTGATAGCCCAGCTCATCTAAAGCCTGCGCGATTTTCTCCTGGTTTTCGATTGTAAGAGAATCCGGGTTATTAAAATACCTGGAGATGGTTGTTTTTGAGAAATTCGTATATTCGGCAATATCCGCGAAAGTAACCTTTTTCCTGCTCATAGTCTGCCCTCTGCTCCTTCCATAAAATACTAATCCATCTCTTCATTATACCAACGCGGATGTATAAAATCAATAAAAAAATAACCAGTAATGTGACCGGTTATAATAAAACAGAGCGCTTGGAGAGCCAATTAGCCCAAATACTTCCAAGGTAGTATTTGGGCTAATTACACGATAGAGGGATATCTCTCATTCACTCACCAGCTGCTTTACCGTTACTCTGCCGATTGCGTTTATAACGGCGTAGGTGCTCAAAAGGATACAAAGCGGCAGCGCGAAAAAGCTTACGGCTGTTCCTGCCAGGGAATTCACAAAGGGAAATTCGGAAAGTCCCAAAGCTGCCGCATAGGGGCTAAGCAATTTGGGAATCGCCCATATACCCAGCAGGAGCCCCAGGCTGTTTCCTGCCAAGGCGGCCAGGCCGTTTCTCCAGGAATAAATTTTCACGATCTGCCGGGATGTCATCCCTACCGCCTTCAGCAGCCCGATGAGCTTTTGCTCCCGCCGAATCAGCAAAAAGGTAAGATTCACGGCAATCAGAAGCGAGACAATGAGCAGGACGGTTAACATCATTCCGACAGCAGGAGCAAGAACACCTGTGATGTTTTCTCCATTTGACTTTGAGGCAATAAAGGAAAACTTCCCGCCGTACCGCTCCGCCAGTTCTTTCGCGGATTCCCATTTACGGGCGCTGTCAGCCAGCACCAGCATATAATCCGCGTAAGCGCCGCTTCTTTTTACGAACTGATCCAGATCCTTTGTCACCATTCGTATGACGTTTCCATAGTTGGAAAGCGTCTGAAAAATTCCTGTGATCCGATATTGCACTTTTTTACCGTTTATCACCAGCTCCATGCTGTCGCCCACCTGCAGTCCATATTCCCGGGCCAGCGCCATTCCAATTCCTATCTCGTTTTCCCGCAGAGGACGTCTGCCCCAAAGGGATCTGTCTTTGACTTCCTCCCGCCACGGCAGCTGGTATACTTCTGTAGCAATGCTCCGCCAGGTTTCTTTTGCAGCAGGCTTATACTGGGAAGTTATTTTATTTGCCCCATAGGTATACAGGATCTGCGGATCCTTTTCCAATTCCGCTATAATATGGCTCACCGGCGTATCTTCCTGCGATGTGACGTAAATATCCGTTTTTATAAAGCCCCAAAGCTCCGGGTCCCGGTCAATATTTTGAACTGCGTTCAAACATCCCAGACAGGTAATGGAAAGGCACCCCAATATGAGAGCCGCGCCTGCTATATACGCATACCTGGCCTTCCTGTTTTTCATTCCTCTGACAGCGTAATAACGTTCAAAAGATGCCCCGCCGCCATAATACGCTCCCTTGGATTCCTTTTGCCTCCTCTCCTTTATTTTCCAGGAACCCGTTCTGACAGCATGAGCCGCGTTTAATGTTCGAACCTTAAATATGGCGCAAAGGCAGAGGACGGTCACTGCGGCCAGCATGAGAATTCCGGCCAGAATCTGATAAACCCAGATGCTGCCGAAGGAAAAGGTATACAGCCCAATGTCTCCCAGAACCTTTGCTATAATAGTTTTGCTGAACTGGCCACCCAAGATACTCCCCGCAGAGGCCCCTGCAAGGCTGATCATTCCATAACAGCCCAGATAGATGCCCGCGATCTGCCTTCCCGTCATGCCTAATGATTTGTATATACCAATCGTCCGGATATCTTCATCCATATCGCTGCGAATCAAAAATAAGGTCAGCGCAAGAATTGTGCCGGCCAGAATGACGCTGAGCAGGCATAATGCCGCGCCTATCATTTGATACGGCCCTGTATATCCGCTCTTTATTCTGTCATACGTGTAGACTGTGTCTCCAAATGGTATGTTGAAATGGGCTTCCGCCTGGCTGATAAAGTTCCGCTCCGCCTGAGGACTGTATTCTTTGAATTGGATTTCCAGGTAACTGGCCGCGTTGTTTTCGGACAGCGGGAAACTGGAAAGCTGACCGAAGCCGCACCACATGCGGTAAACATTTGTACTGCCGCTACCAAAAACAGGATCCGAAACAACCTTTGCGACCCTTACCCTGGCGGCTTGATCGGCCAACTTGAGAACAAGGTCATCTCCTGTTTTCAATCCCAGGATATTTGCCATCTTGGTTGTGATCCATATCTGGTTTTGGCCGGGCGGTTCAGGTGTTTCGCTGTCTGGCATTTTGGGAGAAAGCATCTGGCGTCCCGCGGTTTGCGGAAGCTCCAGCAGAATTCCGTTGCTCAGTCTTTTACCGCCTTTTTCCATATAATCAATGGTCTTTGTCTTTTCCGTGATTTGGTAGGTAAGGTCCTCCTGCCAGCCGTCTAGATACTGCCGGATACGGTCCGGCGGAAGCGTTTCTCTGTTCCACAGACAGCACATCTGCGGCCCGTCCATTTCCTCGTAGGCCCTGTCAAAGATGGTATCCAGCTCTCTTATCAGGATAAAGGCATTGACCAGCAGCGCTGTGGTAATTACAATACAGATTCCCAGGAGCAAATTGGGAACCCGCTTTCTTTTTATCTTTGATAGGGCGCACATAAAAACGACTTTCAACATTACCACCCCCTTTGCTGCAAAAAATGCGCAAGCGCCTCTTCTCTTCCATTCATCAGGTGAAGCTGGTCATCCGCAAGTCTGAGTTCATCCGTTATGCGGCCGTCGGCGATGTAGACAACCCGCTGGCCCCTGGAAGCTACCTTAACATCATGTGTAACCAGAATAATGGTCTGCCCTTTGTGGTTCAATTCCTCCAGCATATCCATTACAAGCTCTGATTGCGCTGAATTCAAGCTTCCCGTGGGTTCATCGCACAGCAGGAGGGGCGGCTTGTTTATCACGGCGCGCAGGATAGCAGTGCGCTGCTGCTGACCGCCGGATAACTGAGCAGGGTATTTTTTCATATGTTTCTCCAAGCCAAATTGCCGGCACAGAGCCTGGATGGTGTCCTTCATCCCAGCTTTCGCCGCCCCGCTTCCTGCCAGCATAATCGGCAGCATGATATTTTCATAAACCGTAAGGTCTGGAATTAAACACTGCTGCTGAAACACGATTCCAATATTTTTACGTCTGAACATGGCCCGTTCTGTATCGTTCATATGTCCAAAATCCACAGCGTCCTGATACAGGATGCTTCCTTCGTCAGGGACGTCGATGCCGGCAATTAGATGCAGCAGGCTTGTTTTCCCAGAACCGGAAGCGCCCATGATGATGATAAACTCGCCCTCATGGACCTGCAGGTCCGCATGGTCTACGGCTCTGCTCTCCGCGCCGCCTTCCTGATATTTTTTGATTAGGTTTTTTACTTTCAATAAGTATTCCATTGCCTTCTCCTTTTTCTTCCTTTCAGAGGAGCCTTCGTTTCAACTTATACGACAGGAGCACATAAATGGTTTTTCCAATTGCTGTATAAAGTAATGTCAGCGCGATTTGCGCACAAGATCTCCATATGGAAAGGGAGGAATTCATATACTGCAGCATTGGGAACAAACCCAGCAGCGCGAGCAGGCACCCAAGTGCCAGCGTTAAGGTTCCGGCATAGTCGGCGGCCTGTATGGCCAGCTTCACATCTTTTGGCGGCAGCGCTCTTCTTGTAAAAAGCAGCTTCCACCCATTCAGATAATCATGGAACCAGCCGGTGATGGACAAAACCGCGAATTTCAGTCCCAGCAGAAACAGCAGCGTGGGGAAATCCAGCAGGTCCATCATTCTCCCGCTTTTCAGGGAAGAGGCAAACAAATATAAAAACGCCAGAACCGTCAGCAAAAAACCAATCAAGGTTCCAAGATTTTTGCTTCTGCTTTTTTTGTCCATTTCATCCAGATCATTCATCAATCCCAGAAGATTGTTTTCTGATTTTTTCATATATTCTTCGGATGAAACCTCTTTAGATGAAAACTCTTCTCCTGCCAGAAGCTCGTTGATGTCAGCTTTCAATATAGAACTAAGCTGGGGAAGGAGTGAAACGTCGGGCAGCCGGTATCCGGTTTCCCACTTGGATATGGTCTTATCGGTCACATTGAGCTGCTCCGCCAGCTGCTTCTGCGTCAGTCCCTGCTTCTTCCTCATATGCGCAATGAATTTTCCTGTCTTAATTTGATCCATTACCTGACCTCCTTGTAATACGGTAATACCCTGGGCAGCGTGTTCTTGATCAAGAAACACTGCACTCAAAGTATACAGCGGCACAAGCTTTGAGCGCAATGCCAAAGAAGACGAATCCCTCTCCATTTTGGAGAATTTGAGAAATTTCCGCTTTGTTTTTTACTATGTAGGAAATATCGCCTCAGCGATATTTCCCCGCTTAGGCGGGATGAGCCGGAATTTCAAAGAAAGTACCTTTTGAAGTGTCGCCCCGGAGAGGGCGACATATGTGTATAGGCATCTTTGATTCCGTCATATACACTTTTTTATAAAAGGGCAAAAAAGGAAAAAACCATATTGACAAAAAACTCACAATAGTGTATTTTTTATATTAGAAACCGGTTACTTAACCGATAACGTAACTGGTTATAACGAAAGGAGGTTACTATGAAAAAAAGGTGGAAGTGCGGTTTGCTGGCAGCTCTTTTCCTGATGGGAGCTTTGCTGGCAGGGTGCGGGCAGAAGCAGCCTGAGCCAGGTGAAATACCCGGATACGATAAAGGAGAGCAATACCTTTCCATATGGGTGCATTCCATTGAAGAAACGGAAGAAGGGCAGTGCTACAAAAAATCCGTAGAGGCATTTAACAAAGCCTACGACGGAACGTATTTTGCGGATATCGAATTCATACCGCGAAACGACAGCGGAGGCGGGTATTCGGACAAGATCAACGCATCCGTCATGTCCGGTGATCTGCCCGATGTGCTCACTGTGGACGGACCCAATATCGCCGCTTACGCGGAAAACGGGATTATTCAGCCACTGGCAGATCTGTCGGAAAAAGAGAAACATATTTATCTTCAATCCATCCTGGAGCAGGGAACGTATAATGACAAGCTGTATGCCCTGGGTGCTATGGAATCAAGCGTCGGACTTTACTACAACAAAGACATTCTCAAACAGGCAGGCGTAAAGGTGCCGGATGCGGATCACCCGTGGACCTGGAGTGAGTTTCTCACAGTGCTGGAAAAGGTAAAGCCCGTGACGGACAAAATGAACGGCTATCCCCTTGACATGACCTTCCCGGTGGGAGAAGCGACCATTTATTACTATGCGCCGTTTTTCTGGTCTAATGGCGGAGACTTTGTAGATGAAACAGGACTTCGCGTGGAAGGGGTATTTGACTCCAAAGAAAATCTGCAGACTGTGGAATATTTCAGGAAAATTCTCGCTGGCAAGTATATGTCCAAAGTACAGATTACGGATCTGTTCGAGAGCGGAAGAGCTGCCTTCAAATTTGACGGAGCATGGGAGGTTAACACCATTTATTCCAATTATCCGGATGTCAAGCTGGGAGTAGCACCTTATGTTGTAGCGGACAACTGGGACGGAGAACGCTATACTCCCACCGGCTCCTGGGCCTTTGCCGCATCCTCTGCAACAGAACAGATAGAGGGCGCTACAAAACTGGTTCAGTACATGAGCGGTATTGAAAGCGGAAAGCGTCTCTGGGAAGAAAGCAAGAGCTTCCCTTCTACATATGAAGCCTTTGAGAGCAGCCCGCTCTTTGAGGAAGACGAAAATTACAAAGCCTTATACCACCAGCTCAATCTGTACGGTCATCCAAGATCCAAGACCCCGGTTTATCCGCAGGTCAGCTCTTCTGTACAGGAAGTCCTTGAAAACGCGGTATTAACAGGAAAAGACACGCGAGAGGAACTGGACAAATCAATCGAAAGGATTAACGCCAAGTTAAAGCGTTATGTGATAAGGTGAGAACAATGAAAAGGAGAAGATCAGAATCAATTCGGGGAATGGCTTTTTTCGGGCCTGCACTATTACTGCTTACAATCTTTTTATTTTTGCCAATGGTACTGACATTAATATTCAGCTTTACCGATTTCTTTGCCCTCAACCCAAAGCTGACCCACTTTACAGGGCTTGGGAATTACATTCAGATTTTTAAGGATGAAGATTTCAGCCAGGCCTTTTTTAACACCGTTAAATTTGTAATTATCATCGTTCCGCTTCAGGGAGTGGGAGCGCTGGGGCTGGCGCTTTTAATCAATAAAGTGAGCTATTGTAAAAAATATTTTAAAGTAGCCTTCTTTGTTCCAGTGGTCATGTCCCTGGCAGTCGTATCCACTCTGTGGATTCAGATTTACAGCCCGGAAGGAATACTGAATTCCATTTTAGGAATATTTGGTATTTCACCGCAGCCCTTTATAAACAGCGCGGATCAGGCTCTTCCATCAATTGCCATCATGAGCGCCTGGCAGGGCGTGGGATACCAGATGATCATCTTCCTGGGAGGCATTCAGGCCATTAATCCGGCTCTTTACGAGGCAGCGGAAATGGATCACGCAACGCCATGGAAGAAATTCAAAGATATCATTCTGCCGGAGCTAAAGCCTCTCTGTGTGTTCGTTTTCATTACCATCACCATCGGAGCCTTCCGTATGCTGGTTCAGCCGATGGTAATGACTGGAGGAGGCCCGTCCCATTCCACTTATACGGTTGTGTATGATATTTACGAAACCGGTACAGTAAACTGGGAAATCGGCCTTGCCTCGACCATGGCCATTGTATTCGCGTTCTTTGTCATGATTTTAACGGTCATTCAGACTATCCTGACAAGAGATAAGGAGGAGAAACATGCTAACAAGAAAACAAAAACAGCATAACTGGATTTTAACAATTGTCATGCTCATCATATCGCTGTTCTTTCTCTTTCCAGTAATATGGATGCTGGCCAATTCCTTTAAGCCTGACGCGGCCATTACGGCGGACATGAATTCCCTGAGAGCCTTTGTACCTCCTGCTTTAAACGGGAGCTTTCTGGAAAACTATATCACCGTAATCACCAATACCAGCTTTCTCCGGTATATGGGAAATACGCTTTTGTACGCTGCCGTACTCATCGTCCTGGGCGTAATTGTAAACGGCCTTGCGGGCTATGCGCTGGCGAAAATCAATTTCCCCTTCCGGGAGCGGTGGCTGATGATCATCATGCTTTTGATGATTGTTCCCATAGAAACCATTATAACCATACATTTTCTGATTATCGCAAAGCTGGGCCTGCTTAATACGATTATCGGATACATACTGCCTATGATCGTGAATCCATTTAACATATTTTTATTCCGGCAGGTGTTCATCAGTCTTCCGGACGATGTATACGAAGCCGCGCAGCTTGACCACTGCGGAGCGCTCAAGTACTTTTTTACCATGGTGCTGCCTATGTCAAAGAGCGTGGTGGCAACCGTCAGTGTCTTTACCTTCCTCAATGTATGGAACGACTATCTGTGGCCTTCGCTGGTCTTTACATCCGGCAAGCTGCTCACCGCTCAGATCGGTCTCAATGCTATTACATCAAACGAAAATACGACAATGGGTCAGACTTTAGCTGTTATTACTATGATCACGATTCCGGTTATTATTATTTACTCCTTCTTCTCAAAGCAGATTGTACAAGGTGTAATTTCAACCGGATCAAAGGAGGGCTAAACCATGAGTTTTATTGAATTAAAAAATATCTGCAAGAAATACAAGGGAAATGAAAAAAATTCGGTGACAGATTTTAATCTGGAAATTGAGGAAAAGGAATTTATCGCCTTTGTCGGTCCCTCTGGCTGCGGTAAATCCACGACGCTGCGTATGATCGCGGGCTTTGAGGATATTACATCTGGGGATCTTCTCATCGACGGAAAACGGATGAATGAAGTCGCTCCCGCGGATAGGGGAATCTCCATGGTATTTCAGAATTATGCCCTTTATCCCCATATGACCGTGGAAAAGAATATTTCCTATGGTCTCAAAAATATGAAGTTCCCAGAGGACGAAATTAAGAAAAAAACAGACTGGGCTATTGAAATTTTAGGTTTAGAGGAGTATCGTTACAGAAAGCCGAAGAATTTGTCCGGCGGACAGAGACAGAGAGTGGCTCTGGGAAGAGCCATTGTAAAGGATCAGAAATTATTCTTAATGGATGAGCCCCTTTCCAATCTGGACGCAAAGCTGAGAGTGAGCATGAGAAACGAAATCAGCAAGCTCCACCGCAGCCTGGGAAGCACCACCATCTACGTGACCCACGATCAGGTAGAAGCCATGACCATGGCGGATCGCATCGTGATTATGAAGGACGGCATCGTCCAGCAGGCGGGAGAACCCATGGAGCTTTATGAGCACCCTATCAACAAATTTGTAGCAGGCTTTATCGGCTCACCGCAGATGAACTTTTACGATGTGCGGCTGGAAAAAGGATGCATGGTGTTTGCGGGTGGGGAAACCATCCGGCTTGCAGACAGCGTGCTCGGCAAACTGCAGGGATACGATCTGGTCACCATGGGAATCCGTGGAGAAGATATTAAGCTGGACGCTTCCAATTTGGAAACCTATGGGGAAAGCAAGCAGAAAGCTGTGGTTGAAAACGCGGAGATCATGGGAAACGAAAATAATCTGTATTTTGAATTCGGCGGTCTTGTCAGCGTGGCCCGGGTACCAAAATACGATGTGAGCCAGATCGGTGATGAAATCAATTTTGTATTTCTGCCGGATAAAATGCATTTCTTTGACACAGAAACAGGAAAATCAATTACAGAGGCTTCAGGAAAAGCATAAAACCGTTTGCTGAGGCAATTGAGATAATGAGGTAGAAAAATGGATATTCTGGAAAAGGCGAGGCAATATGAAAAAGAAAATCACGTTTTAGCGGAGGAACGACCGGCCTTTCATGCTGCCCCACCGGTGGGCTGGATGAATGATCCCAACGGATTCTCCGTGTATCAGGATACGATACATTTGTTTTATCAGTATTATCCCTACGGCACAGAATGGGGATCTATGTACTGGGGGCACCTGAAGACAAAGGACATGATCCGATGGGAGGACTGCCCTGCGGCTCTGGCGCCGGATGAGAATTATGATAAGGACGGCTGCTTTTCAGGAAGTGCAATAGAAACAGAGGCGGGCCACGTTTTGATCTATACAGGCGTGTCAAAGGACGAGACCGGGCTCCATACAATGCAGGGCCAGTGCATTGCAGTCGGCGACGGAACAAATTACAAAAAAATAGCGGAAAACCCAGTTATTAGAGGGAATATGCTCCCCTGCGGATTCAGCCGCGCACATTTCAGAGATCCCAAGGTATGGAAATGCGGTGATACGTATCACATGGCAGTCGGTAACTCCGATGAAGAAGGTAACGGTCAGATCGTCCTCTTTTCAGGAAAAGATGTAACCCACTGGCAGTACGAAGGAGTCCTGGCTCATAATGGCGGAACTCTGGGCCGCATGTGGGAATGTCCGGATTTTTTTGAGCTGGACGGTACATACATTTTAATCTGCTCCCCGCAAGATATGAAGGCGGCGGGATATGAATTTCACAACGGCCACAATTCCCTTTATTTTCTCGGATCGTATGATAAAGAGGAAAAGCGATTTTTAAAGGGAGCGCCCCGTTCCCTTGATTATGGGCTGGACTTTTACGCGGCTCATACTACCTGTCTGCCGGACGGGAGACGGATTCTCATCGGCTGGATGCAGTCCTGGGATTCCAACTTTATCCCGCCGGAGCAGAAGTGGAAGGGCATGATAACCCTGCCGCGTGAGCTCAGCGTAAGGGACGGAGCGCTCATTCAAAAGCCGATACGGGAGCTGGAACATTATCGCCAAAACAAAATCACTTACCAAAACAAAACAGTTGAAGGTGAAACGCATTTTGAGGGGATTTGCGGAAGGCTCCTGGATCTTACCGTGGAAATCAGCTCAGGAACCTTTGATGAGTTCAGTATCGATCTTGCAAAGGATGCAGAGCATTATACCCGCTTTCTTATAAACAGAAAAAAGGGTATTCTGGAAATCGACCGTACCTATTCGGGGATGATCCGAGATGTGGTATGCATCAGGCGGGCTGAGCTTCCAGAGGCAGGAAGGGGACTGAAACTGCGTTTTATCATGGACTACAGTTCCATAGAGCTCTTTATCAATGAGGGAGAAAAAGTTCTCAGCACGGTGATTTATACGCCTTTGTCTGCCCGGGGAATCACCTTTGGCTGCGATGGAAGCGCAGTCGTTCAGCTGGAGCAATATGATATCGAATTGTAGAAGCTGCGTGTTTTGCGCTTATTGACTTTTTCTGTGACAACGGATAAGATGAATAAGGAAGGCTGAAAAAATCGGCAAAAGACTTTCCGTATAATTTACAGAAAAGGCATATAATAAGCATATGAAATATAAAAAGGAACAGAAAACAACCATATTTGTAGTCATTACGACAGCCTTTATTACAACCTTTACAGGCAGCGCGCTGAATTTATCCATACCCGATATGGGCGAGTATTTTCACGTGAGCGCAAGCCTCGTGGGATGGATGGTTACCGCTTACATGCTGACCGTGGCTGCTTTGTCAGTTCCCTTTGGGCGCATCGCGGATCTGACCTGCAGGAAGCGGATTCTGGTCATCGGCATTCTGATTTTTAGTCTCAGCTCGGCGGCTGCGGTATTCGGCGTTTCCATGTGGATGCTGATTTTGTTACGCATTACCCAGGGCATTGGCGGAGCCATGATCTTCAGCACCAATACCGCGGTGCTCATCAGCGCCTTTCCGGGAAAGGAGCGGGGAAAGGTTCTCGGCTATTCCATTGCCTCGACTTATGTGGGACTTTCGGCAGGCCCGGTAGCAGGCGGATTTCTCAATCATAATCTGGGATGGCGATCCATCTTTGCAGTCACTGCGGCAATCAGCATTGTTGTCCTGATCATCGCCTGGAGCAAGCTTCCAAGGGATGAGTGTGAGCGCAAGGGGAGCAGCTATGATATGCCGGGAAATCTTCTGTATATCGCAATGATCGTCCTGACCATGTACGGACTTTCCGAGCTGCGGCTGCAGGCTCTTCCCATTGCCATTCTCGTGTGCGGGCTGATTTTTGGCGTCTTCTTTGTGATGCGGGAATTGAAGACCGAAGATCCAGCCGTCCAGGTGCGGATGTTCAAACAGAACCTTGCCTACAGCTTTTCCAATCTGGCGGCCCTGTTCAATTACGGAGCTACCTTTGCTATCGGCTATCTCATGTCTATTTACTTGCAGGTGGTCATGGGGTACAGCTCTCAGGCAGCAGGTCTGATTTTAATCGTTCAGCCGGGGCTTATGGCTGTGCTGTCGCCTTATGCGGGAAGGCTGTCGGATCGGATTTCTCCCTTTAAGCTGGCCTCCTTTGGCATGGGTTTGTGTGCGGCAGGCGTTCTCATCTGCGCCTTTGTAGGACTTCATACGCCTCTGTGGGTCATTATTGCAGCTCTCTTTGTGACAGGCGTGGGCTTTGCCTTTTTTTCATCGCCCAATACCAATGCGGTCATGGCCTGCGTGGAGCAGCAGGATTATGGGGTGGCTTCTTCCATCCTGGCCACTATGCGATCCATCGGCCATACATCCAGTATGGTTATCGTTACTGTCATCGTGGGCCGCTATATGGGAAGCCAGGCCCTGACCGACGCGGAGCCTGCGCTGCTGATTAAAACCATGCACACGGCGTTTCTCATTTTTGCCGCTATCTGCGCTGTAGGTGTCTTCATCTCTCTCAAGCGGAAAAGCCCTGAAAAAACCGGCAAATAAAATTTTGCGGAAAAACAATACTTGGCCAAAACCATACTATTTTATAGACATTATCAATAAATTTTGATACAATGTATAGACAAATGAAAGCGAGGTGTGAATTATGGCTCAGACAAATGTCAATATACGAATGGATGAAACCTTAAAACAGCAATTTGATCGTCTATGCAGTGAGCTTGGGCTGAATATGTCCACTGCCTTTAATATTTTTGCAAGGACTATGGTTCGTCAGCAGAAAATCCCTTTTGAGGTTTCGCTCAATACTCCCAATGCGGAAACCCTGGCGGCTATCGAGGATGTAAATCAGGGAAGAAATCTCAGCAAAAGGTTTCACAGCGTTGAGGAACTGATGGAGGATTTGAATGCTTGATATACGGTATACAACGAAATTTAAGAAGGATTACAAAACCATTATCAAGCGCGGATACAACCCGCAATTACTGCAGGATGTATTAACGATCCTGTGCAGTGAAGAGCCGCTGCCTTTAAGGTATAAAGATCATAGCTTGTCTGGAAATTATGAAGGGCACAGAGAGTGCCATATCACCCCGGACTGGCTGCTCATATATAAAATTGAGCGCGATATCCTAACCTTATCCTTAACTAGAACCGGACCCCATAGCGATCTATTCTGAC
Source organism: Clostridia bacterium (assembly GCA_910575405.1). Classification (GTDB taxonomy): domain Bacteria; phylum Bacillota; class Clostridia; order Peptostreptococcales; family Anaerovoracaceae; genus Hominibacterium. The sequence continues at coordinate 80,014 of CAJTER010000008.1, read as the reverse complement.
GGACTTTTGTCCGGCAAAGAAAATTTTCCAGCAGAAAATTAAAAAAACCCGTATTGACAACTGTCCTTTTCGGGTGTAAGATAGTCCCATATTAATAACAAAACCGAAGAAGAGGGAGTAAAGCTGAGAGACGGTTTCCCAGCGAGTCCGGGGCGGTGTGAGCCGGACAGATGCAGTTTCAGCCAAATGGGCCTCTGAGGGCAAAGTGAACGGCGAGAGCCAAGTAGCGGCGACGCGAAGCCGGCGTAACGGGCTAAGAGTGTGATGGCACTCTGCAGAGAGGGCGCGAAAGAGCGCCAAACAAGGTGGTACCGCAGGTAAGCACTTGTCCTTGTAGAGAGGGCAGGTGTTTTTTTGTGAGAAAGCCCGGAGCGGACAAGCCCGCCTGGGAATCCTCCCTATAACAGGCTCGGCAGAGATCATCAAAGGAAATCTGTAGATGAAGGAGAAAAAGAAAGATGAAAAAGAAAAGTACAGTATTACTGGTAGTGCTGGCAATGGTGCTGGCAGGTGTATTCACAGGATGCGGAAGCGGCGGCAGCAGTGATAGCGGCGGCGAGGATCAGGTAAAGATCGGTCTGGTTCAGCTGGTGGAGCATCCGTCTCTTGATACCATCCGGGAAAATATTTTAGCCCAGCTTGAAGAGGAAGGCTATAAGGACGGAGAAACAGCAGTTATTGATTATCAGAACGCTCAAAATGAACAGGCAAATCTGAAGACCATCTGTCAGAAGTTCGTATCGGATAAATGCGATGTGATTATTGCCATTACCACGCCGGCAGCTCAGGCAGCCTTTGGCGAGACCAAGGACATTCCCATTATCTTTTCCGCAGTAACGGATCCGGTTGAGGCTCAGCTTGTTGAGGATTTCAACGCGCCGGGAGGAAATATTACCGGCACATCCGATCTGGTTGCCGCAGACAAGATCATGGATCTGGCCCTGAAAATTACGCCCGATGTCAAGACCATCGGAGCCCTTTACAATTCCAGCGAAGTAAATTCCGTTTCTGTGGTAGATGATCTGAAGGATTATGCCAAAAAGAACGGCCTCAAGGTAGAGGAAGCTGCTGTAACCAATTCCAGCGAAATCCAGCAGGCAGCTCAGAGCCTGGCAGGAAAGTGCGACGCTGTATTCTCGCCCATTGACAATACGGTTGCCAGCGCAATGTCCGTAGCTTCCGATGTGTTCGTCAAAGCAAAAGTGCCCTTTTATGTAGGGGCAGACTCCATGGTAGCAGACGGCGGCCTTGCGACTTACGGTATCAATTATGAAAGCCTGGGAACCGAGACCGCGAAAATGGCTGCGGAAGTATTAAAGGGAGCAGATACTGCAACTATGGCAGTACGGGTTATGGACGACATGCAGGCCTACATCAACCAGAAGACAGCAGACGCTCTGAAGATTGAGATTCCGGAAGCTGTAAAGAAAGATGCTACAAACTTAGGAGAATAAATCCATGATAACGATTGACGCGCTTACCGGTTCCATTGAACTGGGAATGATATACGCAATACTGGCGCTGGGGGTATTCCTTTCCTTTCGGACGCTGAATACGCCGGATTTAACGGTAGATGGGAGTATCGTTACAGGCGCTGCGGCTTCGGCTATGCTCTGTACGCTCAATGTCCACCCCCTCATCGGACTGGCTGCCGCCTTTGTGGGCGGCGCCTGCGCCGGGGCCATTACAGCCCTTCTCAATACGAAATTAAAGATACAGCCCCTCCTTGCGGGAATTCTGGTGATGCTGGGCGTTTATTCCATCAATCTGCGGATTATGGGAGGAAAGGCCAATCTGCCCCTCACCAGGAGTGAGACGATTTATACCCAGGCAGAAGAAATTTTGCCCCCGGAATGGTCGTCTCTGGCAGTGGGCGTTTTCGTACTTGCCATCGTAATCGCGGCCTTTTTCTTTTTCCTCAAAACAAGGCTTGGCTTTGCGCTTCGGGCTACGGGGGATAACGAGGATATGGTAAGGGCGGCGGGCATCAGCAGCGACAACATGAAGCTTCTGGGGCTTTCTGTTTCCAACGGTTTTGTGGGACTTGCAGGCGGCCTTCTTGCTCAGTACCAGGGATATTCGGACATTGGTATGGGCGTGGGCATGGTGGTTATCGGTCTTGCCTCTGTTATCATCGGGGAAGTCGTATTCCTCTTTGGCAGCAGAAATCTTCTCAGGAGACTGATTGCAGTAGCTCTGGGAGCCGTTTTATACAGGCTGGTTCTGGCAATCGCCCTCAATCTGGGGATGCAGGCAACGGATATGAAGCTGGTATCGGCAATTATCGTAATCATCGCCTTGTCATTAGGCGTTCTGGGGGAAAGCTTCTCCCTGCAGAAGAAAAAGAAGGGGGCCAAAAATGCTTGATATAAAAGGACTTGTCAAGGTTTTCAGTCCAGGAACCGTCAATCAGAAAATTGCCTTAAAGAGCATTGATTTTTCTATGAAAGCCGGAGAATTTGTTACGATTATTGGCAGCAATGGAGCGGGGAAATCCACCCTCATGAACTGTATTGCAGGCGTGCACAGCACAGACGAAGGGACGATTTATCTTGACGGACAGAATATTACCCGCCTTGCGGAGCACAAAAGAGCGGCAAAGATCGGGCGGGTGTTTCAGGATCCGCTGAAGGGAACGGCATTTGACATGACCATTGAAGAAAATCTGTCCATTGCATATAACAAGCAGAGGAGCAGAGGCTTTCAGCCGGGACTCAGCAAAAAAGACCGGGAGCTGTTTCGGGAAAAGGTGCGGCTTTTGGATATGGGACTGGAGGATCGGATGAAAGAAAAGGTGCGGCTTTTGTCAGGGGGGCAGCGTCAGGCTCTGACCCTGTTTATGGCCGTGATCGCAAATCCCAAGCTGCTTCTTTTGGACGAGCATACGGCAGCGCTGGATCCCGCGGCAGCAAAGAAGGTTCTGGAGCTGACCGACCTTTTTTCTCAGGGAAGCGACATGTGCACTATGATGATTACCCATAATATGAAAGCTGCTTTAGAGCATGGGAACCGGACGATTCTCATGCAGGACGGGCAGATTAAGATGGATATTACAGGCCAGGAGCGGGATGCCATGACAGTGGAAACGCTGATCGAAAAGTTTGAAATTAACAATGACAGGATGCTCCTGTAAAGAGAAAGACAGGAAACGGGCATTGCATGCAGAGAGGAAGATGCGGCGGCAATACCCGTTTTTTGTTATTATGTAGGAAATATCGTTTACGATATTTCCGGAATATTAACAAAGTCTACTTCTGCAAGAGAATCGGCGAAGCCGACTTTGTTCTTTCTGCGCTGCGGATCTCTGCCTGAGCAGAAGGCTCTGCAGGTGCATCATGGGACGCAGATTTCTGCGCCGATCTGCATATTGTAGGGATCGATGCCCTGGTTTGCCTCCATCAGGGCTTCCAGCGTCACGTTGTGCTGCTTTGCGATCATATAAAGGGTGTCCCCTTCTTTGATCACGTGTATGAGCCTGCAGTGGGGCGGACGCTCTCCTGATGCAGGGGGTGCCGGCGCATCCGGTGATTCCGCTCCATCCTGAGGGATATCCGGCGGTACATCCGGCAGCGGTCCGGGGGCAGGTGATTCCTCCTTCTGACCAGGGATGCAGAGCTTTGTGCCGATTCTGAGATTGTATGGATTGCAGATCCGATTGGCCCGCATCAGCAAGTTTACATCCACGTTATACCGCTGGGAAACCGCATACAGCGTATCGCCTGCCTGTACGGTATAGACATCGGTGCATATATATTGTTTTGCCATAAAAGAGCTTCTCCTTCCTGTTTCCTGATGTAGTGACCTGGCGAAATATCAACCAGGCAATACACAGTTTCTTGTTTATCGTATTCAAAAAAACTGCAGATTGTGATAGAATAGAAAATACTTTATATTGGGGAACGGAACATTTTTTCCGTAAAAGAGAGTACCGGCACAAGGGCGTGCTGGACATAAAAGAAAGGATGAAGGATTTGAGAAGACGAATTGACCCTGTATTTGCTATATTTTTTGTGCTGATGCTGTTTTCCTCCATCAGGAGGTATACTTCCATCGGGGACTGGTTCCTGTCAACCATACTGATCATACCAGGAGTAATCATCGGCATTTCATTTCACGAATTTGCCCACGGCTGGGTAGCCTACAAGCTGGGAGACCCTACGCCGAAATTTCAGGGGCGGCTGACCGTAAATCCCATCTCCCATATTGACCCCATCGGTCTTGTGGCGCTGATGCTGGCAGGCTTTGGCTGGGGCGTTCCCGTGGAGATCAACCCGAGCAACTTTAAAAACAGAAGGCGCGACGAGCTGCTGGTTTCCGTGGCAGGTGTTGTGATGAATCTGATTATCGCCGTTCTCTTCGGTGTTATTATGAAGATTGTTCTGATGGCAGCAGGCTACCAGTTTATCATGAGCAGTATGGGAAACATCATCTGGACTATCCTGCTGTATGTGATACAAATCAACCTGGTGCTGATGATTTTCAATCTGATACCGGTGCCGCCTCTGGACGGCTTTTCTATCGTGACAGAGCTGTTCAATGTAAAGCATACACAGCTTTACTATACCATTTACAACAACGGATTTTTCATTCTGATGCTGTTGATCTTATTTAACATCACAGATCGGATTCTCACACCGGGCGTCATGTTTTTCATGAACCTGATTGGACATTATATTATCGGTATTTAGGCAGGAGAAAAAATGAAGGAATTAGACAACTTAAATCCGCAGCAAAGGGAGGCCGCTCTTTATACGGAAGGGCCGCTCCTGATTTTAGCGGGGGCAGGAAGCGGAAAAACCAGCACCATGACCCACAGGATCGCTTATCTGATCAAAGAAAAGGGGGTGAGTCCCTACCGGATTCTGGCTGTGACCTTTACCAACAAAGCGGCGGGAGAAATGCGGGATCGAGTGGAAGCTCTCATCGGAGGCGGCGTCAATATGTGGATCCTGACCTTCCATTCCGCGTGCCTTCGCATACTGAGAAAGCATGCGGGACTTTTGGGCTATAAGGACGGCTTTGCGGTATACGATCCCACGGATCAGAAGGCTGCTATGAAAAGCATTGTCAAGGAACTGAATCTGGATGATAAGCGGTATACTCCGGCTTATTTTCTGAATATCATCAGCAGCTGCAAGGAAAAGGCAATGACACCAGACGACTATCTGCAGACCTATGGAGAAGATTATAAAACCAAGATCGTCTATCAGGCATACCAGTCTTATGAAACGCTTTTAAAAAAGAACAATGCCATGGATTTTGACGATCTGCTGCTCAACGCAGTACGGGTTTTCCAACGGGATGAGGCAGCTCTTCTTGAATATCAGCAGCGGTTTCAGTATATCATGGTGGATGAATACCAGGACACCAACTCCATCCAGTACACCTTTGTGAAAATGCTGGCAGAGCAGCATCAGAATATCTGTGTTGTGGGAGATGATGATCAGTGCATCTATCAATGGAGAGGCGCGGATATCCGCAATATCCTGGAATTTGAAAAGGATTTTAAAAACGCCAAGGTGGTAAAGCTGGAGCAGAACTACCGATCAACGGGAAATATTCTGGCAGCAGCCCATTCGGTCATCGAAAAGAACCGGGGCAGGAAGGACAAAAAGCTGTGGACCGAGCAGGAGCCGGGAAATAAGATCGTCTATTTTCGGGCAGATGATGAGCGGGAGGAGGCCCGCTATGTGGCACAGGAAATCGACCGGCTCAAAACAAAGGAGCGAAACTACAGTGACTTTGCCATTTTGTACCGCACCAACGCTCAGTCCAGAACCTTTGAAGAAGCTTTGTCCGGAAGGGAAATCCCTTACCGGGTACTGGGGGGCCTGCGCTATTACGACCGGAAAGAGGTCAAGGATATCATCAGCTACATGAGGCTGGTACAGAATCCAGCGGATGATCTGGCTTTGGTGCGAATCATCAATGAACCCAAAAGGGGAATTGGGGCCAAAACCCTGGAAAAGCTTCAGGCTCTGGCCAAAGTGCGGGAAGTCAGCCTCTTTCAGGTGCTGGCCGATGAAGAAGTTGTAGGCAGCCTGTCCGCAAAAGCTTCCGCGGGAATCCGAAATCTGGTGGAGGTGGTTTCCCAGTACAGCGCGGAGCAGGAGAATCTGCGTGTATCGGATATTTACGATGGAATGCTGGTAAAGACCGGTTACTTAAAAGTCCTGGAGGATCAGAACACCCTGGAAGCAGAGGGGCGCATTGAAAACCTGATGGAATTCAAATCCGTTATTTACGATTATGAAAAGGAAGATATGCAGCTTTCCCTGCTGGAATTTATGGAGCGCATCGCCCTCATGGCAGAGGTGGACAATCACGATGAAAACGAAAACGCGGTGGTTCTCATGACCATGCACAGCGCCAAGGGGCTGGAGTTTCCCTTTGTCTTTCTGCCAGGCATGGAGGACGGCCTGTTTCCAGGCTGGCGTGCCTTTGATCGGGAGGAAGGACTGGAGGAAGAGCGGCGGCTCTGCTACGTGGGTATGACCAGAGCAAAGGAGCGGCTCTGTCTCACCAGTGCCAATCTGCGGACTTTATACGGAAAGACGGATCTGACCAGAGAATCTCAGTTCCTGCGGGAGCTGGATAAACGGCTGATAGACGGGGATGCTATTTATGAAAAGCGGAAATCCGCAAGAGATCCGGCTTTCCTTGACGGCTACAGCAGGCCAAAGCCCTTTAACCCCTTCCAGCAGCTTAAAGAAGTAAAGCAGCAGGTGAAGGAAAAAGCAGCCTCCACCGAACACTTTGAGCCCGGGGACGAGGTGGTGCACCCGAAATTCGGCCGGGGAACCGTGGACAAGGTGGATCACGGCAGCATCATCTGTGTATCCTTCCTGGACGGCTCCTACAAAAAGCTGGCGGCAGGACTTGCGCCCCTGAGCAGATACATACCAAAGAAGGAAAGGGATTAGAATGGAAGACAGACACGAAGAAATACGGGAAAAAGTCCAGCTGCTGAACCAGGCCGCAAGAGCCTATTACCAGGAAAGCCGGGAAATCATGAGCAACCTAGAATATGACAGGCTTTACGACGAGCTAGTGCGGCTGGAGAAGGAGACGGGAATTGTCCTGGCCTCAAGCCCTACGGTAAATGTGGGCTATGAAGTAGTCAGCGATCTGCCCAAGGAGCAGCATCCCTCACCCATGCTTTCCCTGGACAAGACGAAAAGCACGGAAGAGCTGGCGGACTGGCTGGGAGGCCAGAAAGGCATCCTCTCCTGGAAAATCGACGGCCTGACCATCGTCCTCACCTATCGGGAGGGAACGCTCTTTAAAGCGGTAACCAGAGGAAATGGCGAAGTGGGCGAAGTCATAACGCCCAATGCCAGGGTCTTTGAAAACATTCCTATCAGCATCCCCTTCAAAGGAGAGCTGATCCTGCGGGGCGAGGCCTGCATCCGCTATTCGGACTTTGAGCGCATCAACGAAACCATCGACGATACGGATGCCAGATACAAAAATCCCAGGAATCTGTGCAGCGGCAGCGTAAGACAGCTGAACAGCAAAATCACCGCCAGGCGAAACGTACACTTTCTTGCTTTTGCTCTCGTCAGCGCAGAGGGTATGGAATTTACCTCCAGAGAGGAGCAGTTTGTCTGGCTGGAAAAGCAGGGTTTTCAGGTAGTGGAATACCGGGCAGTGGAGCGGGACAGCCTGCAGAGCAGCGTCCAGTGGTTCGCCCAGCACGTGGAAGAAAACGATTTTCCTTCCGATGGACTGGTTCTCATTCTGGATGATATCGCCTACGGACAGTCCCTTGGGACAACCTCCAAGTTTCCCAGAGACTCCATCGCTTTCAAATGGAAGGATGAAACCAGGGAGACGACCCTGAAGGAAATCGAATGGAGCGCCTCAAGAACCGGCCTCATCAACCCGGTGGCAATCTTTGAGCCTGTGGAGCTGGAAGGAACCACCGTGAGCCGGGCCTCAGTTCACAATGTGAGCATTTTAAAGGAACTGCACCTTGGAATCGGTGACCGCATAGAGGTCTATAAGGCCAACATGATCATCCCCCAGATTGCCGAAAACCATACAAAGAGCGACAATCTGACGATTCCGCAGGAATGTCCGGTGTGCGGGAAACAAGCGGCCATCCGCAAGGAAAAGGATGTGGAAGTCCTTTACTGTACAAACCCGGACTGTATGGCAAAGCAGATTAAATCCCTGACCCATTTTGTCAGCCGCAATGCCATGAATATTGACGGCCTTTCCGAGGCGACCCTGGAAAAGCTGGTGGCAAGGGGCTATATTCACCACCTTGCGGATCTCTTCCGTCTAAAACAGTATCGAAATGAGATTACCACCATGGAAGGCTTTGGCCAGAAATCCTTTGAAAACCTGATGAACGCTCTGGATCGGGCTAAAGCTACGACGCCGGCAAGGCTTCTTTACAGCCTGGGAATCCCCAACATCGGGGTTGCCAACGCAAAGCTGATTGCAAAAGCCTGCAAAAACAAGTGGGCGGTCATGGAAGCTCTCACCGAAGAAGAGCTTTCTGCAATCGACGGAATCGGCAGCATTATGGCAGCTGGCTATAGGGCCTTTTTTCAAAAGGAAGAGAATCGCAGTGTTGTCGAGGATCTCCTGTCTCAGCTGACCTTGGATGAAAGCTTTGAAGAAACAGAAGGCCAGATTTTCGAAGGCAAGACCTTCGTCATTACCGGTAGCCTGAACTATTACGAAAACAGGGATGCTCTGAAAGCTATTATCGAAGAGCGGGGAGGAAAGGCCGCAGGCTCGGTCAGCAAAAAGACCGACTATCTGGTAAACAACGATATTGAATCCAGCTCATCCAAAAATAAAAAAGCAAAAGAACTGGGAATCCCCATTATTACAGAAGAAGACTTTATGAAAATGCTGTAAAAGGCAAGACGAAACAGAAGGAGATGAAATAAATGCTGAAAACAGGAAAACTAGACAGCGACTTATTGGAACAGATTGTTTTTCATAATATCACCTACAGACGGCCCGAGGTCCTGACAAGGCCGGGAATCGGAGAAGACTGTGCAGTGGTAGACTACGGCGAGTACGAATGCGTTATGTCTACGGATCCCATTACAGCGGCTATCAGCGATATTGGCCGGCTGTCCATCCATATTTCCTGTAATGATATTGCATCCAATGGGATCCAACCTCTGGGAATTATGCTGGCTGTCATGCTGCCGGAAGGCACTACGGAAGAGGAAATTGAGGAAATGATGCGCCAGGCAGGGAAAGCCTCCCAGGAGCTGGGCGTAGAAATCATAGGCGGCCATACGGAAATCACTCCTGCGGTCACAAAGCCAGTCATCGTATCCACCGCCATCGGCAGGGGCAAAAAAGGCGCTTCTCAGAACGCCGGAGATATGAAGCCGGGGGACCTTATCATGTTGACCAAGTTCGCGGGCCTGGAAGGAAGCGGAATCATCGCCTGTGATTTTGAGGAGCAGCTTGCCAGCGTCCTGACAAAAGAGGAAATCCAGGAAGCAAAGAATCTTCTGGATCGGGTCAGCGTGGTTACAGAGGGCGTTGCTGCCGGAAAAGTGGGCACCCACGGCATGCACGATGTAACAGAAGGCGGGATCCTGGGAGCAGTGTGGGAAATGTGCACCATTGCCGGAGCCGGAGCAGAGGTATGGCCGGAGCAGGTTCCGGTAAAGGAAGTGACGAAAAAGATATGCAGCCACTTTGACATCAACTATCTGCGGCTGATTTCCAGCGGCTGCATGGTGATCATCGTGCCGGCGGACAAAAAGGAGGAGATGATGGATACTATGAAGGAGAACGGAGTGGAAGCTTCCTACATCGGCATCATAAGGGACGCGGCAAGCGGCATTTGCATAAAGGCGAAGGAGAAACTCACAGAGATTGCCCCGCCAGCCAGCGATGAGCTGTACAAAGTGGTAGGAGCCTCCTGATTTTTCATAAACTTTAATTTTTCTTTAATCTGAACCTGTTAAGATAGGAGTATATCATAAAGGAAGAATATAAGGAGGGAATTATGGAAGGAATAAGAAGTCAATTCAGGATAGGAATTGCAGTCGTTATCATACTGGCTATGCTTCTGAGTTTATCTGTAGCGCCGGTCTTTGCAACAGCCCCGAAAACAGAGCATGTAAAATATCTGGGAGCGGGTAAGGTGGAAGTAGAATTCCGTCACGACGTACAGTACAAAAAGCCGAAGGTGACAGTAAAGGATTCGTCAGGAAACGTTTACAGCGCTTCCATTTATAAAAAGGATGATGATGAACTGAAGTTTAAAATCAAAAAATACAAAAAGGGAAAAAACTATACCTTTACTATCAGCGGGATCCGCAAGGAGCATACAGCCAAGTACGGAAGCGTAAGCGGAACTGTTAAAATTCCGAAGGATCAGGAGAAGAACATCACTGCAAAGGAAGCGAGAAATATTGCCTTAAAGGATGCAGGCCTGACTCTGCAGGATGTTTACGATTTGGATGTGGAAAAGGATCGGGACGACGGCGTTGTAAAGTATGAAGTCAGCTTTAAGACCACGAAGTGGGAGTATGACTACGAAATTTCCTTAAAGGGAGCAATTCTTCATAAGGATAAGGAAATAAACGATGATTAATGACGATTAATGATGAACATGCTTACTAGCGGTGGTACTGTCAGGGAGGACATCACCACGGCGGGGACTGTGTTTACCAGAAATAAAGTATGATGCGCATACAGCACGACCGGACATCAGTGGAAAAGAAAGAAAAGTGGAGAACTGCGGGATTTCAGCAAGAACATTGCTGGGGCTTCGCAGTTTTTTGTGCGTAAAAAGGCACGATCCGGAAGACGGGGAATGCGCATTTGACAGCAATATACATATGTGCAAAAATATTTGCATTTAAGTGAAGGTTAGACTGAATAATTTGAATCATTTAGTAATTTTCACCATTCTTTAAGGAAAAAGGCGATGATAATTTCTCCATCAGGAGTGAAAATTCATTTTTCTATTAGAAAATATTGGATTTTTTACAAAATAGTAAGCAAATTATTTGATAATTTATGTAAAATAGAAGAATTATGGATATTTAATAGCGAGAAAAAGTCCAAATGAATTAAGCGCAAAAAAATTTGCTTATATATAGCAATTTTTTTTGCACTTATTGCACGGAAAGAAAAAACACATTTCTGTAATATTTGGGTAAAAACTGTGAAACACTAGTAATGGAGCCATTCCGGAAGAATCAAAAAAGGATATACAGGTTTTGGCATGGGAATTGCTCTATATATAGGCAAAAGTAAGTTGGAAAGGCGTAATGCCTGTGTATATTAATGATGAAAAGGAGAACGAAAAATGGAAAATGTAAAAGTAATTATTTGGGGTCTTGGCGCTATGGGCGGCGGTATCGCTGATATGCTTCTCACAAAGAAAGGCGTAGATATCGTAGGTGTTGCTGGCAGAGCAAAAAAGATTGGAACTTCCATGTACGACTATATTAAGACAGAAAAAGGTGACAGACCGGACGTAATCATTCAGGCCGCAGAAGATATCATCAAGCCGGGAGCTGCGGATATCGTAATTCTCTGCACAGACTCTTTCACAAAGAATGCTTTCCCAAGATTAAAGTTCATCATGGAACAGGGCATTAACGTAATCACATCTGCTGAAGAAATGGCATATCCTGCAGCTCAGGAGCCGGAACTGGCAGCGGAACTGGACAAAATCGCAAAAGAAAACGGAGTATCCTGCCTGGGAACCGGCATCAACCCGGGACACATCATGGACCTGCTGGTTCTGGTAATGACAGGCTGCATGGTAGACGTAGAGCATATCCTCTCCAAGAGAGTAAACTCTCTGTCACCGTTCGGACCAGTTGTAATGGAAGAACAGGGCATCGGTATCAGCGTTGACGAATTCAAAGAAAGAAAAGCAAACCACACCATGTCCGGCCACGTTGGATTCGCAGAATCCGTAGGCATGATGGCAGAAGGACTGGGCCTGAAGGTAGACAAGTTCTCCCAGGACATGAACCCTATCACAACGGACGTTGACAGAAAATCTCCCCACGGCTTTGCAGCAGCAGGCTCCTGCGCAGGCGTAGCAATGGAAGCAGACGCTACACTGAGCAATGGAATGGAAATCAGAATGGAGCACCCGCAGCAGATCGAACCGGAGCAGGTTGGAATCCAGACCGGCGACTATGTAATCATCAAGGGAACACCGAACGTCAACATGGTAAACAGCCCTGAGGTTGAAGGCGGACTGGGCACCATCGCAATGTGCGCAAACATGATCCCACAGGTAATCAACGCAGAACCGGGACTCCACACCATGATCACCCTGCCAATTCCAAGAGCATTAATGGGCGACGTAAGAGACAGAATCAACCCGGATAAGAAGATTGTAAAATGAAAAACTTCTCATATTAAATAAAACAATCCCAAGAGACACCCCCGGCCCTCCGGGAGTGTCTCTGACTAACAGATAAGGAGCAGAAAAAATGGTTAAAAAAGGTGAATGGGTGAGAATCCATAAAGTGATCCTCAAAGCCGAAGAGAGAACCGGAAAGCTTCCGGAAGACACCCAGAGCGTGCCTCTTGAAATGTGGACAAAAGGCTTTCTGCTGGCAGATGCCGAAATCGGCGACGAAGTAGAGATAGAATCCGTAAACGGCAGACACGAAACAGGCACATTGATTGAAATGAACCCGTACTATACACACGATTTCGGAACATGTATCCCTGAGCTGCTGCAGATCGACAAGCAGGTAAGGGAAATCGTATTTGGAGGTGAAAAATAATGGCAAAACTACCTCAGGATTATGACAGCGTAATGAGCAGAACTCAGGAAGTCATGAAAGCTGCCCTGGGTATTGATTATTCCCAGTTTGAATCCGGTTCCATGGCCTTTGATTATGAAAAGATGATGCGGGAAACCGGATATTCTCTGGAAGAAATGCAAAACATCCAGTACAGCGTAAATGTAGGGAACACCCCGATCCTGGAGCTGAAAAACCTCACCGCACTGGCAAGAGCCTGCGCACCGGAAGGAAAGGGAGCGCGCATCTTTATCAAGGACGAAGCCTCCAACCCATCAGGCAGCTTTAAAGCAAGAAGAGCGGCCAACGCTGTTTACCACGCAAAGAAGCTGGGATACAAGGGCGTTATCGCCGCTACCTCTGGAAACTATGGAGCAGCCGTTGCTTCTCAGGCGGCAATTGCGGGCCTCAAGTGCATCATCGTTCAGGAATGCTACGACTCCAAGGGCGTAGGTCAGCCTGAAATCGTAGAAAAGGCCAGAAAGTGTGAAGCTCTGGGAGCAGAAGTCGTACAGCTTACCGTAGGACCGGAGCTGTTCTACAAGTTCATCCTCCTGCTGGAGGAAACAGGCTATTTCAACGCTTCCCTCTACACACCATTTGGTATCGCGGGTGTAGAAACCCTGGGCTATGAAATCGCTATGCAGTTCAGAGAAAAGCTGGGCAAGGATCCGGACGTAGTGGTGTGCACAAACGCAGGTGGTGGAAACCTGACCGGAACAGCAAGAGGTCTGATCAAAGCAGGCGCAAAGAATACGAAAGTCATCGGAGCTTCCATTGACCTGTCTGGACTTCACATGGCTTCTGACAAGGCCTTTAACCTGAAATCCTGCACAACCGGCCACACCGGATTTGGTGTTCCATACGCAGTAGATCCGGACCACTCCGACGTTCCAAGATCCGCTGCAAGGCCCCTGAGATATATGGATCGTTATGTGACCATCACACAGGGCGATGTGTTCTATATTACAGAATGCCTGGCAACTCTGGAAGGGCTGGAAAAGGGACCGGCAGGAAATACATCCCTGGCAGCAGCCTTCGCTCTGTCCCAGGAAATGCCACAGGATCAGACCATCGTAGTACAGGAAACCGAATACACAGGCGCTGGAAAACACCTGCAGCCGCAGCTTTCCTTTGCAAGGGAAAATGGCATTGAAGTGCGCTTTGGCGACCCGAAGGACGAAGTACCTGGCAAGAGTGTCATCATTCCAGAGCATCCGTCCCTCATCAAGGCAAAGGATATGGATTTAGACCGCCAGAAACGGTCCCTCATCAAGGGCAACCTGAGAAAATACACCATGAACCCGACGGAAGAAGACTACAAGTATCTGGCAGAAGAGACGAAGAAAGACATAGAATGGGTTAAGAAGGCAGTAGAAGAGGTAAAAGCGACTCTGTAAGCATAGATGTGCGTTCGGCCCCTGCCAAGGAGAGTAGGTTCTGAGCCGGACAGACACAAAAGTTTGAATGTTTTGAATGTATGAAAATGATATAGAGATTGGTACGTAAAAGGGAGGTTGTTTTGGAAGCTTGAGAAAGCGGAACTGTATGAAGCAGCCTCCAGACAAACTGACCAAGAAAGGATGAAAAGGATGAGAAGAGAAGACGATTTTGCACAGCGCAGAAAGCACATTGCAGATCTGAGCGACCAGGAGCTTTATGACCGCTTTTGGGAGCTGACTGCTCAGGTTGTGGATCCGCTTTTGGAGCTGGGCAGAAAAAATACAACGCCATCGGTAGAAAGAGCCGTTCTCCTGAGAATGGGCATTTCCTCCCTGGATACACAGAAAATCGTAGAAGGCTGCATTGACAGAGGTTTGATGGGACACGGAGCAGGCCATGTAGTCTACAAGCTGTCCAAAGAAAAGAACCTTTCCATCAGAGACACCGGCGCAATGCTGGCAAAAGGCGAAGGCTGGGATGAAGCAGCGTCCCTGTTCAAGAAGGGAGGAAAATAGAAATGGCAGATTTCAAATTAGAACCTAATGAAAAGCTGGATGTTCGGGAGATTATGAAAGACCTGGACAAATACGAACCGAGAAGAAGAGGCTGGACCTGGAGAAAACACGTGGACAACTTGGAAATGGGGCCCTTCCAGTATCACGACTGCTCTGAACCTCTGAAAAACGGCGTAGGACTTCCACCTGCAAAATACTTCGGTGGCATCGACCCGCAGCCGGATCCGGTTATCACCACGGAAATCGCTTCCGGAAGATTTGAGGATGACATCCGCAGAATGAGAATGGCCGCATGGCACGGCGCTGACCACATCATGGTTATCCGCCACATGGGACAGTCCCACATTGACGGGCTGATGGAAGGAACCCCACAGGGAATCGGCGGCGTTCCAATTACCAGAAAACAGGTAAGAGCTCAGAGAAAAGCCCTGGATATCATTGAAGATGAAGTTGGACGTCCAATCAACTATCACTCCTATGTTTCCGGCGTTGCAGGCCCTGACGTAGCTGTCATGTTCGCAGAAGAAGGAATCAACGGAGCACACCAGGATCCACAGTACAATGTGCTTTACAGAGATATAAACTGCGTAAGATCCTTTGTAGATGCCTGCGAATCCAAAAAGATCATGGCATGGGCAGATATTCTGCAGATCGACGGAGCACACAACGCCAACGCAACAGCGAGAGAAGCATGGAAGGTAATGCCGGAGCTCATCGTGCAGCACGCCATTAACTCCCTGTTCTCCGAAAAGGTAGGAATCAAACCGGAAAACATCAGCCTGTCCACCGTACCGCCAACCGCAACACCTGCGCCCAGCGTGTACATGGATCTGCCATATGCAGTAGCTTTAAGAGACATCTGCGACCGCTACAAGATGAGAGCCCAGCAGAACACCAAATATATCTGCTCCTCGGCAAGAGAAGCAACCGTTACTCACGTTCTCAACATGCTGATTTCCAAGCTGACGAGAGCAGACATCCAGTCCACCATTACGCCGGACGAAGGAAGAAACGTGCCATGGCACATTTACAACATCGAGGCTTGTGACAACGCAAAGCAGACCCTGCTGGGACTGGACGGCCTCATGGAAATGGTGGAGCTGAAAAAGGATGGCCCCTTAAGAGAAATGGCAAGAGAAATCAAGGAACGGGCATGCCTCTTTATGGAAGAAATCGTAGAAGCAGGCGGCTACTTCCAGGCAGTACAGGAAGGCTTCTTCGTAGACTCTGCCAAATATCCGGAGAGAAACGGCGACGGTATTGCGAGAAAGATCGAAGGCGGCGTAGGCTACGGCTATGTCTTTGAGCGCGAAGACGACTACATGGCGCCAGTGACCGCTCACTTCGGCTACAACAACGTGGAACAGTACGGCGGCGATCCGGCTGATCCTGCAGCCCTCATCGGCGGATGTACCTTTGAAGACAGGAGCAAGATCGTCTATATCGACGAGCTGGATGAGGAAGACTGCGTTGATAGAAGATTCGAGAAGGTTTCCAAATACTTGGACGGCGAAGCTATCAAGCCGGAAATGGAATGGTGCGCAGACGGAACCATCATGATTACCATGTGCATTCCGACTCACGTAAGAGCAGCAGAAGCTACAGCCCTTGAAATCGGCAAAAAGCTGGGCCTTGAGGATCCGGAAGTCATCAGCAAGGAAGTTCTTCAGGATGCGGAAGGTACCAGAATTGAAATGAAGGGAAAAGTTACCTTTGATATTGATCCCAATAATCTGGAGATCCCGCCAGAACCGCATCACCTGAGCGACGATGTTTTGTTCAAGGAATTCAGCGACCATCCGATGCAGGTTGTCTGCGGTACAGTAGGAGAAGACGAGCATTCCGTAGGTCTGCGGGAAATCATCAACATCAAGCACGGAGGAATTGAAAAGTGGGGCATCAAGGTGGAATACCTGGGAACCTCCGTACCAGTTGAAAAGCTGGTAGACGCAGCTGTAGAGCTGAACGCAGATGCCATCCTGGCTTCAACCATCATTTCCCACGACAACGTGCACTACAAGAACATGAAGCGCATCAACGAGCTGGCTATTGAAAAGGGAATCAGAGACAAGGTCATCATCGCAGCCGGAGGTACACAGGTTGTACCGGAAGAAGCGAGAAACACCGGAATCGACGAAGGCTTTGGCAGAGATTCCCATGGTATCGACGTTGCAACCTTCTTGGCTGAGGAAGCCATGAGAAGAAGAGGCGATCTGTAGCCAAAGCTGCAGACTGCGGGAAAAACACAAACAGCAAGATACACTCCATAAATATAGAAACAATGCAAGACGGCAGGGCAGGTAGGGATACCTGCCCTGCCGGATCATATGGTGCCTGCAGAAAAATACCGGGCAGAAACGCATTCAAATAAAAGGAGATAAATATGAAGATCGATGTATTAGTAGCCGAAATCGGCTCCACAACCACCGTTGTAAATGCATTTAAAGATATAGATACGGAAAACCCGGTTTTCTGGGCACAGGGCCAGGCCCCGACTTCTGTGCTGGAGGGGGACGTGCGCATTGGCCTGCAGGGAGCAATCGACGATCTTTGCCAAAAGAAAGGAATCGACTCCCTGGAATACGATGAAATGCTGGCAACATCCTCTGCCGCGGGAGGCCTGAAAATGACCGTTCACGGGCTGGTCTACGACATGACGGCAAAGGCGGCAAAGGAAGCAGCCCTGGGAGCAGGAGGCATCATCCACTATGTGACAGCCGGAAAGCTGCGCAGAACGGATATCGCCAAAATCAAGGAAATCAAGCCAAACCTGATACTCATAGCCGGCGGCGTGGACTACGGCGAACGGGACACGGCCATCGACAATGCGGAAATGATCCGTGGCATGGGCCTGAAGGTTCCGGTAATCTATGCGGGAAACTGCGAAAATCAGGAGGAAATGAAGCTGATCTTTGACGAGGAAAGCGGCCAGAAGCTCTACAACGTGGAAAACGTATACCCCAAGATCGATGATCTCAACGTAGAGCCCTGCAGAAAGGTTATCCAGGACGCCTTTGAGGAGCACATCACCGGTGCTCCCGGCATGGAGCATGTAAGGGACATGGTAAACGGACCTATCATTCCCACTCCCGGCGCTGTCATGGAATGCACGAAGCTCCTATACGACTGCCTAGGAGATCTCATCGTCCTTGATGTAGGTGGAGCCACCACGGATCTCCACTCCGTAGCAACGGAATCGGACAAAATCGCCAGAATTATGATTTCCCCGGAACCAAAGGCAAAGAGAACCGTGGAAGGAGACCTGGGCGTTTATGTAAACCGCATGAAGGTCATCGAATCCATTGGACGCGAGCAGATGGAAAAGGACTGCGAAAAAATGGGCATCGACCTGGAGGAAACACTGGCTTCCTACAAAGCGATTCCCAAGACTGAGGCAGAATTTAAGCTGGTGGAGCGGCTGACAAAGGAAGCGGTTCTCAAAGCCGTAGAACGCCACGCTGGAATTATCCGCTATATCTACGGACCATCGGGCAGGAGCACCGTAGCAGAAGGCAAGGATCTGACCACGGTAAAATACATCGTGGGAACCGGCGGAGCACTGACCAGGCTGCCCCATAGAGTGGAAATTATGAAGGGAATTGCGGAGCACAACCAGACTGGCATGATGCTCTTCCCCACGGAGCACGCGGAAATTCTGGTGGACAACGATTACATTATGGCTTCCCTGGGAGTTTTGTCCAAAAAACACAGAAACGCCGCCATCCGCCTGCTGGAAAAAAGTCTGGACATTACCTTCGCAGAAAAAAAGCACCCCAGCTTTCAGGCAAGTTATATAGCGGACGTTGACCGGGAGCTAGAGGAGGCCCGGCGCAAAGAAGAGGAGTACCAGAAACACATTGAAGAATGCGAGGCCATGGGCTACGATATGAGCGCCTACAAAAGTCAGGAACCAATTGGCGGAGCAAACGGCCCGGCAAAGAGCAAGGCAGGCGAGGCCCAGGGGCAGTACATGGGCGACTGCACCCACGACTGCAAACACTGTACCAGAAGAAACTGCCCAAACAGAACCGAGTAGAGGAGAAAAAATCATGTACCCAAGACTGAATATTGACATTGAAAAACTGAGGAGCAATCTGGACGGCGTTGCCAAGATCACAAAAGAACAGGGCGGATGCTCCCTGATGATTGTAACAAAAGGCCTGTGCGCAGAACCTGCAATGACCGATATGGTCATCGGACATCCTGCAGTAGATTTTCTGGCGGATTCCAGAATCAAAAATATCCGCACTTACGCGGGAAAAGCAAGATCTGCAGGCAAGCAGACCTTGCTTCTGAGACTTCCTATGGAATGTGAAATCCAGGAAGTTATCCAGTATGCGGATATCAGCTTTAACTCGGAGCCGGAAACCATAAAACTTCTCAGCCAGGAGGCAACAAAACAGGGAAGAACCCACAAAGTGGTTCTCATGATCGATCTGGGGGATCTGAGAGAGGGGATTTTCTTCAAAAACGAAGAAGATATTTACAATACAGCAGAGCTGATTCACGGTCTGGACAACCTGGAACTCTATGGAATTGCTGTCAATCTGACTTGTTATGGAGCCATTATCCCCAAAAACGACAACCTGTCCCAGCTGGCGCAGTGGGCGGAAAACATTGAACAGAAGCTGGGCATCACCCTGCAGATGGTTTCAGGCGGAAATTCCAGCTCCATCTACCTCATCGGAAAAGGAGAGCTTCCGGAAAAAATCAACAACCTGCGTCTGGGAGAAGCCTTTCTTCTGGGAAATGATACAGCTTACGGCAGCAAACTTCCCGGAACAACAGACGACGCGCTGATCCTGGAGGCACAGATTGTGGAACTGAAGGAAAAGCCGTCCCTGCCAATCGGAGAAGTGGGGGTAGACGCCTTTGGCCAGAAGCCGTATTATGAGGATCGGGGCATTATCAAAAGAGCTATTATTGCCATCGGTCAGCAGGACACGGATCCCGGGAGCATGGAGCCGCTGGATGAACAGATGGATATCCTAGGCGCAAGCTCGGATCACATGATTCTGGATGTTTCCAAATGCACGAAAGCCTATAAAGTGGGGGATGTTGTAAGTTTTAAGGTAGGATACGGCGGAATGCTGAAAACAGCTACCAGCCCATATGTGGAAAAGGTGATAAAGTAGCATATTGACCACCTGACAACTGAGACAGGAAGCAGTAAAAATTCCCAAGGCTGCAGCACATTTCGCGGTGGATTTCTTAAAATCGGATTAACATTCCCGGCAGATGCTTGTCAAACCATGTCGCAAGTCGTAGAATAAAGGCATGGCTACGAAGAAAACTTATAAATCAAAACCTACAAACGTCCGGACTGTTCGGACCAGAAGAAGACAGGACAAACAGAGAAAACGGCTGCTTGCGGCAATGCTGGTGGTAATCCTGCTGCTGGCTCTGCTGATGCTTCGCTCCTGTTTTGCCTCAGTAAATATATCAGAAGTCGAGTCACCGTCTTTTATTCAGCAGAATTTTATTGAGCTGGATGGCCATTCCAGGACCGGGCGGGAAATGACAAAGGTTCATGACATTGTCATCCACTATGTGGCGAATCCGGGAAGCTCGGCAAAGGCTAACCGGGATTACTTTAACTCCAGTCAGTCAAACGTAAGCTCCCATTTTGTCGTGGGACTGCAGGGAGAGGTCATTCAGTGTGTTCCTCTGGATGAAGAATCCTCAGCTTCCAATGAGCGCAACAGAGACACGATCTCAATTGAGGTCTGCCATCCCGACAGCAGCGGGCAGTTTAACGGCGAAACCTACGGGGCGCTGGTTCAGCTGACTGCGTGGCTTTGCGGGCAGCTGCGGCTGGATGAAGACGATTTGATCCGGCATTATGATATTACGGGAAAGCTTTGTCCTAAATATTATGTGGAAAACCCGGAGGCTTGGGAGCAATTCCGGGAGGATGTGAAAAAAGCCCTATAATCAATTGGGATTTGGAAAAAAGAGCATGGAAGAACTTGAACAGCCGGATTTTGCAAGGCTTGTGCAAGGGTGTCTCCAAAGAGGCATCCTGGCAGCAGGACTTTGCAGGATCCGGCTTCCGAGCGTTTTGCACCATTTGAAAGAGCAGGCTGCCTATGGCAGATGGTGTATGGTCAGGCTGGAGTCCTTTGGCTGGTAAGTGCGGATCAGATCCTCTTTTTGCGCCCGTTTCATTTTTTTGATGGCAGCTTCCCGCTTCAGGGCAGCGGACTTGTCTGAAAGAAATTCCAGATAAACGAGAGTTACGGGCCGGCGGCTGCGGGTGTACTTGGCGCCGGAGCCGCTGTTATGGGCAGCAAGCCGCTGCCTGATCTGATTGGTCCAGCCGGTATATAGGGTGCCGTCACAGCACCGCAGTATGTAAACACAGGGCTGATTTTCCATAAAGCACGATCCTTTCTCTTAAAAAATCTAAAAAATTCACATCCGGGATTGTATATGGACGGGAACTCTGGCACAATAAATGTATATCTATTATACAGGAAAGCAAAATAAAAAGCTATGGTAAGCAGTAATTACATGGGTTGGAATAGGAAAGGAAAAAGAGTGAGACTATTAACAGTAGACAGCCTGCAGCAGGCGAGAGAAAAGCTGCGTAGCGCTGCAGAACGCAAGAAAATGGAACTGGAATTTATTGAACTGAATCAGGCGCTGGGAAGGATTTTGGCATCGGATCTGGTATCGCCAGAGCCGGTTCCGCATTTCCGGCGTTCCACGGTAGACGGATATGCTCTTCGGGCAGCCGACACTCAGGGAGTCACAGAGAGTATCCCCGTGTTTCTGGAAGTGATAGAAAAAATCGAAATCGGAACTCCGGCCCTCCGCATGGTTCAGCCGGGACAGTGCACCTATGTGCCTACAGGAGGAATGATCCCGGAAGGGGCGGATGCCGTAGTCATGGTGGAATACAGCGAAGCCTTTGATGAAACGAGCATTGCTGTGTATGACTCGGTTTCTCCAGGGAGAAATGTGGTAGCGATTGGAGAGGATATCCGGGAGCAGTCCTTATTTCTGAAAAAGGGAAGCCTTATTCGGCCCCAGGAAATCGGCGTTTTATCCTCTGCCGGTATTCACACGGTACCTGTATATAAGCCATGGAATATTACGATTATCTCTACCGGCGACGAACTGGTGTCTGCTGACAGGAAGCCGGGCCCGGGCCAGATACGGGATATCAACACCTACGTGCTGGAAGCCATGAGCCGCAAATACGGATTTAAGACAATCGAAACGCAGGTTCTGAGAGATGAGAAGAGCCTTTTAGAGGAAGCTGTGAAAAAGGGTATAAAAACAAGCGATCTGGTGGTGGTTTCCGGCGGCAGCTCTCAGGGGGAAAAGGATCATACGGCTCAGGTCATGGATGAGATAGCCTCGCCGGGCGTCTTTACCCACGGCATTGCCCTGAAGCCGGGAAAACCGACCATTCTTGCATACGATGAGCAATCGGAAACCATCCTCACAGGACTTCCGGGCCATCCGGCCGCAGCCATGCTGGTATTTGAGCTGCTCATTATATGGCTTTACCGGGCCATGACCCACCAATCAGAACCAAAGGAAACCCTGGCACAGATGGAAAGCAATGTGGCAAGCGCACCAGGCAGAACGACTTGCCTTCTGGTAAGCCTAGAGGAAAGCGCCGAGGGGTATACAGCAAAGCCGATTCTGGGCAAATCAGGCCTCATGACAACCCTTTCCAGATCCAGCGGATATACGATGATTGAGTCAGGAAAAGAAGGCCTCAAGCAGGGCGAAACAGTGCGGGTGGTCTTGCTGTAAGAGCAGCTGTACAATGAAAGCGCAGAGAAGGTACAGGGCGAAACGCGCTGAAAAACAAAAGAAAAATAGAGAGGAAACGAAATGGCAAAGAGAAACCTTTATTTAGATACAAAACCAGTGGACGAAGCGGATGCTTTATACCGGGCAGCATTGCAGCAGGTGCTGCATATCCAGTATGAAACGATTCCTGTATCAGAAGCATTAAACCGGGTAACGAGACATGCGGCTTACGCAAAATATTGTTCCCCGCTTTTTAATGCTTCTGCCATGGATGGAATCGCAGTTATCGCAGAGCGGACGGAATCTGCCTCAGAAGCGCAGCCCGTACTTCTGAAAGAAAAAGCGGACTATATTCCTGTTGACACGGGAGATCCCATCCATCCCCCCTATAATGCGGTGATCATGGCAGAGGATCTGGTGGAAACAGAAGATGGGGTGCTGATTATCGCCTCTGCCGCACCCTGGCAGCATGTGCGTCCCATTGGAGAGGATATTGTAGCAGGAGAAATGATCCTGCCTGGAAACCATAAAATACGTCCCATTGACGTGGGCGTGCTCCTGTCTGCGGGAATTACGGAAATTGAAGTAGTAAAAAAACCGGCAGTAGCCATTTTCCCTACAGGCACGGAAATCATTGAGCCGGAGCAGGAGCCGGGCGAGGGGAGCATCATCGAATCCAACTCCCGCATGTTTGAGAATATGGTAACAGAAGCCGGAGGTACGGCGCACCGTTTTCCGCCCATTATTGATGATTATGAGCAGATTCGGAACAGCATCGACCGGGCAGTAGATGAATACGATATGGTCATTGTTAACGCGGGCTCCAGCGCCGGCACGGAGGACTATACGGTACATGTACTGCGGGAGCTGGGGCAGGTGCTGGTTCACGGGGTAGCTATCAAGCCAGGCAAACCGGTTATTCTGGCCATTGTCCGCGGCAAACCGGTTATTGGCCTTCCAGGATATCCGGTCTCTGCCTATATTGGATTTGAAAACTTCGTGGAGCCTGTTTTGACCATGATGACAAAAGCGCCGGCAAAACGCAGGGAAACGGTACAGGCTCACCTTTCCAAGAGACTGGTTTCCAGCCTGAAGCATAAGGAATACGTCCGGGTCAAGGTGGGAAAGGTAGGCGACAAAATGGTAGCAGCGCCTCTGGCAAGAGGAGCAGGAGCCGCCATGTCCCTGGTTCGGGCAGACGGATTTTGCGTCATTGAGCAAAATAGCGAGGGCGCGGAAGCAGGCAGCCAGGTTCAGGTGGAGCTGTATCGGGATAAGGAAGCGGTAGAAAACACAGTGGTCATCATCGGAAGCCACGATCTCATCCTGGATGTCGCGGCGGATATGATGCCGGACAAAAGCAGGGGCATGTTTATTTCCAGCACTCATGTAGGAAGCATGGGCGGCCTCATGGCATTGAAAAGGAAAGAGGCTCATCTGGCGCCCATCCATCTGCTGGATGAAGCTACTGGCGAGTATAATATTTCCTATATAAAGAGGCTCTTTGGTACGGAAAAAATGGCGCTTATTAAAGGCGTGGGGAGAACCCAGGGAATTCTGGTGAAAAAGGGAAATCCGCTCAATATTAAAGGTATTCAGGATCTGACAGGATGCCGCTATGTCAACAGGCAGAGAGGCGCGGGAACGCGCATTCTTTTGGACTATCAATTAAAGCAGCTGGGCATCGATCCTACGGAAATTAACGGATACCAGAGAGAAGCGGCAACTCATATGGCTGTGGCCGCTGCGGTAAGCGATGACGGAGCCGACGCGGGGATGGGCATTTTATCCGCAGCAAAGGCCATGGATCTGGACTTTATTCCTGTAGGTCCGGAGGAATACGATTTCGCGGTGCCCCAGGAATATCTGGAGCTTCCTCACATCAAAGCCTTTATTGAAATTCTCAAAAGTGAGGAATTCCATCAGAGACTGAATCAGCTTGGGGGATATACCTTCGAGCGTGCGGGAGAAAATGAGAGGATTTAAATGTAAAAAAAGCAATAAAATGTAAATAGATATCTTGCCAAGTGCTCCTCTTAGTGGTATAATGGGTACACTTTAAATGGGAAAGGAGAATAAAACATGTTAAACGAAGAAAAATTAATGGGAGTACTTTATGAGATTCGCGATGAAGTAAAAGAAGTCAAACAGCGGGTAACAAACGTAGAATCGGAGATGAAAGATATGCGCTCCGAGATCCGGGTTCTGCAGACCGAAGTGAAAGAGCTGCGGGCTGACGTGGATTGGCTGAAGGTGGAAGTGAAAGAGCTGCGGGCTGACGTGGATTGGCTGAAGGTTCAAGTAAAAGACCTGCGAACGGATCAGGATTCACAGAGTGCTGAGGTGAAAAACCTGTATGCCATTACAAGTGAGCTTCGGGAGCAGATTGAAAAACACGAGAAGAAAATCGATCGGAATTTTGTGATGCTGGAAAGGGATCTGGGAGGCGCTATGAGCGGTATGACCTGGCTGAAAGAAAACAAAGTGGATAAAGTGGCTTTGAGAAAGGCCAGCATTTAAAGGAAAACATGAGCAGGAGTGAGTGTATAAGTGCTGTATGTAAACCGGAGGATGTTGCTCAGAAGGGGGATTAATTACGGCAAAGCAAAAAACGGAAATGCGAAAATGTCGTAATTTAAAAGAAAAACTTGTAAGACGCAAGGAGATATAATAAAATAGGAGTGCAGACTGACCGTTTCACAGGAGAATCCCGGAAACAGTTGGATCAAATTTTTATAATTGTTTTAGGAGGAAATTATGCTGAAGAAAAAACGCATAACCGCAATTGTTGCAGCAATGATGATGGCAGTAACCATGCTGCCGGGAGCAGCCTTTGCTGCTGATGATGAGATGGATATTCTCATTGATGTCAATGGAGGAGAGACCACCTTTGATATCGCACCAGGAGATGAGCTGGATCTGACAGCAGAAGTAGAAGCAGTAAGCATGGACGGTGAAGAGAACGACGATTACCATGTGCACTGGGCAAAGATGGAAGGAAAAAAGAGAGTAAACTTTATTGAGCAGGGCCAGGAAAGCGCTGTTGATATGGTAGCCGGCAATTCCGCGAAGGTAAAGGGCGTTACAGCAGGAACAGTAGCTGTAACCGTTTCCGTAGTTTCTGGCAGGGATCATGCTGCATGCAGCGGCACAGTGCTGGAAAGTGAAGAACTTACCATCAATGTGAAAGGCGGTGAAGAGAACGACCCATATGCTTACGGACCGCAGGGAAAAGACGTTGCAAAGCAGTCCGTGCAGATGATTGAGCCAAAGAACATCACGCAGGTGTACCCGGCAAAAGACGGCGACGAACCGACTGAATATGTAAATAAGATCAACAAACAGTTCCGGGATGACGAAGAGCTGGAATTCACCTTTGTCATGGGCAAGGAAATGGGAAACCAGTTTGATGAAGAAAGCTTTAAGCAGAACACAGTTTCCAAAATTACTCTGCAGGATGCAAAGGGAGCCGTAGTTGCCAGCCAGGAAAAGGGTAATCTTGTTTATACCGATTATAATGAGCTGGATAGAAGTACAGCTATATTCATCGAAGAGCAGCTTCCAGCAGGAAATTATACTCTGGTCTTTGACAAAGATATCTACGTAAATAATGCGGAAAACACACTGGGAGTTCCAGTAAAATTCAACCTGGAAGTGATTTCTACCGCAATTCCGGTAAAATCTATTAAGCTGAGCGCAGCCTCCCTGACTTTAAAACAGGGTGCGGCAAAAACGCTGAAGGCAACCGTAAGTCCGGCTGATGCCGATGATACGACCGTAATATGGAAAAGCTCCAATACTAAGGTCGCAGCTGTAAGTACAAACGGAAAGGTAACGGCAAAAGGCGGCGGAACCGCAACGATCACAGCGCGTTCCGACGATGGCACCAATGTAACGGCAAAATGTACGGTTACAGTTGTTGGCAATGTAAAGCTGAGCTTGTCAAGCAAGAAGGGCACGGTAACTGCAAAGTGGACAAAGTCAGCAGGAAGCAAATATCAGATCCAGAGATCCACGAAGAAAAACAGTGGATTTAAGACCATAGCAACAACATCAAAGAACAGCTATGCAGATAAGAAAGTGAAGAAAGGCAAGACTTACTACTACAAAGTAAGAGCCATGAAAGCAGTAAAGGGAAGCACTGTTTATGGCAATTTCACAAAACCCGCAAAGGTTAAAGTAAAATAATCCGTATAGCAGAGACTTTATTTAAGAGAAAAGAAAAATGGGGGCAGGGCTTTCTTATCGCAAGCCCTGCCTCTGCTTTATGATACATACACAGGAGAGTTTCAAGATGAGAGCACGGGAGTATCGACAATTCGCGGTTGTTTTCATAGCACTGATCATGGCGGTAGGACTTCTTTGCAGCAGCCCAAGAGCCTTTGCAGGCGAAATGGGCTACGGATGGCAGGGAATCGGCGCAAAGGGGGCTGCTAAGGCAAATCATTTAAAAATGCTGGAGCCTTCGGATATTCAGGTTCTGCATGAAGCAAAGGATCAAAACGACGCTTATATCAATCAGATAAGTGGAACAGTAGATGGTGCGGAAGGACTGCAATTTGCATTTACCATGGATTCCGGAATGAACAGCTTTGGCAAAGGCGAGAACTTTCAAAAAAACTGTATGCCCAATATTACGATCTGGGATGCGGGGGAACAGAAGATCGCAGCTGACTATGGAAATGGGGAAGGCCTTCTGCAGTTTTACCCGGAGCTTTCTCATGGCGCCAACAAATCGGCAGGCGATGAGGGCAGGATTGTAATCGGAACAAAGGAAGATACTTTGGAAACAGGTGATTACGTGCTGGTATTCGGTGCAAAAGTCTGCGGCAATAACACGGCCAATATATTGGGAGCCCCTGTTAAATTCAAGTTCAGCCTGCGGACAGTTCCAAGCCTGGAAAAAACCATTGAAAAGGTGGAAACGTTTCTGCAGACTGCCGGGACTTTTGACCAAGGGGATTCTTCCATAAGGCCTGAGGATAAATGGGGGAAATACCCGAGAGCGGAGATTGAGGCTCTGACGGCTGCGCTGCAGAATGCAAAGGGGCAAACTGGAGATGCGGCAGCAAGTGTACTGTATGAACAGTTTCAGAAATGTAGAAATTCTGTTGCAGTCGGCATTACCGATATGCGTATACAGGGAGTTGAGGAAAGCCTGCAGGTAGGCGATTGGGGACAGGCTCAGGCAGCGGTGAGTTCGATACCCGATGAAGTCAAGTATCAGAATATAACCTGGAGCGCTGCTCCGGCTGATGGCTGTCTTTCTGTGGATGCAAAGACGGGGACATGGACTGCGAATTTCCCGGGAAAGGCAGTGCTGACAGCAGTATCTGAGCGTGCAAATTACCGGAAGTCCCTTAGCATCACCGTACAGGCTCCAAAAGAAGGCTTATCTGTCTGCCTTTCAAAAGGCGGAGCTTTGCAGCAAATGGTACAAAAAGTAAAACAAGAGGGGGATCCGGTAACGCATCTGAAGGTCGCGACGGCTCCGGGAATTTCCCTGACCCAGACGGATATGCAGTACATCAAAAGTTTGCCTCAGCTGCAAACCTTAGATTTGCTCAATGCGTCATGCCCGGAAATCAAGTGTTCGGGAAACCAGACTCTAAAAAAAATAGTCCTGCCAAAAACCCTGCAAAAAATAGAGAACCATGCTTTTGATGGATGTACTGCTCTGGAAGAGATTGAAATTCCTGCATCCGTTACATCCATAGGAAAGCAGGCATTTCGCAGCTGCATCAGTCTTTCGGATACTATCTCTGTATGGGGCATTGAACCTCCCCGAATCGGAAGTCTGGAGGACATTTTTGAAGACACGGAGGTATCCTTTATTCAGGTGCCTTACGGGTGTGCAAAAGTTTACGAGCAAGCAGCAGGCTGGAATGCGTGGCCCATCCTGTCTGCGCCGGAGCGAAAGCTGACCATTTCCCAGGTAAAGACAGGACAGCTGGCTGCACAATCAATAAAGATGGTGAGGAGCGCAGGAACTGAGGAGAGCCAGATCGACCATCTTACAATACAAACTGCATCCGGCAGTTATCTCGGGCGGACGGAAGATATCGGCTGGCTCCAGCAGCATTTTTTACAGGCGACTACCATTGATCTGACCAATGCAAAGATTGAGGATGATAAAGTAAAGGCAAATTATTTTTCAGAAAGGATCGGTCTGAAAACCATCCGGCTTCCGCAGAATATTACAAATTTGGGCACCAGCGCTTTTGCAGGCTGTCGAAATTTACAGGATATTGAGCTTCCTGCATCTCTTGAGTCCATTGGAAACAATGTATTTCAGGGCTGCAGTTCTCTGCCGGACACCATTATCTGCAACGCGGTTTCCCCTCCGGCTTTCAGCGGAACGCTGTTTCCTCAGGCAGGAAAAACCATTGTTGTACCTCAGCAGGGCCTTTCCGCCTACAAAAAGCATATCGGTTGGAAGCAGTACAACATTGTTTCTCAGATGGGGATTTCCCTCAGCAGAACGTCCCTGACCATAGAGGCAGGTTCTGCCCGAAAATTGACAGTAACGGTTACTGTGCAGGGAGACGCCAGCAAAAAAGTGAGATGGAAATCGTCCAATGAGCGTATTGCATCGGTGGATCAAAGCGGAAATGTTCGCGCTATAAAGCCGGGAAAGGTCATCATTACAGCAACAACAGCAGAGGGGGGGCTTTCCGCTTCCTGCACCGTTACGGTGAAAGCGATAGCAGCGCCGAAAGCAAAGGCTGCCTCTGCAGGTTACGATAGAATCAGGGTCAGCTGGAACAAAGTTAGCGGCGCCGCCGGATACGAAGTTTACCGGGCCGCAAGGAAAACAGGAACTTATTGCAAACTGCGGACTTTGTCAGCATCTGCCTTCAGCTATATGGATACAGGAAGAAAGACTGGCACAGCGTACTATTACAAAGTGAGAGCATATAAAGCGGGAAATCTCCGGGGAGATTATTCGGCTGCAGTCAGTGCGAAAGCACTCCCTCCAAAACCAGCAGGACTAAAGGCAAAGGCAGCAGGAGACGGAAAAGTAATTCTTTCCTGGAAAAAGGTGCGGGGCGCCAGCGGATATACGGTCTATCAGTCTGTAAAGAAAAACAGCAGCTACAAAACAGTTCAGACTGCCCGTTCGGTATCGTTTTATTCCAGGCAATTGAAAAAGGCGAAAACGTATTACTTTAAAGTACGCGCCTACAGGACGGTGAACGGAAAGAAGATATATGGGGCCTATTCATCTATTGCAAGCTGCAAAGTGAAGTAATGCAGCGGAGAACACAGACAGGAGAGAAGAAGATGAAAATTTGCATCTGCATTGATGATACGGATGATCTGACCAAGGAAACCAGCACAGGCAAAATTGCAGATTTGATTGCAACCAGATTGGAGGAACTGGGAGGAAGACTGGAGCAGGGCATTACCCGCCACCAGCTGCTGCTTCACGAAGATATTGCATATACGTCGCATAACAGCTCCATGTGCATGATGATCGATATGGGATTAACAAATCGGAGTCTGGAAGAAATACAGGCAGCAGCAGAGGAAATCCTCAAAGCAAATGCAGCCCGCAGCGCAGATCCGGGGCTATGCATCTGCCAGCTGGATCAGCTGAAAGATCCGGAAAAACTCATAGCCTACGGAAAGCGGGCACAGGAGGAGGTCCTTTCCAAAGAAGAGGCATACCGTCTGGCAGAGGAACTGGGAAGCGTTATATTGCAGGAATACGGAGGAACGGGAATCGGTGTAATCGGCGCTCTGGCAGGCGTGGGTCTTCGGCTTTCCGGCTGCGATGGAACCTTTCGGGGAAGCAAAGGCAGCGAATACGCAGGGCAATCCTATTCCACTGCCCAGTGGAAAACCATGATGGGGATCCAGCAGGTAGTGGACTTCGAAGGCCGCACGCTGGAGGATATGCAGCAGATTTCCGTCGAAAAGCAGCTAAAGCTTGCGCTCCTCGATTTTAAGAAAACCCTGATCGCAAAAAAGCAGGATGGGCAGTATATTGCATGCAGAAAAAAAGATTTGTACCTGGGCGACAGGCGGCTCAGTTCCTGGACGACAGACTGCAGCAGCTTTCAGTTGGACAATGATATGGGGGAATGCTGCGGAGACTATGAGAACGCCTGCTATAACTGTTTGTTCAGAAGGTGGACTGCAGATGGCTTTCAATGTGTAAAAAAGCAGGAGGCAGGCAGACAGGCAGATGGAGAATGAGATGAAGGGCGGAGAGCAGAGGGAGCACAATTTCATAAAAGGTGCAGTGCTTTTGATCCTTCCGTTAATCTTTTTTATGGCGGCTATCTGCATTGGCAGGTACAGCATCCGTGTGGAGGATGTATTTAAGAGCTTTTGGATGGCTGTCACAGGAATGGATACGGGAGTGGATCCCAAGACCTATGCAGTTGTAGTGGGAATCCGCTTTCAGCGCGCAGTCCAGGGGCTTCTCGTCGGGGCGGCCCTTGCATCTAGCGGAGCATGCTTTCAAAGCCTGTTTCGCAACCCCCTGGTTTCAAGCGGCATGCTGGGAGTTTCTAATGGCGCAGGCTTTGGGGCAGCCCTTGCGATCCTGCTTTTTCAGAATATGGTAATGACTTCCGTATTTGCCTTTGGCTTTGGAGTGGCGGCAGTGGTACTCGCTTATCTGACGGGAAAGATCAGCGGAGGCACGCCGACCATTACCCTTGTATTGGGAGGAACCATCATTCAGTCCATTTTTTCAGCTCTGCTTTCTTTGCTCAAATACGTGGCTGATCCTTACAGCCAGCTTCCTGCTATTACCTTCTGGCTCATGGGGAGTCTGGCCTCCACCAGGATGGAGGAGCTGGCTTTGTCCTTTGTGCCCATGGCAGCAGGAATGACGGGAATGATGCTGTTTCGATGGCGGCTCAACGTGCTTTCCATGGGCGACCGGGAAGCGAAAACTCTGGGAATCCATGTGGGACTCAACAAAGGAATGATCATTTCCTTTGCAACCCTGGCCACAGCAGGGGCAGTCTGTATAAGCGGCGTCATCGGCTGGGTAGGCCTGGTGGTTCCTCACATGTGCAGGATGATAATCGGCAGCAATAACAAGTGGCTCATTCCGGCCAGCATTTCCATCGGCGCCTGTTTTATGGTTTTTGTGGACACCATCTGCAGGACAATCACCGGGGCAGAAATCCCGTTGGGCATTGTCACAGCCATTGTCGGAGGTCCGTTTTTTATCTATCTGCTGAAAAAGACAAAAGGGAAGAGCTGGTGATACAATGGCAATTATCGAAGTAAAGGATGCTGCGTTCAGTTATGATGGCAAACGAATGATTTTTGAGCACGTGGGGCTTCAGGCAGCGGAAGGAGAAATCCTCTGCATTATAGGTCCCAATGGATGCGGAAAATCAACGCTCATCGACTGCATGCTGGGGCTGAACAAGCTGAAGGCAGGGCAGATTTTTATCAGCGGAAGAGAGGCTGAAGCCTTAACTCCCAGGGAATTTGCAGAGCAGGTAGCCTACGTCCCTCAGGGACACAGAACCACCTTCGCATATACGGTGCTGGATATCGTGACCATGGGAAGGACTTACGCGTCCAGAACCTTTGCGCCTCCGGGAAAAGAACAAAGAAAGATTGCCAGAGAGGCTTTAAAGCAGGTGGGGCTTTCGGGCTTTGAAGACCGTGAATATACGAGACTTTCCGGAGGGGAGCTTCAGCTGGTCATGATTGCCAGGGCAATCGCTCAGCAGTCGCGGCTTTTGATTATGGATGAACCTACCGCGCATCTGGATTTTACCCATGAACTGAATGTCATGGAAGTGATAACCAGGCTGGTAAAGGAGCAGGGGCTTTCGATTATTATGGCCACTCATTTTTTAAATCAGGCTTATTACCTGGAAAACGCAGGGGCAAATACCAGGGTGGCGCTTATGAATGACGGCGGTCTTGCTATGACAGGAACTCCGTCGCAGGTCCTTACACAGGAAAACCTGGAACAGAACTTTTGCATTATTACAGAAATTGTAGAAAGTGAATTCGGCGAACGGAAATATATCCTTCCGCTGAGAAATAAGAGGTCTTTATGAAAAAAACATGGATCAGTCTTTTGCTTGTTCTCTCCATTTTGTGGACGTGCTGCGCCTGTACCGGCAGTCAAGTCTCTTCCGGGGAAACCAGGACTGTTACAGATTGTATGGGCAGGAAGGTGGAAATTCCCCAAAATCCGCAAAGCGTTGCCTGTATGTATTCTTCTATTGCCCACATTATGGCAATGCTGGATGCAGAAGAGGCCCTTAGCGGCACGCCCAAAGGTGTAAAATCCGATACACTGATGCTGATGAAATTTCCGCAGATCGCAGAGACAGCTACCCCGTATCAGGAAGGCGCCATTAATGTGGAGGAGCTGCTGCGCATTGACGCAGATCTGGCCCTGATCCGCTATTCTACAGCTTCGAACAAAGGCGAAACAGAAAAACTGGACAAGCTGGGGATTCCTTATCTGGTAATCGATTATCGCAGCCTGGATGAGCTGAAGACTGCCATCAGGGTCATGGGAACTGTCTTTGACAGGGAAGAGCGGGCAGAGGCCTATATAAAATTCCAGGAAGAGACGGTTGATTTGGTTGCAAAGCGGCTACAGGATATTCCAAAGGAAGAGCAGCCGGCAGTCTATCATTCGGTCAACGAAGCCATCCGAACTGACGCTCAGGGAGACATCTGCGGGGAAATTATGCAGCAGGCGGCTGTCCGGGATATTTCCATTGAAAAGGGCATCAAGCAGGCGGGAAGCGATAAAATCTACACGACGCTGGAGGAAATTTACAAGTGGGATCCGGATGCCTTTATTGCCAATGAATCTTCTGTAACCGAGTATATTCTGTCCGATATGAAATGGAAAGGACTTACCGCAGTGCGGCAGGGAAAGGTCTATACCCTTCCTGTAGGAGCTACCAGATGGTGTCATCCCGGCTCCATTGAGACACATATGGCGGTTCTTGCCATTGCCCGGATATTCTACCCCCAGAAATTTTCGGACATCAATATGAAAGCATATACAAAGGATTATTATGAGGAGTTTTTCAGGCTGAAGCTGGATGACAAAACCATTGAAAAAATTTTGAAGGGTGAAGGAATGCACAATTCCAATTCCCCAGTTCGATAAAAGGAGGAGTTTATGGAAAATCGAGATACATTCAAGGATGCAAAAGAGCTGCCTGCAGAAAATCTATCAGATGAGGAAAAGAAGGCTGCTTCTGCAGAAGAACGGACGGAGGTGGCGGAGACTGGTACATCTGGTGCAGCAGAGCCTCCCCAGCAGCCGCTACGAAGCAGACAGGATGCCCTTACAGTGGAGATCCAGAAATTGTCCGGCCGGATTATGGACGAACTGAAAAAAGTAATTGTAGGAAAGGATGAGGTTATCCGAAAGATCCTCATGGTCATCCTGGCCGGAGGACATATTCTCCTGGAGGACGTTCCAGGGGTTGGAAAGACAACCCTGGCTCTGGGGCTTTCTAAGGTGCTGAACCTGCAGTACAAACGTATGCAGTTTACACCGGATACTATGGCAAGCGACATCACTGGCTTCAGCGTATATAACAAAGAAACCGGAGAGCTGGAGTACAAGGAAGGGGCGGCGCTGTGCAACCTGCTGTTGGCAGACGAAATCAACCGGACCTCTGCAAAGACCCAGGCAGCCCTTTTAGAAGTTATGGAAGAAGGCGGCGTAACGGTAGATGGCATCACCCACAAGGTGCCAGATCCCTTTGTCTGCATTGCAACACAAAACCCGCTGGGAAGCGCAGGAACGCAAAAACTCCCCGACTCCCAGCTGGACCGTTTTATGGCAAGGCTGTCTATGGGCTACCCGGATTTAAAGAGCCAGGTGGATATTGTAAAGCAGAGGCAGACATCGGATCCTATGAATTCACTGCGCCCTCTGGCAAAAGACTCTCATATTAAGACTATGCGAAAAGCTGTAAATCTGGTGCGTATGGATGATGAAATCATCCAGTACGGCGCGCGGCTCTGCGAAAAAACCAGGAGCCTGGAGGCTGTAGAACAAGGTGTCAGCCCCCGGGCAGTTCTGGCGCTGGTGCAGATGGCAAAGGCAAATGCTCTGATGAGCGGGAGGAGGTATGCCACCCCTCAGGATATTAAGGAAGTCTTTATTGATGTGTGCGCCCACAGGCTGATTCTGACAGCGAGGGCCAGAATCCACAAGGAAACGGAGCAGCAGATCCTGCAAAAACTGTTGAATGAAGTCAAGCCGCCGGCCATGCTGGAAAGAAAGGGAAAGTAATGCTGCAAAACAGAGTGTTTTATGGGCTGATGCTGGCCGGAGCAGTTCTTCTTTACATTTTTACCAACACCTATTATACCTTGACGCTGCTGGTGCTGACCGTCCTGTTGCCGCTGATTTCCATGGGGCTCATGCTCCTTTCGCGGGGAGGTCTGAATATTCGTCTGAATGCACCTGATACAGCGGTAAAGGATGCTGCTGCAATTTCTTATACCTTTGAAAATACCGGTTCTCTTCCCCTGGCAAGGATCGTTTTTGTCGTGCAGATGGAAAATCTCATGACCGGCGCGAAGGCTTTCCGGCAGGTTCACGCCACAGTAGGCAGCAAAACATCCGTTACGGCAAAACTGGCGATTCGGGGAAGCAAAGCGGGCTCTTTAGTTCTTTCCACAGAAACAATCCGACTCTACGATGCATTCGGATTGTTTGCTCTGAAAAAGAAGGACTTGCCGGCGCAAGCTCTGCTCATTTACCCGGATATGCGGGAGATGGCGGTTCATATGGAAAAACCTGTGGAAACAACGGGAGAGGGAAACCGTTACTCTCCGGAGCGGCCCGGGCAGGATGTGAGTGAAATCTTTGCTCTGCGGGAATACACCGAGGGCGACGAAATACGGAAGATCCACTGGAAACTTTCTTCCAAAATCGACAAAACCCTGGTGCGGGATTTCAGCCTTCCGCTGAACTATTCCCTGTTCCTTCTGGCAGAGCTGCATTTTGATAAGGAAGATACAGCCGATGCAGTTCTGGAACTGTTTTTTTCATTATCCAGGATGCTGCTGGAAAGCGGTATTAATCACAGTTTTGCATGGTATGACGCAGGGGCAGAGGAGTTTTGTGTCAGGGAGCTGGATACCCTTGAAGATTTGGATATTGCTGCCGCTCGTTTTTTGTCCTCCTGCGCTTGCCCGGAGAAGGGCGCGGCTCTGGACTATTATGCCGCCAGCGGCTACTACAACAGCAGAAGTACACTGGTCTATGTAGCGGAGCGGCCGGATGCGGATCGAATTGCGGAAATGGAAGTTCTCCAGCCAATGCGAACCATCTATGTATACGATGATGAAGAACAGATGGAAGACGGGAAGACCATGCAGGATGACGACAGGATCCTCTTTGTATCAGTAAAACAGGCGGAAGAAGGCGGCCTTGAAATTATGGTATAGCATTATGAAAATACAGGGTAACAAGTACATAGAGCGGATAAAAACAAAGAGGATTGTCCAGGCGGATGGCATGGAACTGGTGCAGATTATAGAGGAAAACGAAGCGGGTTCCCACAGGAGAATTGCCTTTGAGCTACTTTTAGTCATTGCTCTGTCCGTAGCATGCTGGTATACGTATTTTTCCATGTTTCCCAATCCAGTTGATCCGGTAGTCAGCGTATGCCTTATTACAGGACTTCCCATAGGACTGTATTTGCTGTGCTGGAATCCATTTCTGGGGCGGTTCTTGGTTTTTTATGTGTTCCTTTTAACGGCCATCCTGTTTTTGCTGGCCTACAAGCCTGTGTGGAATGGGATTCTGGTCATGGGAAACATTATCGTGGAAGTTCTCAATGATCAGATGGGTGCAGGACTGATCCCCTTTCAGGTAACGGGGGATACGGTGGACTGGACCCGGAATGTCTTTGTAGCGCTAATTCCCATTATGCTGCTGGTATCCATGGCAATTGTCCACAGCGTCTATTACAAGGAACCTTTGCTTGGGTTTACACTGACGGCTGTTCCCGTTCTTTTGGGACTGTGCCTGAAGGCAAGACCTTCCATATGGCTGCTGGCTTTGCTCCTTCTTGCCTGGGCAGGGTTGCTTGTATTATCTGCCGTAGCAAAACCGGAAAGCAGGAAGAAAAAACGGCCCATTTATATACAGAATAAAGAACATTCCCCGCTGCCATACGTGTTTTTGGGCATTGCTCTGGTATTCACCCTGGCATATGTGGTCATTTCCTCCGGCGCTGGTTACCGGCCGCCTGAAACCATCGACGAGGCCAGAGACGCCATTATCGCAGCAGAAGAACATGTCCGTTATGAAAAGTTGGGAGGCGCGGAGATCGATGGGCTGAAGCGAGGAGATCTGACAAAGACACAGCCACTGTCTTATACGGAAAGCCCAGTTCTTACCTTGAAGATGGAGGTGTCGCAGCCCATGTACCTGAGGAGCTTTGCAGGCGGAAGCTTTGAAAAAGGCAAATGGGAGGAAGCTGCGGAGGGAACCTATTCAGGAGAATATACGGGTATAACCGAGTGGCTGGCAAAAAAGGAGTTTTATCCCTGGATGCAGCAGGATCGCCTTTACCGCATGTCAAAGGATTATGATTTCGCATCGGTTACTGTAAAAAATGTCAATGGGAACAGCAAGTATTTGTATCTGCCTTATGAATCTGCCATGACCGGAGATACAGCGCCGGATAAGGCGGATTACCGCAAGGACTGGGGCGTATTTGCAAGGGGATTTTCCGGAGAGCGGGATTATACGTTTAAGTCCTTTTTCCCAAGGCTTACAGATTATGATGAAAATGAGATTGCCCTGTGGCTCAGCGAAGTGAAAGAAAGCAGCAGCTGGCAGGCTTACGCAGATGCAGAGGCTGTTTACAGACGGTTTGTCTATGACACGTATCTCTATGTGTCAGATGAGGATTCCGATGCCTTAGGCACCAGCGGTATTGATAAATGTATTGGAAAGAGTATCAGCGAGACGTTGTTTTACATTAGAGATAACTTCCTGAAGGAATTCGAATATGATATTCAGCAGGATAAAGCGCCAAAGGGCCAGGATGAGCTCCGCTATTTTATGAACAAAAGCCGCCGTGGAAACGATATGCATTTTGCAACAGCAGCAGCCCTCATGTTCCGCAAGGCTGGAATACCAGCAAGATATGCGGAGGGCTATTATCTGTCACCAGACTATGTGAGCCTTTATACGGGCCAGAGTAACGTATCCGTGGATGTGCCGGATTCCCTTTCCCACAGCTGGGTGGAGCTTTATATTGATGAGCTGGGATGGTTTCCAGTGGAGGTGATACCGGGATTCTTTGAGATGCAAAAGCAGGAGACTGTGGGACAGCAGGAAGATGAGCAGGTAGAGGAAGAAAGCTCAAAGACGTATCAGGATGAAGCTCCGGAGGAAAATGAGCCGCAAAGCGAAAAGAGAGAAGAAAAGCCAGTGGCAGTCTGGTGGCTGCTGATTCCGGCAGTAATCCTGCTGGCAGCGCTTTATGAGGCAGCGGGCAGATACCGGATTAGGAGGCTGACAGCTTCCTTTGGCAGGGTTTATACAGATGAACAGGTCTTTGTCCTCTATCGGTATGTAAGCAGGCTCATGGCCTTTGACGGACATTCCCTCCCAGCAGATCCATATGATAAGCTGAAGGAAGTTTCCGAGGCTTACGACCGGGAGACAGGGGTTTCGTTCCGCCAGTTCCTGAACCTGGTTGGAAAAGTCCGCTTTGGTCATGAAAGCCTTACAAAAGTCGAGCACAAAGAGCTGGCCCATTATGCGCTGAACGTGAGCCGCTATATTTACCGCCGCCAGAGCAAGGGCAGAAAATTCCTCATGAAGTTCATTTTGTTCTGCGTTTCATAAGGAAGATTGTAAAAAGAATGACAACTAGAAGGAGAACGCAGGCGCCGATCTTTGCGGTAGCACCGGTGTCCATCGCTTTCTCCTCTGCCGGCGCATCGAGGCCGGAGCGATTGACGGGAACCGAATCGGGAGTTTCGCTATAGGCAGTCTCATAGGCGACAATGCTGCTGCCAAGCTCCTTTAAAACGGCGTTTTCCCTGTTTGCCTTCCCGCTTCCTGTGGTAAAGGTGATGATATAGGCATTGTCAATGGGCGTCCCATTTTTTGCTGTCAGGGTCCGATCAACCGTGATTTTGTAACGGGTATTTTCATCTAGCTCAGAAACGGGCTGAATGAAAGCCTGTCTGCGGTACTTCCGCTGAACCTGATCGTCGGGAAACAGGAGGCGGATGGCAACCGGGCTTCCCGCTTCATCTGTAAGATGAAAACATTTTTTATTGGCGGCAAGGACTGTTATATTACAAATATTTTTGTTAAAATTAAGCTGTATCGTTTCATTGACCGGGATATCAGCCTGTCCATCGGATACGGAGCTGCTTTCCAGTGTCAGGGGTACATCCCGGTTCTGACCGCTGCCGCTGCCCGGGGTGCCGCTCCCGGCAAAAGAGGCAGGCGAGGTGAGAAGCAGGGTACAGAAAACAGATGCGAAGATTGCAATTGAAGCAAATTTTTTGTATTTCATTATATAGAACTCCTTTATTTTTGACTATCATACCATACGTGGAGGAAAAAATGCGAACCTTTTCCAAAGTTGCAGGAATAATTTTAATCATAACTTTGTTTTTTTCCATATCTTTTGAAAGCGCCTATGGGGCGACCTGGGAATTCGGCGCAAAAGGCAAGGGACAGAACCCCTTTACTCCGCGTGGTTACCTGGTGGATACGGGAAAAGGGATCCACTGGCTCAGCAGCCCCTTTAATAACAGCGGAGCGAGTCTTTCCTACAGCGGCGTGCAAAACGGCGTGGACTATCTGGAAGCAAAAAAATCAGATGGAAGCAGCTATACCTTTTATGCCATGACGGATCGAAATCCAAGCCCGGGAAGCGGCAAGGTGGGCGCTGGCAGGATTTATCTGTTTGCCTATAAAAACGGACAGAGGATCTCCGGGTTTACAGGCTATGTCAATCCGGTCCCCACAAGAAATCTGGAAGTAGACCCCTCGGGCAGCGGAAACTGCTGGAGCTTTAAAATCGAAGGCTTTGAGCTGGAAGCAGGCTGCCAGTATGAATTTGGATTTCTCAGAGGCATGCAGGCCAATAATGGGATTACTCTGGTGCTGGCTGAAAACGAAAAAGGATATATTTCCGGCTATATTCAGGAAACAGCAGAAGGCCTGAGCCGGCAGGAGCAGCAGCTCTACAGGGAGCAGAAAAACCGGGAATATGAGTTTATTTCAAGCTGGTCAAAGCGGGCCGACGGAAAAGGCTTTGATGTAAACCGGGTTCCCATGCGGTTTTCCCTGCGGACTTATGCGGATCTGGGAAAGTGGGAAAAAGCGGCTGAGCGGGCAGAGCAATTTTTAGGCTCTGTCTCGGAGCGGGATTTCAGACAGGGGAAATACAAACGCGAGAATATCCGGCAGCTGAAGGAGTTGCTCACGCAGCTTGGAAAGGAAGCGGAGCAGGAGGTAAAAAGGGAGCTGCAGCCCGAGGCGGACAGACAGATGGAATCCATGATCCGTCAGTTAAACGATATGCTGCAAAAGGCCAAAAGCGATAAACCCCAGCCAGCGGATATTTCCAAATTGCAGGCCCTGCTAAAGGAGGCAAAAGCGCTTTATGAAAAAGCCTCAGAAAATGTAGGCATCGAAGTGGGACAGTATGGACGGATCGAGGTAGAAAATCTGGGCGAAGAAATTGAAGCAGCAGAAAAGATGGATAAATTCACCCCCCAGGACGAAATTAACCGCCAAGTCAAAACTCTGCAATATGCCATGACAGAAGTAAAGGTATCTCTGGTTCAGGAAGAGCAAATGGTGTTTTATGATAAAATAACGGGAATCTATGTTATCGCCCCATCCGGTGCGCTGCCGGAACAGGCAAAGCTTTTTGTAAGGCGCATGGGCAGAGAAACACCGGACTACAAAGCTGCAGAAAAAAATCTTTCAAAGCAGGAAACCGCAGCTGTTTTTTACCGCATAGGATTTTATCAGGGAGATAAGAGAATACAGCCGGAAAAACGTGTAGAGATTCAGGTTCCTATTGATGATTCCATAAGCAGGAAGAGCAGCGCCGTTTATCAGGTCAGGGAAGACGGGAAGCTTCAAAAACTCGATTCCGTTCGCGCCAATGGCACACAAACTTTTCGGCAAAAGATACTCTCTGCTTTTGTGGTAGCAGGAAGCGCGGCAACAGAGGCGGAAAAAGCTGAGGCCAGAGGTGAACGGATGAAAGCCCTCATGGCGCAGAAAAAGGACAAACGCGCGGACAATAAAGAGAACCAGTTAAAGAAGTCTCAAAAGCAAAAGGAGGAATACCAAAATCCGCTCAGCTATATGATGAAAGAAAGCCAAAACCCGGCATCCTTCAGCAATGATATACGGAAAGAAACCGATCCGGTATATGTCCTTTATCTGGCAGCCGTTCTGGCTGTATGCGCGATTATTATGGGAATACGCGGGCTGAAAGAGTCAAAAATAAAAGCAGCACTAAGAAGCAGAAAGGAACATTAATTTATGATAGACAACTATAACCGGAATATTACCTACATGCGGGTTTCTGTCACAGAGCTCTGCAATCTC
Source organism: Clostridia bacterium (assembly GCA_910575405.1). Lineage (GTDB taxonomy): Bacteria > Bacillota > Clostridia > Peptostreptococcales > Anaerovoracaceae > Hominibacterium. Next base: position 38,936 of record CAJTER010000008.1, on the reverse strand, counting down.
AGGTGCCGGTACTGCATGCCCGAGGAAGGAATTGCAAAAAAGGCCCACGAGGACATGATGACAGCTGAGGAGACCATCATGGCGGTAAAAGCTGCCGCGCGTCTGGGTATCCGCAAGATCCGGGTCACAGGCGGGGAACCTCTTGTAAAGAGGGGCATCGTAAAGCTATGCGGAGCCATTTCCCATATACCGGGAATTGAAGAAGTCTGCATGACCACCAACGGCACGCTGCTTCCTCGCTTCGCAAAGGAGCTGAAGGCTGCAGGTGTTTCCCGTCTCAACATCAGCCTCGACACACTGGATGAAGAAAAATACCGCCACATTACGAGAATGGGGGAGCTGAAGGACGCTCTGGCAGGGCTTGAGGCAGCGGAGCAGGCAGGCTTTTGTGAGACAAAAATAAACTGCGTTCTCATGGGCGGCTTTAATGATGACGAAATCCCCCGGTTCGCGGAGCTGACGAGAAACAGACCCATCGAAGTCCGCTTTATTGAACTGATGCCCATTGGCGGGGGAATCGGATTTGACAAGGCTCAGTTCGTAAGCTGCGAAACAGTGCTTGAAAAGGTGCCCGAGCTGGAATCTCTGGGAAGAGAAGACGGCGTGGCGAGGCTTTATGCGTTCCCCGAGGCTGCCGGAAGGGTCGGTCTCATCCGGCCTGTCAGTTGTGAGTTCTGTGAAGGCTGCAACAAAATACGTCTGACTGCTGACGGGAAGATAAAGCCCTGTCTTCATTCGGCTCAGGAGATTTCTCTAAAAGGCATGCAGGAGGATGAAATGGAGGAAGCCTTGCGCAGGGCGATTTTGGACAAGCCTGAAAAGCGGGAAGCGCTGGATGCGGAAAGTCCCAGCAAGGCAGGCAGAGATATGAATCAGATAGGCGGATAAGATTTGAAGGCAAACGTTCAAATCCATCTGAAATGACGCGGCAGACGCGTCGGAAGGAGAAACTATGGGAGATTTTTCACATTTTAATGAAGAAGGCCGGGCAAAAATGGTGGATGTAGGCGGAAAGGACACTACCCAGCGCATAGCCGAGGCAACTGGCAGAGTTCTGGTAAACCGGGAATGCTTTGAGCTGATTAAAAGCGGCGGCCTGAAAAAAGGAGATGTCCTTGGCACGGCACAGATTGCAGGAATCATGGGAGCAAAGAAAACCCCGGATATCATTCCCATGTGCCACCCCATTATGATAAACGGCGCAGATATTACCTTTTGCCTCAAGGAAGAGGATTTAGCCGTGGAAATCAAAAGCAGGGTCAAGTGCAGCGGCGTTACGGGAGTGGAAATGGAGGCCCTTACAGCCGTTTCCATAGCAGCCCTTACAGTTTATGATATGTGCAAAGCCGTTCAGAAGGACATGGTTATCGACGAGATCCATCTGCTGAGCAAGAGCGGAGGCAAAAGCGGCGATTTTATATGGGGTAAGGAGGAAAAATAATGAAGTATACAGCAGCAGTTATTACTATGAGCGATAAAGGCTCAAAAGGTGAGCGTACGGACACAAGCGGCCCAGCAGTGCAGGAGCTGCTCAAAGAAAACGGCTGGCAGGTGGTGTACACAAACCTGATTCCCGATGATTTTGAAACCATAAAGGCAGAGCTGATAAAATGCGCAGATGAGCTGGATGTATGTTTGGTTATGACCACTGGCGGCACAGGCTTTGCGAGGCGGGACGTAACACCGGAAGCGACCCATGCAGTCTGCGACAGACAGGTGAGGGGCATACCGGAGGCAATGCGGGCGGAAAGTTTAAAAATCACTCCCATGGGGATGCTCTCCAGAGCAGAGGCAGGGCTGCGGGGCGGCACTCTGATTGTCAACTTGCCGGGAAGCGAAAAAGCGGCGCGGGAATGTCTGTCAGCAGTCATAAAACCTATCCGCCACGGAATCGACGTTTTAAGGGGTGAGTCTCACGACTGCGCCCGTATTCACAAGGAGGAACATCATCATGGCTAAAGTAAAAGCAGTATGCATCAGTGAAAAGAAGGGAGAACAAAAACACCCAATAGAAGAAGCTTTCTTAAAGATCGATCACGGAATTGTGGGAGACGCCCATGCGGGAAACTGGCATAGACAAGTGAGCTTGCTTGCCGCAGAAAGCGTGGAAAAAGTTCAAAAGGCTTTGGACTTTGAGCTGAAAAGCGGCGACTTTGCGGAAAATATTTTAACAGAAGGAATTGAGCTGTACACACTGCCTGTTGGAACAAGACTTCGCATTGGCCAGGCAGAAGGCGAAGTGACACAGATCGGAAAAGAATGCCATCAGGGCTGCGCCATCCGCGAGCTGGCCGGCGACTGCGTCATGCCCAGAGAAGGCATCTTTATCAAAGTCATGAAGGAAGGAACTGTAAAAGCAGGAGACGAGATTGCAGTTATAAGCCAGCCATAAAAGCAGGAGCATAGGAGCTGCCGCTGCAGGGCATTTCAGCATACGAACCTGCATGCATACAAGCAGGCAGGTGAAGGAATGTCAATATTAAGATTTTCCCTTTTGTGCCGATAATATATATGAAGCATTTACGAAGCATGGGAGGAGGAATTCAGTATGGAACTTTCAACACTGCAGTCATTAAACGCTTACGCAAAAGATCTGGAACTGCAGGCACAATGGGATATCAGGAAAGAATCCGTCGACCATGGGGCAGGAAGAATTCTGGACGAGCAGGAAGAAAAATTGGAAAATAAAGGACACAAGGAAAAAGATCATACTTTGCAGCTGATTGAAACAAAGCTGGCCAGCGGCAAAGCGCCCACTGCAGAAGAAATGGCTTATCTGAAGGAAAAAGATCCGGAAAGCTACAGTCAGGCAGAACAAGTTGAAAAGGCCCGGATCGCCTATGAGGAGGATTTAAAAAACTGCATTTCCGAGGATGATGTAAAATTTCTCAAGATGTCAAAGCTCAGTGCATCCATCGCAGCGGTAGAAAGCATTAAAAATAATCCTCTCATCGCACCGGACAAAAAGCTGCAGTATATTGTGATAGAACACCAGAAGGCCGCTGCAATCAACCGGATCACCCAAAAATTTATCAAAAGGGGCGAGTACCGGGTTCCGACACCAGAGGAAAAGGCGGATATTCAGGCAAAACATGAATTGTTCCAAAAGCAGATGCGGATTGAAGGCGATCCCATATCAGAAGAAATAGAACCCTCAGCAGGAGATTCAGAGGCTTCCGAAGAAATGGCTCGTAAAGTAAAACAGGCCAAGGCAAAGGCCTTTTATCTCCTGTATGCGGATGTATACGGAGAAGGAGCGGAGGAGGTTGTACTTCCGTCCCAGAGGATGAGAGGTACGGCATCCCTGGATACAAAAGCATAAACACATACATACAAAAAAAGCGCTGCCGGATGTCCGGAGAGCGCTTTTTTGATGAATTGAGTGAAGCTGTATATGCCTGGAAAACCAGGCCGCCAAAGCCCCTGGCTTTAAACCGTCATCTCCTGATAATCCTTGAAATCAGGGAAGTCGATTTTCAGGCCCGAATTGATGCTCAGATATTCCAGGGAAATCGTATAGGCCATATCAACGGTCTGATCCTCGGCCTTAGTAGTCATCGCATAGTCCATATCCATGGTTTTAATCATCTGATCCTCGCCTGCCTTTACAACTACATTCACTTTCTTAAAGGTAACAGACTCCGAATCCAGCTGACCCATCATCTGGGAAGCGCCGGCATTTTTCTGGAAATAGTCAAGCGCTTTATTGACATCCATGTCAAAGGTATAAACCGTATCAGAGCCTTCCTTGCTTACCGAAAGATTGGAAACCATATCTTCTGTAATAGAAAGCAGCTCCTTTGTGTCCATATTCATCATGGCCGCCATTTCGTTGGAGGCATCCACCTTCAGCTTTTGGCCCATAATGTCCATATAGACGGCCTTATCCGTCATATACATGGTGCCTTCCAGATTCGATCCCAGCCCGGGAACCGTCATCTTATAGTTCATTTCCATTTCCGGGTTATTCTTGTCTGCGATTTGCTTTCCAGTAGCGGACATTTTGACGGTCATATCCTCATCACCGGCAACATCCATGTCCATATTCATCTTAAATTCTGCATCCTTGATATCCTGCATATTCTTTTGGACTTCCATGAAGGAATCAAAATCACTTTTTGCATTGTCCTCAGAATTGCTGCCGCAGGCAGCCAGTGAAAGTACCAGGCTCATAACGGAAAGCAGGCATAGTAATTTCTTTTTCATAATCATTCTCCTTTGCTTAAACAAGATATCTTTATTATACGCCAAAGTGCCGAAGCAGGCAAGATAAAGGCGATAAAGCGCAGTAACTTTACATGGAATATCATGAAATTTCGTATGTTTTTTTTAATTCAGATGTTTATATGGGCAAGAAGGTATGGTATACTACAATATCATCTGAGATTCACGGCGAATCTCAGCGTTGTATTCTGCTGCCTGACCCAGGGAACAGAGAGGGTCAGGGCGGCTTGAGGAAAGGAGTATACTTATCTATGAACAAGGAAATGATCCGGCTCAGCCACATTTCAAAAAAGTTTGGAGATGATCTGGTGCTGAAGGATATCAATGTATGCCTTCAAAGGGGGGAAATTCTCAGCTTTTTGGGTCCCAGCGGCGCCGGAAAAACGACGACCATCAAAATTATCACCGGGCAGCTCAGGCAGACTTCCGGTGAGGCTTGGATCCTGGGGCAGGATGCAGGCAGCATGAACGAGATGATCTACGAAAGACTGGGGTTGGTGACGGACAACAGTGGAATCTACGAATATCTGACGGTTTATCAGAACCTGAAGTACTTTGCGAGAATTCTCAAGGTACCGGAGGCGCGTATTCGGGAAGTGCTGGAACAGGTGGGGCTGGCGGAGCATCAGAAAAAATCCGCAGGCAAGCTTTCCAGAGGTCAAAAACAGCGTCTGGTACTGGCAAGGGCCGTTTTGCACAAGCCGGAGGTGCTCTTTTTGGACGAGCCCACTTCTGGTCTGGATCCTTCCACAGCTCTTGAAATCCATAAAATGCTGCACCAGCTGAAGGAAGAGGGCATGGCCATTTTTCTGACAACCCATAATATGGAGGAAGCGGCCAAAATGAGCGATCATGTGGCTCTTTTAAATGAAGGCGTGATTGTGGAATACGGGACACCAGAGGAGCTGTGCCTGAAGTATAACAAAACAAAGAGATTCCGCGTGCGGCTAGCAGGCGGCAGGGAAGAGCTTCTGACCCAGAGCCTGGAGACAGCAAAGCAGATTGCAGAATGGATGGCCCGGGATCAGATTGAAACCCTTCATTCCTGCGAGCCCACTTTGGAACGCGTGTTCTTGGAAGTAACGGGGAGGGAACTGGCATGAAAACGATACACTGGAACAAAGTCTTTGCCATTACAGCGACAAAGACCAGCGCTTTCTTTGGCAAAAATTGCATCATCATGCCCATCTTTGCCGTAGGATTTACGCTGCTGATGCGCTTTTTATACGCATACGTAATAGGCGATGAAGTGGGAGTTCCCGGCTTTTCCAACGGATATGCCCTGGGAATGGGACTTGTGATGAACATCTGCATGACGGGAATTTACTGTCCGGCGCTGCTTCTTGCTGAAGAAAAGGAAAAGAATACGCTGAGGGCTTTGATGACCTCTTCTGTGAATAGCCTGGAATTTTTCCTGGGAAGCGTTATCCCGGTTTTCCTGGCTGCTGTAATTCTGAATTTCCTGCTGATTCCCATCAGCGGCTACAGTATGCCCGCCTCTGTGCTGCCGATTTTTGCGCTTGTCAATATCCTGTGCGCCCTCATTAGCTGCGTTATCGGCATGCTTCTTGGGATCTTCGCTAAAAACCAGGTGACGGCAGGGACTCTTCTGTCGCCGGTGATGATGATCTTTATGCTGATCCCCATGTTTTCCATGATGATTGAAGTATTGGAAAAGATTTCAGAATTCGTCTTTACCGGAGTTATGATGGATCTGGTAATTGGACTTGCAATGGGGCAGGGAGTATCGCTAAGCGGTCTGCAGCTGGCAGTGATGGCAGCAGAGCTGATCCTGGCGGTTATCCTCTTCATGGCGGTCTATAAGAAAAACGGATTTGAGAAGGATTAGTGTACGGACTATCTGCTGATACAGAGCAGATCGAACATGAATAAGAAATAAAACAGCCGGGCTGCTTCGTTCCTTGCTGCTTTCCGATAGAAAAGCAGAGGAAGATGGCTCGGCTGTTTGTTTTTGCAGTCTTTATTCTCCTGCCAGCAGCGCTTTTGGCGTAATTTTACGGATTTTCAGAGAAAGAAGGCACGCCGTAGCAAAGGCAAACAGGATGAGTCCGATGCCTGCGATGATAATAAAGCCGACAGGCACAAGAAACGTGCTCTTTACAATACCGATGCTGCTGAGAAATAAAGCGGTCAGAGGGTTAATGATAAAGCTGCATACGGTAAGCCCCACGGCAGTCGAAAGAGTCACGGCAGGCATGAAGGAAAGTGCTGTCTGCAGGATCAGCTGCCGGGTCGTAAAGCCGATGGCCTTCAAAATCCCATAGTCCCGTTTTTTGCTTCCCAGCATGGTTCGTACCAGCAGGTACAAAACAAAGGCAATAATGATTGCGCTGAGCATCAGGACACCAATGACGATGATTTTCATTAGAGAAACGTAAACAACTACCCCTCCGGAAACAGTCGCGTCAATATTGATGGTAGTATTGACAGCGCCGGCCATCTCCTGTTTGACTCTGGCGTTAAATTCATCAATGTCCGTTCCGCTGGTCAGGTTCAGATAATAGCTGGGATTCTGCAGCTCCCCCAGACGTTCATAGCCGGCTCTTGTAAGAAGACAGTCCTTACCCAGGTTGTTGCTGATTTGGGTAAAACCGGATATGAGATAGGAGGCTTTTTTCCCGTTTGCAGTTATGGTTATTTCCTCTCCAATATGCAGCTTTTGTTCCTTTGCATACTTTGCCGCAATTGCGATTTCATTATCATATTTGGGAAACCTCCCTTCGAATACAAGCTCCTGGTTATTGGCCTTTGCAAAATCATCGCAGATCATGGCCATAAGTCCCAGACCTCCGGCATGACGCACCTCGATGGAATCGTACAGATATAGCTTTTTTACCTGGTCATCGTCTTTCATCTTCCGAACAAAATCCTGTTCTGCCTGCGCTTTTACATTAATGCAGCTGTCCGCTGTTTCACCTACGATCAGGTTAATAAAAGGCGCCGTATCTCGGATCATATTTTCCGTCATCAGCCCGGAAAAGACCACTACCAGCGACAGGACAAGCATGGTAATGCAGACTGTAAGATTATGCTTGATGCCAGAAAACGTTGTTTTCATAGAAAGGGCCAGATGCAGGGGCATGTTCGTCTTTCCCAGAGGAATGTGATTGCGTTTAAAGCTGTGGGTTCGCACTCCCTGACGGAGAGCAGTAATTGGTTCTACATTTCGGATACTGCGGGAAGAAAGCCATACGGCAAGGGCAACCGCGCTTCCCAGAATCGCCAGGGTCAGGAAAAAGGCTGCAGGCAGAAAACGGGTTTCATAGGGAATACCAGTCTGAGCAATCATCATTTCATTTAAAGATGGAAACAGGGTATAGGAAATACCGATGCCAGCAAGAGCTGCAGTCAGTGAAACTCCCAGGAACTGCATCAAAAGAGAGAGAACCAGCTGCTGGCTGGTATAGCCTACTGCCTTCAGCGCTCCCAGATTTTTCATGTTTTCCTGAATGTAGTGGACAATATTGGAGGCAATGACCACCAAGGCAATCAAAAGTATGAAAAAGGCCATTGCACTCATGATGCCGGCGCAAATCAACTGCGATATGTAGCGGGACTGAGAAACAAGGGCATAAGAATTGCTCACCGTACGAAGAGCTGGGTACTGGGCAGACATGGTGTTTTTCAGCTTGGCTTCATAGTTCTCACTTTCCATTTTATCTTTTAGCCGGACAGAGCATAAGGTGGACTCGGGCGCATAGTCTGAGGCTTTTAGCTTTTCATATTGATCCTCGGTCAGGAGGAATTCGCACATGGTGCAATTGTGGGAGCCGGCCATAACACTGTTGAAAAAACCGCATACCTGGTAACTGATTTTTTTGCTTCCAAGGGAGAGCTCTACTGTTTTTCCGATGGCAATATCATCGGACTGATACAGCATCGGCATATAGATTCCGCTCTGAATACGGCTGTCCTCCACGATCTCTACTGTTCCAACAGGGCGGGAAAGGGCGGCCTCTTTTTCCAGAAATACAAATTCAGAATTAACTTCTCCACCGTTATAGGTGAAGAGCCCTACCGTATGCATGGAATCCTCCAGGGAATATGCAGCAGTACGCTCATCCTTTTTTAGGGTTTTTGCGAGAAATTCCCGCATTTCGCTGCTGCCGCTGTCCACTGTGAGGGTGACATGTTCTGCATTCAGTTTATCGTGATAACGATCAAAATTTTGTCTGTAGTCCATAGAAAGCATCAGCCATAAGTTGAGCATTAGGGATGCAAGCAGGATGAGCACGATAATGGCGGCAGCCTGGCCTTTTGCCGTACGCAAATTGGAGCGTGCAAGAAGAATGCTGTTTTTCATACTACCACCCCATTTCCGACAGGAATGCGGCAAGTGTTTCGTGTCTTGCCGTATCATCAGGGGTATAGACACCAAGATGGCACTCTCCTAAAATAACGCCGTCCTTTAAGTACAAAATTCGGTTCCCCCGCAGCGCTGAGCGCATATCGTGGGTTACCATAACAACACTTTGTCCCTGCTGGTTGAATGCCGTAAGGGTGCCCAGCACATCGAGCCCTGTTTTTGAGTTGAGGGCTCCTGTAGGCTCATCGGCAAAGAGAATTTCGGGCTGGTTGATGAGGGCACGGACAATTCCCGCTCTCTGAGCCTCTCCTCCTGAAATCTGAGTAGGAAATTTGTTCTGTGTTTCCGGGGGAAGCTTGACTGCTTCAAAGAGTTTGCCCGCCTTTTCTAAAAGCGCTTTTTTGTCACTACAGAGCAAAAGGCCCGCAGATAAGACATTATCCATAACAGACATCCCGTCTATCAGATAAATTTGCTGGAATACAAATCCGCAGTGTTTGCGGCGAAACAGGGCAAGGGAATCCTGATTCAGAGAGGAAATCACCGTACCTCCAAAGGTGATGATTCCCAGCGTGGGAGTATCCATGCCGGAAAGGGCATATAAAAGAGTGGACTTTCCCGCCCCGCTGGCTCCCATAATTACCGTAAAATCGCCTTCATAAAGCTCCAGATCGATGTTTTTCAGAACGTGCTGCAGAGCTCCGCCGCTGGAAAAGGATTTGCTCAGGCCGTCTGTTTTCAGTAGTACATGTTTCATTCCAAAACCTCCTTTTGCACGTTCCATTTTACGTTTTCAATTCTTAAATGTCTTTAGGCACTCCTTAAATATTCCTTAAATCCTGCCGCTGAGGGCAATTCTTACGACTGCCTTCAGTCCATTTTCCCCATTTGCAAGGGAAAGGGTTCCTGCCATTTCCTGCATAAAGTAATTAGAAATATAGAGTCCCAGCCCAGCGCCTTCCACCTTCTGTGCATTGCTGCCTCTTTTGAATTTTTCTTTTATATGGGGCAGTTCTTCCGGGGATACACCTGTGCCCATATCTTCAATGACAAGGGAAAGACACCAGTCTTCCAGGGAGGCAGAAAGAAGGATGGGGGGAGCCGCGTATTTGTAAGCATTGGCAAAAATATTATCCAGAACCTGCTGGAGCCGGAGTTTGTCCGCATATAACAGGCAGTCTGGGACAGGAGGAAGCTCAGCCCAGTGCAGGTAGTCGGAATTTTCCAGGAGAGTTTTCAGCTCCCGGCTGTCCATGTCGCCCGGTATTACGGAAAGCTGGGTCAGATCCTTTAAGGCAGCAGTAAAGAGATTTTCAATCAGCGTATTGATCTGATCGGCTTTGCGGATGATCTGGCTGTAGTTATCTTTGAGTTTTTCATTGCCAGAAAGGGCGGCTCCCACTTCTGAGGCAGCCTTGATACTGGCGACAGGCGTTTTGATATCATGGGAAAGCTCTGCCACCAGTTCTTTTTTGCTGGCATTGGCCTTTGCTTCTGCCTGCCTGGCTTTTTTCAGCTCAGAACGCATGATATCAAAGCTTTCTGTAAAGGCGCCGAATAGATTGTGCCGATCCATTTCTAGAGGAATATCCAGATTTCCGGAGGCAATGCGCTTGGAAAATTCTTTCAACTGGTGAAAGGGCGCAATAATCCTGCGGTTTAGATAGAGGAGATACCAGATACAGATGCCGCACTGCAGCAGCAGAACGCCCATCAGGAGCAGGATGCAGGTTTGTTTTTTGGACTGAAGGCTCTGCGCACTGGTATTATGCAGGATGAGCCTGCCGGAAGTTGTGCCGCGGGGCCGAATATCCAGTATGGTATCTCTGTGGCGAACCGCGGAATTGATGCTTTCACTCAGGCTCTCCCGCGTTTTGAAAAGAACCGCGCCATCCAGGTCCAGCACAACATAATCCAGACCTGACGGATTGCGGTGATGTTTTAGATCCGGCCAATCCTCCTGTAGGGTCTGCAGGATCTCGTTGACCAAAACCGCATCCTGCGTATCCTCTGTATCCCCAGCCGCAAAAAAGAAGAGAACAGCAGTCTCCGCGGCAAAAAGAAGCAGCAAAACCGCGATAACCATCCGAGTTTTCATCGCTTCCCTCCGGTGAACTTATAGCCCTCACCCCACACGGTCACAATATATTGGGGCTTGCTGGGGACAGGTTCAATGGCTTCGCGTATTTTTCGTATGTGCACATTGAGGGTTCCATCTCCTGTGAATTTATCTTCCCAGACCTTTTCAAACAGCTCCTGCTTTGAAATTACTTTGTTTTCATGCTTGATCAGATAGGACAGGAGCCGGAATTCCAGGGAGGTCAATTTTACCTGGCGGCCCTCAAGCAGCACCTGTCTGGCGTTAAAATCAACCGTCAGCCGGCTGTCGGAATACCCGCAGATGCTGTCCTGTCCAAACCGTTTGAGAACGGCCTTTACCTTTGCCAGGAGAACGCCCAGGGAATAAGGTTTTTGGATATAATCATCACCGCCAATGGTAAGGGCGGCAATTTGATCGTCATCACTGGTACGGGCAGATATAAAAAGAATGGGGACCGTTGTTTTTTCCCGCAGCTCTTTACAAAGCTCAAATCCGCTGAAGTCTCCCAGATTGATATCCAAAAGCAGCAAATCAGCCGTATGATTGAGGAAGAAATTGCGGCATTCAAGCGCATTATATACAACAGCTGTTTTCACCCCAAAGAGCGTAAAATATTCGGCTGTGCTGTCTGCCAGCAGTTTTTCATCATCAATGATCAAACAATCGTAATTCATGGTGTACCTCCGCAAGTATCAGGTACTACCCATTATAGCCCTTTAAATAAGGCATATCAAGAAGATAAGAGGGAGGAGTTTCATGGGGATTTGAGAGCTTTTACACGCATTTAACAGAATTAACGTAAATATAACCATATTTTTAAAATAGGTTTTACAAAAATCGGTTAGACTAAGGTTGATAAACCAAAAGGGAATCGTAGATTGAAGAGGAAAGAGGAGCATATGACAACAAAAAAGCAAAACAAACGAATCGCAGCAGCTGCAGCTCTGATGGTTTTAGCAGGCTGTCTGGCCATGACCGGGTGCGGTGGAAACAAAGAGGATGCTCCCTCAGGGGAGCGGGACAGCATTATTATTGCAGGATCGACTTCCGTACAAGCCCTTTCCGAGGAACTGGCAGAGGCTTACATGGAAAAAAATCAAAATGCTACAGTGGAGGTACAGGGCGGCGGATCGGGTCAGGGTATCAAGTCAGTAGAAAAGGGTATTGCCGATATCGGTTCCCTGTCCCGAGAGGTAAAGGAAGAGGAAAAAGCAGCAGTTTCCCGTGAATTTTTAGCTGCAAAGGATGGTATTGCTGTAATCGTAAATTCCAAAACAGGTATCAAGGAATTATCCATGAAGGAGATACAGCAGATTTATAAAGGGGAGGTTACAAACTGGAAGGAGCTGGGGGGAATGGATAAGCCCATTACGGTAGTAACAAGGGAAGCTGGCTCAGGCACAAGATCTTCCTTTACAGAGCTTGCCGGAATTACACAAAAAGACGATTCGGGAAAGGAGCTGGACGGAATTTTAAAGGATGCCTTGGTGCAGCCCTCTACAGGAGCTGTAAAAGAAACCGTATCAAACACGCCCTATTCTATTGGGTATGTGTCCTTAAACGCCCTTGATGATAAAGTGGCGGCAGTACGAGTGGAGGGGATAGAGCCCAGCGTGGAGACCGTGCTCTCCGGCGATTACAAAATCCAGAGGCCCTTTGTATATGTGGCAGGAACGGGGCTGTCCTCTGGGGCGGAAGATTTTATACGTTTTGTCATGAGCAGCGAAGGGCAGAAAATTGTGGAGGAAAGCGGGTTTATTCCCATAAAACAAAAATGAGAGGCAAGAGTTTGAAAGTAAAAGAAACGATAATTGAAAAAGCCCTGTTCCTTTGCGCCGCCGGCTCTGTCACAGCTGTAGCGCTGATTACCCTTTTTATTTTCAGCTCCGGATACTCGGTTTTGAGGAGCTACGGACCGCTGAATTTTATTTTCGGTATGGACTGGAGTCCGGTCAATGGAGAATATGGAATCCTTCCTTTGATTGCAGGCACCCTTGAGGTAACAGCCGGAGCGCTGATTTTGGGCGTCCCGGCAGGAATCGGATGTGCTGTTTTTCTGGCAGAAATGGCAAAGGAGCGGTGGGCAAAGCTTTTAAAATCTGCAATTGAGCTTTTGGCAGGGATCCCCTCTGTGGTGTATGGATTTTTCGGGCTCGCGATTATTGTGCCCGCAATTCGGGACTGGCTGCTGCCTGCAGTTCAGAAAATCGATCCGGATGTACCGGCCAGCGGCTTCAGCGTCCTGGCAGGAGCTTTTGTTCTGGGGATTATGATCCTGCCAACCATTGTCAGCATGTCGGAAAACGCGATTCGGGCAGTGCCCCTTGAGTTTCGCGAAGCATCTCTTGCCCTGGGAGCAGACCGGCGGGAGACCATTACAAAGGTTCTGGTGCCAGCAGCAAAATCCGGTATTTTCTCTTCCGTGATTCTGGCAATGGGAAGAGCGGTAGGAGAAACCATGGCAGTGCTTCTGATTACCGGAAATGTGCCCAAAGTTCCAACAGGGCCTCTGGATCCAGCGGCAACACTGACGGGAACCATTGCTATGGAAATGTCCTATGCAGGCCCGGAGCATCAGAGCGCGCTCTTTGCAATCGGAATTGTATTGTTTATCCTGATTGTAATTTTAAACAGCATAGCACTTGCTGTAATGAAACGGTTTGGGGGTGCAGTATGAGGAAAAGAAAAGGAAACAAAATCATAAAAAGTGCAGTCTTCTTTGGATCCGTGAGGCTGGCGGCAGCTGTCACCCTGGGAATTCTGGCTCTGCTTTTACTTTTTATCCTTGTAAAGGGAGTGCCCCACCTTTCGCTAAAATTTCTGGCAGAATCACCGGAAAACATGGGAAAGGAGGGCGGCATTTTCCCAGTTCTCATAGGAACGGTATATGTGACCTTGACCTCAGTTCTGATTGCAATGCCCCTGGGTGTTGCCGCGGCCGTTTATTTTTCCGAATATGCAGGAAAAGGGCGGCTGGTTCATATCATCCGCTTTTTTACAGAAGTCCTGGCGGGAATCCCTTCCATTATCTTTGGCCTCTTTGGTTTTGCTTTTTTCGTAGTATTTTTGGGAATGGGATGGTCGGTTATCGCTGGAGGCATAACCCTTTCTATGATGATCCTGCCAACCCTGATCCGTTCGACAGAGGAAGCACTGAAAACCGTTCCAGGTGCTTACCGGGAGGGAAGCCTTTCACTGGGAGCTACAAAATGGCAGACAGTGGTGAAGGTCATCCTCCCCTGCTGTAGATCCGGAATTTTGACAGGGCTGATTTTGGGAATCGGGCGGGCCATCGGAGAAACAGCGGCTGTGATGCTGACCGTGGGAGGCTCTCTGAAGCTTCCCGTTTCTATCTTCGATTCCACCAGAACCATGTCCCTGCACCTTTATATGCTGGCATCGGAGGGACTTTCACAGGAAAAGACATATGCCACCGCAGCGCTGCTGATCCTCATTGTACTTGGGATCAACTGGCTGGCAGGCTTTATCGGCAGGAGATTGACAAAGGAATAATTTGAGGAGTAAACCATGGCTGAAAAAGAAAAAGTATTTGAAATCCGGGATATGGATCTGTATTACGGCAGCTTTCAGGCTTTGAAAAAAGTGAACATCGACATCTACAGACACGACGTAACGGCTCTCATCGGCCCTTCCGGCTGCGGAAAATCGACATTTTTGCGCTCCCTCAACAGGATGAACGATCTGGTGGAAGGCTGCAGGATCGAGGGAAAGCTGCTCTTTGATGGAGAGGATTTTTATGGAAAGGATTACGATACCATCGCTCTGCGGACAAAAGTGGGAATGGTCTTTCAAAAGCCAAATCCATTCCCAAAGTCCATATATGAAAATCTGGCCTACGGCCCCAGGCTTCACGGGGTAAAGGACAGAAAAAAACTGGATGAAATCGCAGAGCGGACGCTGAGCCAGGTGGGACTGTGGGATGAAATCAAAGATCGGCTGGGAAAATCGGCTCTGGGACTTTCCGGCGGTCAGGCACAGCGGCTCTGTATCGCGAGATGTCTGTCTGTAGAACCGGAGGTGATTTTAATGGATGAGCCTACCTCAGCGCTGGATCCAATAGCTACTTCCAAAATCGAGGCCCTGATTCAGGAGCTTTCAAAGCAGTATACGATTATCATTGTAACCCATAATATGCAGCAGGCAGGGCGCATTTCGGACCGAACCGCATTTTTCTTTTCCGGTGAGATACTGGAAGCAGGGGATACGAGAAGGCTCTTTACAAATCCGGAAAATCCAAAGACAGAAGAATATATTACAGGAAGATTCGGCTGACGGAAAACCAGGCAGCAGGAAAAAGATAAAGGAGGAAGTATATGGCCCCAAGACCAAAGCTGGAGTATGAGCTGCTCCAGATTAATGAAAGAGTGGTAGAAATGACGGAAAAAGTGGAGGTGGCGATTGTAAATTCCATTCAAGCGATAAAAGAACAAAATGTGAAACTGGCACGGTCGATTATTGACGGTGATGAAGCAATCGATGACATGGACGATGAAATCAATGAAATGTGTTATCTCTTTCTTGCCACCCAGTCGCCTCTGGCCAGTGATCTTCGTTACTGCATTTCCATTATGAAAATGGTAACGGATCTGGAGCGCATCGGCGATCACTGTGAGGATCTGGCAAAATACGCCATCCGCATGGAGCATGAGGAATATTATCAGGAACTCATCGACCTGCCGCGAATGGCGGATCTGGCGGCCAGTATGGTGAAAAATGCCATAAGGGCCTTCCTGGATCGAGATTTGAAGCTGGCACGCAAAGTCTGGAAAGCTGATGAAGAGGTAGATGAACTCTTTCGGAATATCTACGATGAGCAGCTGGAAATTGCAGTTATGGACTCCGTGAACACGCGCCTTGCCATCATGTTTTCCTTTGTAGCCGCCCATCTGGAGCGGATTGCCGATTATGCCACAAATATCTGTGAAGAAATCGTATTTTCTCTGGAAGGCGGTTACATTATGGAATAAATTTGTTATAATAAATGAGTACTACAAGTCACAAGGAGGTGCAATTTATGCGAAAGGAGTACGGTTATCTTCGAGTGTCTTCAACAGACCAGAATGAACAGCGGCAGAGGCTTGCCTTGTCTGACTGGGGAATCTCGGAAAACAATTTATTTCTGGATAAGCAGAGCGGAAAAGATTTTGAGCGCCCGGCTTATCGAAACATGTTAAAACAATTGAAAGAAGGAGATCTTGTGGTCGTCCAGAGCATCGATCGGCTGGGGCGAAATTATGAGGAAATCCTGGAGCAATGGCGGATCATCACAAAAGAGATCCGCGCCCACATCAAAGTCCTGGACATGCCGCTTTTAGACACCAGGATGGATGCCAGCCTGACGGGAACCCTGATCGTGGACGTTGTCTTGGAGCTGCTCTCTTACGTTGCCCAGTCCGAGCGGGACTCCATCAGAAAGCGTCAGGAGGAAGGCATTCGAGCTGCAAGAAAGCGGGGCGTAAAATTCGGCCGACCTGCCAAGCAGCAGCCGGTGGAGTTTTTGGACATTTACCAGCACTGGTCCAGCGGAAGAGTGAATTCCAAAACGGCCGCTACATCTCTTGGCACATCTCAGACTACTTTTTTAAAGTGGGCAAAGGAGTATCGGGCTGAGATAGCATTGTAAACGAACATACTGCAGCTGACAAAATCTGCACCTGGAAATCAACTTGCGCCGGGTGCAGATTTTAAAATACAGGTTGAAATGGCATCATCGGAAAGACCTTTCCCGAAAAGAATTACATACTTATAAAGGCGTTGAAATTCAGCCATCCTTTGTACAGAAAAGTATGATATACTATACCCATTAAAGGCAAAGGGGGCATTTCCCATGTTCTACGAAAAAACCATTTTCGAAGATGATTTTCCCATCCACATTCAAATCGCGCAGATCGAAGAATATCCGCTTCATTACCACAAGGATGTGGAATTTGTCTACGTTTTGAGCGGCGAGATAAAGCTGATAAACGGCTACGGCAGTTATGATCTAAAGGCGGGAGACATTTTTACCAACAGCAGCTATGAGGTTCACGGGCTTTACAGCACAGGAAAGGAAAATGTGGTGACCATCATCCAGCTCAGCAATCATTTTTTTACCCGCTATTTCCCGGATCTGCCCCAGGCCTGCCATCGGACTTATGCAGAGCAGGATTTATATGGGAAAGTGGAAGCGCTGCGGAAAATGATGCTCAGTGCCCTCAGCGATTATACGAAAAAAACCTTCCAGTACAAGAAAAAGTGCATTGAGCAGATGGTGCGGATCATCGAATACCTGAATGAGAACTTTAACCTGTTTGCTTTTGAAGATCAGCGCATCGTCAATTTTAAGGGCGACAACCCGGTTATTACAGAACGTGTCAGCCGGATTATCAACTATGTTTATGAAAACCACACAAACAAGCTTACCTTAGAGCAGCTGGCAGATCAGGAGCATCTGAGCACTTATTATTTGTCCCATCTGATCCGGGAATATATTGGCATGAACTTCCGGGAGTTCCTCTGCTTTGCGCGGGTGGAAATGTCGGCCCTGGATCTTTTGGGAACGGATAAAAAAATCAGCCTCATTGCCCAGGAGCGTGGTTTTTCCACTACCATGTACTATGAAAAGTTTTTTAAAAAATGGTTCCGGCTTTCCCCGCAGGAATACAGGGAAACCAATCGGCCCAAAACCCTCAGCCACTGCCGGCCGGTTCAGATGGAGCCCCTTGCCCCTAATGCCGCCGTATTTTGCATCAGCAGGTGCCTTTCCGCTGTGAGTGCCCAGGATCCAAGCACCGCTGCCGTAAGCCGCAGACAGCTTGACATCTTTGTAAATCCCAAAAAAGAATTTGGCCCGGAGATCCACCGCAGGCTGACCGTGGTCATTACACTGGAGGATTTTCAGGTTATGGGAGAAGCCCTGTTCAGCAGGCTTTCAGAGCTGGCAGCCACAGAAGTTCACTTGTCTCTGCCCGCACGAGAAAATTCACGGGAAGAAAATGCCCTGGCTGATAAGCTTCGGGAAAAGGGTTATCCGGTCCGCATGACGTGGAAAAACGATTCCCAGCAGCGTGCCTTTTTCGGGTACGACTCCATTGCCGCTGTTGTATCTGTTTTTCAGGAAACCGCTTTTTCCGGAGAGCAGCTCCTCTGCAGACTGCGGGATCAGGGAAGCGCGGAGCAAGTGCTGAAGGGTACGCCTGCCTGTCTGACCTCAGGTCTGATTTGCAAGCCTTCTTATTACGCATACCGGATCCTTTCGGCTGTAAAGGGTAGGATTCTTTCACGAGGCAGGAATTACTGTGTCCTTCGGATAACCCAGGGCGGGACGGCGGCCTATGTTCTCATTGCCTTTCATTTTAACGATGAAATTCAGAGGCTGTGCTCATGGCAAGCCAGCATACACGAAACAGATGAGGCCATCCGCTCCTTTCAGGATGTTTTGAACCTGGACTTTCATCTGTCCCTTGAGGCCGGGCGATATATGGTACTAAATTATTCTCTGTCCCATGAAAATTCGATTTTCAATTATATGGCCCAGCTGGGGTTTCCAGAAAAGGTTACTCTTGCGTCAGGATGGGCTCAGCTTTTGTGTACACAACCGTATACCCACGTGCATATGGAACAAATTGAAAGCCAAATGAACATAAGGTTTTCCATACAGGGGGCAGGGCTTCAGGCAGCTCTGGTGCAGCCGGTTTTGTGAAGAGGACTTAGCAAAAGGCAGGAGGATTAAAAAGAAAATGGCAAGGAGCGGGATTACACGTCCTCGAAATACCCGCCTCATCATATCCAGCCGGGAAGCGTCATTTTTCTTCTTCCCGTATAAAGCGGATTAGGCCGCCTTTTTCCATCTTGGAAAGACTTCCGTAAAGAGTTCCCGGCGCGATGCGGATTTCCCCCCGGGTGAGGCCTTCTACCTTTTGAACGATGCCGTAGCCACGGGTTTCCTCACGCAGGCAAAGCAGGATGTAAAAGCCCGTTTCTTACAGTCTGATTTCCTCAGGGAAGGCTTCCTGGCGCAGGATTCCTCCACAGAAAAGGTATTGATTTTAAACTGGTTCTTCAGAAGGGTTGTGGCGGAGCAGCCGAATCCCAGGAAGTTGTCCCGGGTCATAGAGGAATAGCGGGCCTCCGGCTGGCTGGAAAAGGTCCAGATGGAAGTGCGGGAATAGCCCTTTTTCATACAGTATGCGGTAATTTGATCCAGCAGCCGGCGCTTTTCTTTTTTGCCCATAACTGGAACTTTGCTGGAAGTAAAGGAAAAATCAATAAAAGGATAGATGGCAATATGGTTTGCCCCATTTTGGAAGGCAGCGTCAATATCGGCCTTCAAATCCTCAAAGGTCTGAGAGGGAAGGGCGAAGATAAAATCCATGGACACGGTTTCAAAGGGCGCCTGGGAAAGAACCTCTGCCAGAGCGGCGGCCCGGACGGGTTTGCGGCCCAGGACAGCTTGGTATTTTTTCGCAAAGGACTGAATGCCGATGCTGATTTTCGTGATGCCGGCGGACTTCAGCATCCGCAGGGCAGAGGGTGTTACATCGTCGGGATGAAGTTCAATGCCGATGCCTTCAGTGATGATAAAATAGCGCTTAATTGTATCAATGATTTCATTCAGACAAGGGGCGGCAAGAACCGGCGTTCCTCCGCCGAAATACAGGCTGGTGACTTTCTTTTTTTCTGTTAGGCGGCTGCCTGTCATGCGAATTTCCTTCAGCAGGGAATCCACATAGCGCTGGCATGCTTCCTGGGAAAAGAGCACCTTGCAATAGGGACAGAAGCTGCAGATGCTCCTGCAAAAGGGGATATGAACATAGAGCCCCAGCCCTTCACAGTCCGCAAAGGGAAGGACTTCATCGTATTCGTTTTTAAAGATAAAAGGCTTCACTGAGCGGGTCAGCCACATTCTCGTCAGGTTGGTAATCAGGCTCATCAATAAGCTCCTCCTTAATACACATACAATACAATACACTTACACTTTAAATATACTTCAAATAGGTTTTCAGCATTTCCAGGACAATTTTCGGGTTCCCACGAAAGAGCAGCGTATATTCCGCCACAAAGAAGTAGCCGCATTGCCCGCACAGCCCCGGCACGTCGATACAGCGCCCGCAGATGCTGAGCTTCCCGTTTTCCATGACCACGCACTGGTGGCATGGGGTGGGAAAGGTGTTCTGGATCAAATAATGACCAGATCCCGCAGGGTTTTGCCGCTGTCCTGCCAAAGGAAGGTTTCCCCTCCGCAGAAAAAGAGGATCCGCACGCCCATGCTGTAGAGCCGCTGCATTTCCCTTTTGAGCTGCGGATAAGGGTGGATAACTGCCGTAATATTGCCCACCGAGCAGTGAAGGCATTCCAGATTGCACTTGTCCGTCAGGATGATGGTTCCCAGGATGGGATCTTTTTTGCGAAAAAGCACAGTCTTCAGGCCAAAACCCGCGAAATGGAGAAATGAGGAAGCCTTCATGATTACTGCCCCGCTTTGCACATATGATTCAGGGGGCCGGAGCCCTTTCCCAGATCCAGCCCGTCCCGCAGGGCGCAGGTCACATATTCCTTTGCGCTTTTTACGCTTTCCGAGAGGCTGCGCCCGGCAGCCAGGTTGCAGGCGATGGCAGAGGAAAGGGTGCAGCCGGTTCCGTGGGTATTGGGGTTGTCAACGCGGGCTTCTTCAAACCAGTAAGCAGTTCCGTCCGTGTAGAGCAGATCCGCGGCAGCGCCTTCCAGATGGCCGCCTTTCACGAGGATGGCAGAATCCAGTCTTTTGGCGATGGTCTCTGCCGCCCGGCGCATATCGTCCTTTGTATGAACTGAAAAGCCGCATAAAACCTGGGTTTCCGGGATGTTGGGGGTGATAATCGTACCTATGGGAAGGAGGCGGCCTGTGAGAGCGTCCAGCGCTTCCTCTGACAGGAGCCGGCTACCGCTGGTGGAAATCATCACCGGATCGACAACGATATTTTTGGCCTTGTATTCCTGCAGTTTTTCGGCGATGATGCGGATGATGTCGCCGTTTGATACCATGCCGATTTTTACAGCGTCCGGCACAATATCCGTAAATACAGCGTCCAGCTGCTGGGCGAGAAATGCAGGCTCTGTATCCGCTACGCCGTAGACTCCCGTGGTGTTCTGGGCTGTGAGGGCGGTAATGGCGCTCATGGCGTACATATTGTGAACCGTAATGGTTTTGATGTCCGCCTGGATTCCGGCGCCGCCGCTGCAGTCAGAGCCCGCAATGGTGAGGACTTTTTTCATTTCCAGTTACCTCCCTGTCATGGTTTCACACAGCCTGCGCAGGCTGCGGCACTCTGCTTTGATATCTTTGCTGGCAAAAATGGCGGAAACTAGGGCAACTCCGTCGATTCCGCTTCCCGAAAGCTCCAGAAGGTTACCTTTATGAATGCCGCCAATTGCGCAGATGGGAATGGAGACGCTGCCCACAATTTTTTTCAGCGTTTCATAGGATACCGGGCTTGCGTCCTCCTTGGTGGAAGTGGGAAAGACAGCTCCCACGCCAAGATAATCAGCGCCGTTTTCCTGGGCAAGCTGTGCCTGTTCTACGGTCTGGGCCGAAACTCCGAGGATCATGTCCGGGCCGATAAGCTGGCGGACCTTCCCGGCCTGCATGTCGCTCTGGCCAACGTGGATTCCATCTGCGCCGCATTTTATAGCAAGCTCCACATTGTCGTTGATGATAAAAGGCACATCAAACTTCTGGCACAGCTCCTTAATTTCAAGAGCTTCCTTAAAAAAGGCTTCCTGATCCAAATCTTTTTCTCTCAGCTGGATACAGGTTGCTCCGCCCAAAAGGGCCTGCTCTACCTGCTGATAAAGGCTCTGATTTCCCAGCCAGGTTCGATCTGTCACCGCATATAGCAGCATGGCTTTTTTTACATCAAAGGATTTCATACTTTGCACCTCTTTCTAATGTTTCACCATCCAGGTTGAACATTTCGTCAATGAGATAAGTCCGAAAGCTGGCGCTTCCCTCTCTGGAAGAAAGCCGCTCAAAGGCCCGTTCACCGCAAAGGCCCATGGCGCATACAGCAGCCAGGCAGGCCTGAAGCGGGGTATCCGGGTTTGCCGTCAGGTAAGCCGCTGTCAGGGCAGAAAGCATACAGCCAGAACCAGTAATGCGGCTCATCATAGGGTGGCCGTTTCGTACGGCAAAGGTAGTATTTGCATCAGAGATAATGTCGATAGCTCCGGTAATGACGATGATGGCTTCCGTTTTTGCGGCAAACTTTCTGGCAAAATCAGCTGAGCCTGCCAGAGTATCCTCTGTAACTGCATCTGCCATATCTGCGTCAACACCCTTTGTGGTGCCTTCCCCCAGAGCTAGGGTTTTGATTTCAGAACTATTGCCTCGGATAGCGGCAAAGCGGACTTCCTCCATCAGTTGGAAGGCTGTCTGAGTCCTCAGGGAAGATGCTCCTGCTCCCACCGGATCCAGCAGCACCGGATGGCCGCATTCATTGGCTTTTTTCCCGGCGGCCAGCATGGAGGGAATGGTTCTCTGATTGAGGGTTCCGATATTGATGTTCAGCCCGCCGCAGATGGCTGTGATTTCCTCAGCGTCAGAAGGATCGTCCGCCATAATGGGGGAGCCTCCGCAGGCTAGGAGGATATTGGCGCAGTCGTTGACCGTCACGTAATTGGTAATATTGTGAACCAGCGGCGCGCTGTTTTTTACGTTTTCAAGTTGTTGTTTCAGCATAGTAAGGCCTTTCTTTGTCCATGTAATCGGGTGGTTGCATTTATATTGTATCAGATTATTCATCAAAAATGGAGACAATTTCGCCGTCCAGAATGCGGTTCATATTTTTCACCGCGCAGAAATTTCCGCACATGGAGCAGGTGTCTTCCTTTTCCGGCTCCGAGGAATCCCGGTAAGCTCTGGCTTTTTCCGGATCAATGGCAAGCTCAAACATCTTGTCCCAGTCCAGGGTTTTCCGCGCAAGGCTCATCTGATTGTCCCACTCCATGGCCCCAGGAACCCCTTTGGCAATATCCGCTGTATGGGCGGCGATTCTGGCAGCGATGATTCCTTCCTTTACATCCTCTACAGTGGGAAGACGCAGATGCTCCGCCGGCGTCACATAGCAGAGAAAGGACGCTCCGCTGGCCGCGGCCATAGCGCCTCCGATGGCAGAGGTAATATGATCATATCCAGGAGCAACATCGGTAACAATCGGTCCTAGGACGTAAAAGGGCGCTCCGTGGCACAGGGTTTTCTGGATTTCCATATTTGCCGCCACCTGGTTGAGGGGCATGTGGCCCGGTCCCTCGATCATAACCTGAACATCCTGTTTCCAAGCACGCTTTGTCAGCTCGCCCAGAGCAATCAGCTCTTCGATCTGACTGGCATCTGTCCCGTCGGAGAGACACCCCGGGCGGCAGGCGTCTCCCAGGCTCAAAGTAATGTCGTATTCCCGGCAAATTTCAAGCAGCTGGTCAAACCGTTCATAAAAGGGATTTTCCTTGCCCGTCATTTCCATCCAGGCAAAGATGATGGAGCCGCCCCTGGAAACGATGTTCATGAGCCGCTTGTTGCGTTTGAATTTGTGAGCCGTCTCCTTGTTGATTCCGCAGTGAATGGTCATGAAATCCACTCCGTCCTCCGCATGCATGCGAACGATATCCATCCATTCATCTGTCGTAATTTCAATGAGGGGCTTGTGATAATAGAC
Source organism: Clostridia bacterium (assembly GCA_910575405.1). GTDB lineage: Bacteria > Bacillota > Clostridia > Peptostreptococcales > Anaerovoracaceae > Hominibacterium. The sequence goes on along the minus strand of CAJTER010000008.1, from coordinate 15,595 downwards.
TACCGCGTCGTAAATCGGCACAGTACCGATCATGGCAGGGCACTTTTCCGTCAGGTGCCTGCGGAACTTTCTCGTATCCCCAAAGGAGCTGAGATCCATAATGGCTTCCGCCCCCATATCCACGGCGCTCTGCACCTTTTCAAACTCCATGTCCAGATCTGTCATATCCCGGGATGTTCCCAGATTGACGTTGATCTTGGTCTTCAGCATGGAGCCCAGGCCGCTTGGTGAAATGGCCTTGTGCTTCTTATTGCAGGGGATGATGGCTTTTCCCTCTGCCATGTACTTCATCAGAGTCTCCGCAGGAATCTGTTCCTTTTCCGCTACAATCTTCATTTCCTCGGTGAGGATGCCCTTGCGGGCCGCATCCATTTGCGTTGTGTAATTCATCGGTTTTTCATCCTTTCTCAAATGTTCATTGGGCACAACATAGGAATTTCGCCGTAGAACTCGGAAAAGGGGTCTGCCGCGGCTTTCCATAAAACGAAAAAACGGAAAACGCAGGCTGCCGCGTTTTCCGTAATAAAAAGTCAGTTTTTGATTTTTCTGCTTCTTCCTACGTTGGCATTACCCACATCAGGTTTAAAGGGTCGAAGTTGGAGCACTTCCTCTCAGCCTGCTGTACAAGCTCCCCTGAAAGTAAGTTTATTATAGGGCGGCGGGGGAGGTTTGTCAATGGAAATTGAACAGAAGCAAGGAAATTGCGGGAATGAATATTGATATATTTAAAATTTATAATAAAATAATTGACATATCAATAAAAATGAGTATAATAAAACACAAGGAGGAAATGAGAAAATTATGAAAAATATACATGACGTGCTTTTTACTCCCTTTAGAATTGGTGAAGTGGAAATTAAGAATAGAATCGTTATGACTGCAATGACAGGCACTGCACTGGTGAATAAAGGAAAATTTAATAAAAGCGTTACAGATTATTATCTTGAAAGAGCCAGAGGCGGCGTAGGTCTCATCGTTTCGGGATGCTCCGTGGTATATGACATGTTTGGGCGTGATTATTGGGTCAATGATGCAAAGGAAGCTTTCCAAGGACCTATCAGAAATTTGATGAATGAACTTCACCGGGAAGACTGCAAATTTTTTATGCAGATTGGCGCGGGTCTGGGGCGTGTTGCAAATTTAGAAACCGGATCAAATTTCCCGGGAGCGGATGTAAGCAAAGTGCAGTTTGCCTCATCCCGTCTGCCAAATGTATGGAATAAAGACAGGATACACAGGGAAATGACTATCGAAGAGATCCATCGGATTCAGGAGGCCATGATCAAAACTGCGGTCCTTGCAAAGGAAGCGGGGGTAGACGGCGTTGAAATTCATGCTGTGCATGAGGGCTATCTGTTGGATCAATTTGCGATTCAGAACATGAACAGCAGGACGGATGAATATGGCGGAAGTCTGGAAAACAGGCTGCGGTTCGCGGTTGAAATCATAAAGGGAATCAAACAGGCATGCGGAAAGGATTACCCGGTGATGATGCGGTACGGAGTTGTCAGCAAAATGAAAGGCTTTAATTCGGGAGCGCTTCCGGGAGAAGCCTACAGGGAGTTCGGCAGAAGTGAGGAAGAAAGTCCGGCCGTAGCTAAGATGCTGGAAGAAGCGGGGGTAGACGCGCTGGATGCGGATAATGGAAGCTACGATTCCTGGTACTGGGCCCATCCTCCCGTATACATGCATGAGGGCTGCAACTTGCCGGAAGCACATTTTATTAAGAAAGAAGTTCATATTCCGGTAATCTGCGCGGGAAGAATGGAAAACCCGGAGCTTGCCGCAGAAGCTGTAGCATCGGGGAAAATCGACGCGGTAGGTATCGCAAGGCAGCTTTTGGCTGACCCGGATTATCCGCAAAAGGTTCAGCGCGGAAGCTTAGAGAGCATAAGACCCTGCATTGCCTGCCATAATGGCTGCCTGGGCTCGCTTCTAACAGGAAATGGTGTTACATGCGCTTTAAGGCCGGCAACTATGCACGAGCAGGAGTATCGATTGGAGCCTGCGAAAGAAAAAAAGAGAATTATGATAATCGGCGGCGGTATCGGCGGAATGGAAACTGCCAGACTCACGTCTATGCGCGGACATGATGTTGCCCTATACGAAAAGTCAGGAAAGCTGGGGGGAGCCTTTATCGCCGCAGCGGCGCCTTCTTTTAAAGAAGCTGATAAACGCCTGATTTCCTGGTATGAGCGGGAAATGGAAAGGCTCAAGGTAACCATATACAAAAATAGAGCGGCAGGTAAAGCTGTGATTGAAGAAGAGCAGCCGGATGTTCTCATCCTCGCGTGCGGAGCAAAACCAAAAAAGCTGCCCATAGAAGGCATCGAAAAACCGCATGTTACAGAAGTAAAGGAGCTCCTTTTGTCCGGATGCAGGCTGAAAGGAAACACGGTTATTGTGGGCGGCGGCCTGTCGGGATGCGAGGCTGCTTACGAGCTGGCCCTGAATGGCGGTCATGTAACGGTTCTTGAGGCTATGGACGAGTTCTTAAACGCGCCCACTCTCAGTATGGCAAACTCTGCGATGCTGAAGGATCTGCTGGTCTTTCATAATGTGCAGGTGCTTACATCCGCAAAACTGAAGAGGATCCTCGACAGAGAAGTGGAAGCAGAGACGCCAGAGGGCATGAAAACACTAAAAGCGGACAACGTAGTCATGGCAGCAGGTTACACGCCGGATAATCCTTTTGCGGGGGTGGATTCGGTTAAGGAAATCTATACGGTCGGAGATGCAGATAAAGTAGGCAATCTGATGGATGTTATCAAGACGGCCTATGATACTGCATTAAAGATATAAAGCGAATCGCAATAGTTTAAGTTAGAAATTTTAGGAGGTTTTGTTATGGCTACTGGAAATGAATTATCAACCAGATCAATTGATAAGAAACGCTGGCTGGTCCTTGTGCTTCAGATGCTGGTCGGATCCGTTACGGCTTATGTATATAATCTTACCATATACATAGGGCCGCTGCAGGAGCAGAAAGGGTGGGATCCTACCGTAGTTGTTCTCGTGTGGACCATCATGATGGTAGTAGGGCTTCCGGGCTCTCTTATCGGAGGGAAGCTCAATGCGAAATTCGGCAGCAGATTTACGCTGAAGGTGGGCGGCCTGGCCTTTGGACTTGCGGTAATTCTCAGCTCCTTTTCCACATCCGCAATGATGTTTGTAGTAACGGACAGTCTCGCATGTCTGATGATGTATGTGATTTATGTATCCCAGCTTGCGAATGTAGGCGCTCTGTTCCCGGATAAAAGCGCCTTTGCCACAGGCCTGTTTATCGCTGCGACCGCTCTTGGAACGGCCATTATGGCGCCCTTTATCGAATGGCTTACAAGAACTATGGATCTGATGCATGGAATCGCGCTCCAGGGAGCCATATACGGAATTATCGTAATTGTATGCGGGTTTATTATTATAGATGCTCCTAAGGGATATATGCCTGCAAACATGGAACAAAAACTGGGTGAAGAGGAGCTTTCAAAATACGCGGATCGTCCCAATTATACAGTAATGCAAATACTGAAGAAACCTTCCTTTTGGCTTTTGATCATAGGAGTTGTTCTTGGAACCGCTTTCTGCAACGGACTTTCCGCAAATCTGTCTCTGGTTGCACAGGCTGCGGTAAGCGTGGGAACCGCGGCTGGCGCACTATTTTATTCTCTTTGGCAAATTGCAAGTGCCGTCGGAGGCATTCTTGTTGGAATTATGTCAGATAAATGGTTCGGCCCGGTTAAATCGTTCATGCTGTTATGTATTGTCTGTGCGGCAGCATCTATTCTGCTCCTTGCGGGGGGAGTAAGTCAGTATACCCTGTTCCTTATTGTTATAGCGATTCTGGGGCTGGGATCAGGAGCCGTCCTTACACTGATACCCGATACTTCTCTTCAGATATTCGGTGAAAGAAACTTTGGTTTTACATACGGCATACTGGTCTTTTCAGGAGCGGGTGCATCTCTCATCGGTACACAGATAACAACAAGATGCGCTCCGGCAATGACCTTTACCTATGGCGCGGCTTTATGCGCGGCAGGTGCGGTTATGTTTTTCATTATTGCGGCTATGCTCAGAAGAGAAGCAAAAAAAGAAACAGGAACTCCGGCAGAACAGTAGATTTTACAGAGAGAGCAGAAAATGAAAGAGAAATTATTCATAAACGGAAGAATTTATACAGTAAGCGGAGAGAACTGGCATTTAAGGCCGGCAGAAGCTATGGCTGTAAACAGGGATGGAACCATCACCTATGTGGGGAAACGCGAAGGCTTCCCCGCAAAGGACTGTCAGGTAATTGACCTAAGCGGGGCAGCTATCCTCCCGGGCTTTGTCGACTCTCACGTCCACATACCCGGTAATTCCCTGACCAAACTCTTTGAAGTGGATCTGTTTCAGGCAGGAACAGCAGAAGAAATTCGAAACAGGATCGCGGATTTCCTCGAAAGACAGCCGGACGCAAGGGCAATCTTTGGAACCGGATTTGACATGGGCATTATTGACGATCAAGGCAGAGCGCCATGCGCACAATGGATCGATGATATCTGCGGAGATCGTATCGCGGTGCTCCAGTCAGGCGATATGCATTCCAGACTCCTGAACACAGAGGCCATGAAAGCGGCGGGAATTCTTGAGGCAGGATATATATACGAAGGCAAAGGCAGAATCCATACCGGCAGTGATGGAAGGCCGACCGGACTTTTGACCGATACATGGGATATAAAGCTGCCGGAGCATACATTTACAAAAGAGGAGATCTGCCGGGCCATCAAAGACTTTGAGCAGGAAATGGCAAAGTGGGGATACACGTCTATAATGGCAGCAGCGCCTTTTTCCAAGGGGCTTCCCGTGGAGATTCTGACTTATCTGAAGGAATGCGAAACGAAGATGAGAATCAACGCCAGCATCCTGATACGGCCGGAAGCAGTTGGGGAACGGATGGAACAGCTGATTTCAGCCAGAGACAATATGCAGCAGGGCGATCTGCGAATTACAACCGCAAAATATATGATCGATGGCGTGCTGGAGGGAAACACAGCCTGTCTCAAAGAGGATTACTGCAATATCAAAGGTTTCAGAGGTCAGCCCATCTGGAAGTATGAAGCGCTGGTTCAGTCCTTTCGGCAGTCGATAAAAAACGGATTTCAGATACACGCCCATACCATAGGGGATGCGGCCGTACAGATGACCCTGGATGCCATAGAAGAGGCGCAGAAACAGGAGAAAAATGACAAGCTCCGCCATGTCCTGACCCATTTGCAGCTTGTAGATGAGAAGGATTTTCGGAGATTTGGCGAAAACAACCTGATTGCGGCTGTGCAGACCTTCTGGCATTACAAGGAGCCGGGCTTTTATGAAAATGTGGAGCTTCCGGCTCTGGGAAAAGGGCGCGCGGAAAAGATGTACCCGGTAAAAAGCCTGAAAGGCGGCGGTGCTGTAATAACCGCTTCCGGCGATTATCCGGTGTCGCCTGCCAACAATCCTCTTTTGGGAATCCAGATGGGCATTACACGAGATGCGTATGAAAAGACGGAACAGGGCATACGAGGATCTAGCTTTGTGCTGAACCCTGCGGAACGGGTGACGCTTAAAGACATGATCGAAGCCTACACCATAAGCGGGGCTTACCAGCTGTTCAGAGAAAAGGAAACGGGAAGCCTTGAGGCCGGAAAGCGCGGCGACTTTGTCCTTTTAGATCAGGATCCTTTTGAAACAGAACCTGCGGAGCTTTCTAAAATCCGGATTCTTCAGACTTATCTTGACGGAAAGGAGTTGTTAAAGCCATAAGAATCCTGATATAATTGATATAGCAATTATATCAGGAGGTAATTATGTCAAACTACAGAAACAAATTGAATTCTCAGATATACAGGATTAATAAAATTCTCAGAGTGCAGACTCAGGATGCGCTCAGGCCATTCGGCATTACTACAGACCAATGGATCGTTTTGAACAAGGTCTATAATTCGGAAGTGCTGTATTCTCAGAGGGAATTGGCACGAGCATGTTTTAAAGAAAGCGCGGCAATTATGCGTATCATTGACATTCTTGAAAATAAGGGATTGCTCCAGAGGAAGGACTCGCCTTCAGACAGACGGGTCTATCTGATCAGTATTACAAAAGAGGGTGAGCTTCTATGTGAAAAGTGCTTCGAAGCAGTACAGGCGCTGGAAGAACACGTTGCTTTAACCTTCAGCAAGGAGGAGCTGGAAGAATTTGTGGAACTGCTTGCAAAGCTGGAAGAGGGACTGGCCTCAGGAGCTTAAGCGCCATAAATTGACGGCGAAATACCCTGGCAGGAATGCTTTGATGCAGCAGTAGGCGCCGCCAGGGGAGGAAAAATGGATAAAACGAATTTTTATGAACAAACAAAGCGGCTATATGAGCAGGGATACGGAGAAGAAATCGTCAAAACCCTCATTGGATTTTCTTCATCGGATATCGGATTCAGGTTGGGTGGAACTCCGCAGGAGCACGAAGCTTCCGCGTTTCTGGCAGAACAGCTGAAGGAAGCGGGCCTGTCCAATGTAAAGATGGAAGAAATACCGGTAGACGCATTCGAGCTGAAGGGAGCGGAGGTGATGATAGACGGCGCGCCGGGAAGAGACGGAAAGACTATTCCAGCAAGGATTTTTACAGTATCCCAGTTCGCAGGTTTTCGCGGTACGGAAGGAACCATAACCGCTCCCGCAGTTTATGTGGGAAAAGGCTTCCGCCAGGATTATGACAAAGTGAGCACAGATGCGGACTTTTTCAAAGACAAAATCGTGATTTTAGACGGAGACTTTGATCGCGTATGGGTTGGATGGCAGTCCGCCCAGGCAACAGCGAAAGGCGCTCTGGCCGCGATTTATACTACATGCCCTGAAAAGAATACGGGAAATTACCTGACCTATGCTCCGGATATGCTGATCGGGGCAGACGGAGAAAATTCTTTTGAGGATATACCGGCAGTCTTTATCGCGAGACAGGACGGAGATGCCCTGAAAGCGAAAATAAAGGAGGAGCCCAATACACCTGTTTCCATCAACAGCAGAGTCGATATCCGTCTGGCCGAAGAAGGAGGCAGAGGCTACAATGTGACCGCCGAAATTCCAGGCAGGAACAAGGAAAAGGTGATCCTCCTGGGAGCACATCAGGACGCTCATCTCAAAGCAGGTGTCGATGATACCGGTTCAGTAGCCACTGTCATGACTATCGCAAAAGCGATGTGCCTGTCCGGGTATCAGCCTGATGCAACCATACGATTTATTTTTACATCATCAGAAGAATACGGAAAAATCAATACCGTGTACGACTGGCAGCACGGCGCGGTTGAGGCAGTCAAAGCACATCCAGAGTGGGCGGAGGAAACCGCTCTGATGCTCAATTATGAGGTGATGCCGGAAAAAGGCGGAACTACGCTTTTCAGAGGTGTTCCGGAAGTCATGTCCCTGGTTGAAGCCTGCGCGGGGCATATGAAGGGAGATACTTATCCGGCAGCCGTCGAAACCCTTGAGATGCTCATCAGCATTGCAGATGAATGGACCTTCTGCGCCAGAGGAATTCCCTGCATTTCCATGACCTCCATGAGAGAGGACTACCTGGGACGGTACCATACCAATTATGATCGGGAAGAGCATATCGACTACGACGGCATGAGGCGGATTGCCAATGCAAGCTTTGATCTGATCTGCGCCTTTGATGAAAACCTGATCGGCTTTAGCCCGGAACGAAGAGTGGCGGATTTTGAGGCCTGGTACAGCAGACCGGAAACATCTTCCTCAGAAAATGGCGTTCTCATGGGCATGTCCAAAGAAGAATTTAAAAAAGTAGATATAGACGAGACCATTACAGCCGAAATCGAGCGCGCGCTGCAGAGCTGGAAAACGGCAGTAGAGGCATACAATGACAGAAAGAGCCAGATAGCGGATATTGAGGAAGCCAACAAAAAGCTCATCCTGTACAACAAACATGTTTTGAGCAGCTGCATTGCAGCAAGCGTAGGACAGAACACCATTTATCCGTATATGCAGACCTTATCGGACACAACAGCGCTCAAAGAAGCGGTGGACGAACTGAGAAAAGATGCTCCTGACAGGGCAAACGTGCTGGCAGCATTTGATAAGATCTGCCTGGATCTCTTTGGTTGGGTTCCTCTGACCCAGTACATCAACTGGTTTGACAGGGAGACCTGCGATAACATGCTGGAGCTGTACCAGCCTATGGAAGGAACCTGGGGATATTACGGAAAGCTGTCGCCTCTAGTGAACCTTTATAAAGAATATGAGGAAGTGCGAGATGCAAAAAATCCCGACTACAAAGCAATCTGCGCAGTGATGGAAGGCCATTATGAAAAGCTTCATGAGGAGCTGGAAAAAAGGCTGAAAGATACAGCGGCGTATATTGGAAGAGCAGCAGTACTTATGGATGAAATCAGGTAGGAGGGCAGGCATCTTGAATCATACAAAAAATTTCAGAGGATGGGCCATTGTAGCCGTATCCTTTCTCATATTGATGTTTATCTTTGCAACCTGTATCAGCTGCATGGGCGTGTATGTAAAGCCTGTATCCGAGGCACTGGGAATTCCCCGCACATCCTTTACGCTGATTACGACCATACAGGCTCTGGCCATGATGCTCTCTTCCATGCTGGCGGGAAAGCTGCTGGAGACTTACAGCATGAAACTGCTGATGGTGCTGGGAACCATTGCAAGCGCTCTGTGCATGTTCATCTATTCAGCAGCGCCATCGATTATTTATTTTTACCTGGCAGGTATTTTCATGGGCGTATCAGTGGCATTTACTTGCAATATTCCCATTTCCATGCTGATCAAAAATTGGTTTGATGAAAAGCAGGAAGGCTTTGCCCTGGGCCTCGCCTTTGTAGGAAGCGGAGCAGGAGCCATGGTGCTGAACCCGCTGTACACGTTTCTCATTGACAATTACGGATGGAGAACTTCCTATTTTATATCAGGACTGTTCATGGTCGTCATTTTGATCCCCTTGATCCTGATTTTCGTGGCAAGAGAGCCTTCAGAACTGAAACGCGTAAAAGGAGAAACGGCAGATGTGCCTGTTGAGCAAAAGATGGCTTCAAAAAAGGAGCCTGCAGATCTGACCCTTTCCGCTGCGCTGCGCAGGCCGCAGACATGGGCCGTATTTGTCGCTTACATAATCCTCACCTTTGTGAGCATGGCCATATTAAATCACGGCATTCCCTTTATGACCGACTACGGTATGTCACCTACAAAGGCCGCTAGCGTTATTTCAATAAGCTCCGGCATACTGATTGCGGGAAAAATCGTCGCGGGGGCGCTGTATGGCAGGTTTGGAGTGCGCCGGGTTACGGTGATCGAGATGATACTGGTGACAGCATGCTTTATCTGCTTTTGGATGAACGGCCTTCTGAACTCGCCGATCCTGATTGGCCTGTTCCTCCTTCTTTATGGAGTCGGCGTACCGGTAGCAACCCTTTCCATGCCGCTGATCCTGCCGATTATGTATGGAAAATCCAATTTCGGATCCATAATGGGCATGTTCAGCATGGCATCGGGAATCGGAGGAATGCTGCAGGTGGTTGTAAGCCTGATTTATGATTCCGCGGGAAGCTATTATCCGGCCTGGATCATGATGAGTGCCCTGTGCGTCATCAATATAGGGATCTTTATCATATGCGTAAAACCGCTGAAACGGTAAATGGAAAAAGCGGGTCACGAAAAGAGAGTGTGTTGGCGCTCTCTTTTTGAGTGTGGGTAAAGGAAAATTTAAAAGGTCGGCAGCCGTTTACATGCAGTTCGTGTATAAAAAATGACTTTGCCCCGCAAAAATGATATAATGTGAAACAATCCGGGAAGAAAAGCTGGAACCGAAAAAGCCGGGGATAATGCCTCCTTTACGGGGAGGAAAAATCTCAATTGATGGGAGTACCTCGTTTACAGGCGGGTATAATACACCATTGTAGAGGGAAGTGAGGAATCATGCTGCAGGAAAGCAATCGCATAGAACTGAAAGCCACGCTAAATGATAAGATGGAGAAGGAAATTGTCGCATTTTTAAATAACCACGAAGGCGGAATCCTTTATATAGGAATTGGCGATGACGGCAGGCCTGTTGAAAACCCAGATATGGATTCTATGCAGTTAAAAATTGCGGATCGGATCAAACATAATATTCTGCCATCCACACTCGGGTTATTTGATATTGCGACAGAAACGATAGATGACACAGCGGTAATCAAGGTTATCGTATCCAGCGGGCTTGAGAAGCCATACTATATTAAGGCCAAGGGGATGTCGCCAAATGGCTGCTATATGAGGCTGGGCTCATCGACACAGCCTATGACTCAGCCCTAATAGATGAATTATACGCAAAAAGAATTCATACCACATTGCGTAACATCTCTGCTCCAAGACAGGATCTTACATTTGCACAGCTTAAAATCTATTACCAGGAGCGCGGACTGGAGCTAAATAACCAGTTTGCAAACAGCCTTGAATTGCTTACACCTGATGGAACATACAATTATATCGCATACCTTCTGGCAGATGAAAACGGTGTATCGATCAAGGTTGTCAAATATGCGGGAAAAGATAAAGTCGATCTAAAAGAAAATGAAGAATACGGCTATTGTTCCCTTCTTAAAACAACGAATTATGTTCTGGAAAAAATGAAAATTGAAAATACTACGCTGGCGAAAGTGACGAGCACAAAGCGGATCGAAAAAAATTTGGTTGAGCCAGTTCCAATGCGGGAAGCACTGATCAATGCTATCGTCCATAATGATTTTTCGAGAGAAATTCCCCCAGTCTTTGAAATTTTCAGCGATCGGATGGAGTTCACATCTTACGGCGGCCTGATTCAGGGGCAAAGCATAGACGATTTTTTTAGCTGCAGCAGCATGCCCAGAAATCGGGAATTGATGCGCGTGTTTAAAGATGTGGGCTTGGTTGAACAGCTGGGCTCAGGGATGAGCCGTATTTTAAGCGCATATGACAAGATTATTTTTGAAATATCCGAACATTTTATCAAGGTTGTTTTCCCTTGTTCATGGTCCAATGAAACGGAAAGCCTCGCTTCTAAAAAAATAAATGGCGATGAAAATGGCGATGAAAATGGCGATGAAAAAAAGCTTCTTTTGCTGTTGGAAAAGGAGCCGGGCATTACAGCAAAAAAATTGAGTGAAAAACTGGGATTTAGCACCAGGAAGATTAGCCGCATGATAAAGAAGCTGCGGGAATCGGGAAAAATTATCCGTATTGGCTCTGACAGAAAAGGCTATTGGAGGATTAATAAATAGTAGGAAATAAGGGCGAGTAAAACGTTAATAGGAGGAAATGAAGTTTGAAAGTAAACTTTCAAATCTACCTGGATGACACGCTTGGCGCGTCAGGAAGGAGGAAAATATGGCCTTTTGTACAAAATGCGGCAAAGAGCTGCGGGAAACGGATCAATTCTGCTTTTTCTGCGGAGAGCCGGTGAGGGAAACAGGAGACAAAGCAAAGAATACGGAACTAGCACAGGAAGTGGAACAGGAACGTGTGCAAGCTGATACTCAGGTAAATCAGGCAAAAGCGGCTGGCAAAGAGCAGGAGGAATCCCATGATGCAGGGATGCGGGAGGAATCCGGCAGCAGACGGAAGTGGATCATGGGAGGCGCAGCGGGTCTTGCCCTCATAGCCATCGTTTTGGCGATCATCATTGGAATGCATGCTTCCGGCGACGGGCCGCAGGAAGATCCTGCGCAGAATCGTATACAGAGCGGAGAAGCCTCTCAGGCAGAGCTCTCTCAGAGTAGAGAAGGCAGCGTGCCAGCGGAGCAAAGTACAGAAGATATGCTGCGCCAGATTATCGCCAGGATCGAAGCCCAGAGCGGGTTTGTGACCAATTCATCTTGGGAGCCTCTGGCAGAATCGGGAGATTTTAACGGGGATGGCACACAGGAATTTCTGGCTGTCTATGAAATAAAAAACAGCGACGGAATAGATGTGATGTACGACGTGTGGAGCCTTGAGAGCAAGGGGCCGGTGCGGCTGAAGTCAGAAGTCCTTTTTAAGGAAGTGGGTGGCAATAACGGCGTTGTCGGCATTGTAAATCCTGGAGGAAAGGCGTATCTGGCGGTCTACCGCTACGAGCCACAGGGGGATATGTTTAACAACTATTACAGATATATCCCGTGGAATGAAAAGGAGAGCGGTTTTCTTGAGTCCGATATTTACCTGGAAAACCACGGAAATTACAACAATGAGAACCAGGGCCGGTACATTATGGGGGACACGGCTGTGGAGAAAAACCAATTTGACGCAAGGTATGCAGAGCTTACAAAATGGGTGTACAGACTGGACTTTTTAGGAGGAGGCGGCGATGGCGGCATTAAGACCTTTGCGGAGATGAAAACAGATAATTGATGTGGGTACCTCGCTTATAGGCGGGGTACAATACATATCAGGGAATTTTACAGAGAGAGGAGCAAAGAGAGGAATTATGCGGCCTTATACCAATCGAAATTCAGAGACACCTTTATACCTGCAGATTGTAAATCAGTTTAAAGCAATGATCATCAGGGGAGAGCTTCCCGACGGGTTTCGTATGCCCTCGGAGCGGCACATGGCAGAATTGATCAGTGTACACAGAAATACGATTAAACGGGCATATGGGGAGTTAAAAGCGGACGGATATCTGACGTCTATAGAGCGAAAAGGATTTGTCGTTTCCTACACAAAAGAGGCACATTTAACTGGAAAAAGCTACAGTCTTATCTGGAGTGATATTATCAGAGACGAGTATATTAACCGCCGTATTGAACGGCATTTCAGTAGCTGGTTTAAACATAATGTCAAATATTCCTTTTCCGGAGATGTGGTTCTGACGGAAGAACAGGGCAGTGAGGATATATCAGAATTGCTCATTGAAATGGCGCGGGCAGCAGAGCACAACAAATACAGCGTGAGTCATAAACAGGGAACCGAGGCTCTCCGCAAAAGCATCGCCGAATTTGTCAGCGTCAGGGGAATTCATGCAAACCCCAGTGAAATTCAGGTGATTTCAGAAACCTTTCAGGCCATCGAATATCTGGCAAATACAATTATAAAGAACGGAGACGCCGTAATCATAGAAGAGCCGGTCTGCCCGGAAGTGTTCCGCATATTCCTCTCCATAGGCGCTGATGTTATTACCGCTGATATGGATGAGGAAGGAATCTGCTGCAAACATCTGGAAGCACTGATTGCAAAGCACAAACCAAAGCTGATCTATACAAATCCTGATTTCCAGAACCCGACCGGTGCAGTGATGAGCCTGGAGCGGAGAAAAAAACTGCTGGAATTATCCTATCAATATAACATTCCCATAATAGAGGATGACGGCTGTTCCGGATTCCGGTATGACGGGAGAGAACTGCCTCCCCTCAAAGACCTCGACCAGCATGACAGTGTGATTTATATATATTCTTTTTATTTTACAATACCATCGGGGATACGGATGGCCTTTATCATCGGAAACAGAAGGCTGATAAGCGATATCAGCGCAATTGTCCAATCAAGGATCGTCTGTGCGGATGTGGTTTCTCAGTGGGTATTGAACCGGTATTTAGAACAAAATAAATATGAGGCCAATATGGGCATTATGCGTGACAAAAATAAAAGAAAGAGAGATACAATGTATGCGGCCCTTAAGGACGCCAGAGAGCTTGGCGTTGAGATGAGAAAGCCGGAGGGCGGTCTGTATCTCTGGTGCCGTCTGCCGCAGAACATGAACGTGCGGAAGCTGACGTCAGAAGCAAACGAAAGGGGAATCTCCTTTATGCCGGGAAACGTGTTCTTTCTAAAAGGCTCTAAAGGCGAAAATTATATCCGCCTCAATTATTCGATTCCAAGTGAAGAAAAAATTACAGAGGGAATAGCGCTCCTCAACGAAGCCTTTAAAATCAGTATTTTATAAATGTTCAACCAGGTACGCAGTACAGCAAAGCCATTCTTTTGGTACCTTTCAGGATCAAACATCTGGTACTTTTCTGCAATTGTAATTTGAATTATCCTGTGCCTATGAGATGTACATCGAAATTCGTTATTGATTGAGTACATAGGAGAAGAAACATGGATAATTTAAAACCATATACCTTAGACAATGCTCCACTTAGAAAATTCCACATAAGAATCATATCCTGCACTATTGGCGGTTCGCTGACGGATGGATATATTTTGGGCATGATACAATTTGCACTGCTGGCCTTTACCGCAGACGTGGGAATGAACGCTACCTGGCAGGGACTCATTACCAGTTCCCCTCTGGCGGGCGTCTTTATTGGAGGCATTTTTTTCGGAGGGTTGTCCGATAAAATCGGCAGACAGAAAATCTATTCTCTGGATTTTGTTGCGATTCTAGTCATTTCTCTGCTGCAATTCGTGGCAAACAGCGCGGGAATGTTGTTTATACTGAGGCTTTTACTGGGCATTTGCATCGGAGCAGAATATGCGATAAGCGGCGCAATCGTTGCTGAATTTGTACCGAGCAGATTGAGAGGCAGAACCCTTACGATCTTATGTATGGTGTGGACCATCGGCTATGTAATTGCCGCATATGTGGGTGCATGGATGCAGAATATAGGGCCGGACAGCTGGAGATGGATGCTCAGCAGCAGTGCGGTAATCGCCTTTGTCGTGCTTCTGCTTCGGGCCGGAATGCCGGAAACACCCAGATGGCTCATTCTTCATGGCAGGAGTGAAGAGGCAAAGTCAGCTGTAGCAAAGTACATTGGAGAAGATATTGATCTGGAACCCACCATTGATGCCATTAAAAATAAAAAGCCGGAGCACAAAGTCAGCCTGGCAGCGATTTTCAGCAAAGGTCAGATCAAGCGTACTGCCTTCGCAACCATTGCCTACGGTGTTAATGTTCTTCCACTTTATGCAGTTTTATCCTTTGTTCCCGTTATCCTGGGAGCGCTGGGCATCGTAGATGAAAATACCTTCTATACGCTGCTTCTCAATGGTATTTATCTGCTGGCAGGGATCATCGTACTGTTTATCGTAGATCGCCTACCGAGGAAGACAGTTACAGTCTGGGGAATGGTTGTGGCAATTGTGCCGCTTCTCATACTGGGCTTCTGGTCAGGGGCTCCCACAGGGATTATCGTAGCCTGCTTTGGAATTCATGTGCTGGGAAATCAGGCCTTTGGAACTATTACAGCATATATCTATCCTACAGAAGCATTTCCTACCGAGCTGCGGACGACGGGCGTCGGGTTCTGCTCGGCAGTAAGCCGCATCTTTGGGTGCTTTGGAACCTTTGCAATGCCCATTATCATCGCAAATTTCGGAATTGAAACAGCACTCATCGGTATTGCGGTGGTTTTGATTATCGGACTGATCGTAACTCTGGCATGGGCGCCAGAAACAGGAAATAAAAGTATTGATGAAATTTAAGCCTGCAAATAAAAAGTCAATAGTAAATTGATTGTTTCAGGCAAAAAGTTTTAGGTAGGATTTTGAACATTGAAATAAGACCACCGATATTCGCTGGTCTGAAATAAAGGTATGTATGAGATGGTTATTTCGGAAGCGATGAAAGATATTCTTTCACCCGTCCATAGTAGATGCGAAGAAACTTATTCGCACCGGCAGTC